>NZ_JAGTWY010000001.1:3131442-3862884 GCF_023657445.1 Marinobacter sediminum | reverse complement strand
TGGCTTACTGCGATCAAACTTTTCTTTAGACATTCGACCAGTCCCCCTAATCAACCTCGATCGTCACGTTGACCGGATTAATGATGGAGCTCATGGGCGGATTTGAACCGCCGACCTCACCCTTACCAAGGGTGTGCTCTACCAACTGAGCTACATGAGCATTTCAAATCAAATTGGAGCGGGCAGCGGGAATCGAACCCGCGTCATCAGCTTGGAAGGCTGAGGTAATAGCCACTATACGATGCCCGCGGCAATAAGTGGTGGAGGGGGCAGGATTCGAACCTGCGAAGCTTTCGCGTCAGATTTACAGTCTGATCCCTTTGGCCACTCGGGAACCCCTCCGAGTCAAACCCGCTTCCGCGGATTTGCTACTACAAAAAGTGGAGCTGGCGGACGGAATCGAACCCCCGACCTGCTGATTACAAGTCAGCTGCTCTACCAACTGAGCTACGCCAGCTCACATTCGCCTCGTCAGCGAGGGCGGTATACTACGGACTTTTTTCTGGTGTTGCAACACCCTTACAAGCGTTGATTTCGACGAAATCGAAATTCTTGCCGTAGTCCATTTCCACCGCCTGAACCATCTCTTTCGCAAGTTCCGGTTCAGCCTCAAAAGCGAGCGCGTAGCTTATCTGATTTCGGGGGAAGTTGGCCAGTACCACATTAAGATTCTGGCCTTTTTTTTCTTCAAGCACGGATATTGCAGCTTCGCGGGACTCGAACAGGCCCAGGGAGATTGCATTCCGGTTCTCGCCCTCGGTAACCAGGTAGGAGTCAATGCCCTGGCGCTGGATATCCCGGAACTGCCTGCTCGCAACCTCAGGTGGCTGCGGAGGGATGATCACCCAGTACAGGGAGGGGAGCTCCCGCTCCAGCTCCTGGACGGCAAAGGCGAACTCTGTGGCCATCGGCTGGTCGTTTACCAGTGCCTCGACCGCTTCACGGGAGTCGAACCAACCAACCCTGACACAGGAGAGAGCACCTGCCTCTGCCGGACGGGCATCACTGGCCATTGCCTGTGGATTGGGATTCTTGAGACTGGCGACCCTTGGCAGGGTTCCTCTTGCTTCAACACCAGATTGAGAAGGAGACTGCAGCAATCCCGCCAGGTACCAAACACCAATGTTCAAGATCAGCACAACAAGCGCAAGCCGCTTCATCCCCGGCACTCCTCCGCATCTATCGCCTGCAGCCCCTCAAGCACAAGCGAAGGATGGTGGACACCCGCCAGACCGAGACCGATCAAACGATCGGCATCTCCACCAGTTACCAGAATATCCGGCAGCCCGTAGGTTCCCGCATCTGCGTGGATTTGAGCCACCAGTGCGCCAGACAACCAGGCAAGTCCATGATTGACACACTCACCGGTGCTCACTCCCGGACGGGTATCCAGCACCTGATCGGGGTCGAAACCAATTCTCGCCGCATCGGATCTGAGGCTGCGGAGCATCATCTGCAAGCCAGGGAGAATAAAGCCACCAAGATGCTGTCCGGCAGGATCAACATAATCAACGGTGACAGCGCTGCCTGCATCTACCACAGCAAACCCTCGCCTATGCTCCTGCCATGCCCCGTACATGGCGTGCCAGCGATCCGCCCCCATCCGTTCACAGGCGGCATATGCGTTGGTCAAACCGCCCCGCGCCGCCTCTGCCCAGTAGAAGCTGACAGGCGCACCTGTACGCTCTACAAGATACTCCAGGAGGCGCAGTCTCTTTTCTTCCGATGCAACTGTGGATACCGCCACCCGGGTAATCTGACCAACTTCATCTGGCAACCCATGCAACGGATCGGTGTCATCGAGCGCACCGGTCCCCTTTTCGATCCATTTGCCGGATTGCTCGAGGCGCCACTTCAGACGAGAATTTCCTGCGTCAACCAACAATCTCATGAAGCAACCCGCAGGCTGATCTCACCAGCTCTCACTGGAACCACCCCCTGTTCGGTACGAAGCAGGTAGTTACCGTTTTCATCAACGCCGCAACCCGTGCCGTTAATTTCACCACCTCTTGCCTGGACAAGCTTCCCGCTGAAGATGTCCCTTTTCTGCCAGGGACCACGGAAATCGCGAAAGCCCCGATCGGAGAAGAGTCGTGCAGCATCAAGCACTGCACTAATCACTGCCCCGGCAACCTGGTTTCGGGACCATTCAATGCCAGGGTATGCAGATCCAAGACTGCTCCACGGCTGATCCACGCCCTCTGCTTCTGACATATGAACGTTAATTCCGATGCCGGCGACTACCTGGACCACACCCTCTTGTAGTTCGCCTTGTAATTCAACAAGAATACCGCCCAGTTTGCCTGTGGGGAGAAAGATGTCGTTCGGCCATTTCAAACCAATATCTGCGGCGCCCAGCTGTTCGAGGGCGTTTGCGACAGCAACCCCCAAAGCCAGACTGAGACCATCAAGAACCGCAAATCCGCCATGAAACGTCAATCCCATACTGAGGTACAGGTTTTCGCCGCGGGGACTGCGCCAGGTTCGACCTCTGCGGCCACGGCCTGCCGTCTGGCAGTCTGCAATGGTTACCGGAAGCCCCTTACCGCCCTCCGCAATCTGGCGAAGGACCTCGGCATTGGTGGAGTCCACGTCATCGAGCACCCTCAGGGCCAAGTCAGGCCGGAGCGTCGGATCGAGCTGACTCAAAACCGCATCGTAGTCCAGCAGGTCGACGCGGGAAATCAGCTGATAACCCCGGCCGCGAATGGTCTCTATCTTGAAACCATCGGCCATCGCACGGCGAATTTGCTTCCAGACGGCAGTCCGGCTGACACCAAGCTGTCCCGCAAGAGATTCTCCGGAATGGACCTGTCCGTCACTGAGCAAGGTGATGAGTGCTTTGGATTTCATTAGAGTTAGTCCGGCCAGCAGAATGAGTACCGCCGGATTAAACACCAGGAGAGCAAAAAAAACAAAGTTGTTTACCCTGCATGCCCCGGTAGTACGCCGCAGCGCCCGGATGTTGCCATCCACCTTTGCACCATCACGAATATAACAGCCCATCGCCAACACATCGGCGTTGGCCTGAACGTCGAGATCCATCCCAGGGCTTACCCAGGCGGAAACCGGGCGGGAATTCACCACTTTTTTTCAGGCAATAAAAAACCCCAGCTTCGAAGAAGCTGGGGTTTTCAGGTATTAAGAGTCTGACGATGACCTACTCTCACATGGGCAATGCCACACTACCATCGGCGCAGGCCTGTTTCACTTCTGAGTTCGGGATGGGATCAGGTGGTTCCAAGCCGCTATGGTCGTCAGACAAATCGGTTGATCACTGGGGGACGAGATGGAACTGAGTGATGCTGATTTCGTTGGTGCTTTGCGTTATCCGCAATTGTCTTGGGTGTTATATAGTCAAGCCGCACGAGCAATTAGTATCGGTTAGCTCAACGCCTCGCAGCGCTTACACACCCGACCTATCAACGTCCTGGTCTTGAACGGCTCTTCAGGGACCTCGAAGGTCCAGGGAGATCTCATCTTGGAAGGGGCTTCCCGCTTAGATGCTTTCAGCGGTTATCCTATCCGAACATAGCTACCGGGCAATGCGTCTGGCGACACAACCCGAACACCAGCGGTTCGTCCACTCCGGTCCTCTCGTACTAGGAGCAGCTTTCCTCAAATCTCCAACGTCCACGGCAGATAGGGACCGAACTGTCTCACGACGTTCTAAACCCAGCTCGCGTACCACTTTAAATGGCGAACAGCCATACCCTTGGGACCGGCTTCAGCCCCAGGATGTGATGAGCCGACATCGAGGTGCCAAACACCGCCGTCGATGTGAACTCTTGGGCGGTATCAGCCTGTTATCCCCGGAGTACCTTTTATCCGTTGAGCGATGGCCCTTCCATACAGAACCACCGGATCACTATGACCTACTTTCGTACCTGCTCGACGTGTCTGTCTCGCAGTTAAGCGGGCTTGTGCCATTACACTAACCGCATGATGTCCGACCATGCTTAGCCCACCTTTGTGCTCCTCCGTTACGCTTTGGGAGGAGACCGCCCCAGTCAAACTACCCACCACACAGTGTCCTCAACCCCGATAAGGGGTCCAAGTTAGAACCTCAAACATGTCAGGCTGGTATTTCAAGGTTGGCTCCACGATGACTGGCGTCATCGCTTCAAAGCCTCCCAGCTATCCTACACAAACATGCTCAAAGTTCACTGTGAAGCTATAGTAAAGGTTCACGGGGTCTTTCCGTCTAGCCGCGGATACACCGCATCTTCACGGCGATTTCAATTTCACTGAGTCTCGGGTAGAGACAGCGCCCCCATCGTTACGCCATTCGTGCAGGTCGGAACTTACCCGACAAGGAATTTCGCTACCTTAGGACCGTTATAGTTACGGCCGCCGTTTACCGGGGCTTCGATCAAGAGCTTCGCACGAATGCTAACCCCATCAATTAACCTTCCGGCACCGGGCAGGCGTCACACCGTATACGTCCACTTTCGTGTTTGCACAGTGCTGTGTTTTTAATAAACAGTCGCAGGGGCCTGGTATCTTCGACCGGCTTCTGCTCAACCCGCGAGGGGCGTCACATACCACCGGCGTGCCTTCTCCCGAAGTTACGGCACCATTTTGCCTAGTTCCTTTACCCGAGTTCTCTCAAGCGCCTTGGTATTCTCTACCTGACCACCTGTGTCGGTTTGGGGTACGGTCTCGAATAGCCTGAAGCTTAGAAGATTTTCCTGGAAGCAGGGCATCAATAACTTCCCGCCCTAAAAGGGCAGTCGTCGTCGCGTCTCAGAATTGTGGAACCGGATTTACCTAATCCCACTCCCTACACGCTTAAACCGGGACAACCGTCGCCCGGCTTACCTAGCCTTCTCCGTCTCTCCATCGCAGCTATCCAAGGTACGGGAATATTAACCCGTTTCCCATCGACTACACCTTTCGGTCTCGCCTTAGGGGCCGACTCACCCTGCGCCGATTAGCGTTGCGCAGGAACCCTTGGTCTTCCGGCGTGCGGGTTTTTCACCCGCATTGTCGTTACTCATGTCAGCATTCGCACTTCTGATACCTCCAGCATGCTTCTCAACACACCTTCGCAGGCTTACAGAACGCTCCCCTACCCCGCATACAAAGTATGCAGCCGCAGCTTCGGTGACCAGTTTGAGCCCCGTTACATCTTCCGCGCAGGCCGACTCGACTAGTGAGCTATTACGCTTTCTTTAAAGGATGGCTGCTTCTAAGCCAACCTCCTAGCTGTCTGAGCCTTCCCACATCGTTTCCCACTTAACTGGTACTTGGGGACCTTAGCTGGCGGTCTGGGTTGTTTCCCTCTTCACGATGGACGTTAGCACCCACCGTGTGTCTCCCGGATAGTACTCACAGGTATTCGGAGTTTGCATCGGGTTGGTAAGTCGGGATGACCCCCTAGCCGAGACAGTGCTCTACCCCCTGTGGTATTCGTCCGAGGCGCTACCTAAATAGCTTTCGGGGAGAACCAGCTATCTCCGGGCTTGATTAGCCTTTCACTCCGATCCACAAGTCATCCCCTGGCTTTTCAACGACAGTGGGTTCGGTCCTCCAGTTGATGTTACTCAACCTTCAACCTGCTCATGGATAGATCGCCCGGTTTCGGGTCTATGCCCAGCGACTAAATCGCCCTATTCAGACTCGGTTTCCCTACGGCTCCCCTAAACGGTTAACCTCGCCACTGAACATAAGTCGCTGACCCATTATACAAAAGGTACGCCGTCACAGAACAAGTCTGCTCCGACTGCTTGTACGCATACGGTTTCAGGATCTATTTCACTCCCCTCACAGGGGTTCTTTTCGCCTTTCCCTCACGGTACTGGTTCACTATCGGTCAGTCAGGAGTATTTAGCCTTGGAGGATGGTCCCCCCATATTCAAACAGGATATCACGTGTCCCGTTCTACTCGATTTCACTAAACTCAGGTTTCGGATACGGGGCTATCACCCACTATGACGGCACTTTCCAGAGCCTTCTCCTACCAGTTGTTTAGCTTAAGGGCTAATCCCCGTTCGCTCGCCGCTACTTAGGGAATCTCGGTTGATTTCTTTTCCTCGGGGTACTTAGATGTTTCAGTTCCCCCGGTTCGCCCCTTACACCTATGTATTCAGTGCAAGGTACCTGGCCGAAACCAGGTGGGTTTCCCCATTCAGAAATGTCCGGATCACAGCTCGTTTGCCAGCTCCCCGAACCTTATCGCAGGCTTCCACGTCTTTCATCGCCTCTGACTGCCAAGGCATCCACCGTATGCGCTTAGTTGCTTGACTATATAACCCCAAGACAACTGTTCTTCGAAGCAACACCACTCACCGGGCAAGCCCGATGCGCGAGTTATTTCGAGACAGTCTCTTGAAGTGATATAACAACCACTTCAACGACAACACCGGATAACGCTTGAAATCGTTATCACTCTGATCAATGAATTCCGGAGATAATGGAATCCATTAATCGTGTTCTATCTCGTCCAATTTGTTAAAGAGCAAATCTGACCCAGTGATCAGAAAGAAGAACTTCATCCAACAACTCTATCGTCGTGATGAAATGCTTGTTTCTGGACACTGCTAACCGAAGTTAGCCAGTAAATTTTGGTGGAGCTAGGCAGGATCGAACTGCCGACCTCCTGCGTGCAAGGCAGGCGCTCTCCCAGCTGAGCTATAGCCCCATTTAAGCTACCTCAAATCGTTCAACTCCAGGAGTTGAGCAATTTTGGTGGGTCTGGGTGGACTTGAACCACCGACCTCACCCTTATCAGGGGTGCGCTCTAACCACCTGAGCTACAGACCCAATGGTACGGGCCTGAAAGACCCATCTGCTCTCTTTATTAATCAACCAAGTAATTCGTGTGGACTCTGACCGAAGCATTCGGCTTCGTTTAAGGAGGTGATCCAGCCGCAGGTTCCCCTACGGCTACCTTGTTACGACTTCACCCCAGTCATGAACCACACCGTGGTAATCGTCCTCCCGAAGGTTAGACTAACTACTTCTGGTGCAATCCACTCCCATGGTGTGACGGGCGGTGTGTACAAGGCCCGGGAACGTATTCACCGTGACATTCTGATTCACGATTACTAGCGATTCCGACTTCACGGAGTCGAGTTGCAGACTCCGATCCGGACTACGATGCGTTTTGTGAGATTAGCTCCCCCTCGCGGGTTTGCAGCCCTCTGTGCGCACCATTGTAGCACGTGTGTAGCCCTGGCCGTAAGGGCCATGATGACCTGACGTCATCCCCACCTTCCTCCGGTTTGTCACCGGCAGTCTCCCTAGAGTTCTCAGCCGAACTGCTAGCAACTAGGGATAGGGGTTGCGCTCGTTACGGGACTTAACCCAACATCTCACGACACGAGCTGACGACGGCCATGCAGCACCTGTGTCAGAGTTCCCGAAGGCACCAATCCATCTCTGGAAAGTTCTCTGCATGTCAAGGCCAGGTAAGGTTCTTCGCGTTGCGTCGAATTAAACCACATGCTCCACCGCTTGTGCGGGCCCCCGTCAATTCATTTGAGTTTTAACCTTGCGGCCGTACTCCCCAGGCGGTCAACTTAGTGCGTTAGCTGCGCCACTAAGGATTCAAGATCCCCAACGGCTAGTTGACATCGTTTACGGCGTGGACTACCAGGGTATCTAATCCTGTTTGCTCCCCACGCTTTCGCACCTCAGTGTCAGTGTTGGTCCAGGTAGCCGCCTTCGCCACTGGTGTTCCTTCCTATATCTACGCATTTCACCGCTACACAGGAAATTCCACTACCCTCTACCACACTCTAGCCTGACAGTTCGAAATGCCGTTCCCAGGTTAAGCCCGGGGCTTTCACATCTCGCTTATCAAACCACCTACGCGCGCTTTACGCCCAGTAATTCCGATTAACGCTTGCACCCTCCGTATTACCGCGGCTGCTGGCACGGAGTTAGCCGGTGCTTCTTCTGTGAGTGACGTCAAGGCTAGCCAGTATTAGTGACTAACTTTTCCTCCTCACTGAAAGTGCTTTACAACCCGAAAGCCTTCTTCACACACGCGGCATGGCTGGATCAGGGTTGCCCCCATTGTCCAATATTCCCCACTGCTGCCTCCCGTAGGAGTTCGGGCCGTGTCTCAGTCCCGATGTGGCTGATCATCCTCTCAGACCAGCTACGGATCGTCGCCTTGGTAGGCTCTTACCCCACCAACTAGCTAATCCGGCATAGGCACATCCAATAGCGCAAGGTCCGAAGATCCCCTGCTTTCCCCCGAAGGGCGTACGCGGTATTAATCCGGGTTTCCCCGGGCTATCCCCCACTACTGGGCAGTTTCCTATGCATTACTCACCCGTCCGCCGCTCGTCAGCGGGTAGCAAGCTACCCCTGTTACCGCTCGACTTGCATGTGTTAAGCCTGCCGCCAGCGTTCAATCTGAGCCATGATCAAACTCTTCAGTTTAAATCATACAAGATCCGAAGATCTTTAATCTTGCTCAAGACAAAACTCAATTTCGACGAGTCACTGTCCTGATATTTCATATCCGAAATACCTCGGCCAGCGCCCACACGAATTACTTGGTCAATTTTTTAAAGAGCGTTTGAGCTGTTGCTCAATCAAGGCCGCGTATTCTACATCGAACCGCCGCCTTGTCAACCGTTTCTTTTTCCTTGCTTTCCGTCTCCGGAAACCGCCGAAAAATGAACCGGCTTACTGCTTGTCTCGAGGGGCGCATTCTACAGCGAATCGCTTTCCTGTCAACCGCTTTCTGAAGAATTTTGAAACTCAATTTCTTCAGCGCTTTCAAGCAGTTACTCCCTCGGCAAACCGCTGTGTCAGTGGCTTGTCCCTCAGAAGAGATGCGCATTCTACAGACCTGCCCAGAGGTGTCAACGGCGATTCTGGAAAAAGCTCAAAATCGCCGGAAATCGGTCACGCAGTAATCAAAACCCGGGCAATCTTCTTTTTACCTGCCTGGATGACGCACTCATCACCCTTAACAAAGACACGATCCCCCTCAAACTTCTGACCGTCAACAAACACTGCGCCACGACCAAGGACGTCCCGCGCGGCCGCTCCATTCTTTACCAAACCTGCCAGGCGCAAGACGGACGCCATGACCATTTCAGGCTGACCTTCCAGCGGCACCTCTACTGTCGGGACATTATCCGGAATCTCCCCAAGCGCAACCCGGTTGCCAGCAGACTTGTGCGCCGTCTTTGCCGACTCCTCATCGTGGAACCTGGTAATTATCTCTTCCGCCAACAGCTTCTTATAGTCCTGCGGGTTCGCCCCACCCTCTACTTCCTTGCGAAACTCAGCCACTTCCGCCAAGGGGCGGAGACTGAGAAGCTCGAAATAACGCCATAACAGATCGTCGGGCATAGAGAGAAGCTTGGTGTACATTTCTCCGGGGGCATCGTTCACACCCACATAATTGCCCAGGGACTTGGACATTTTCTGCACGCCATCCAGACCTTCCAGGATAGGCATCGTCAGAATCACCTGGGGTGACTGACTGTAATGCTTCTGGAGAATCCGCCCCATGAGCAGATTGAATTTCTGATCTGTACCACCGAGCTCAACGTCTGCTTCGAGCGCCACTGAGTCATAACCCTGCACCAGCGGGTAGAGGAACTCATGAATGGCAATAGCCTGCTCAGCCCGATACCGCTTGGTAAAGTCATCCCGCTCAAGCATCCGGGCAACGGTATACTGACCCGCCAGCTTGATCATGTCTGCGGCTGTCAGCTTGCTCATCCACTCGGAATTGAATACGACGCGCGTTTTTTCCGGGTCCAGGATTTTAAAGACCTGCTCTTTATAGCTGACGGCGTTTTCAGCAACCTGCTGCTCAGTCAACGGCGGACGCGTGGCACTCTTGCCTGTGGGGTCACCAATCATCCCGGTGAAATCACCGATCAGGAAAATCACCTCATGACCAAGATCCTGGAACTGTCTAAGCTTGTTAATAAGGACAGTATGCCCAAGGTGGAGATCCGGAGCCGTAGGATCGAAGCCCGCCTTGATACGGAGGGGCCGCCCCTCCTTTAATTTACTAATCAACTCGTCTTCAGGAATCAGTTCGTCAACGCCGCGTTTGATTACGGCCAACGCCTCATCAATAGATGCCATGAACAACACGTCCCCAGTTTTGATCTTGATAGATTCTTTCGGTTACAGACTTCTACAAAAGAATTCTGTGAGAGTTACCCGCCACCCTGATAAAGTAGACTCGGTTATTTTTTAAACACCACCAAGCGAACAGGGCGGCGTATTATAACAATGCTGCCAGCAGAAATCCGGAGGATGGAACAGTAACCGTAATGTTCCACGCTGTCCCGCATGCATTTTATACGGTAATCTGTTGGTCTATACTTGAACAACAGCTTTAATTAGGTAGTTCAACCTGCCGGAATGCCGATTAAAACGGGTGCGATACGTGCTAAAAATGTTTCCCAAATCACACATTACCATTGCCGCCGCTGCTACCGTTGTAGTGACTGCAGCTATTCTAATGAGCCCCAGCGCTGACGTTGAAGCCAAGCGCATGTCCTACACGCTGGACCTTGAAGAAGGTACGGTTTCCGGACAGGGCAAGATACAGCAGTCAAACCCTGAGGCGCCAGCCCAGGCAGCGACGGAAGAACAGACCCCGGTCGAGAATGAGGGACAACTGCAGGCGAAGCTTGAAGCTCCGGCCCAGCCGGCCGTTCCCGCAGCCCCCGAGCTCGACTGGCAGACGCTCGACGTGAATTCCGGCGATACGCTCTCCTCCCTGTTTAAGGAAGCCGGGTTCAATGACGGCATCATGCTTTCTGTTATTCATGGTGAAGGCGAAGCCGACAAATTACAGCGCCTTTACGCAGGAGAAACCATCAGGTTTGCAACGTCTGACACCGGCGACCTGGAAGCGGTTGAACTTCAGCGGAGCCTGCTTGAATCCCTGAAGATCGAAAAGACCGAAGACGGCTTTTCCGGTCAAACCGTTATGCGGGAGCCGGAAGCACGTCCGACCTTCGCATCCGGTGTCATTGATGGCTCCCTTTATCTCTCCGCACGCGAGGCCGGTCTGAACGACCGCCTGACTATGAAGCTCGCTGGTATTTTCGGTTGGGCCATCGACTTTGTATACGATGTCCGTAAGGGTGACCGTTTTGAAGTTGTCTATGAAGAGCTTTATCTGGACGGTGAAAAATTTGATACCGGTCGCATACTGTCTGCCCGGTTCATAAATCAAGGCGATGAAAACGTAGCCCTGCTCTATACAGACAGCAAAGGTGACAGCGACTACTACTCTCCTGACGGCAAGAGCATGCGCAAGGCGTTCCTGCGCACACCGATCAATGCCCGGGTTTCATCGCCATTCAACCTTCAGCGTCGCCACCCGGTGCTGGGCGTTGTTCGCCCCCACGAAGGCACGGACTATGGGGCACCGACGGGGACACCTATCAAGGCCGCAGGTACGGGGCGTGTTCGTTTCGCCGGCTGGAAGGGCGGTTATGGCCGCACCGTCGTACTTCAGCATGGCGACAACATATCAACGCTTTACGCTCACATGAGCCGCCTGGGCAAGGGCATCAAGAACGGCACCCGAGTCAAGCAGGGGGAGACCATCGGATATGTGGGATCCTCAGGCATGGTGACCGGTGCTCACCTGCATTACGAATTCCGGGTCAACGGCACGCCGCGCAACTCGCGCAAGGTAAAACTACCGGACGCCAAGCCGGTACCCGCTTCGGAAATGGCCCGCTTCAAAGGAGCCACCGAACAGCGTCTGGCACAGTTTGACGTGTTCCGGGACAGCCACAACCAGCTCGTTCTCGCGCAGGGCGAGTAATCTTGATGGAAGCCTGGGTCGGCCTGATGTCCGGTACCAGCATGGATGGCATCGATGCCGTGCTGGTTTCCTTTCGCGACAGCAAGATCCAGGTTCACACTACCAAAACCCTGAGCTATCCTGATGCCTTGCGGTTGCGTCTCCTGTCAGTAAGCCAGAATCAGGGGACACCAGACGAAGTAGGCGAACTGGACACTATGACGGGTTCCCTCTTTGCCGAGGCCGCCAGCGCCGTCATTAAAGAGGCGGCCATTCCCGTCTCTTCCATCCGCGCCATTGGTAGCCACGGCCAGACTATTCGACACCAACCCTCAGGTTCTTCTCCTTTTTCGATCCAGATAGGCAACCCGGCCATCATCGCCGAGAAGACTGGCGTGACAACGGTCGCAGACTTCCGGCGACGGGATATGGCCGCAGGTGGACAGGGTGCACCACTGGTACCGGCATTCCATAAAGCGTTCTTTGGCTCAACCAGAGAAGACCGGTGCATCCTGAACCTGGGCGGCATTGCCAACATCACCTGGATCCCCGGAACCTCCGGTCAGCCGGTAACGGGCTTTGATACCGGGCCCGCCAATGCCTTGATGGATGCCTGGTGCCTCGACCAGACCGGCATGCCTTTTGACAGCGATGGTCATTGGGCACAAGAGGGCATGGTCGACCAATCCCTGTTGGACGATATGCTCTCAGATGCCTATTTTGCGAAACCCGCTCCGAAGAGCACCGGCAAGGAAAGGTTCAATCTCGATTGGGTGAAAACCCAGGTCCAGCGTCATCCGGATCTTCGGGCAGAAGACGTCCAACGGACGCTCTTGCAGCTAACCATCACAAGCATCGTTCGCCAGTTACCTCAGACTTCGGCAATGAACGTATATGCATGCGGGGGAGGTACCAGAAATCCTCTTCTGATGAGCGAACTGGAAAAAGCACTGGGCTCCACTCAACTCCTGATCACTTCAGAACTCGGCCTGGATCCCCAGTGGGTCGAGCCCGTGGCTTTTGCATGGCTGGCCCAGCAGACCCTTGGCGGGAGTGCCGGCAACCTTCCAGAGGTAACCGGCGCACGCGGCCCTCGCATACTCGGGGCCATTTACCCGGCCTGATTTTGAATACCCATAAAAAAAGGAGAGCAGTTAGCTCTCCTTTTTTCGAATTGCCCCCGATCAGATCGAGAACGAACTACCGCATCCACAGGTTGAGCTGGCATTCGGGTTCTGAACCACGAATTGAGACCCCTGGAGACCTTCCTGGTAATCAATGGTAGCTCCGACCAGATACTGATAGCTCATGGGATCCACCAGCAGACTTACCCCATCCCGCTCAATCACCGTGTCTTCTTCATCCTGGGCCTCATCAAATGAGAAACCATACTGAAAACCGGAGCAGCCGCCCCCTGTCACAAAGACACGCAGCTTGAGATCGGCATTGCCTTCTTCCTCAATCAACTCACGCACCTTGGCAACGGCACTGTCGCTGAAAAACAGCGGCGCGACCATCTGTTGCTGAACTACACTCAAGTTCGCCTCCGGATTACCTGTGAACAACTTAAGTGATTATGGTATTCCTGACTAAAACAATCAACTATTCGGACTTTCCACCACCCTCAACATCTGCACTCAGTTCGGTGGCAGGCTGATCAGCCAAATTAGCTTGGGGCTTTTCGCCACGATTGTCTCTGGTCAGCAACCCCACCGGCTCCCTTTGATGCACCAGGTTGCCATTGACCGAAGCTCCCATCGCCATTTCGATAAGGTTGTAATAGACATTGCCGTTAATGGAGGCTTTCTCGGCCAACTCAAGATGCGCCGATGCGTATACATCACCATGCACCGTCCCGTTTATGACGACATGAGGAGCAACAATATCGCCAGAAACCTCGCCAACCTCCGAAATCCGGAGCACCGCATCACTTCCCTCTTCAGCCGCGACCTTGCCGCGCACCCGGCCATCCACATGCAAGCCACCTGAAAAGTGAACATCCCCTTCTACTGTCGTGCGAGAGGAAATCAATGTGTCAAAGTGGCCTGTAGGGCGGCGGGGTTTCTGCTTCTTCTTACCAAGCATTTCAATTCTCCGTTAAGTCATCCCAGTCAAATGTTCGTTCTGCCTGAGAGGATTTTTGTCCCTCGGCCTGAGCCACCACCTGAATTTCCAGCGGCTCAAAGTCTTCGGGCAGCACCAGTGTACCTTCCACATCCTGAAAATAACGGAAGCGGAACTTTACACCGAGGTCTTCAATTTCCTCAGACAGGTCACGCAAAGCGATGACTTCTCTCTCTTCGTCACGCAGGCCTATGACATTCACCGCCACCAGGCCTGCAATATAGCTCTTGTTATTGCCCACCTGAGTGAGCACAAACTTGAAGTCGTACGCCCTGGGCTGTCGATCGCTACCCAGCGTGAAACTGTCCACTTGAAGGCCTTTGCTGGTTTCCGAGGGTGCCATGATATTTTTATAGAAAGTCAGGTCCGACTTCAGTGATGCAATCCGGGTTTCCAGAGCAACAATTGAAGTACGGGCCTGGTCGAGCGCCTGCTCGTCAATCGCTCTTCCCCGCTCCAGGTTGATAACCTTCTGGCGAGCTTCCGTGTAATTGTCACGGAGCGTCTCCAGCTCTTCCTCCAGAACCTCATTCGAAGCTTCAACACTGGAAAAACGAAACCCGCCCTGGCTAAGCCCGGTGACATAGCCGGCAACCGCCGCAACAATAGTGAACACCAGCAGAATGGCGCTCCGCCGGAGTCGGTAACCCGGCCGGTGACGGATGACGACATACTCTTCCGCAGGTTTGCGCTCTTCGCTCACAGGCACTCCTCAGGGAAGCAGTGCCGGGGCTTCCAGCCCGAGCGTTTCCGGCAGGCCAAACATGATATTCATGTTCTGCACCGCTTGGCCTGCAGCTCCTTTCACCAGGTTATCAATGACCGATGAAACGATGACAACATTGCTCTGTTCCTGCCTGTGCAGCGCCATACGACACTGGTTAGCACCACGAACGCTGCGGGTTTCCGGATGGCTGCCAAAGGGCATCACATCGACAAAAGGCTCGTTTTCGAAGCGTTCTTCAAACAGGCCCTGAAGCCGGTCAAATTCAGCCGGATTGTTCAGCTCAGCATAAAGGGTCGCCTCAATACCGCGAATCATAGGAATCAAATGAGGCACAAAGGTAACGCCAACGTCACCGCCAGCAGCGCCGGCAAGTCCCTGGCGAATTTCCGGCAGGTGGCGGTGGCCAGAAGCACCGTACGCCTTGAAACTCTCTCCGACTTCACCATGCAGCATGCCGATCTTGCCTTGGCGACCGGCTCCGCTGGCTCCGGATTTGGCATCGGCGATCAACCGGGCGGGGTCAACCAGCCCATTCTCAAGCAGAGGCAGGAAGCCGAGCTGAACGGCTGTCGGATAACAACCCGGATTTGCAACCAGTTGAGCTTCCCGGATAGCAGAACGGGTAACTTCTGGCAGACCGTAAACGGCCTTTTCGGCCCACTCGGGGCTTTCGTGGGGCATGCCATACCAGCTCGCCCAGACATCCAGGTTCTTCAACCGGAAATCGGCAGAAAGATCCACCACACGCACACCGGCCGCCATCAGTTCCGGCACCATGCGCATGGCAACGCCATGAGGCGTTGCAAAGAAGACAAGGTCACACGCCTTGAGAACAGCCGCGTCCGGCTCAGAGAATGCCAGGTCATAGTGCCCGCGAAGGTTCGGGTACATATCCGCTACGGGCATACCCGCTTCTGAACGGGAGGTAATGCAACTAACCGTAACTTCAGGATGAACCGCGAGAATTCTCAGCAGTTCCACACCGGTGTAGCCGGTGCCGCCAACGATACCTACTTTAATCACCATTTTCTCCAGCGACGTCGTATCAGGGGTTCGAGATTGCCTCGTAGTCTACCATGATAAACCAAGGACTTATTGCAGCCCTCAGGCCGACAGTTACAATGTTGTCAGAAACTTTCTGGCACTCCACCACATCAACCCGGAATCCCAGCGTTCATGCAAAGAATCTGGCACCAGATTACCGAGAATCTGATCCCTGTTTTCCGGCGCCGGCTGTCCGGCGTGGATGCATTGCCACAGCTGGCAGTACTGGGGCTGCTATCCGGCCTTATTACCGGCGGCGTTATTCTTGTTTTCCGCCTCGCCATCGAGTGGCCCCTTGAGCATTTTCTGCCAGGTTCAGGATCAGAATCTTTCGAGGAACTGAGCTGGTTAACCCGCGGATTGCTGCCTCTGGCAGGCGCAGCTGCACTCGGGCTGATGCTGCACCGTCTTGGCACCAGCAACCGCAGGGTTGGCATTGTCCACGTCATGGAACGCCTTAACTATCACCAGGGATACATTACGTTTCGCAGTGCCGTCGTTCAGTTCGTCTCCGGTGTCGTTACTGTTGTAACTGGACAGTCTGCCGGCCGGGAAGGCCCTGCAGTACATCTTGGCGCAGCGTTTTCCAGCCTTATGGGGCAATGGATGCGCCTGCCAAACAACAGCATCCGGACACTGGTCGCCTGCGGCTGTGCGGCGGCTATTTCTGCTTCGTTCAACACCCCGATTTCCGGCGTAATCTTTGCGATGGAAGTCGTGATGATGGAATACACCATCGCCGGATTTACGCCGATCATTCTCGCGGCGGTAAGCGCGGCCGTAGTGACCCAGGCCGTCTACGGCTCAGAGCCTGCGTTCAGCGTACCGGCACTGACCATGAACTCTCTGTTGGAAATCCCGTGGGTTCTGGTCATTGCGATAATCATTGGAGTTGCCGCGGCACTCTTTATCCAGCTGGTGGATTTCATGGGGCGTCACCTTCATCGGCCCGTCCTCCTGCGGATCGTGATAGCAGGCCTTCTGATGGTGCCTTTTGCGATTTTTATCCCCGAAACCATGGGCATTGGTTACGACACCGTGGACAAAACAATCAATGGTCAGCTGGGTTTCTGGTTGCTGCTGATTGCAGGCGTGGCCAAACTGGTCATCACATCGCTGACCATTGGCCTGGGCATGCCAAGCGGTGTTATAGGCCCGACGCTGTTCATGGGTGCCACACTCGGCGGTGCGATGGGATTGATCGGAGCCCAGATCATGCCCGAGCACGCCTCCTCAGTCGGGTTTTACGCCATGCTCGGGATGGGCGCGATGATGGGTGCAGTGCTTCAGGCGCCATTGGCAGCATTGATGGCTTTGATGGAATTGACACGCAATCCCAACATCATTCTGCCCGGCATGCTGATTATCACCACGTCGAGTCTGGTGACCAGCGAGGCATTCGGCAAGAAATCCCTGTTTTTAACCATTCTGAAAAGCCAGGGCCTGAGCTATCAGAACTCCCCCGTTATACAGGCGCTTCGGAGGGTCTCGGTTGGTGCCATCATGGACCGGAGCATTCTGCGAACCGAGCGGCACCTGTCCGTGGAAGAAGCCCGAAAGATACTGAAATCAGAACCGAAATGGCTCATTGTGGAGGGCAGCAGCGGCCCCACGGCGCTGTTACCCGCAGTGGACCTGGCACGCTATCTGGAGGATACCGACAAACTGGTCGCCGAGGGAGAAGCCGAATCACCGGAATCCATCGATCTTATAAACATACCTGCCAACCGGCGAGATATTGCGCCGGTCCAGTATCAGGCCACCCTCGAAGAAGCCCTGAACGAGTTCGACTCAACCAATGCCGAGGCGTTGTACGTACAACGGCATGTGGCACCAATGATTCAACGGGTTTACGGCGTGGTGCTGAAATCCGATATCGAGAGTTATTACCAATACCGACGGAGCTGACGGATGCTGTGGGTTAAAGCTTTCCACATAATTTCTATGGTGTGCTGGTTCGCCGGCATTTTCTACTTGCCAAGACTGTTTGTGTATCATGCCGCCTGTGAGGATGAGCCCGGCCGGGAGCGATTCAAAATCATGGAACGCAAGCTGTACCGGGGTATAACAACCCCTTCCATGGTGGCCACGGTAATCTTTGGTGTGTGGCTTATCAGTTACAATGTCTCTGGCTATTTCAGCCAGGGCTGGCTTCACGCCAAACTGGTTCTGATCGTCCTCCTGATCATTTACCACTTTTACTGCGGGTACCTGGTGAAAGTATTCCGCGACGACCTCAATAGTCGCAGCCATGTGTTTTACCGCTGGTTCAACGAACTGCCGGTTTTTATTCTGCTCGCGGTCGTAATTCTGGCTGTTGTTAAACCGTTTTAAGGAGCCGAGCCATCAAACGCTATACCCGACCCCAGGTTTTGATTCTTTCCGGGCTCGACCCGTCCGGCGGTGCAGGCATTCAGGCTGACATTCAGGCCATCACCTCACTCGGCTGTCACCCTCTGCCTGTACTTACCTGCCTGACTGTCCAGGACACCGTCAATGTCTATGGTGCAGAGGCCATCAATGCCGAACTGATTCGCCGGCAATTGAAATGTGTTGCCTACGATGCCCCCATTCACGCCATCAAAACCGGGGCGCTGGGAAATTCAGCCATCGTGGACGTGCTGGTGGACTTCATCGGCGAGCACCCGGGGATCCCCTTGATCACCGATCCGGTGATCAAGGCCGCGGGGGGCGGCGACCTGGCCGATGACGAGCTAATCATGGCGATGAAGGAACGCCTGTTCCCGTTAGCCGAGATGATCACCCCGAATGGCATTGAGCTCGCCATGCTGGGAAACAACCCGGACGCCGGGCAGGCGGCGGCAAATCTTCTGGAGAGTGGTTGTTCCTCGGTCCTTGCGACCGGTGGCCACGGCACGGGGCTGCATATCATCAACACGCTCTTCAATCATGCACCGGAGCCTATGACCTGGCAGATCGAGCGCGTTGGCGGCGAATACCACGGCACCGGATGCACACTGGCCGCCGCGATTGCAGCTGGCCGCGCCAGCGGTCTCTCTCAACGGGCTGCCATATCCCAGGCCCAGAATTATGTGAACCATGCGATCCTGCACGCACTGGAGGTTGGCAAAGGCCAGCCTGTTCCCGACCGGGGTATTCTGTGGGAACGTTGAACAAGGGACTGAAGCCCGGGCTCTACGCCGTTACCGACAGTCAGCTGACGCCCCCGGAATCACTGACTGCTTCCGTAGAAGCCGCTCTTCGCGGCGGTGCAGTTTTGATACAATACCGGGAAAAGCAGGCAGCGTGGCCGGAGCGTTTTCGTCAGGCATCGGAACTTCAGGCTGCTTGCCGGAATGCCGGGGTTCCGCTGGTCATCAACGATGACCCGGAACTCGCGAACCGTGTTGGTGCAACAGGGGTTCACCTGGGCCAGAGCGACCGTTCAATAGCGGATGCCAGGCACCTGCTCGGTGACGAGGCAATTATTGGCATCACCTGTCACGCAGATCTTGCGCTGGCGGCCTCAGCACTCGAGTGCGGTGCGGACTATCTGGCATTTGGCCGGTTCTACAACTCTGCCACCAAACCCGACGCGCCTGCGGCCGATCCGGCAGTCCTCACAGACGCCAGGCACTTTAACCGCCCTCTTACGGCGATTGGCGGCATCACAATTGAAAACGGTGAACCACTGATCAGAGCGGGTGCCGACATGCTCGCCGTAATAGGCGGCCTGTTCGGTGGCACTCCTGAAGACATTGAACAACGGGCGAAAGCCTTTACTCGCCTGTTTGAACAGCATCATCCACTTTTCTCACTACCCAGATAACAGGAATCCAGACCCATGACACACTCCGAAACCCTGTTCGAAGAAGCCCAGAAATACATCCCCGGCGGCGTGAACTCGCCGGTCAGGGCGTTTCGTGGCGTGGGCGGCACTCCGATATTCTTCAACCACGCGGAAGGCGCCTACCTGTTCGACGAAGACGGTCGCCGCTATATCGATTACATTGGATCCTGGGGCCCGATGATCCTTGGCCATTCAGACCCACGCATCAAGAACGCCCTGCATGCCCAGGTGGATCTTGGCATCGGCTACGGCGCCCCCACCTCCCTCGAAACCGACATGGCCAAAAAGGTCTGTGACCTGATTCCGTCCATTGATCTCGTCCGGATGGTGAATTCCGGTACCGAAGCGACCATGAGCACCATTCGTCTGGCCCGTGGGTATACCGGTCGAGACAAGATTGTGAAGTTCGAAGGCTGTTACCACGGCCATGTGGATTCACTTCTTGTGAAAGCCGGCTCCGGCGCCCTGACCCTGGGCGTGCCGAACTCACCTGGCATTCCAGCCAGCCTGGCCGAACACACGCTGACCCTGACGTTCAATGACATCGACAGTGTGCGCGAAACCTTTGCAAAAATGGGCGATGAGATCGCTGCCATCATCGTCGAGCCTGTGGCCGGCAACATGAACTGCATCCCCCCCGCGCCAGGTTTCCTGGAAGGCCTGCGCGAGGTCTGTGACGAACACGGCACTGTACTTATTTTTGATGAGGTTATGACCGGCTTCCGGGTATCCCTTGGTGGAGCCCAGGAACTCTATGGCGTCACGCCAGACCTGACCGCTCTGGGCAAGGTTATTGGCGGCGGCCTGCCGGTAGGTGCATTTGGCGGCAAGCGGGAAATCATGGAGTATATCTCTCCCCTCGGCCCGGTTTATCAGGCCGGCACCCTGAGCGGCAATCCGCTCGCCATGTGCGCGGGTCTGACCACGCTAAATGCCATATCCGAACCAGGCTTCCATGATCGACTGACGGAAAAAACCAACGCGGTGCGCGATGGTATCAAGGCAGCAGCCGATGAGGCAGGCATCCCGCTGGTCGTTCAGAGTGCCGGAGCCATGTTTGGCTTCTTCTTTACCGACGAGGAATCTGTGACCCGGTTTGATCAGGTGATGGGTTGCGATGTCGAGCGCTTCAAGAAGTTTTTCCAGGGCATGCTCAAAGAAGGTGTTTACCTGGCGCCATCTGCGTTCGAAGCAGGGTTCACCTGCGCGGCCCTCACGGATGCAGACATAGAATTTACCATTAACGCCGCACGCAAGGTGATGGCGACACTCTGACTGGCGGCCACCCCACCGGCCTCCTCCGGCCCCGCATAATCGCCACTCCAGGCATGTCATGCGGGGCCATCCTCGTGATCCCCGTCACAGCTTCACGGTGAACATGACCGTTTCGGAGTTCGGAGCGTTGACTTGACGATTCGGCTGGTCAAATCTTGGCCAGGTCTCAATTGAGATGCTCTGACGGCAACAATCTAACAATCACAACACAGAAGTCAGCACACGGAAGTTCTCGTTCTGCCCAACCTGGCAGATGCAGTATGAGAAGCAGTCTCTGGAGCAGCCCGTTAGGTTGAGCCGCAGTTTGAATAACAAACACAAGATCAAACTGTAGGAACGACAATGAAACTCTGGATCAAAGCAATGGCTCTGACCTGCGCAGTCGCGTGGTCAGCCCCCTCCGCCGCCTGGTGGTGGGACTCTACCCCCTCTAATTACACCGATACTCGCTATCCGATTGTGCTGGTACACGGCATGTTCGGGTTTGATTCCATCGCCGGCGTGGACTATTGGTACGGCGTGGCAGAAGACCTCCGGAAATATGGCGCTGACGTCTACACCACACAAGTGCCAGCACTGGACAGCACCATTGCCCGGGGCGAAGCTCTGTTACCACAGGTTCAGGCGATTGCAGCGGTCTACGGCAAGGTCAACCTGATTGGTCACAGTCATGGAGGCCCCACCGCCCGCTACATTGCCCGGGTCCGCCCCGACCTGGTTGCGTCGATAACGTCGGTTGGCTCGCCCCATAAAGGGTCACCGGTGGCCGATCTGATCTACGGTTCACCAGCCGAAAGCCTGGCGGCCTCAGTTGGAAATGCGCTGGGCAGCATGATTGACCTGTTCTCTGGCGGCGGTTACAACCAGGACCTGCGCTCAAGCCTGCAATCGCTGACAACCCAGGGCAGTGCGGACTTCAACAGTTTCGCTCCGGCCGGCATTCCAACCACATCCTGTGGCGAAGGAGCATACTCGGCGAATGGGGTTCGATTCTATTCCTGGGGCGGCACCGGGGTGCTGACCAACGCTCTTGACCCCTCAGATGCTCTGCTGGGGACCACCAGCCTGGCATTTGGCTTCAGCGCGAATGATGGTCTGGTAGGACGCTGTAGCAATCACTTCGGCAAAATAATCCGGGACAATTACTTCATGAATCACCTGGATGAGGTCAACCAGGCTCTGGGCCTGCACAGCCTGTTCGAAACTGATCCCAAAGCTGTCTTCAAGCAACATGCAAACCGCCTGAAAAACATCGGGCTCTAACCTTCGCAACGGCCCCGGCAAAAATGCCGGGGCTAGAACGCACCCTCCAGGGTTGCCATAACAGTGTGCCGACGATAATCATAACGACCGATCGAACTCTCGTTATCCTGAACTATCCACTCACCTCTCATCAGCCACCGGTCATCCAACCGGTTTTCCAGAAAAAGGCCGGCCTCGATACGTGCATCTATGCGACGTTCCGTGACCAGTGCTCCGTCAACGAGCAGGGTGTGGGAATCCCGATACTGACTGTACCTGACTGACCCAGTCCAGCCTGCCTTCAACCGCGGGCGGAGTTCATAGTGCCCCGCCAGCTCAAGCTTGTGATGGGCCGGAGAGACACTGATAAACTGCTCGTCCATATGGAAATCACGTCGGTCATTTACTTCCCACAGGTATTGACCATTCAGCCCCCAGTTACCGAATCGCTTCACTGCAGACATCCCTATCCGGTACCACTGACCATCATACGCCTCGAACTCGCTGCCACCACTGACCTGCGCCAAAGCCACAAACAGGGAACAGCGAGCGAGCCCCAGGGGCCCGGCACAGGCCCGCCAGCGATGGAATCCTTCCAGGGTATAGCGGCGCTCAAGCGCATCGGCATCAAACCAGGATTGACTGAGGACAAAGGCGGCCCCCACCACGGAGGCATCCCGATTGCGGGACCAGGCCAGCGTGCCCTGCAGCAGCCCTGAATTGAAGTCCCCATCCGACGGGTATCGACGGGCATATGCAGCGCCCTCAATGGTCAGAAGGTCTGCATTCCGGGCTGACAAACCGACAGAGCCGGCAGCGAGAACATCGACGAACCCGCCGCCCTTGCTGGAGGCCGCGGTTTCCGGAAGGCCGGCAATGTTACTGTCATAACCACCAGAAAAGGCAAGATACCCATTACGTCCGCCAGCCATACGCCACGTCGCAGAGTCTGCTGACAGCTTTTCAAGCTGCACAACAGCCAGTTTTCGAAGTTTATCCGGAGATTCGGAAGTGTTGACCTGAACAAACCAGTCTCTGGCCGATGCCTCGTTTCCCCTGGCCAGTGCAACCAGCCCAAGATTGTAGCTGGCCAGAACACGGTTATTCGTGGCGAGGAGCTCGCGAAAGGTACGCTCGGCGGCGTCAAACTGGCCCAGGCGATAATAAACCACACCGAGATTGTAGATCAGGGAAAATGATTGGAGCCCTCCCGCTCGCGCCGCTTCAAACGACTCGCGGGCATCTTCCAGGTTGCCGGACTGGAACTGTTCGACACCAAGGGTGAACGCATCCGCTGAAGAGTTATGCTCAGAGGCAGAAACCCACGAAGGCGCCAGAGTAAGCAGCCAGCAGCACAGAAGGGTTAGCCGAAATGCCTGCAAGAACGCTCTCCGGATCAGCGAATGGGTCAGCAGGCTGGCGAAAGAGAGTCCCAGCGCTACCGGGCGGTAACGCTGGAGAGTATAGCAGGGGGCGGGCTAAAAAAAGGTCGTGGACGCCTACACGTAAACGGAATCACCTGGTCGGATCAGCGGTCCAGCCCGGGCGGGGTTTTATCACGGACGTCCTGAACACGGTCTTTTACATCAGAGGGCATCTCAGGGCGCTCCGGCTTTTCCCGCATTTCGCCAACACTCCCCTTCGCGCTGCGCGCGTCTTCGGCGACTGACTGACCGAACTCACGACCACTGTCGCGTGCATCCTCTGCGGTATCCAGTCCGGAGGCTGCCTTGTTCCTTTGCAGTTCAGAAGGCGTCGCCAACGGCAGCTCGATCTCCCGGACAACAGAGTCTGTCAGTTCGGCGTCATCCAGAACCATGCGCATGGTGACATCAAGGTCGTCGGCGGCTGCAGCGCCCAGGGATATAGAGAAACCCGCGACCACCGCAAGCGCACGAATGGCTCCGAAAGTACAATACTTCACGACGATGGCTCCCCCTTTACAGCATTCTCATAGTCCGGGATGACCGCCCGGAATGTTTTCTGGCGTTCCCCGGTGTCGAGCCTGGCCACCAATTCTCCGGCTCCTGGAAACAGCACTTTCAGCGGCAGCGCCAGAACGTTTTCTCCCGCGTCCAGACTTACCTTCCAGCTCAATTCGTGCTGCCCTGGCCTGGAAGCAAGCTCCACGTGTGGCGGTAACTCAAGCGTCAGGGTGACATTTTCCAGCGGCTTGCCCGAGCGAAACGCCAAACGAACGGTGCGCTGGACTGGTTCGACAACCGCCGCGGGATTAATACGGGACGGCTCTTCGGTCACCGACGACTCGGCCACCACGGAC
The DNA here is from genome assembly GCF_023657445.1 of Marinobacter sediminum. Taxonomy (NCBI): domain Bacteria; kingdom Pseudomonadati; phylum Pseudomonadota; class Gammaproteobacteria; order Pseudomonadales; family Marinobacteraceae; genus Marinobacter; species Marinobacter sediminum. The sequence continues at coordinate 3,838,628 of NZ_JAGTWY010000001.1, read as the reverse complement.
GTATCCGTGCTTGAGGGCTCGCCATCCAGCAAGACACCCAGAGCAACCCCCAGGGCAAGCGCCGCAGCAACCGCACCGCCGAGAACCGTATGACTCCAGCGCTTACCTGAATAACCAGACCGGCCGGTTGCAGCCCCCAGAACCCGGGACTCAAAACCGGATGAAGGCGCAGGAATGGCAGTCTGCCTCCGAAGCGCGCCGCTCAGCGAACGTTCCGCTTCAAAACGAGCCTGACACGAAGGACAGGCACGCAGGTGCTGCGCAATCTCTTCATTACGCGCCTCAGACAGCTCATTGTTGCTGTAGCCAGACAGGCTTAAACGAATTTCGCGACAGGACATAGTCATTACCTCACTCACCTACACGCCCGGATCTCGGGATTGGTTCCAGCTCGCGCTGCAATTTTTTTCGCAGCATCGCGCGGCATCGGTGCAAGCGAGATTTTACGGTACCCAGGGGAATGTCGAGAACCTCAGCGATATCTTCCTGGCGCCAGCCATCTACGTCGTGAAGCAGCACCAGCGTGCGCTGGTCCGGAGAAAGCGTCTTCAAAACCCGGTCCAATGCCGGTCTCAGCCGTTCGTGCTCCAGCAGGGCCTCCGGCCCCTCATCGTCTGATTCAAGGCTGTCGAGCCAATCGCCATGGTTCTGCGTGTCAACCAGCTCACTCAGAGGGCGATCACCCTGACGGCCCTTTCGTCTGACCTGGTCAATAAAGTGCCGGTACAAAACCCGGTTCAACCAGGGACGGAGCTGTTCGACCGATTCCAGCTCCTCAAGCCGGGGATAGAGCTTGACCACCACATCCTGAACCAGATCTTCAGCGTCCTGCTGCTGGCCAGCCAGCCGATAGGCAAACCGGTACATAACCTCCAGGTGAGGCTGCACAAGAGCTTCGAAACGTCGGGTCTTAGAAAGACTGAAAGGAATTAGCGCCAAATCCGGTACTGCCTGCGTGGTCTTTATTCAGCCCGGCAGTTTATAACAGTTACCTGCTTACTGCATTCACACAACCTCACTGGAAACGCCTTGATGACTACACTATGAGGAAACGTTAACAAAAATTGCGGAACTCTAAGGATTTCGTCAACGTGATAGTTACGTCAGATAGAGTACTTATTAGCGATATATCAAGAAATAAACCAAGGGGGTTTATATGAAGCGTTCCACCCGTTTTTTCACCGTTTCGGCTCTGGCTGCAGGTATTGCCGCCTGTGGCGGTGGTTCTTCCGACACTGCATCAACCGGAACAGTGAACGTCGGACTCACTGATGCACCGGTGGACAATGCAGTGGAAGTGAATGTAGAAGTTGAAGCACTTGTACTCAAACACTCTGACGGAGAGAGGAGTCGTTTCGAGTTCAAGATGGCCGAGCCGGTGGACCTGCTCAAACTTACGGGCGGGAAAGTGATGTCTCTCCTGGAGGACGAAGAGGTAGCGGCAGGCGAATACAACTGGATGCGACTGGAGCTTGGTAATGGCAACACCATCAAGCTCAAGACGGATGGCGGGCTGTATGACTTGACCACACCCTCGGCTCGCGGAGTCCAGACCAGTGGCTTCATCGTTCCTGCTGGCGGGGAAATTAATCTGACGATCGACTTCGATGTCCGAAAATCCATCGTAAATCCTCAGAATGACCCGAACAGCTACAAGCTGAAGCCGGTAATCCGTCTCGTAGACAATGCTGAAGTCGGCACCATCAAAGGAACTGTATCTGGCGAGCTCATTACGGCACAGTGCGGCGAAGAACATATGGCTTCGCCGGACTCGTTTAATGGCAGCATCTACGTTCACGAAACAACGGAAGGAGTTGCGGCCACCCCGGATGATATCGGCAGTGAAAATGAGCCACTGGTGGTAGTCCCGGTCGAGTACACTGACAAATACGAGTACACCGCCGCATTCATACCTGCAGGCTTCTATACCCTGTCGTACACCTGCGACGATGATAAAATTGAAACGGTAGACGGTGAGCCTTCAGATGACCAGATCAACTTAGTTGTTGGCACACCAGACGTTGTTGAAGTAATTCAGAACGACACTGCAACTGTAACCTTTTAATAAACTGCAATAGAGCGCTTATTCAAAAAAAGCGTTTACCAAAAAAGGGGCCATAACGGCCCCTTTTTGTTTTGCTCACTAAAGCACCAGTTCAACGTCAAAGCGCCGCGGCCCGCGCCTCGGCCTGATCAGCCCCGGCCACATTACCCCTCGCCCGCCGGATATCCGCCAGCAACATCCACCCGGCCCGCTGCAAGCTTGTATCGTTGCCAGCAAGGGACAACCCCTTCAGGGTGAACTGCTCTGCAGAACCCAGCTGCTTGCTCGCCACATAGGCCTCGGAGAGTTTGAAATAGATTTCCGCGGACCGGGGCGCAATGCGCTGGGCACGTTCAAGACGGGCTATCGCCGCAGGCGCATCTCCCTGACGCAACAAACTATCGGCTTCACGAACCAGGCTGAGCGCCGCCGGAGAAAGGCTTTCGCCGGAATCCCGGTAACTCGGCGCACTGGTATCGGGAGCCGTCTCGGCCGGCTCGACCACTTCCGGCTGCTCGCTTTTACGCCATACCTTCGGCTCCTGCGACTCACCGGTTGTTCGCGGAGGCTCCGGGGCCCGTGAAGCCTCACCCCCAATCGGCACATAGATCGAACCACCGGGACTGGAAGCGCAGCCTGCCAGCGTCAGGAGTGCGGCCACCGCACCAGCACGAAAAAGAAAACACATATTCATTGGAACAATCCCTCAAACCAGCCTTTGATTCGCCTCTGCAGGTTACCTGAACAGGACACTTCCTGCGTCGGTTCGCTGCCGGAAATAAACGGCACAAGGCGCGCATTATCGCAGTGCTCACGGGTCAATGCCTGCCTCTCCCCGTTTACCCAGTAATAGTTGACGCCATCGGGCACAACCGGCGAGAGGCTGTGCTGGGGAACCTGCGCCATAAACCGGGACCAGACAGGCAGGGCCCCACTTGCACCCGTCAGTGAGGTGGGGCCGTTATCATCCCGGCCAACCCAGGCGACCGCCAGCAAGTCGCCACTGAAACCGGCAAACCAGGAATCCCTGCCGTCGTCGGTTGTTCCGGTTTTTCCGGCCAGCGCCAGTTCATCCGGTACCGTGTAATACGCCGACTTACCGGTGCCTTCCTGCATGGTTTCCTGCATTGCGTACTGGACAAGGTGTACCGCCACGGGATCCGCCACCTGATCCACTTCCAGGCTGTACCGGGTCAACGCCTCCCCATTGGCATCAGTCACCTCCCGGATGGTCCTCAACGGCGTATTGAAACCCGATGTCGCCAGTCCCTGATACATCTGGGCAACCGTAACCGGGTTCATGGCGACGGCCCCAAGCAGCATTGATGGGTACTCGGAGATATCCGAGGTTACCCCAAAGGCCTGCAGAGTCTCCTTGACCACATTAACACCAATATCCAGCCCAACCCGCACGGCCGGGAGGTTGTAGGAATGAGACAGGGCCTTATGCAACTGAACTTCCCCACGTTCTTTCTCGTCATAGTTCTTGGGTTGCCATCGTTGCCCGTCGTCAAACTCCAGGGTGAAGGCCTTGTCCAGCACAGGGGTGATCAGTGTGTAACGCTCGGGCTGCGCAAGAGCCGACAAATAGATAAAGGGTTTGATCAGCGATCCGATCGGACGGTTTGCGTCCAGAGCACGGTTGAAACCGGCAAAGTTCGGATCACGGCCACCCACCAGCGCCAACACCTCCCCACTGTCCTTGGATGTCACCACCAGCGCAGCCTCAAGCGCTTTTCTGGTTTCACCACGGCTCAGCCTGGGCAGGACATCGGTCACCGCAAACTCAGCGGCGTACTGAATGGCCGGGTTCAGGGTTGTGAAAATCCTCAGCCCCTCACTCTGGAGATCCGCCTCCCGGTAGTCCCGGGCGAGGTGCCTGCGAACCAGGTCGATATAAGCCGGATACCGGTTTTCCGAATACGACGGTCTTTCACTGACCCCCAGTGGCAGCCCCCTGGCCTGGGCAGCGCGAGCAGATTCTATAAGGCCCGCCTCTTCCATCTCGGAAATCACCAGGTTTCGCCGCTTCATGGCACGCTCGGGGTGGCGCCGTGGGTTGTAATAACTCGGTCCTTTAACCATTCCAATCAGCAGTGCGATCTGATGCACATCCAGATCTTTCAGGGATTCACCGAAGTAAAACTGACTGGCGAGGCCGAAGCCATTAATGCTGCGGGTGCCTGCCTGCCCCAGGTAGACCTCATTCAGGTATGTCTCGAGAATGTCTCCCTTCTCGTAATGGAGCTCAAGCAGGATAGACATAAGCGCTTCGTTTCCCTTGCGCAAAAGGGTCTGGTCGCGGGTCAGGAAGAAGTTCTTCACCAGTTGCTGGGTCAGTGTGCTGCCTCCCTGAACAATCTGGCCGGCACGGATATTTGCCAGCATGGCTCGTGCAATCGACAGTGGCGCAATGCCGAAATGATCGTAAAAATTCCGGTCTTCGACCGCCATCAGCGCCGTGGGCAGAAGTGCCGGGATTTCCTCAAGCTGAACCAGAATCCGATCTTCCTTGTGAGACGGGTAGATACCACCAATCTGGGCCGGCTCCAGCCGAACAATCGGCGAGGCATCGCCACTGCGAACGGAAAAGTCCCGGATCCGGTCACCGTAGATATTCAGAGCAAGCTTGCGCCTGGACTCTTCTCCGTCCGGAAAACGGAAGCCCCGGGTGCTGATGACAAAGTGTCCACCATTGCGGCGGTAGCTACCCGCCTTGTCGCCATCCCCTTTGCGGAAGCCTGATAACTGAAGCTCTCTTTCCAGCGCGCCTGAACTGATACCGGCACCGTCGTAGAGTTCCAGAGGCCTGGCATAAACCCGGGAGGGAACCTCGAATCGCCGACCCTCAAAACGCGAGGTAACTACGGCGTCCAGATAAATCATCCAGCCGGCCAGCAACACCAGGCCGATGGCCGAAGCGCGAAAGAAAAAACGCCAAAACCAGGGGCGACGCCCGGAGTTGGATGACTTGCGGGGAGACTTTTTGTTGGATCGGGGAGTTCGGTTCGATTTTTTCATGTCTGGATTATAACGAAGGCATTCGCTCCTGAGGCAGACCAACTGTGTGTTATTTATGTAATCTGCCCGTTATGATGGAGCAAGAAAAATCAAAGAGTTCAGGGACTGCGAGGAGAACACCGTGAGTGAAACACCACCAGACAAGCTGATTCTGGCACTGCAAAATCCGGATCTTTACGACCACCCGGTCGAGGATTTTCAGGTCATTGAGACTCACATTTCCCAGGTCATCCTGACCGGTGACTACGCCTACAAGATCAAGAAACCAATGGATTTCGGTTTTCTGGACTTCTCGACGCTTGAGAGGCGAAAGCATTTTTGCGAGGAAGAACTGCGCCTGAATCGCCGCCTGGCAGCGAAACTCTACCTCGAGGTTCTGCCGATTACCGGCACACCGGAACATCCCGTTATCGGTGGCAGCGGGGAAGCCTTTGAGTATGCGATCAAAATGCGCCAGTTCGGGCAGGATCAGCTGTTCGACCGCCAGCAGGAACAGCATAGTCTGGAGCCTGAACTGCTTGCCAACCTCGCGCAGCAGGTAGCAAGCTTCCACGAGCAGCTGCCACCGGTTGCCGACGACAAGCCCCTGGGCACCCCGGAGGCGGTGTACGCCGGTATGCAGGAGAATTTCGATCAGATCCGGCCAATGATCGATGACACAGGGCTTCTTGCCCAGTTGGAGAACCTGGAGGCCTGGACCCAGAGCACGTTTGAGCGCCACCGGGATCTGATTGCCGAGCGGCGCGCCAACGGCTTTGTCCGTGAATGTCACGGTGACCTTCACCTGGCCAATATCACCCGGTTTGAGGGCGAGGTCACGGTTTTCGACTGCATTGAGTTCAACGAACCGTTCCGCTGGATTGATGTCATCAACGACCTGGCATTCCTGCTGATGGATCTCGAATCCCGCCGGGAGTACAGGCTCGCCAACCTGGTGCTGAACACCTATCTAGAATATCGGGATGATTTCGCAGCCTTGCCTCTGCTGCCGCTGTACAAGGCGTACCGCGCCCTGGTCCGCGCCAAGATCGCCCTTTTCACCCTCGGCAACCCGTCGCTGAGTGAAAATGAGAAAGCGGACCTGATGCAGAAGTACCGGGATTACGCGCAACTTGCCGAAGACTACAGCTCCATACCCAACCCCTACCTGCTGGCCACAACCGGGTTATCCGCCAGCGGCAAAACCTGCATCAGTGCCGCCATGGCCGGCGAACTGGGACTGATCAGGCTGCGCTCCGATGTAGAGCGAAAGCGAATCCACGGATTGGCCCCCCTGGACGACAGCAAGTCACAAACCGGCGGAAACCTTTACACCGAAGAAGCCACGGAGAAAACCTACCGGCGCCTTGCAGACCTTGCGGATAATCTGCTGGCCTCCGGCTTACCGGTGATCGTTGATGCCGCCAGCCTGAAAGAAAAGGAACGCTCTCTGTTTGCCGATGTAGCGGAGGCGAAAGGTTTACCCTTTGCCCTACTCCACTGTGAAGCACCGGAAGATCTGCGCCGCGAGTGGATCCGGGCCCGCAAGGGTGACGCTTCGGAAGCCACGGAAGCACTGCTCGACACCCAGCAAAGCTGGTTTGAGCCGCTAACGACTGAAGAGAAAAGCCATACCATTCACCTGCACACAGATCAGGAACACGTGGCAGAAGCGGTTGCCGACCGGATTCGCCAACACTTCGGCCTGAGCCCGACATAACAAATGTCTGCATACAGGCGGACAACGGCGTTTTGATGAGCGACAGAACCAACGATCAGTGGCAAACAGTCTGCCAGTTTGACGAACTGACACCGGAGAAGTTCGTGGAATTCCGGGTTCATCAGAAAAATCCGGAACCCGGCGCCATGCCGCTCACGGGCTTCCTGTTTCTGGACGGTCGGGAACCAAGGGCCTTTCTCAATCAGTGCCCGCACCTGGGCATTGAACTGAACTGGATGCCGGGGCGCTTTATGGACGCCGACAACCTGTTCATTCAGTGCTCCACTCATGGCGCCCTGTTCAAACCCGGTACCGGGGAATGCATTGCCGGTCCCTGTCAGGGCGATGCGCTTCCGGCCCTTGACCTTCGGGTCGAGGGCGGCGCCATTCAGGTCAGACTTCCAGAATAACCGGCACTGGCTCGACCAGCGTTATCGCTCCAGAGGGAGAACCAGACTCGCCCCACAGGGCTGCGCGATACGCCACCACCTCTACCCCGGCATCACAGGCTTCCCGCAATAACTGACCGTATTTCGGGTCAATGTGATCTGCGGGACGAACGGTTTCGATACCGGTATGGTTGACCACAAAGAACAGAACCCCGCGGTCTCCCTTCGCCACCTGAGCCATGAGTTCCCGCAGATGTTTTTGCCCACGGGTAGTGACCGCATCCGGGAAAAATCCCTGGCCATCTTCAGCCAGAGTCACATTTTTCACTTCAACCCAGGCATCAGGACGACTGTCATGCGCGGACAAAAGCAGGTCAATCCGACTCTTTTCCTCTCCGTACCTGACTTCGGACCGGCAGGAACGGTAACCGCCCAGCTCCGGGACGATACCACTTTCGATGGCCGCACGGGCCTGGCTATTCGGTCGCGCAGTATTGATACACGCAAGCATGCCCGGCTCAGTTTCCACCAGTTCCCAGGTGTAGGGCAGTTTACGTTTGGGGTTATCGCTGCGGCTCAACCAGACCCGGGCGTTCGCTGGCTGGCACCCCAGCATGGATCCTGTGTTCGGACAGTGGGCCGTCACTTCCGAGCCGTCCGGCAGGCGCACGTCCGCAAGGAAGCGCTTATAACGGCGAATCAGATGCCCTTCAACCAATGGTTCTGGTAACTTCATGTGATCTCCGTGCAAAAGTAGGTGTCACAAGGCTGGCACCCCTGTGACTAATCTGCTATTTTCCGCAAATTCCCGTTTCAGGACGAATGCTTCATCCAGGGTATAACCGCGCAGCCACGGGGCTCACGCGGTGGGAAGCAGAGCGTTCTTGTGAAGTACAAACAAGAGGCCGGGTTCAATGGCAAACACTGCACAACAACCACGCGAACGTTTTACCAACTTCACCCCTTATGAAATGAAAAAGGGTGAAGAATACATGAGTGCTGAAATGCTGGAGCACTTCAAGAATCTGCTGCTGCAGTGGAAGCAGGAGCTGATGGAAGAAGTCGACCGCACCATGCACCACATGCAGGAAGACGCAGCAAATTACGCGGATCCCAGTGATCGCGCAACCCAGGAAGAGGAGTTCAGCCTGGAACTGCGCACCCGTGACCGCGAGCGCAAGCTGATCAAGAAAATCGATCAGACTATCGATCGCATCGACAAGGACGACTACGGTTTCTGCGATCAGTGCGGTGTTGAAATCGGAATCCGGCGTCTGGAAGCGCGGCCGACAGCGACTCTGTGCATTGACTGCAAGACACTGGCAGAAATCCGCGAGCGCCAGACCGGAATCTGATCCGTCCACTATCCAACACAGTGGCCGGCAGAGCTCACTATCAGGGCGGCCGGCACGCTGATCTCTTATGACAAGAGCACCTTATCGGGGGCGTTTCGCGCCCTCCCCAACCGGTCCATTGCACTTCGGCTCTCTCGTTGCTGCACTGGCCAGCTACCTTGAAGCACGCACTCACCACGGACAGTGGTTTAGCCGGATCGAAGACCTTGACCCACTGAGGGAACCACCAGAAGCCACCGGCCAGATCCTGCGCAGCCTCGAAGCACATGAGCTGTTTGCTGACGAACCCGTCCGCTTTCAATCCAGGCGGCACGATGCGTACCAGGACGCCATCAAGTGCCTGATCACGCAGGGCGATGCCTATCGCTGTATCTGTTCCCGGAAGCAGCTGCAGGAAAATAACGGGCGCCACCCCAACCACTGTCGCGATGGCCACATCAGGCCCGGCGATCAGCCCTTTGCCATTCGCTTTGCCCTGAAAGACGAAGAAAGCCACTGGCATGACCAACTCCTCGGGCCGCAACACCAGACCGTAAGAGCGGAGCTGGATGACCCGGTCATCCTTCGCAAGGAAGGCTTCTACGCTTATCAACTGGCCGTCGTGGTAGATGACATCGACCAGTGCATCACGGATGTCGTCCGCGGCTCCGACCTGCTGGACATGACCGCCCAGCAACAACAAATCTACCGGGCGCTTGGTGCCCTCCCTCCCCGCTGGCTGCACATTCCGGTGATCCTCAATGAGCAGGGTCAGAAACTCAGCAAACAGACCCATGCGCCGGCACTGGACGATGAGAAGGCGGCACGCAACCTGTTCGCCGCCCTTGAGGCGCTGGGACAGGAACCGCCGGGTTCATTGGCCCGGGAACCCGTGGAACACATCCTGAAATGGGCAGTCGGGCACTGGCGAAGAGAGGCCATTCACCTGACATCCCGGTGAGTGTCATGGTATAAAGCCTTTCACAAACCTCAGCGCGGATAGCATGTCTGATGTATATCTACCGTCTGGTCTTCCTCTTGGTTCTGGCCATCTACATTTTTTCCCCGAACATACTCGATTGGTGGACCTCGCCAGACAACGCGTGGTATAGCCCCTATGCCATCTGGGGCGGACTGATTGCCATCGGCTTCTGGCTGGAATGGCGGCGGGATCCCAATGAGTTTTAGTGCAACCGGGCTGCTTTTCGCCAGCCTGCTCTATCTGGTTCTTCTGTTCGGTATCGCCTGGATCACAGAACGGGGCATTCTGCCACGACACTGGGTAAGGCATCCGCTGGTGTACACCCTGAGCCTGGGCGTCTACGCCGGCATCTGGGCCGTTTACGCCGCAGTCGGCGTGGCTGCGGAAACCGGTTACGGATTTCTCGCCTACTACCTGGGCATCAGTGGCGCGTTCCTGCTGGCCCCGGTATTGCTCAACCCGATCATGCGGATTGGCCGGGCCTACCAGCTCACCTCTCTTGCCGACCTGTTCGCCTATCGTTATCGGAGCCAATGGGCCGGTACGCTCGTCACCCTGTGTTCGGGCGGGGCCATCCTTTCGCTACTGAGCATGCAAATTCAGGCCATAACCACGTCTGCCAGCCTGCTTGCACCGGACACATCCCCCAAAGTCATCAGTGTGCTGTTCAGCTTTACCGTCGTGCTCTTTGCCATGCTTTTTGGCGCTCGCAAAAACCAGAACTCAGAGAATCACCAGGGGCTGGTACTGGCGATCGCTTTTGATTCCCTGGTCAAACTTTTTGCATTACTGGTACTCGGGGGCATGATCCTTTTCGGAGTTTTTGGTGGTATGGACGGGCTGGACCTCTGGCTGGCCAACAATAACAGCACGGCTACCACGATGACGCTCAGCATCGACGATGGCAGCTGGAGAGCTCTTATGCTGATGTCCTTTGCCGGCGCCCTCGTGCTCCCACACATGTACCACATGACGTTCAGCGAGAACCCATCGCCAAAGGCATTGGCCAAAGCCAGCTGGGGCCTCCCTCTGTATCTGCTGCTGATAGGCTTGCCGGTTCCACTTATCCTGTGGGGCGGACAGGAGCTGGCGGTCACCACCGGGCCAAGCTTTTACAGCATTGGTACCGCCCAGGCACTGGGCAGCCCGGGGCTGACTTTATTGATGTACATCGCCGGCCTGTCCGCCGCCAGTGGCCTCATGATTGTCAGCACTCTCGCACTCGCCGGCATGGTTCTGAACCACGTGGTGCTGCCGCTCAAAACACCAAGAGAACAGGGTGACATTTACCAGTGGCTGCAGTGGATCAAACGTCTGCTGATTGCTGTCATTATCTTTCTGGCATTGTTGTTTCACGAAACACTCGGCAAGAACCTGGACCTGTCCATTCTTGGCATCATCTCGCTATCAGGCACGCTCCAGCTTCTCCCGGGAGCGCTCGGCGTTATCTATTGGCCGGAAGGGAACCGCCGCGGACTGATTGCCGGCCTGTTGGCTGGCCTCGCCATCTGGGTAGTGACTCTGGTACTGCCGTTCTCTCATACGGCGAACCTGCTGGCCCTGCTCGATGCGCCCCTCGTCCCGGACTACAGCAACTGGCATATCTTTACCTTTGTGAGCCTCACCGCCAACATAACCCTCTTTGCACTGGTCTCCATTCTCAGCACCAGCTCCGGCGAGGAAACCAGCGCCGCCCAGGCCTGCTCCATGGGCGCTCTTTCCAGGCCCCAGCGCCGGGAACTTCTGGCAACCTCTTCGAAAGACTTCGTAAAGCAACTGGCAGAGCCGTTGGGGTATGGCGTTGCCAAACGCGAAGTTGAGCGCGCCCTGGCCCAACTGAAACTTCCCAACATGGAATACCGGCCCTATCAACTGCGCCGGCTGAGGGATCAGGTCGAGGCCAACCTTTCCGGACTTCTGGGGCCTTCGGTTGCACGGGACATGGTAAAACGGCACCTGGGCTTCAAACCCATGGCCAGGGGAGGCACGGCGCAGGACATCCGTTACGTGGAAAGGGCTCTTGGTGAATACCAGAACCGCTTGACCGGCCTCGCGGGGGAGCTGGACAACCTTCGGCGACACTACCGACAGACACTCCAGAACCTGCCGATTCCCGCATGCTCAGTTGGTGACGACGGCGAGATCCTGATGTGGAATCATGCCATTGAGGCCCTGACCAGCATTACTGCTGACGATGTCCTTGGTGCGCGGCTGATGGCGTTGCCCGAGCACTGGCATCTGCTGCTGGATGACTTCAACCGGGGTGAAGAACTCCACCGCTACAAACACCGTCTGGACCTGCGAGGCAGGCCACACTGGCTGAACCTGCACAAGGCCGCACTCAGCGGCCCTGACCATACGGAAGGTGGCAGCATTATCCTGGTAGAAGACCAGACCGAAACACGGCTGCTTGAAGACGAGCTGATGCACAGCGAGCGACTGGCCTCGGTCGGCCGGCTCGCTGCCGGTGTAGCCCATGAAATCGGCAACCCGGTGACCGGCATTTCGTCGCTGGCGCAAAACCTGAAGCTGGAAACTGATAACCCGGACATCCTTGATACCGCCAACCAGATTCAGCAACAAACCCGGCGGATTTCCACCATCCTGCAGTCATTGATGAACTTTGCGCGAACCGGCAATCACGCCCAGGCCAATCGCTACGAACCGGTGACCATTCGCCGTTGTGTGGACGAGTCCATTAACCTGCTCTCACTCAGTAACCAGGGGCTGGGGATCCATTTCGTGAATGACTGCCCTGTGAATCTCCAGGTGCTGGGCGATGAACAGCGGCTTGTTCAGGTTTTCGTCAACCTGCTCGCAAACGCCCGGGATGCTTCTCCGGATGGTGGTACCATCCGGGTCAGTGGAAGCCGTGACGGCTACTCCGCTATCATTGAAATCATTGACGAGGGCTCTGGTATTCCGGAGGATCAGCTCGATCATATTTTCGAACCGTTTTACACGACCAAGGCACCCAACAAGGGTACGGGCCTTGGCTTGTCGCTCGTGTACAGCATTGTTGAAGAGCATTACGGCAATATCCAGGTGGAAAGCCCGGCCAACCCCGAAACCGGCACAGGTACCTGTGTACGGTTGAGACTGCCCGCCTACGAACCGGAAACCGGCAATACCACCGTCAGCCAGAACCAAAGGTCATGAAACTGTTATGCCTCGCATTCTGATCGTAGAAGATGAAGATATTATCCGCTCAGCGATTCGCAAACTGCTACAGCATGCCGGATATGAAGTAACCGACGCCGGTTCGGTAGAAGAAGCAGAACAAAACCATGAGCCAGACCAGTTTGACCTGATCATCTCCGATCTGCGTCTGCCAGGTGCCGCAGGGACCGAACTGATTAACCGGGCGCCCAATACGCCGGTCCTGATCATGACCAGCTACGCCAGCCTGCGCTCGGCTGTCGACTCCATGAAAATGGGTGCGGTGGAATACATCGCGAAGCCTTTCGATCACGATGAAATGCTGGCAGCCGTGGGAAACATCCTGTCCAGGAAACCGACAGCCTCAGGTGCTTCGGATGAACAGGGCGACGCTGTCTCCACACCTGAAAACAGCGACCCCGCCAACATCATGTTTGGGGACTGCGAACCCATGCAGCGGGTGTTCACGCTCATTCGGAAAGTTGCTCCCACCGAAACCACCGTGCTCATTCAGGGGGAGTCCGGTACCGGTAAGGAACTGGCAGCCAGGGCCTTGCACCTGCTCAGCCCTCGCGCGTCCAAGCCACTCATTTCCGTAAACTGCGCCGCTATTCCCGAAAGCCTGATTGAATCTGAACTCTTTGGGCACGAGAAGGGAGCGTTTACTGGCGCGGTCTCTGCCCGCACCGGTCTGATCGAAGCCGCTGACGGCGGAAGTCTCTTCCTCGACGAAATTGGCGAGCTGCCAGCAGAAGCTCAGGCCCGCCTGCTCCGGGTGCTGCAGGAAAGTGAAATCCGGAAAGTCGGCTCGACCCAGAGTCGTAAGGTAAATGTCCGAATGATTGCGGCCACCCACCGCAACCTGAAAGCCATGACGCGAACCGGTGAATTCCGGGAGGATCTCTACTACCGCCTGAACGTCATGCAGATTCGGATCCCGCCTTTACGTGAACGTTTAAGCGACATCCTGGGTCTTGCTCGCCGCTTCCTGAAGCGCCAGGGAGAAAAGATGGGCAAACCCAATCTGAACCTGAGCCCTGAGGCCATGCGCACACTGGAACGCCACCGGTGGCCCGGTAACGTTCGAGAGCTCGAAAACGCCATTGAACGGGCAACCATATTGTGTGACAGCGATGTTATTTCCCCCTCCCTGCTGGATCTGGACAGTGAAGTCGCGGATGAATACATCCCGGAAACACTGGTAGAGGGAAATAACGAACAAACCCGCGCCACCGACGTGGATTCCGCTAATGACCTTTCACTCGAGGACTACTTCCAGCACTTTGTCCTGGAAAACCAGGACCGCATGAGTGAAACCGAACTGGCTCAAAAACTCGGAATCAGCCGCAAATCACTGTGGGAGCGTCGTCAGCGACTTGGTATTCCCCGTAAAAAACCTTCAGGAAACTGATTTCCTGCCAATCGCACCTTTCACGATCTGGCGGGCCACCCAATTCAAAGTGTGAACCAGAACTCAGTTGTTACCCCGCGTTCCTATCGGTAACACTCTAGGAAAAAATCACGCGACATCAGTAACACTTCAGTCGGGTACGGGGTAACACTTACGGCCTACAAAATCGTAACATGCTGTTAATAAAGCAAATTAGAAAACTGGCACGCGGACTGCAATCTAATAAGCGCACAACAACAAGAACAAGAGTGACAACGCAGCGTCAAAACAAATACAAAAAGCTGCAGGAAAACGTTCGGTAACAAAAACAAAAACAGAACGTGAGCGAACTGAGTGTTTTGGGTACTTTGCTTTTTAGTGGTTCCATGGCATGTGTGAGTTGTAGATGTAGAGAAGAATCGCTGTTAAGGCGACGCTACAGATACCCCGAACTCTCCCAATGTCTCTGACCGCTCTGTGTATTCAAAGCTTTCCGTTTGCACTGCTGAAAGCCCCGATCGTGGGGATAGACAGTGGGGTAAAAAAACAAAGAAAAATCCCGGTAACAACAAAAACAATGCAGATCGTCAACGCTTTGAGGGCGGATTCGTGTAAACGGATCCGCCTTTTGATTATCTGCCTTCAGGCATTTTGGCACTGCATTCCCTGCCAAACGTGTGCAAATCCTGCGCAAACCGTTAAACTCTCGGTTTTTGCTCATCGAACCACGGATTTCAATGCCTAAACGACTCGTCGACAAACTCCGCTCATTCATGCCCGGCAGCGGAAAGAAAAAGCCCCTAACATATCAACGCAGGGAAATTCCCCGCGACCAGCATAATGTCTCTCGCTCAATGATCAGCGAGCCCGCGAAAAAGGTTCTTAACCGGTTGAACAAGTCCGGTTTCGAGGCCTACCTCGTTGGTGGCGGCGTTCGGGACCTTCTCCTGAACGGCAATCCGAAGGATTTCGACATTGCCACCAATGCGACGCCAGAAGAGGTCCACGACCTGTTCCGGAACTCGCGCCTGATCGGCCGGCGGTTCCGCATTGTTCATGTGGTCTTTGGTCGCGAAGTCATCGAGGTCACTACCTTCAGGGGTAACGCCAGCCAGGCGGATGACGACCCGGAAGATGACGATCGCAAAACCAGTGAGCATGGATTGCTTCTGCGGGACAATGTGTATGGCAACCAGGAAGAGGACGCGCTGCGCAGAGACTTCACCGTTAACGCTCTCTATTACTGCATTCGGGACTTTACGGTTATTGATTTTGCCAACGGCGTAGAGGATCTTCGCAATCGCCAGCTAAGACTGATCGGTGACCCGGAAACCCGCTACCGGGAGGATCCGGTGCGCATGTTGCGGGCGATTCGCTTCGCCGCCAAACTGAATTTCGATATTGAACCGGAAACCGAAGCACCAATCCGGGAGCTGGCCCCGCTGCTGACGCACATTCCTCCTGCACGACTCTTTGAGGAAGTCCTGAAGCTGTTTTCCGCTGGTCAGGGCGAAGCCACCTACGACCTGCTGACACGGTACAACCTCCTGGCACCACTGTTCCCTGAAACCGTGAGGGCAATCGACGCTGGCGAGTCCGATGAACTTATCCGGCAGGCACTCAGAAATACCGATGCACGCATTGCCCAGGGCAAGTCCGTGACACCCTACTTCCTGTTTGCCGCCATGCTCTGGCCCGCCCTTCAGGCCGAATGGCATCGCCGTCAGGATAACGGCGACCCGGTACAACCGGCTCTTCACGGGGCCATCGGCAAGGTTATTGGACAGCAGGTCCAGGCCACCTCCATTCCCAAGCGATTCTCCGGTCCCATGAAGGAGATCTGGGAATTGCAGATGAGGCTGCCGCGCCGACAGGGTAAGCGGGCTTTCGTCACACTGGGCCATCCTCGCTTTCGTGCAGCCTACGATTTCCTCCTGGTCCGCGAAGCATCCGGCGAAACAGAGCCCGGGCTCGGCAAGTGGTGGACAGACTTTCAGAAACTGGACGAGCGCGGGCAAGAGCGCATGCTGACCGAATTAGGCAGTGACGCACCCAAGAAACGCCGGCGCGGCCGGAAACCACCGGTTAAACGGCCTGCCCCGTAATGAAGACCGACGCGTTCATCGGGCTGGGCAGCAACCTCGAAAACCCCGCTGCTCAGCTTGCCAGGGCCGTTGCCGAGCTGGCTTCGATGCCGGGCACGGTTCTGGTGGCACAATCGCCTTTTTACGCCAGCCGCCCGGTCGGCCCTCAGGACCAGCCGGATTTTGTTAATGGAGCGGTCTGGCTGAGCACCGAACTCGCCCCCCACACCCTGCTGGACCACCTGCAGAAGATCGAACAGCTTCATGACCGGAAGCGGCTTCGCCACTGGGGGCCCCGAACTCTGGATCTGGACCTGCTGATCTTCGGGGCACAGACGCTTGACGACGAACGGCTGACCGTCCCCCACCCGGAACTTCCAAACCGGGACTTTGTGCTCCAGCCACTCCTGGACCTGAATCCGGACATCACACTTCCCAATGGCAGCCCTGTAGCGCAGTTGCGGCAACGCTGCCCCGACAATCATCTCCGGAAACTTCCGCCTGTAGCACGGGATCCGGCTTCACCTTGGTGACGACAGTTCCGGCAACGCCCACACCTAAGCCTCGGTTATGGTTCATGCTACTATTGCCTCAGGCATACCCCCGGATTACCCTTAGCAACTAAATGCCGGCAGACCCCGGCCCGGTCTTGGCCCATCCACCCAAAAGGCAAGGATTATATGGCTGTAACGATCAATACCCTTCGGGAATACAAGCAGAAGGGCGAGGCCTTTTCCGCCCTTACCTCATACGACGCCACTTTTGCCCAGGTGGTCAGTGAAGCGGGTGTCGATGTCATTCTCATCGGCGACTCTCTCGGCATGGTTCTCCAGGGGCACGACAGCACCCTGCCTGTGACCATGGACGATATGCTCTACCACACCAGCTGCGTCGCAAAAGGCAATCGTGGCTCGCTGGTCATGGCTGACATGCCCTTCATGACTTACGGAACCGTAGACGCCGCTCTTGAGAACGCAGCGGAGCTCATGCGTGCGGGCGCGCACATGGTCAAGCTCGAAGGCACTGACTGGATGAAAGAGACCATCAGCGCGTTAAGTGAGCGCGGGGTGCCCGTTTGTGCGCATCTGGGGCTGACACCGCAATTCGTCAACAAGTTCGGAGGCTACAAGGTCCAGGGTCGCGACGATAAAGCGGCTGAAATGATGATCGAGCACGCCTGTGAGCTGGAGGCAGCCGGCGCCGATATTATTCTCCTGGAATGTGTGCCCGCACCACTTGCGGCCCGGATCACTCAAACCGTTAAAGCGCCCGTTATTGGTATTGGCGCTGGCTCAGACACTGACGGCCAGGTGCTGGTATTACACGACATGCTGGGCGTTACCACCGGGCGTAAACCGCGCTTCGTGAAGAATTTCCTGGCTGAGACCGAGTCTGTACAGGAAGCTGTGTCTGCTTATGTGAAAGCAGTCCGCGAACGCACTTTCCCCGGCGAGGAGCATACGTTCAAGGCATGAGAACCGTACATTCCCTGAAAGAACTTCGCACCATTCTCCGTGGCTACCGTCGGCAAGGAAAAACCATTGGCCTCGTGCCAACGATGGGAAACCTGCACGAGGGGCACATCTCGCTGGTTAGAAAAGCAGCCGAGGCCGCAGATATCGTGGTCACCAGCATCTTTGTAAACCCCATGCAGTTCGGTGCCGGTGAAGATCTGGAGTCATACCCACGCACTCTGGCCGAGGACCAGGAGCAACTGGAAGCCGCCGGCAATACGCTGGTCTTCGCACCCACGGCCAGTGAGGTATATCCGGACGGGCTGGCTCAACAAACACAGGTCATTGTACCCGATGTCAGCGATGGCCACTGTGGCGCAAGCCGCCCCGGCCATTTTGAGGGCGTAGCCACCGTGGTATCCATGCTCTTCAACATGGTGCAACCGGATTTCGCCGTGTTCGGAGAAAAGGATTTCCAACAACTGGCCGTTATCCGAAAGATGGTTCGGGATTTGATGGTTCCCGTGGAGGTGGTGGGAGCCCCTACCATCCGTGAGACCGATGGCCTTGCGAAGAGCTCTCGAAACGGCTACCTCTCGCCGGCCGAACGCAAAGTGGCGCCGGTGGTCTACCGCACACTCCGGGAAACCGCAGAGAAAATCGAGGAAGGACATCCGGATTTGCAGGCTCTGGAACAGGATGCGACGGCCAAACTCAGCAAGGCCGGTCTGCGCCCTGACTACTTTAATATTGTGAACAGCCGGACGCTGAAACCGGCCACGCCAGAAGACAGCGACATCACCCTGTTGGTGGCAGCGTTCCTGGGAACCACGAGGCTGATTGACAACCTGTCCATAACCCGCTGATAAAACGAACTGACAGAGAAGGATCCTCAAATGCCCACGAACCGGCCAACACTGACATCCAGCCCCGAATGGCAGGCATTGAGGCAACAGCAGGAAAAACTGGAATCGCGTCCAATGACGCGACTGTTTGCCGAGGATCCGGATCGCGGAAAACGATTCTTTATTCAGGGTGCAGGTGTGTCCCTGGATTTCTCCAAAAACCGCATCACCGATGAAACCATGGATGCACTGATGGCCCTGGCCCACAGCTGCAACCTGGAAGAACGCCGGGACGCCCTGTTACGGGGTGAAAAGGTTAATGTCACCGAGAATCGCCCTGCCCTCCATACGGCCCTCCGTCACCCGGGTAATGAAGCCATCATGGTAGACGGGGTCGATGTTGTCGCCGAAGTCCGGAAGACCCTTGACCGTATGGAGGCACTTACCGACAGCATTCTGGACCAGTCCAGAACTGGCTTCAGTGACAAAGCCTTTACCGATGTGGTCAGCATCGGCATTGGCGGCTCCTACCTGGGACCCAAACTGGTAGGCGAGGCTCTGCAGCCCTACTGGCACGGTGGAATACGCTGCCATTACGTCGCCAATATCGACGGCACGGATATCTGCGAAACCCTGAGGCTGGTCAATCCGGAAACCACCCTTTTTCTGATTCAGTCCAAGTCATTCCGCACGCAGGAAACCCTGGAAAACAGCAGGGTCGCACGGAAATGGTTCCTCGAACACGGCGGCGATGAGCCGGCGATTGCCAGGCACTTCCTGGCCGTGACCGCGAACGTAGCAGCAGCTGAAGATTTCGGTATCAAGGCCGACAATGTATTTCCGGTATGGGACTGGGTCGGCGGCCGCTACTCCCTCTGGTCGGCCATTGGTCTGCCTGTTGCGTTAACCATCGGCATGGACAGTTTTCGGGCGCTGCTGGCCGGCGCACACGCTATGGACGCCCACTTCAGGGATGCACCTCTGCGGCAGAATCTCCCGGTGGTGATGGGACTGCTCAGCGTCTGGAACAACAATTTCTGGCATGCAGGGTCCCACGCCATTCTCCCCTATGATCATTACCTGCGCAGCCTGCCGGACCATCTGCAGCAGTTGGACATGGAAAGCAATGGCAAACGTGTGAATGAGGCGGGACAGCCGCTGGATTACGAGACAGGCCCGGTGATCTGGGGAGGCGTTGGCTCGAACGGCCAGCACGCCTACCACCAGTTGATTCATCAGGGCACGCGACTGATACCGGCAGACTTTATCATTCCGCTTAAGACCCACAACCCGGTGGCGACTCACCATGCCGATCTTTTTGCCAATTGCCTGAGCCAGGCTCAGGCCATGATGGCAGGAAAATCACTTGAAGAGGCTCGGGCTGAACTGGCTGCAGAGGGACTCTCCGAGACCGAGATTGAACGGCTTGCGCCCCATAAGGTCGTCCCCGGCAACAAACCCAGCAACACTCTGCTGGTGGAGAAGGTAACACCGGAAACGGTGGGCGCCATAATCGCGCTCTACGAACACCGGACGTTCGTGCAGGGTGTGATCTGGGATCTGGACTCGTTTGATCAGTGGGGCGTTGAACTTGGCAAGCAGCTTGGCCAAGGCATCCTGCCACGACTGTTGGGCGACGCGGACAAAAACCCTGACAGCGATAGCTCAACAGACAATCTGATTGAGCTGTTCCGTTCAGTCAGCCGGTAGCGAAATCTGGCGCCCTTGCCAGCTAAAACCAATCGGCCATAGTTTCTGATCGGTACTGTATTCCTGCCAGAGCTGGCCATAGGGTTTGCCGCATACCGGGTGCAGAACCTCGGCTGCGATATCGGCAAGGGGGCGAAGCACGAAAGCATTCTTCAGGATTTCACCACGCGGCAGCTCCACGCCGTCGACCAACCCCACGGCGTCTCCGTAGGTCAGGATATCCAGATCCAGGGTCCGGGCACTGAACTTGGGCACGTTCCGACGCCGCCCGTTCTCGGCTTCCAGCTGTTTGAAACGCCGGGACAGCTCACCCACCGACAAGTCCGTGGCAACGCCCACCACCAGGTTCAGAAAGGGTGAACCATCAAAGCCAACGGCCTCGCTCTCATAGACCGGTGAAATCTCAAGCTCACCAAACCAGCCACCAAGCGCATCCAGGGCGGCCAACACATAACGTTCCCGATCGACATTGCTGCCGATACTGATGTAAACCTGAACCTTGCCGGCCATTAGCGCGCCCCTCTCTCGATGCAAACACCAACCCATCTGGCCGTCGGCACGGCACCGGGCTTCTTGAGTGTCAGCCTGAGCCAGGAAATGCCAAACGCCTCCTGCAGATCTGCCGCAAGAACTTCCGCCCCGTGCTCAAGTAACTGGGGTTTGAGTGCCTGCAGGCAGGACGTCACCCGCTCACTGACCGCTGCATAATCGAGCGCATCATTCACATCGTCAGAGGCTCCGGGAATACGGTTGTCCCAGGCCATCTCCAGATCTATCAACAGGCGCTGGTCAACCTCCCGCTCCCAGTCATAGACACCGACAACAGTCTCCACTGCCAACCCTTCAATGAGCACACTGTCTGTCAAAGCGACTCCCGGAGTATTCCACTCTTTGATAATTGAATAACACTCTCGGCCAGCGGATACTGTGCAATGACTGACCTGCAGTTTCGGGGTCGGCATTTTCGCACACAACACCCTGAGACGTCTCCGCCTTAGAGCCAACACCATGAATCTGCCCAGCGACCCGGTTGTTACCGTTCTGCTTTGTGCCGCCGCCTATCTCGCCGGTTCCGTGCTGTTTGCAATGCCGGTATGTCGCCTCTGGAAACTTCCGGATCCGCGTGCCCAGGGCTCCGGCAACCCAGGCGCCACCAACGTCTACCGAACCGGAGGCTGGCCGCCGGCGTTGGTTACCCTGATCCTTGATGCCGCCAAAGGCTGGCTCCCGGTGTGGCTGGCCCACGCCGCCGGTCTTTCAGTCATGGTGCAGGCCATCGTGGCCCTTTTTGCCGTAACCGGGCACATGATCCCCGCTTTTTACCGCTTCAAGGGCGGCAAGGGCGTGGCAACCGCCCTCGGTGCCGGCCTCGCCCTGGCGCCGATGACCACCCTGGTCCTGGCGGCAATCTGGCTGGCAGTCATGTGGCGGTGGCGTATTTCAGCCCTGGCATCCCTCATTGCGGTTGCCTGCGGCCCGCTGATCAGCGCATTTATTGAACCGGAAACCCTGCCCCTGTTCGGGCTACTGGCCATCCTGATTGTGGTGCGACACCGCAACAACCTGATACGGCTGGCCCAGGGGCGCGAGGCAGGACTTTAAGCACCCGCTTCACTCCACCAGTCCGGCGGGTCTTGATTCGCTGATCGCCGGGAGGGTATTCATCGGCCAGCGGGGTACCGCGACAATACGCTCACCATCCTGCTGTCCGGCCTGAAGGCGCTGTGCACCGGCATAAGCGATCATGGCGCCGTTATCTGTGCAAAACTCCGGCCGGGCGTAGAACACGAGTGCCTTCAACTTTTCCGCCATTTTTTCCAACCCGGCCCGCAGCCGCTTGTTGGCGCTGACACCGCCTGCAATTACGAGGCGCTTGCAGCCAGTCTGCTCAAGCGCGCGACGGCACTTGATGGTGAGCGTATCGACAACCGCGGATTCAAACGCCAGCGCGATATCGGCACGGGTCTGGTCGTTCAGGTCACCGGCCTCCCGGGCAGCATTCACCGTGTTCAGGGTAAAGGTCTTCAGGCCACTAAAACTGAAATCAAGACCGGGACGGTCGGTCATAGGCCGGGGAAACCGGTAGCGCCCGGCCGTGCCCATCTCTGCCAGAGCGGCAACCCGGGGACCACCCGGGTAATCGAGCCCCAGCATCTTGGCGGTTTTGTCGAAAGCCTCGCCTGCGGCATCATCCACGGATTCGCCGAGCATTTCATACTCACCAATGCCGTCTACCCGGACCAGCTGCGTGTGGCCGCCGGAAACCAGCAATGCCACGAACGGGAAGTCGGGTGGATTGTCCTCCAGCATCGGGGCTAAAAGGTGCCCCTCCATGTGGTGAACACCCAGCACTGGCACACCCAGCGCAAACGCCAATGCATGCGCCACTGAACCACCGACCATCAGGGCGCCAACGAGCCCCGGGCCGGCCGTGTAGGCAATGCCCTCAATATCCTGGCGGGTCTTGCCAGCCTCCGCCAGCACCTGGTCACACAGAGGCAGGAGTTTCCGAACATGGTCCCGGGACGCCAGTTCCGGCACTACGCCGCCATAGTCCGCATGCATATCGATCTGGCTGAACAGCGCGTGAGCGAGCAGGCCGAGCCTGCTATCAAACAGCGCCACGCCAGTTTCATCGCAGGACGTTTCAATACCGAGAATCAGCATAATATCCGGACCACATTGGTTCACTTGAAATGAGAGCCCGGCATTTTAGCAGAAACCCGAAACAGCCTGTCAGATTCATCGAACAAACATTGACCTCGCCATAACGCAGGCGCTATCATTGCCGCCCTAAAATATGCACTGGTCGAGTTTTAGCCAATCTGACCAGGGATCGAACCGGTCTGGCCTCGCCAGGCGGACAAAATTGAAACCGAATCTATCAGGTAGGTGATTTTCGAATGCCAGCTGTTAAAGTGAAAGAGAATGAACCGTTTGACGTAGCACTGCGTCGCTTCAAGCGTTCCTGCGAAAAAGCAGGTGTACTTTCAGAAGTACGTCGTCGTGAGCACTATGAGAAGCCGACCGCTGTTCGTAAGCGCAAAGCAGCCGCCGCCGTTAAGCGTCATCTCAAGAAGCTTCAGCGGGAACAGCGCAAGTTCGAGCGTCTGTACTAAGTTTCCAACTGACGCCGCTTGACTGCAAAGCACTGATTGCCTGTCCAGCCGCAGGCTGCACAGAGCGACTCAAAAAATGCCGCCGAGGCCTGGCTTCGGCGGCATTTTTGGCTATGGCCGAACTCTGACAAACCCCCGGTTGATCTGGAGTCTCCATGAGCGGACTGATCCCTCAACGCTTTGTTGAAGACCTGCTTGATCGCGTTGATCTGGCAGAGTTGATCGGTTCACGTATAACGCTTAAGAAAGCCGGTGCAAACTACAAGGCCTGCTGCCCGTTTCATGACGAGAAGACACCGTCTTTCAATGTCAGACCGGACAAGGGCTTTTATCACTGCTTCGGCTGTGGCGCCCATGGCGACGCCATCAGCTTTATCCGGGAATTCGAGGGGCTTGGATTCACCGAAGCCGTTGAAGACCTGGCGAAGCGGGCCGGGCTCGAAGTGCCCTATGACCAGGCCGCCAAACAGGAAATTCAGCAAGCCCGCACACTGACGGACGCGCTGGACTTTGCCAGCCGGTTTTATCAGTCGGCACTCAAAAGCCAGCAAGGCGCCTATGCGCGGGATTACCTGGAACAACGGGGGCTGGATGATGCCATCGTCCAACAGTACCAGATCGGCTACGCGCCGCCTGCCGGGACTGCACTGTTCGATGCCGCCAGCAAGGACCTGAAAGGCCCGCTAATTGAAACCGGCACGGTGTCCGACAAATACGGCCGCCCGAGAGACCTGTTTCGCAACCGGGTCATGTTCCCGATCCGCAACGGCCGGGGCAAGATCATCGCCTTTGGCGGACGGACGCTCGGCGACGACAAGGCGAAGTACATCAACTCCCCGGAGTCTGATGTATTCCACAAGAGCCGGGAGATTTACGGCCTGTTTGAAGCCAAGCAGGCACTGAAACAACTGGACAAGCTGCTCGTTGTCGAAGGCTACATGGACGTCATTGCCCTGGCTCAGCATGGCATCCATTTCGCCGTAGCAACACTGGGCACGGCAACGAACCAGGACAGCCTGACTGCACTGCTGAAACAGGTCCGACACATTGTGTTCTGTTTTGATGGTGATCAGGCCGGGTTCAGGGCGGCTGATCGCGCCATGGATAATGCTCTCGAACTGATGGCAGACGGACTGCACCTGCAGTTCCTGATGCTGCCACAGGGCGAAGACCCGGACACACTGGTGCGCAAGGAAGGCCCCGAGGCTTTCCAGAAACGCATCGAAGGCGCCACGCCGCTTTCGCGATACCTGTTTGACCGGCAGAGCGAAGGCCTGGACCTGCAACTCCCGGAGAACCGGGGCGAACTGCGGGCACGGGTCGAGCCGCTGCTTAACAAAATGCCCAGATGCACGCTCCGGGATGCAATGTGGCATGAAATGCTGCGTTTGTGCGGTGGTCGCAACCAGTGGCAGAACCGCGATCAGCAAAAGCGGGGCAAATGGAATGGTGAACGCCGCGACCGCGTCAATGAAGAGCGCATTGATGTAAAGCTGAGCAAGGACAGCATTTTATGCCTGGCCCTGCTGGAGGCCCCGGACCTGGCCACGGAAGTGGCCGAGCTCGCGGGAAGCTCACGGCAGTTCGGCCAGGCCGGAAACTTCGCCGGCTGGATTTTGGAGCAGAAAGTCCAGGATCGGAAAACACTGGTGCGAAAACTGGCACTGGATAACCAGGCCCGGGAGCGGTTCTACCATCTGTTCGACGGTATAGAACACATTCCGGCAAGGGAAAGTACACTGGCCGCCGCTCGGGAGCTGTTAAGCCCGAACGAAGAGGCATCGCGGCAGCAACGGCTGGCCGCACTGTTACGCAACCTTTCGAACCTCACGACCGAGGAACGTAAGGAGCTGAAAGCCCTGAGTAGTGGAACCCAGGACTAACAGCACTTGAAACTTGACGCACTGATCACCATCTAACCATTCGGTGGCAGAGCAACAGAGCGACAGCTATAATGGCTGTTTAACTTTTTTCCTTCTAGAAGCGAGTTCACAGGGTGTCTATGTCAGGCAATTCGCAGAAATCACGTTTGAAAGACCTCATTGCACGAGGCAAAGAACAAGGTTACCTGACTTACGCCGAGGTAAACGATCACCTGCCGGAAGACATCGCCGACCCGGATCAGGTCGAAGACATCATTCGCATGATCAACGACATGGGCATTCAGGTATCTGAAGTCGCACCCGATGCCGACACACTGCTGATGACCGACGGTGACTCCACCGCGGACGAAGCCGCAGCCGCAGAAGCTGCCGCAGCGCTGGCAGCCGTTGAGTCTGACGCAGGCCGAACCACGGATCCCGTTCGCATGTACATGCGCGAAATGGGCACCGTGGAACTGCTGACCCGCGAAGGCGAAATTGTCATTGCCAAGCGCATCGAGGAAGGTATCCGCGATGTCATGGCCGCCGTGGCTCACTTCCCGGGCACTGCCGGCACCGTGGCCCAGGCCTATGACCGGATCATCGAGAACGAAGGGCGTATCAGTGACATCGTTACTGGCTTCCTGGACCCGGACGGCGCCGAGCCGTTCATGCCCGAGGAAACGCCTGCGGAAAGCGCAAACAGCTCCGACTCAGACTCCGACGACGATGACGACTCAGACGAGGAAGAAACAGACAACGGCCCGGATCCCGAAGAAACCCGGCTCCGGTTCGAACTTCTGAGAGAAAAGCTGGATGCCGCCAATGCGGCGCTGGAGAAACACGGCCGCTCTGACAAGAAAACCCAGGTTGCGCTGAATGAACTGGGCCAGGTCTTTGCCCCGTTCAAGCTGGCCAACAAGGCCTTCGATGAGCTGGTTAATGTGGTTCGCTCAACCAATGATCTGGTGCGTGAGAACGAGCGCGCCATCATGCGGATCTGCATCCGTGACTGCAAAATGCCACGCAAGGAATTCATCAAGTCGTTCCCGGGCAACGAAATCAACCTGGACTGGGCCGAAAAGATTACCAAGAGCAAAAAGCCCTACGGCGCCCCCATGGCTGAGCGCCTCGATGAAATCGTTCGCCTTCAGAAGCGTATCCAGAATGTCCAGAACGACGTGGACCTGGACGTCGCCGACATCAAGGAAATCAACCGTCGGGTATCCATTGGCGAAGCCAAGGCCCGTCGTGCCAAGAAGGAAATGGTTGAAGCCAACCTGCGTCTGGTTATTTCCATCGCCAAGAAGTACACCAACCGCGGACTGCAGTTCCTGGACCTGATTCAGGAAGGCAATATCGGCCTCATGAAGGCGGTAGACAAATTTGAATACCGTCGCGGCTACAAGTTCTCAACCTACGCCACCTGGTGGATTCGTCAGGCCATCACCCGCTCTATTGCGGACCAGGCCCGTACCATTCGTATCCCGGTACACATGATCGAAACCATCAACAAGCTCAACCGTATCTCCCGCCAGATGCTGCAGGAGATGGGCCGCGAACCTACGCCGGAAGAGCTGGGTGAGCGCATGGAAATGCCGGAGGACAAGATTCGGAAGGTCCTGAAGATCGCCAAAGAGCCGATTTCCATGGAAACCCCGATCGGCGATGACGAGGACAGCCATCTCGGCGACTTCATCGAAGATATCCAGGCGCTCTCGCCGGTGGATACTGCGACCGCTGAAGGCCTGCGCGAATCCACCCGCCTGGTACTGGCCGGTCTGACCGCCCGCGAGTCCAAGGTGCTGCGCATGCGCTTCGGTATCGAGATGAACACCGACCACACCCTGGAAGAAGTCGGCAAGCAGTTCGACGTCACCCGGGAGCGGATCCGTCAGATCGAAGCCAAGGCCCTGCGCAAACTGCGCCACCCTTCCCGCTCCGATCACCTGCGCGGATTCATTGACGACCAGGGCAATCAGGGTTAATTCCCTCAAACAGTAGCGGGCGCCGCACCTCACCGGTATAATGGCGCCCGCTTTGTTTCCCATGTCCGGAAACACCTTTCAAAACAGCACTTGCTGCACGGGCCTATAGCTCAGTTGGTTAGAGCAGGGGACTCATAATCCCTTGGTCGGTGGTTCGAGTCCACCTGGGCCCACCATTATTAAAACACTCACACTTGCCCGCCGAGCCAATCACTGCGTCAATAAGTTTTACACTTCTCAAGCCACCAAATACTCTGAGACTCCTCAGACTCCTGTTTTTCTTGCTTATATAGTACATGGCATGGCATCTGCTTAACTTTCAAATAGGCAAGGAGCGGATACCGAGCCATAAAACTAAACAGGGAACCCCTGAGGACGGCAAGGAAATGAAAAACTTAATGAAATTCGTGATACCCTCCCTCACTTCAGTCATGCTGCTTTGGTCTCTGTCAGCAAGTGCCGTGCTGCTTGGACCAGGAGATGCCGACTTCGAACATGACCCAGGCCCTCCGAATAACACTTTGGACGCGGATGATGTAGCAGCCTTCTTCGGAACTTCAGATCTGAGCTTGTTGTATAAAGCCGAGGTCGATCCAGCTGCCGAGGAAGGCCCTTACCAGTCCTTCTATTCTACAGCCTTTAGTGGCGACCCCAACGATGCTCTCATTACTTGGGACGGGCCTGACTACATCAGTTGTCCGGAGTGTTATCTGGTGGTTAAAGATGGCAGTCAGCACCCACAATATCTGTTCGATCTGGGTAACTGGAATGGCAAAGACGCTTTGGACTTACAAGGCTTTTATCCTGACGGTGGCGCAATTTCCCATGTAGCCATATTTGGCAAGTCCGTTTCGGTGCCAGAACCTGGCACACTGGGTCTGCTGGGTCTCGGTATATTGGGTGTGGTCACTATGAGGCGCAAGCTCCAGAAACCCATGTGAATGTCAGCTCATTTTACACTTCTGAAGCTCCCCTCGCCGGGGAGCTTTTTTTGTGCGCCAACACTCCGCTACAAAATGACATACTTTCGACCTGCCTTGCCCACGAGATAACGACCAACTTGCCAGCGACAGACCAGTGTGGTTTTGCCGACACCGGCCCCTGTCAAAAAAACCAAAGTCTCTACGAGACAAGCCATATACACTTAAAGCCGATCAAACCTACCAGTCATGTTCTCTAGACGGAATCACGACCCGATTATAAAAACAACGAAATGACGGGGTATTTCAATCCCGGTTTGCAGCACAGGGGATGTCCCTGGCAGTTGCAGCAGTATCCGCCGGCGTTTCCATGTCAACCACCGCCAGCTTGGGCAACCTTGGCACCACTTACGGGGCATGCCTATGGACGTGGCAACGGTCCAGCCGCTCTCCATGTTCAACCGCCAGGTACCTGCTACTTATTACAACCGGGTAAATGAGATCCCGGCAGAGCTCCATCCTGCTTCAGGCCAGCCCATCGGAATGGCCTTTTTTGCCTGCGAGGGCCGTCATGACTTTTCCCATCCCGTTTCATTCCTGCTAATCTGGTTGCACAATGAAACCGACAAACCCACAAGAATAAACCGCTCCGGGGGATCATCCATGGAAAACGGCATCCATTACCGCACCTGCCACCTCTGTGAAGCCATGTGTGGCGTGGCAATAGAGGTGAAAGACGGACACATCGCGTCCATCAAGGGTGACGAGGATGACCCCTTAAGCCGAGGGCATATCTGTCCGAAGGCGGTGGCACTGCAGGATCTCCACGAGGATCCGGAGCGACTCCGGAAACCCGTTCGCCGAACGGAGAAGGGGTGGCAGGAGATGGAGTGGGACGAGGCGTTTGAACTCGTGGCCCAGAAACTGCACCAGACCCGCAAGGAATTCGGCCGTAACAGTGTCGGGGTCTATCTGGGCAACCCCAACGTCCATAACCACGGCTCCCTGGTTGCAACCATGCCGTTCCTGAGAGCCCTTGGCAGCCAAAACCGGTTCTCAGCAACCTCAAACGACCAATTGCCGCATATGCTGGCGAGTCTTGAGATGTTCGGACACCAGATCCTGTTTCCGATACCGGACATTGACAACACCGACCTCTTTATCTGTATTGGCGCCAACCCCATGGCGTCCAACGGCAGCCTGATGACGGTCCCCGATTTCCGTGGCCGCATCAAAAGCCTGAAAAACCGAGGGGGAAAGCTGGTTGTGGTGGATCCGCGCCGCACGGAAACAGGCAAGCTGGCCGATGAATTTCATTTTATCCGGCCTGGCACCGATGCCTTCCTGCTGATGGCCATGGTGCACACCCTTTTCGACGAGGAGCTGGTTGACCTCGGCCCCGCCGAACATCTGGCGAAAGATGTGGACCTCTTACGACTGGCCTCTCTGAGCTTCGCTCCAGAGGCTGTCAGCAAACACACCGGAGTGCCAGCTGAAGACACCCGCGCACTCGCCCGCACGCTGGCAAATACCCCAAAGGCCGCCCTGTATACACGAATGGGCACCAGCACCCAGGCGTATGGTGGCATCGCAACCTGGTTGGCTTACTGCCTGAATATCCTTACCGGAAAACTGGATACACCTGGCGGACTGCTGTTCACCCAGCCCGCCATTGACCTGGTTGCCTTGGGCGCCATGTCTGGCCAGAAAGGCCATTTCGGCAAGCGCCACAGCCGCGTGAAAGGCTTGCCGGAGTTCGGCGGAGAATACCCGGCCAGCACCATGGCCGATGAAATCCTGACTCCGGGGGAAGGACAGATCCGCGCCTTCGTGACCGTAGCAGGAAACCCGGTGCTCTCCAGCCCCAATGGGCAACGTCTTGAACAGGCCTTTAGCGGCCTCGATTTCATGGTGTCCGTGGACTATTACCTTAACGAAACCACCTGTCACGCAGACGTGATACTACCGCCAACTGCAGCGCTTGAGCGCAGTCACTACGACCTGATTTTCAGCATGGCCGCCGTGCGCAACTTTGCCAAATACAGCGACGCGCTTTTCGATGCCGGGCCGGACAGTCGTCATGACTGGCAAATACTGCTGGAACTGGCCCACAGGTTGGAAAAACAACGCAACGGGGGCCACTTACCTATCCGTTCCGAGCTTGGCTGGCGGACCTTCAAACAGATCGGACCTGACCCGATACTGGACCTGCTGCTCAGAACAGGTCCTTACGGCACCGACGTTGGCCGTATTCGGGGACTGACCCAGCCAGCCATCGACCTGGTTATGGATATTCTGCCCGAGCGTCATCCATTAAGGGGTATGGCAAAACTGAGCCCACTGAACCGGCGTTGGCAGCAGCTTCCGAAAGGTCTGTCCCTGTCCGCTCTGCGGGATAACCCCAATGGTGTGGATCTTGGTCCCCTGCAACCGTCACTGCCGGAACGCCTGTTCACCCGGGATGGCAGGATCAACCTTGCGCCCCGGCGGTATCTGCAGGATTTGAAACGCCTGCATGATCAGCTTGACCAACCGGTGCAAGATGATCTGCTTCTCATCGGCCGCCGGCATGTTCGCAGCAACAATTCCTGGATGCACAACAGCCGGCGCCTGGTCAAAGGCAAGGACCGGTGCACATTGATGATTCACCCCCGGGATGCCAGCAGGCTCGGCTTGCAGGCCGGCGACTCCGCCGAGATCAGCGCCCAGGACCGGAAAATCGTACTGCCGGTGGAGATTACCGAAGACCTGATGCCAGGTGTCGTTTCAGTACCTCACGGCTGGGGACATAACCGTCAGGGAACCGGGCAATCGGTTGCTGCGGCTCATTCCGGAGCCAGCATCAATGATGTTCTCAGCGACGAACAGATTGATCCGCTGGTGGGCACCTCCGTATTGAATGGTCAGGCCGTTACTGTCAAAGTCTGGCGTCCGGAACGACAACGTAAACGGGCCTGACCCGAAATGAGGAGAACGGAATGCCGCAGTGGCTACAATGGACCCTGATCATTGGTGGAGTGGCGGCCATCACACTGCTGTTGATTTTCATCCGTCGCCACGCCGGGATTATTTCGGAAAGCCGCCGCCGCAGCGAAAAGGCGGACGCTTTTCAAAAGCAGCGGCGACAGGACATGATCGACAGCATTCGCGTTATCGCCATGGCAGTCGAGACTGATCAGGTGGAATACTCAGAGGCCTGCCTGCGCATCAAGGGCCTGCTGGATCATGTTGCCCCGGAGCTTCTGGAGCAGTCGCCGTTTCGGGTTTTTCTTGTCGTGCACGAGAAACTACAACACATGCCGACGCATGGCGCCCGACAAGCGACGGAAACGCGCTTTGTGGAGAAGATGGATAAGGAACGGTTTGAAGTGGAAGAAAAGCATGCCGATGAGATACGGCGTGCGGCAACCGCCATCAGACACCATCAGTTCGCTCCCTGACCATGGCCGCCTCAGTCACTGGTCAGACCTCCTTTTTGTAACAGTTTGTAACCGGAGGATCGAATGGCCTCAACTATTAGCAATGCAAATCAATAGCTTCCGGACAAGCTCAAAACCGACGAAACGTTCATTTATTGATGCCTGCAGCGGTTGACTTTTATTTTTCCTGTCATTGTCTAAATTGAAAACAGGGCGGTATATATTTCTGCGACGATTACGGCCCTACGTTGTTTTCTCCTGATAAGCTTGGACGCCTCTGCAACAAGCGGGTGAACTTGCCGGCCTTCGGGCCGGCTTTTTTGGAGGGGAAGTGCGGGGGAGTGTCCAGCTACTGATGCATCATGCCTGCCATCGCCATGATACTGTTTTTGCTGTTGACCAGTTCATCAAACTGCTCTTCAACCCGTTCCCGGTTCAGCCCGAGCTCATCATATAACTCCTGGCTTACCTCTTCCCCTGCTCCCAGAGCCACACCCCGGGTAGTCAGGAGCTGTCGTCCAAGCCAGAGCAGTTTGGCGTAAACACCGCATGGTCCATCGTAGTGCTGATTCTTCTGATAGCGAATAGCGAGAGTAACCTCATCCGGCATACCCCAGTTTTCCATCAGCTGGGCTGCAATCTGTTCGCGGGTGATGCCAAGCAGATAGTGCTCAGTCACGGATGAGTCTGTCTGTGGATTCACCTCCAGAGAACGGCAGACCAGCTTGAAATGCGGGGGAAATACCTGGGCCAGCACGAGGTAGCCAAAGTTATGCAGCAGGCCAGCAAGGTAGGCGAGACCAAAAACCGGGCGCTCACCACGGGGCATCATACTGGCAAGAATACCGGCGGACTGGGCTTGCCAGATGGCCTGCTGCCAGTAATCCACATAACCGTCCGGATGATCCTGGGGTTGCTTCAGTGCGCGGCCCAGTGAAAGCCCCATAGCCAGGTTCATGACCAGATCAAACCCCAGGACCCGGGACACTGCATCGTGCACAGAGCGAACCTGCCCGGCTGCGGCATAAAAGGATGAAGAGGCCCAGCTCACGACCTGGGCAGCAAGGCTGGGGTCACTCTCGACAATATCCACCAAGTCCCCCATCACGGCGTTCGGGTTTACCCGCAGGTGGATTATTCGCTGGGCTGTCTCCGGCAAAGGGGGAAGTTCGAGCGTATCCTCGAGGCGCTGCTGAATACGGAGACCCGTGAATTTCTTGATAGCGGCATGAAACTGGTCCCGGTCTTTGGCGTGATCATCGAGGTTGACAGCAATGGACTCAGGATCCACCGCAAAAGAACGGCGCTCAGCCTTGTTCGTTAGCATCCGGAAATCATCTGCAGGCATAACCATTGCCAGATTCTGTTCCCCCAGCGCCAGAGCAACCGCGGGCAGTTCATCAACCCGACTATCCACAACCGTCGGCCAACCGGTAAGGGATGGCAGCGCCGGGAGCTCACTCAAACCGGCGCGTTCTCGAACCCGGACCTGCTCCCGCCGCTTCATCAGACCCAGGTCCCTGCCGAGATGCTTATTCAGCCGCTCAAGATCAATGAGATCCTCCTTGCGGCAAATAGCCTGGAGATTGCCCTCCCCGTCACTAAGCAGCACCATGCGAAGCAGCTCCTGCTTACTCGCCTGGCTTGCATTACGCAGTGATACCCCCGTGGCAGAATCCCCCAGGGCCTGCTGAACCGCGACAGGTAGTTCCATCGTCTTCTCCCGAATATTGCTGTTTACGGGATCACCGCGTGCTCCCGTAAGATTTCACTCAAGTATAGAGTAAAGTTCGACCCCAGATGTTGATGCAAACACATTCGAGGGGCAACTTAATACGCAAAGGGCAACTCAACAGACGTGCTCATACATCACCATAGCGGATTTTTTCACCCAGCCAGCGGCGGATCAGGCCATCAACGACAGACGGATTCCGCATCAGGCCAGGAGCCATTTCACGCACCGGCTCAATCCAGCCCTTGTCTCGTTCAAAATCCGCCAGCCGGAACTGCATCATTCCTGTCTGGCGGGTACCCAATACTTCACCCGGCCCGCGAATCTCCAGATCCTTCTCGGCAATAACAAAACCATCCTGACTGTCCCTGAGTGCCTGCAAGCGGGCTTTGCCATTGGCAGATAGGGGCGGATGGTACATCAGCACACAAAAACTGGCCTCCTCACCACGACCCACCCGGCCCCGGAGTTGGTGCAACTGGGCCAGGCCAAGGCGTTCCGGATTCTCGATAATAATCAGAGAGGCATTCGGTACGTCCACACCTACCTCGATAACGGTAGTGGCGACCAGCAGATCCAGTTCACCCGTCTTGAAGCGCTCCATAACGGCGGCTTTTTCCTGAGCTTTCAGCCGACCATGCACGAGGCCTACTTTCAGGTCCGGCAACCTTTCCGCTAATTCCTGCTCAGTAACTTCCGCGGCCTGGCACTGAAGCGCCTCTGACTCCTCAATCAGGGTACATACCCAATAGGCCTGGCGACCTGATCGGCAGGCACTGCGCACTCGCTCGATAACATCTTCCCTCCGGCTATCGGGTATCACGATCGTTTCTATAGGCTTGCGACCCGGAGGCAATTCGTCAATAACGGATGTATCCAGGTCGGCATAGGCGCTCATGGCGAGGGTCCTGGGTATGGGCGTCGCGGTCATAATCAGTTGGTGCGGTGCCAACGTGCCGCCGACACCTTTTTCGCGGAGTGCCAGACGCTGATGGACGCCAAACCGGTGTTGTTCATCAACAATCACCAGGGCCAGACGATTGAACACCACGTCATTCTGAAACAAGGCATGGGTGCCAATCACCACGCTGGCGGACCCGGACTGAACCGCTTCAAGCGTTTCCTTCCGCGCCCTACCCTTAACCTTGCCAGACAACCAGGCCAAACCAATACCTAACGGTTCCAACCAGCCACGAAAGTTCTGGAAATGCTGTTCCGCAAGAATTTCCGTCGGCGCCATAAGGGCAACCTGGGCACCCGCACCTATGGCCTGTAATGCGGCCAAAGCCGCCACGACGGTTTTCCCTGAACCAACATCGCCCTGCACCAGCCGCAGCATCGGCAATGGCTGGCTCAGGTCCTGACGGATATCAGTCATTACGTGACGCTGGGCGCCAGTGAGTTTGAAAGGCAGTGAATCGAGAAAATGATCCACAAGCGCCCCTGAGGGCAAAAGAGGCAAGGCTGCCCTTGCCTGGATCTGTTCCCGGACTTTCAACAGGCTGAGCTGGTGTGCCAGCAACTCCTCCATCACCAGGCGCTGCTGGGCAGGATGCCGGCCTTCCATCAGCAGGTGCACCGGTGCATTGGCGGGTGGCGAATGCACCAACTCGACCGCCTCAGTAATGCCCGGAAGCTGATAGTCAGCCAGTAATTCCGGAGGCAACAAATCCCTTATCGGAAATCTCTGGAGGTATCCCAGTGCCTGCTGGCAGAGGCCGCGAACGCGGGGTTGCTGGATGCCTTCGGTGAGCGGATAGACCGGCGTCAACGTTGCCTGCCCTTCGGCGGGCATGGGCGGAGGGTTAACCTGATATTCGGGATGATAGAACTCGTAGCCGGCACGCCCTGGGCGCACTTCACCGAAACAGCGAACCCGGGCGCCCTCAGACAACTGGTTCTTCTGGGCAGCGTTGAAATGGAAGAACCGCATCACCAGGAAACCGCTGTTGTCTTTCAAGGTGACCTGCAAGCTGCGGCGACGCCCCATAACCAGGTCCGCCTTCACGACCTCGCCTTCAACGACGGCTACATCACCAATTCGCAGACTGCCCATGGAAACCACACGGGTGCGATCCTCATAGCGGTGGGGCAAGTGAAACAGCAAGTCCTGAAGCGAGGAGATGCCCAGCCTGGCCAGCTTTTCCGCCAGGGCGTTTCCTACGCCCTTCAGCTGGGTGACCGGGATGTCATCCAGTGACGTCATAATGGATCTCAGGCACTTTCTTCGGCCACGACCGGTTTATCCGTTTTCGCTTTTTCAATGACCCTGCACTGACTGGCGGCCAGGGAGAGCACATCAATCGCCTTGGGACGCGGGAAGGTCACCCGCCAGGCAAGCGCCACAGTCCGGAAGGGGACGGGTGCTGCGAACGGCCGGACGGCAAGAATGTTTTCCTGGTACTGCATGGCGGTTGCCGCCGACAGCGGTAACACAGTGATGCCGAGACCCGAAGCAACCATGTGGCGAATGGTCTCCAGCGAGCTGCCCTCGGTCACGAGCGCGGGTGAATCCGCGTCAACCCGCCGTGTCACGGCATCCACCAGCGGCGGACAGGACTCCAGTACCTGGTCCCGAAAACAGTGCCCCGGCCCCAGCAGCAGCAACTGCTCTTTGGCCAGCTCCTCCGCAGTCAGCTCGTCCCTCTGCGCCAGGTGATGGCCGGCCGGCAACAAAACAACGAATGGTTCGTCGTAGAGGGGCAGGGTCAATACTTCCGGCTCTTCAAAAGGCAGGGCAATAATGATGGCGTCCAACTCGGAATGGCGCAGTTTCTGACGCAAACTGGCGGTGTAGTTTTCTTCTATATACAGCGGCATTTCAGGTGCCGCCCGCCGAAGTTCCGGTAACAGATGAGGGAAAAGATATGGACCAATGGTATAGATAGCGCCGACTTTCAGTGGCGAACTCAACTGATTCTTGCCGTCCTGCGCCATGTCCTTGATAACCCCGACCTGATCCAGAACCCGCTGGGCCTGGCCGATGATCCGCTGTCCGGTTTCCGTAACCCGGATGCTGCTCTTACTGCGCTCAAACAGCGGAATACCCAGCTCGTCCTCCAGCTTCTTGACAGCGACACTCAGCGTCGGCTGACTGACATGGCAGCGCTCGGCAGCGCGACCAAAATGCCTTTCACGGGCAAGCGTAACGACGTATCGTAACTCGGTGAGAGTCATGGTGAGCTCCGGTCAATGGGGACGGGTCGAAGATTCGTTTATTTATGAGGTAAAGCATAAGGATTGAAATTGTCTATGGCAATCACTGAAACGACACACTCTCCCCGAATTCTGGTGGCCGGCTGCGGCAAACTTGGTGGTGCGATTGCCAGCCTGATGGCCGACTCAGCCGAAGTCTTCGGCTTGAGAAGAAATCCAGACAGGGTACCGGAGGGCGTTCGGGGCATAGGTGCTGACCTGACACGCCCGGACACTCTCGAAAATACATTGCCTGACAGCCTCGATGTCGTGGTTTACTGCCTGACACCATCCAGCTACGACGAGCAGGGCTACCGGGACGCCTATGTTACCGGCCTCACCAATCTCATCAGGGCCTTAAACGGGCAATCACTGAAACGACTCGTCTTTATCAGTAGTACCAGCGTCTACTCACAGGACGATGACAGCTGGATCGACGAAGGCAGTCCGGCCGTACCCGCACGCTCTAGCGGGGAACAGATACTGGCAGGCGAGCAAGCCGCCCTGAACAGCGGGCAACCGGCCACCATCATTCGCTTTAGCGGAATTTATGGTCCCTCCAGGCGGCGCTTCCTTGAGGAAGTCATTGAGGGGCGGATGAATCCGCAAACGCCGGCACCTTTCAGCAACCGTATCCACGAGGACGACGCCGCAGCTGCCGTAGAGTACCTGGTAAAACGCTCGCTGCATGATCAGTCGCTGCAGGAGCTGTACACTGCCAGCGATTGCGAGCCGGTTCGGCTGGATGAGGTCGTGGCGTGGGTGCGCCAGCAAATCCCCTGCGCCACACCGGCCGACGATGCCAGGAAAGGCGGTCGTGCGGGCAGCAAACGGTGCAGCAACAGACGGCTTCTTGAAACCGGCTTCCGCTTCCGGTACCCGGACTTCAGGGCCGGCTACCGGCCCATGATTGAGGAAGGATAGAAGCCGGGAACGAAAAAAGGCGGCCTGAGGCCGCCTTTTTTGCTCAAGCAGGTTCTCAGCTGAGAACCATCACCGCTTCCATTTCGATAGGGACACCCTTGGGCAGGGCAGCGACACCAACGGCGGCGCGAGCAGGATATGGTTCCTGGAAATAGGTCGCCATGATCTCATTGACGGTGGCAAAATTCGCCAGATCGGTCATGTAGATGTTGACCTTTACAATGTCTTTCAACTCACCACCGGCTGCCTCACAGACAGCTTTCAGGTTCTCGAACACCTGACGTGTCTTGGTAGAAAAATCCCCGGCCACCACTTCCATGGTCTCCGGCACCAGCGGAATCTGACCAGACAGGTACACAGTATCGCCAGCTTTTACAGCCTGGGAGTACGTACCAATCGCCTGGGGCGCATTTTCGGTCTGGATAATGGATTTGTTGGTCATGCCTTTTGAATTCCTCTCTTTCAAAACGCCAATCGTCACCCCTTGGCGCAGTTACTGTCAACCGGGCTTTGGTCTGTCTCAGTGACGGACCCGGTTGATATGAGTAACCGCCCGGATATTGCGGATACGACGCATCACTCTCGCCAGGTGCCGACGACCACTGACGTGTACCACAAGGCTGACAATGCCGAACTTGGCATTCTGATCTTCGACGTTGATCCGCTCAATGTTGCCATCTGCCATGGCGACTGCATTGGCCACCTCGGCAATCACACCGCGCTGACGCTCAAGCTCCACACGTAACTCAACCGAAAACTCGTTGGTGATGTCCTTGGCCCACTTGAGATGGGTCAGGCGGGCCCTGCCTTCGTCATCTTCCGGTAGGCGGGAGCATGTGTCTGAATGAATGACCATGCCCTTACCGGAATCCATCATGCCCACAACCGGATCCCCCGGGATCGGTTTACAGCAGCTGGCAAAACGAACCAGCAAACCTTCCGTTCCGCTGATGGTCACCGGACTTCGATCACCACCCTGTATGTTCCTGGAGGCTGCAGCATTCTCGATGCCCTCAGCACCAGTGACCAGCTGGCGTGCCACCAGATAAGCCATTCGGTTCCCAAGGCCAATATCACTGATCAGATCGTCCAGACTGTTAACCTGGTTGTGGTTTACCACCGCCTGTACCTGGGCATCACTGATTTCTGACAGGCGTGCACTAAAGCCCTTGAGTGATTTTTTGAGGAGTGTTTTACCCAGCTCCAGAGATTCCGCGCGCTTCTGGTTTTTCAGAACATGCCGGATACTGCTGCGTGCCTTACCAGTGACCACAAAACTGAGCCAGGCAGGGTTTGGACGGGCACCCGGCGCGGTAATGACTTCAACAGTCTGGCCACTCTGCAGCGGCTGACTCAGTGACCCCAGATTGCGGTTGATTCTGCAGGCTACGGTGGCGTTCCCGATATCAGTATGGATGGCATAGGCGAAGTCCACGGGGGTAGCGCCACTGGGCAACTCCATGATCTTGCCCTTGGGCGTAAATACATAGATCTCGTCAGGGAACAGATCCACTTTCACATGCTCGATAAACTCCAGGGAGTCATCGGCGCGCTCACGCATCTCCATCAGACCCTTGACCCAGCGATCGACCCTCGCCTGATTTGCCGTGGTTACACTGCTGGGCTCATTCTTGTACATCCAGTGGGCAGCAATACCGTTATTGGCAATGTGCTCCATCTCCTCCGTCCGGATCTGGATCTCGATGTTCACATGCATGCCGAACAGGGTGGTGTGGAGAGACTGGTAGCCATTGGCTTTAGGCATGGCTATATAATCTTTAAACCGGCCGGGCAGCGGTTTGTAAAGACTGTGAACGGCGCCAAGAATCCGGTAGCAGTCGTCCTCGGTGTCGGTAATGATCCGAAAAGCATACACATCCATGATTTCATGGAAGGATTTCTGCTTGAACTTCATCTTGTTGTAGATGCTGTTCAGGTGTTTCTCTCGCCCAAGGATACGCCCCGGTAACCCGCGTTCTTCCAGTTTTTCCTGCAGCCTCCCGCGGATTTCCTCGATAATTTCACGATGGCTTCCTCTCAGCTTGTCGACCGCCTTGGAAATGTACTTCGAACGCATCGGGTACAGGGAGGTAAAACCAAGGTCTTCCAGCTCAGTGCAAATAGAATGCATGCCCAGGCGGTTCGCGATCGGGGCATAAATATCGAGGGTTTCGGTGGCGATGCGCTGACGCTTTTCGTAGGGCATTGGCCCCAGTGTCCGCATGTTGTGCAGACGGTCTGCGAGCTTCACCAGAATTACCCGGATATCCCTCGCCATGGCCAGAGTCATCTTCTGGAAGTTCTCAGCCTGGGCCTCTGCACGGGTACGAAACTCAATCTGGGTCAATTTGCTGACCCCGTCCACCAGCTCCGCCACATCATCGCCAAACTGCTCTGCGAGCGCGTCCTTGGGAATCCCCGTGTCTTCGATGACGTCGTGGAGCATGGCAGCCATCAGGCTTTGATGGTCCAACCGCAGATCAGCAAGGATATAAGCAACCGCCAGGGGGTGGGTGATATAACGATCACCCGTCTTTCGCATCTGCCCCTCATGGGCCTGCTCGGCATAATAGTAGGCCCGTCGCACCTGATTGATGCGATTGGTATCCAGATAGGTGCTCAGCTCTTTCGCCAGCCCTTCAACCTTAGCCTCTGCCGACACCGCGCCTCCAAAGCCTCAATATGTTTTCAGCGACAAAAAAACCCGAATGCACGCATCCGGGTCCTTCCGTAGTCCTACCAGCAACACTTATAGTTACACTATAAAAGCGCGGGGACAGATTTCAATGCTTCTCAGGCGTGGATACGTACTTGTACCCGCACCTTGTCACTCATCTTCATCTTCTTTCAGAAGATCGCGACCGATCTTGCCTTCCGCGATTTCCCGCAGGGCAATAACCGTGGGCTTGTCGTTCTCTTCCGGCACCATAGGTTCCGCACCTTTGGTAGCGAGCTGACGGGCACGCTTGGTAGCCAACATCACCAGCTGGAAGCGGTTATCAACGTTTTCCAGACAATCTTCAACGGTAACTCGTGCCATAACTTCCCCGAAAAATAAAATGACTGATTCAGCAGACCGCGTAGTTTACTGTGGCCGGCTCAATTTGTATACAGCTAAAGCCAGCTTCAGCTCCGGCCGGAGAGTCCGGCGAGCAAATCCCCGTGACGATCCTGCTGGACCTCCATGCGAAGCCTTTGGCTGCGGACAATCGCCAACAGGTCGGCCAACGCGACATCAAACCGGTCATTCACCACCAGGTAGTCAAACTCCACCGCATGCCGGCACTCATCCGCCGCCTCGGCCAGGCGACGCTCAACCACCTCGGGCGCGTCCGTGCCGCGGCCGGTCAGTCTTTCGCGGAGAATCGCAGTTGATGGCGGAACAATAAAGATGCCCACGCATTCAGGCATCAACCGACGCACCTGGGCCGCTCCCTGCCAGTCAATTTCCAGAATGACATCCTCACCTTTCGCAAGGGTCTCACGTACCCAGACATGAGATGTGCCATAGTAGTTGCCGAAGACATCGGCATGCTCGAGGAAATCACCCCGGGCTATCATCGACTCAAAAGCTTCACGGCTGACGAAGTGATAATTCACACCGTCCGACTCGCCGTCGCGCATCGGCCGGGTGGTGTGAGAAACCGATACACCCAGCTTCTTATCGTTGCGCAGCATCTCTGCTACAAGGCTGGTTTTCCCCGCGCCGGACGGTGCCGATATCACATACAACGTACCTTGCTCGACTGCCTGCCTCATCAAGAAAAAACTCCAACTGAACATGTACCAGAAAGCCGCCCGATAAAAGCAGCATCAACGGGAAGCCGCCGGATTATAAGGCTTTCGCCGAGGCTACGCACGTTACTCCAGGTTCTGCACCTGCTCACGCATTTGCTCGATCAAAACCTTCAGATCAACCGCTGCCCGAGTAACGCGAGCGTCGATACTTTTGCTGCTAAGGGTGTTGGCTTCCCGGTTCAGCTCCTGCATCAGGAAATCCAGACGACGCCCAATGGCGTCGTCACTTTTCAGGGTATCGGCAACTTCGCTCATATGGGCATCAAGGCGGTCCAGCTCTTCCGCTACATCACTTTTCTGGGCCAGCATGACCATTTCCTGAGCGACTCGATCGGCGTCCAGCTCCACCTTCGCCTTCTCAAACCGATCCCGGAGTGTCTGCTCCTGAGCGCCAAGAAGTTCAGGCATCAACTTACGCACCCGGGAAACAACATCAGTCATGGTGGTCAGGCGTTCCTCGAACAGCGGACGCAGGCGCTCACCTTCCCGCTCACGGACACTCACCAATTCACGGACCGTGTCTTCAAACAGACCGGCGGCCGCATCCAGGGCGGGACCATAGTCCTGCTCGGGAACCGACAACACGCCGGGCCAGTGAAGAATGTCCAGGGCACTGATATGGGCGGGGTTGTCGAGAATGCGATTGACATGATTGGCCGCCTCATTGACCGCCTTTGCCATATCGTCATTGATTTCGAAGCTCTGCGACGCCTTGTCGGCTGACTGCAGCCGCATGGACACATCCACCTTGCCCCGCTTCAGTTGTTTTCGAAGCTCTTCCCGGAACCCGTTTTCCAGCTCACGAAACGTCTCGGGTAATCGAAACGAGGGCTCGAGATACCGGTGATTCACCGTGCGAATCTCACAGGTTAGCGTCCCCCACTCTCCCTGAGTGTCCTTCCGTGAAAACGCGGTCATACTTCTGATCATGGCAGCTCCGGTCATGGTTGGTATCAGAGCTTCGAGTCTAACAGGCTCTTAACCCCAACGGCGAACCGAACCACAGGCGAAGCCATATCCCACGCCGTCGACGTGTTATACTCGCCGTCCTTTCAATTAAGATTCGGCCGGGACAGGCTCCCGGACATTCATCACAGACTTCAGGAAACACTATGCGACCAAGCGGCAGAACGCCCGAGCAACCCAGAGACGTTCGAATCACCCGAAACTACACTCGTCACGCCGAAGGCTCGGTGCTGGTGGAGTTCGGAGACACCAAAGTGATCTGCACAGCCTCCGTCGAAAACAAGGTACCCCCTTTCCTGCGCGGTGAAGGCAAAGGCTGGATCACCGCCGAATACGGCATGCTCCCGCGCTCCACCGGCAGCCGCATGGGCCGGGAGGCCGCTCGCGGCAAACAGGGCGGCCGTACCGTCGAGATCCAGCGCCTCATCGGCCGCTCCCTGCGCGCTGCCGTTGACCTTAGCGAACTGGGTGAACACAGCATCACCATCGACTGCGACGTGATCCAGGCCGATGGCGGCACCCGCACCGCGGCCATTACCGGCGGCTGCGTAGCATTGGTGGACGCCCTGAACTATCTGGTCGCCGAAAAGCGCCTGAAAAAATCACCGCTCAAGCAGATGGTGGCCGCGTTTTCAGTTGGTGTATATAAAGGCACTCCGGTTGTCGACCTGGACTACCCGGAAGACTCCGAAGCCGAAACCGACATGAACGTGATCATGACCGACCAGGGCGGGTTCATTGAAATCCAGGGGACGGCAGAAGGCGCGCCTTTTGTTCAGGAAGAACTGGACAACATGCTGATGCTGGCCAAGCAGGGCATTGAAAAGCTGTTTGAAATCCAGAAAGCTGCCCTGGAAGGCTAAATCAAATAGCCTGGGCGTTGGCGTAGGGCCTTCTGCCCGGACTGTTGAAGGCCAGGGATGGCCGGAAACAAGCGTACAGGGATGTACTCGCAGCGCGTCTGGGCAGAAGGCCCTACTTCCACGCTTCCACCACGCTTAAAAGCCAATCTGGATATCGTAATCCATGATCACCGGCGCGTGATCAGAGAACCGGGTTGCATCGTCGATCCAGCCGTCCTGAATCGTATTGCGGATACCCGGCGTCAACAATTGGTAATCCGTGCGAATTCCGGCGTTCTTGCGAGCACCCTCTGCTTGCTCAGGCCACCAGGTAAACTGACCACTCTGCTTGTTGATTTCCCGGAATGCATCAATACAGCCCATTTCATCGAACAGGCGGTCCAACCACGCGCGCTCATGGGGCAGAAATCCGGAGAAGTCGAACTTGTGATAGAGCGGACTGGCATCGGTCACATTGTGTGCCGTCTGAAGATTGGCGCACAATATGAACTGTCGACGCTTACGCAGGGTCTTCTGCATGTGCAGGCCGAACCCGTCCAAGAACTCGTCCTTGTGATCCAGCACCGTAAGGTCATCGTCACCGATCAGCTCTTCCTCACGCCCCAGTGCACAGGGGGCAAGCACGCACGCGACAGAAACCTTATCGAAGTCGGCCTGAATGAAACGACCCTCCCGGTCTGCCTGCTCGTTGGCGAATCCGTACATAATGGCCTTCGGGAAATGGCGAGTGTAGATTCCAACACCGCCATCCTCGTTCTTTTCGCCATCGATGAAGTAAGCCTCATAGCCTTCCGGGATGAGGTTGTAATCTTCTACCTCATAGGCACGCATGCGGTGATCCTGAACGCAAACGACGTCAGCATCCTGTTCGGCCAGCCAGTCAAAAAAACCCTTTTCAACAGCCTGGGCCAGGCCATTGACGCTGATTGATACTACCCGCATACGTGTTCCCTGATTCGGTTTGTGTGTATGATACCGTTTTTACGCGCTAATTAAAGATTCACACCCGCCAGAAGCCTTGTCATGCACGACTATCAGCAAAAATTTATTGAATTTGCCATCCGCCGGAACGTACTTCGCTTTGGTGAGTTTACGCTTAAATCCGGCCGTACCAGTCCGTACTTTTTTAACGCTGGGCTGTTCAACACCGGAGATGACCTGCTTCAATTAAGCAAAGCCTATGCCGCAGCGATAGAACGGAGCGGCCTGAATTATGACATTATTTTCGGACCAGCCTATAAGGGCATTCCGCTGGCAACCGTGACAGCCATGGCACTTGCTACAGACGGTAACAGCAAACCGTTTGCCTTTAACCGGAAAGAAAAGAAAGATCATGGCGAAGGTGGCAATATCGTGGGTGCGCCTTTGCAAGGCAAAGTACTTATCGTCGATGATGTCATTACTGCCGGCACCGCCATTCGTGAGTCCATTGATCTGATTCGTGGTGCCGGTGCAGAGCCAGCTGGCGTGCTGATTGCACTGGACCGGCAGGAGAAAGGCAACGGTGAGCTGTCCGCTATCCAGG
This sequence comes from Marinobacter sediminum, assembly GCF_023657445.1. Lineage (NCBI taxonomy): Bacteria > Pseudomonadati > Pseudomonadota > Gammaproteobacteria > Pseudomonadales > Marinobacteraceae > Marinobacter > Marinobacter sediminum. Next base: position 3,794,206 of record NZ_JAGTWY010000001.1, on the reverse strand, counting down.
AAGTGGAAAAGGAATTTGGCATTCCCGTTGTGAGTATCATCCGCCTGGAACAGGTTCTGGATTATCTCAAGGCCAACCCGGACTTTGCCGGCCACGCCGAGAAGGTAGCCAGTTATCGGGATCGTTACGGAGTCTGATCGATGCTCAACCGTCTGACAGCATTCAAAACAGCTTCTGCCTTTGCCCTTGTGCTGAACCTTGTTACCACAGCGGAAGCCGGAATGTACCGTTATACGGATGAAAACGGCCAGGTGGTCATTAGCAACACCATTCCCCAGGAAGCCACCAAAAGGGGTTACGACATCCTTGGCAGCAGTGGTCGGGTAATCGAAACCATTCCTCCCGCACCAACCGAAGAAGAAATAGCGGAGCGGGAGGCTGAAGAGCAGCGCCAGAAGGAACTGGAAATCCAGCGTGAGAAGGACCGCCAGCTTCTGAAGCGCTTCAGCCACCCGGACCAGGCCGTCCGGGCCATGCATCGGAAGGTTCGGGAGCTTGAAGGGCTGATACAGCTCAAACGCGGCAATATTTCCGTCATCTCCAATCAACTCGATAATGAACAAAGCCGCGCGGCTGACATGGAACGGGCGGGCCAGAAGATTCCTGAAGCGAGACTGGATAAAATTCGACGCCTGGAATCCCAGATACAGGATATCGAAGCGGAAATCAGCGCTCAGAAAAAGGAAATGGAAGAACTCCGGGGAGACTTTGAAAGGGATATTCAACGACTGGAAGAAATTACCGGTGAGCCCCGAACCCCAGCCCCAAAAGAAGCTGAGACGCAGTAACCTCAGACGAACGCAGAGCATCGGACAAAAAAAAGGGTGGTGCTTTTCAGCACCACCCTTTTTACTGTTGGTCGCCAGTCAGCGACCCTTCAGCTGCTCAGGCAGAAGCAGTCGTCTTCTTCGCAGTAGACGTGCTCTTGCTAGCAGTGGTCTTGCGAGCGGCCGGCTTCTTGGTTTCCTGAGTTGCCTCGGAAACTTCCTCGGCGGCCTCAGATACTGCATCAGCACCTTCCGCTACTTCCTTCTCGAGCTTGGCTACCAAGTCTGCTGCAAAGCTGCCAAGACGGCTGTTCAGACTACGCAGTTGCTCGAACAGGCTCTCACTGTAACCATTGTAACGCTTGCGCAGGGTCTTCACGCTGTACTCACGCGCTTCAGACTCGAGCTTCTCGGCATAATCAAACGGCATTGATGCCAGTTTTTTCTGCTGCTCTTCCGCCGCATTGATGCCTTTATCAACGATTTCCTGAATCTGTTCCTGGTATGACTTGAGTTTACCCATGTCTGTTCTCCTTGGTTTCTAAAAGTGCTTCGGGCCTTAGGGACTCGCCCTGTTAATAGGCCTTTACCCGAATCTCACATACCAAGTTACAGACAAAAATTAGAATGTTCATACTAAAAGCGGCGAACAGGATAATAAGGACTTCTACGGATGATCCATCTGCCACCCAGAGCTTCCTGAGCGACGGAGCTTACCAGCGAAACAGAACCCAACTGGGCACCAGCATGTCCGACTCGGTCTCCCGGATCCAGCCACCGCCATCCGCCGGCACGAGGTAGTATTCCGGCCCGGCTTCCGGCACCACCTTGATTTCCATTAACTGGCCATTGACCCGGTACTCGTAAAAGATTTCCTCTTCTCCAGGCCGGATGACAATCTGGGGCCCCTCACTGGTGGGCTGATAGTCCGAAACCACTACCGGCTCATCGGGCGTTTCAACAAGCGTCTTATCCAGCGCCCCTTCTTCCTGGGCAAAAACGACCCCGGAGAAACAGACGAGCAGTAGTGCCGGACAGGAGATTGCTTTCATTTTCGTGGTACCCTTTTAGCCATTGAATTCCATACAGAGTTGCATAAGCCAACCCACGCTTCAATCAGATTCCGGACCTGTTTTGACATGACTGAGCAAAAGACCCCACCTGTGGTTCTTGTTGATGGATCTTCCTATCTTTTTCGCGCTTATCACGCGCTGCCGCCACTGACCACGAGCAAGAACCATCCCACAGGAGCCATCAAGGGCGTGATCAGCATGATCCGCCGCCTGGAGCAGGATTTTCCCGGCTCCAAAATGGTCGTGGTTTTCGACGCCAAGGGCAAAACCTTCCGGCATGAAATGTATGAGGAATACAAAGCCAACCGTCCGCCCATGCCAGAGGATCTAGCCTGCCAGATTGAGCCGATTCACGAGATCGTGAAAGCCATGGGGCTCCCGCTGCTAACAATCACAGGCGTCGAAGCAGATGATGTAATCGGCACGCTGGCAAATGAAGCCACCAGCAAAGGCATTGATGTGGTGGTTTCCACCGGCGACAAGGATATGGCGCAACTGGTAAGCGACCACGTCACCCTGATCAATACCATGACAGAAACCAGCATGGATCGTGACGGCGTGGTGGAAAAGTTTGGTGTCACCCCCGAACAGATCATTGACTACCTGGCACTGGTGGGCGACAAGGTCGACAACATTCCCGGCGTCAACAAGTGCGGCCCGAAAACTGCCGTGAAATGGCTGCAGAGCTACCAGGATCTCGACAATCTCATGGCGCACTCCGATGAGATCAAGGGCAAGATCGGTGAATATCTGCGGGAAGCCACAGAAACTCTGCCCCTGAGCCGTGACCTTGCCACCATCAAGACCGATGTGGACCTGGAGTTCGGCCTGGAGGACCTGACGCTGCGGCAGCAGAGTGACGACCAGCTGCTGGAGCTGTTCAAAGAATACGAATTCAGGAACTGGGTCGCCGAACTCGAAAACGGCAACAGTAAGAGCAATACCGATGACACCCCCGAGCCTCAAAGCAGCCAGCCGACCGAAAAGCGCTACTCCGTTATCACCGAGCAGAAAGAGTTCGATGACTGGCTAAAGCGCCTCAAGCAATCCGATCTGTTCGCATTTGATACCGAAACCACCAGCTTACGCTACAGCGACGCAGAAGTGGTCGGCGTGTCCTTCGCCATCGAACCGGGGGAAGCCGCGTATGTGCCTCTGGCCCACGACTACATGGGAGCGCCCGATCAACTGAACCGCGAAGCGGTGCTGGAACAGTTGAAACCGTTACTGGAAGATCCGAAACAGGCCAAGGTCGGACAAAACCTCAAATACGACAAGAATGTACTGGCCAATCATGGCATCACCCTGGAAGGAATCGCAGAAGACACCATGCTGGAGTCCTATGTGCTGAATTCTGTGGCCACACGCCATGATATGGACAGCCTTGCCATGCAGTATCTGGGTGAAAAGACCATTACCTTCGAGTCCATCGCCGGCAAGGGCGCAAAACAGCTGACATTCAACCAGATCGAGCTGGAGCAGGCCGGCCCTTATGCCGCTGAAGATGCTGACATCACACTGCGCCTACACCGGACCCTGCAGCCGTTGCTGGAACAGACCGGCAAGCTGGCCTCGGTGTACCGCGACATTGACCTGCCGCTGGTACCGGTTCTCTCCCGCATGGAGCAACGGGGCACCCTGATAAATGCCAGCACACTGAGAAAACACAGCCAGGAGCTGGCCGAGCGCTTGGCCGAGCTGGAAAAGGAGGCGCATGAGGTTGCCGGCGAGACCTTCAACCTCGGCTCCACCAAGCAGTTGCAAGCCATCTTCTACGACAAGATGGGGCTACCGGTAATCAAGAAGACCCCAAAAGGGGCGCCTTCCACTGCCGAGCCGGTACTGCAGGAGCTGGCCCACGAACACGAACTGCCCCGGCTGATTCTGGAGCACCGTAGCCTGAGCAAACTGAAGTCGACCTACACGGATACGCTTCCGGAGCTGATCAATCACCGCACTGGACGGGTTCACACCTCCTATCACCAGGCCGTCACGGCCACCGGCCGGCTGTCCTCCTCCGAGCCCAACCTGCAGAACATCCCGATTCGCAGCGAACAGGGACGACGCATTCGCCAGGCTTTCATCGCTGATAAGGGCTGTAAGCTGTTGGCAGCGGATTATTCTCAGATTGAACTGCGCATCATGGCCCACCTGTCGGGAGATAAGGGCCTGCTGACGGCGTTTGAAAAGGGTGAGGACATTCACAAGGCGACCGCCGCCGAGGTTTTCGGTGTATCGGTAGATAACGTATCGGGCGATCAGCGTCGGAGCGCCAAGGCCATCAACTTTGGCCTGATCTACGGCATGTCTGCCTTTGGTCTGTCCCGGCAACTGGATGTAGAGCGGAAAGTGGCTCAGCAATACATCGACCGCTATTTCGAGCGCTACCCCGGCGTCCTCAAATACATGGACAATATCCGCAAACAGGCCCACGAGGACGGTTTCGTGGAGACCCTGTTCGGACGTCGCCTCTACCTGCCCGAGATCAACGCCCGCAATAAACAGATGCAACAGGCAGCCGAACGGACCGCAATCAATGCCCCTATGCAGGGTACAGCCGCGGATATCATAAAACGGGCAATGATTGAGGTTGAGGACTGGCTGACGCGGGAGCACGCTGATAAGGCCCGGATGACCATGCAGGTGCACGATGAACTGATCCTGGAGGTCAACGAGGACGCACTGAGCCAGATTCGGGAAGGCCTGGTGAAGCGAATGTCCGCCGCCGCCGAACTCGACGTTCCACTGCTGGTAGAAGCCGGCGTAGGAGATAACTGGGACGAAGCTCATTAGCGGCGGCCCCGCCGACCCCCTTGCAGTTCAACACCGGGGACCACCCGGTGTTGAACGTTCAGCAACCGCCAAAACAGTGCATTGCCTTCACAAAATGCACCTTATAAAAGCGCATTTTTTACCCCACCACTGAACTGTACCCGACCAACTTTGGCCGGGACCCTCCATACCAGCGCGCCCAGGGACTTTCGGAAGAACCCGGCATGGAATTCGCATCAGCTGGGATGTCGATGCTCGCCCATTTAACGTAAACCGGGCAGCGCCATGTTGTGACATATCCATTCCGAGGTCGTAACCATGACATCTCTGGTATCTGAACGAAGCTGGCTGTTGGATCCGGGCCTGCTCAAACTGGTTCACCAGTGCCGTCGCCTGATTCGCTCCGAATTCGGCGTAAAATTGCACCTCACGGAAGAAAATCTGGAGCAACAGCTGGCGGAATACGCCAGCAAGACGCGCTCAAGCCACCTGATGCGCACATGGGCAACCCTCCAGGAAAAGGTCCCTCAGCTAAGCGTTCAGACGGAGCGTGCAGGCAGTGAGGAGGCGCCGAAACGTATGTATCGGGGTCAGGAAATTGCCGAGGACACCAGACCAGTGACGGCAAACAGTGAGGAATCGGAAGAGGACCCGCCACGGAAGAAGAAGGTCATCTACCGTGGCCAGGTTGTTGGCTGATCAGCGGGCGTTTGTCGCCAACATGGACTCGCGACTTAAAAAGCCTTGCTAACCTCGACAGCCGCACTCCAGGCACTCAGTTCATACGTTCCCTGATAGTTCGCCGCGGTCGTAGGCTCACCGGCCGGATCGTCGTGACTATATTGACGGTCATTTACCTTCGCGTCATCGGCAAAGATCAAGGTGCCAACTGCTGCATCAACGGTCCAGCCGCTTTGCCCATCAGCCCACTGAGTTCCGAGCGTCAACCAGTGACGATCTTCAGACGGAATTCGAGCCGTTACGTAATTTCCGTTAACCGGGGATTCGTCCCAGGCGTAACCGGCCTTGAACGCCCAGGCCGACGTAGCCTGCCATATACCGCCGACATTGAACTGCCAGGTGTTGCTCCACTGTTCGGTGATATGGCTGATAGGGTCATCTCCACTGCGACCCGTTGCCGCTGAAACGGCGCCATTTTCCCCCTCACGGCTATAAACATCCAACTCTTCGAACCGGCTCCACTTAGCATAGGTTGCACCCGCCAGCAGAGTGACGCCTTCGGTGAGACGATGACGCGCCCCAAACGTGATGCTCTCCGGGATGGCAAGAGGAACTTCAACCTTTTCCGTCAGGGTCGTCGTTGTTAGGCCTGACGGCCCAAGAACAGGGAAATTGGAAACACTGATATCACCCTTGAGATCAATTTCAGTTCCGCTCTGCGCACTCAGGCCAAATTGGGTGTGATCCGAAAGCTCATAAAGAAAGCCTGCACGGAAAGTCACACCAATGTCGTCACCCTCAACATCTGAATAGGGGTCCGCTGGCAGGCTACCAACGACTCCAGCGGCTGTTGCAGCTGCGGCCGCTTGATCACCACCGTTCGTCGCAAGCGCCTGGCGGTATACGATTCCGCTGACATCCGAGTACTTGGACAGTCTTCCCTCTGCATAAATGATATTCAACCCCGCTCCCATCGAGAGACCTTCACCATTACTGACAGCGACTGATGGCGTAAACGCAATGGCTGTTAGCTCAGTCTTATCGGCAAAGAAGCGGCCCGCAAAGTCGTCTTCGTAATCTGCGGCAAGACCATAAGGCGCATGAATACCAAACCCGACATCAATCGAGTCGTTGACCTCGTGAGTCAGATAGAAATTCGGTAAGACCGCAGGATCCGCTATGTCTCCACCATTGCCCGCGGGCGCGATCGGGATCTGGGGAACTTGACGCTGGGCCGAAACGGAATCCTTTTTCGCCTCAGCATCAATGTCCAGCACCGCCGCACCCAAAGAAATATTGGTACCGGAAAGCTGGCTCATGCCGGCCGGGTTAAACAGGACAGTGGTAGCATTTTCCGGGTTGGCAGCAGCACCGGCATTAGCAATACCCATTGCGCTGGCGCTTTGCTCATTCAGTGAAAAGCCGCCTGCGTAAACGCTGGGCGGCGCGGCAATAATTGCGAGTGATGCAAGACGTACCGCCCGGACAGGCAGCGAGGATCTCGTGCGCATGGTATCTCCTGTTTAATTTGGCGCGGAGTATACGCAGCACAGAGCAATGGCCTCAAATGCCAATCCTACTGGTTTGAAAGCCTAACCGTTTACGACTTTAGTCTAGTCATCCTGGATCGACAATTTATCAACCGATGAGGACAACTTGTCAGCTCCCTGGGCGTCGGCACCCAGCTTGATCATCAGGCGCAGGTCGTTCGCCGAATCAGCATGAGCGAGTGCATCTTCGTAAGTGATCGAGCCCTCAGCGTAAAGCCTGTAGAGCGCCTGATCGAAGGTCTGCATGCCGGATTCGTTGGATTTCGCCATCAACTCCTTAAGCTTGTGCACCTCACCCTTACGAATCATGTCGGCCACCAGAGGCGTATTGACCAGCACCTCGATGACCGCCTTGCGACCCTTGCCATCCGGTGTTGGCACCAACTGCTGGGCAACGATGGCCTTGAGGTTCAGGGAAAGATCCATCCAGATCTGGTGGTGCTGCTCAGGCGCGAAGAACTGAATAATCCGATCCAGAGCCTGGTTGGCGTTGTTGGCGTGCAGAGTGGCCAGACACAGGTGACCGGTTTCCGCAAACTGCACCGAATATTCCATGGTCTGGCGAGTCCTGACCTCACCAATCAGGATCACGTCCGGCGCCTGACGCAGCGTATTCTTCAGCGCCACCTCAAAGCTTTCAGTATCAATACCCACTTCACGCTGGGTTACGATACATCCCTGGTGCTGGTGCACGAATTCGATCGGGTCTTCGATGGAAATGATATGACCACGACTGTTGCGGTTCCGGTGTCCGAGCATCGCAGCCAGCGACGTGGACTTACCGGTCCCCGTCGCCCCCACGAACATGATCAGGCCACGCTTGGTCATGGCCAGATCCTTGACGACTTCGGGCAACGACAGATCGTCGATCTGGGGGATCTTTACTTCGATCCGACGCAGCACCATGCCGCAGAGGTTACGCTGGAAAAAGGCACTCACACGAAAACGGCCGATGCCCCGGGCACTGATAGCAAAGTTGCACTCGTGGGTTTCCTCGAACTCGGCCCGCTGCTTGTCGTTCATGGAACCGTAGACAAACTCGCGGGTTTGCTCCGGGGTCAGGGCATTCTTGGTGACGGGAAGGACCTTGCCGTTCACTTTCATGCTGGGGGGCACGCCGGCGGTAATAAACAGATCCGAGCCGCCTTTTTCAACCATCAGACGAAGCAGTTTATCAAATTCCATATGAGCACCTGTTTTCGTATGTCCTGTTAGGAACCAATCAGAAATTATCCGGTATTTTCGCCTTGGCCCGGGCCGCTTCGCGGGAAATCAGTCCCTTTTGCAACAAGCGTTCCAGGCATTGATCCAGTGTCTGCATGCCCAGGGATCCGCCAGTCTGGATCGAAGAATACATCTGGGCAATCTTGTCTTCGCGAATCAGATTTCGGATGGCTGAGGTGCCGATCATTATTTCGTGAGCCGCAATCCGTCCACCACCCATTTTCTTCATCAGGGTCTGCGAGATGACCGCCTGCAAAGACTCAGACAACATCGAACGCACCATGGATTTCTCTGCCGCCGGGAAAACGTCCACGACCCGGTCAATGGTCTTGGCCGCAGAGGTGGTATGCAGGGTACCAAACACCAGGTGGCCGGTTTCTGCAGCAGTCAGCGCCAGACGAATGGTCTCAAGGTCACGCAGCTCACCAACCAGAATGATGTCGGGATCTTCCCGCAAGGCAGAACGCAGTGCCTCATTAAAACCCAGGGTGTCCCGATGAACTTCCCGCTGGTTTACCAGACACTTTTTCGATTCATGCACGAATTCGATCGGATCCTCGATGGTAAGGACATGCTCGTACCGGGTGTCGTTGATGTAGTCCATCATCGCCGCCAGCGTGGTGGACTTACCGGAACCGGTCGGCCCGGTCACCAGAACCAGCCCGCGCGGCACCGAAGAAATATCCTTGAATGTCTGCCCCATTCCGAGGTCTTCCATGGTCAGGACCTTGGAAGGGATAGTCCGGAATACCGCGCCGGCGCCCCGGTTCTGGTTAAAGGCGTTCACGCGGAAACGGGCGACACCTGGAACCTCAAAGGAGAAGTCGGTTTCCAGGAATTCTTCGTAGTCCTTGCGCTGCTTGTCGTTCATGATGTCGTAAATCAGCCCATGCACCTCTTTGTGCTCCATGGGCGGCAGGTTGATACGACGAACATCGCCGTCAACACGAATCATTGGCGGCAGGCCAGCAGACAGGTGCAAGTCAGACGCACCCTGTTTGGCCGAAAAGGCAAGCAGTTCAGTAATATCCATAGGAATCCTCGGAAGGCTTTTTCTTTTGTCCTGACAGCATCTGTCCGGCGAGTCTCCGAAGCGGTTCACTTGGCATTTCAGTGACCTGCGGGTAACGTGTCGACGTACAAGTGACAAACCGGACGTGGCAATTTCACACTATGAGCAGCATAGCAGACAACATCGGGAGCGTAACCCGACGCATACAAAAAGCAACAATGCAGGCGGGCCGGGCGCCCGGGGCTGTACGCCTGCTGGCGGTCAGCAAGACTCGCCCCCCGGAAGATCTGCGCGAGGCGGCGGATGCGGGCCAGTGTGCGTTTGGTGAAAACTATCTGCAGGAAGCCCTGGACAAGATTGATGCCCTGAGCGACGTACCGGACATCGACTGGCATTTCATTGGTCCTATCCAGTCCAACAAAACCCGCCAGATTGCCTCAACCTTTTCCTGGGTACACAGTGTGGACCGCCTCAAAATTGCACGGCGGCTCAGCGAACACAGGGATCCCGACCTACCGCCATTGAATATTTGTCTTCAGGTCAATATTAATGAAGAAGAGAGCAAATCCGGCTGCCGGCTTGCTCAACTGCCACAACTGGTGGCGGACATAGGTGAACTGCCAAACCTGTCACTGCGCGGCCTGATGGCAATCCCCGATCCGGACCAGCCGGACGAGAGTTTGAGGCAGAGCTTCCGCAAACTGGCGGATTCTCTGAGCGAACTAAAAACCAGTCAGCCGGCTGCAGGCCCTCTGGACACCCTTTCCATGGGCATGTCCGATGATCTTGAAATAGCCATTGAAGAGGGGGCGACCTGGGTCCGTGTTGGGTCGGCCTTGTTCGGGGCGAGGCCACCGAAGAGCTGAAACCGGCAGTTCCTGATATGATCAGGACCGGACGTTTAACCGATCAACCGTTGGAGTCAACCTTGAGCACATCACCAACCATTTCATTTATTGGCGCCGGCAACATGGCCACCGCCATCATTGGCGGTATGCTGGACAGCGGCTACAAGGCCGCTGACATCTGGGTCAGCGCCCCCGATGACGGCCACTTGCAGTCAATTCGCAAGAAATTCGGCGTAAGCGTCACCACCGACAATCGCTATTGTGCCCAGCAGGCTGACATGGTGGTTCTGGCCGTTAAACCCCAGGTTATGGCGGACGTTTGTCGCGACATCGCTCCGCTTGTCCAGAACACCCGCCCCCTGATGGTATCCATTGCTGCCGGCCTTACAGCGGAGACTCTGGATGAGTGGCTGGGCGGCGGTTTGCCGCTGGTTCGCGTTATGCCCAACACACCATCCCTGGTGGGCAAAGGGGCCGCAGGGCTGTTCGCCAACGCTCAAGTAAAAGAAAACCAGAAAAAGATGGTTGAGTCTGTCTTCGAGAGCATCGGCTCCGCGCTCTGGGTTGACGATGAAAACCTGCTGCACAGCGTCACTGCGCTGTCTGGAAGCGGGCCGGCCTACTTTTTCCTGATGCTGGAAGCCCTCGAAGAGGCCGCTACCAAAGCGGGAATCGCGCCAGACACCGCCCGTGAACTGGCCATCCAGACCATGGCCGGAGCGGCAGAAATGGCCGCCCGCAGCGAGCACGATCCCGGCCAGCTCAAGCGTAACGTCATGTCCCCCGGCGGTACCACCGAACAGGCAATCAAAACCTTTGAAGAAGGTGGTCTGCGAGAGCTGGTGCAAAAAGCCTACAGCGCAGCCTTTAAGCGTTCGGAAGAAATGGCCAAACAACTCGCAGGCAAACAGTAACCGATAACGGAGACAGGGCTTCATGCTGGCAGACATCCTGATTACGATCCTGCTGATCGCATCCACCTTTTACCTGACCATTGTGCTGCTGCGCTTTCTTCTGCAGCTGGCCCGGGCGGATTTCTACAACCCGATTACACAGTTTGCGGTAAAGGCAACCAACCCGCTGCTGCGACCTCTGCGCCGGTTCATACCCGGCTGGGGAGGAATTGACGGGGCATCACTGGTATTGGCTGTGGTCATTCAGGCCATTACCTTTTTCCTGATACTGGTCGCGCTCAATGGTGGCATCCCGGCGATCAACCCCCTTACCTTGCTGGTCTGGGCCGTACTTAACGTGCTGGACCTGATCGTCAAAATCTACTTCTGGTCAGTCATTGCCGTGGTTGTAGTGAGCTGGATCGCACCTGGCAGCAGCCATCCGGCCATCCAGCTGGTCGCGCAGATTACCGAGCCGATAATGCGCCCCGTGCGTAATATCATGCCGTCCATGGGCGGCCTGGACCTTTCTCCGATCATCGTGTTCCTGATCCTGAATGTAATTTCCGTTGTAATTGAGCACATGAAACTGTCGGCAGGGTTGGGCTCGATCGGCCTGGGAATGTAAACCACTTCTCAACTATACATTTGGTAACAGTTCGCCACGAAAACGAAAAAACCGAAGCCGCAACTTCATCCTCATGATTTTGCGGCTTTTTTGTTGAATTTTCTGTCGTTTACTACAACACTACCAGATCCACCCCGCCCCAAAGATGCAGGGAACAGGATACTATTAACGGTAATTAATCTGTCGCCCGAGGGCACCCTTAATATTGACCGTTTGCCCGGGATACCCAGAAGTCGCGCAGAAGGAAAGTCCAATGAGCCAACAGGGAACTCTGTCGCAGCAGGTCGAGGCATATCATGACTGGAAAAAGGAGCTGATCCGGCAGATCGGCCGTTACCGGTTGTGGCTGCAAGATAACAACCTGTTCTCAGACGACGTCCGTACCCGGATTCGTCACGGCCTTGAGCTGTTAATTGAAGACGAATTGACCATTGCGTTCGTCGGAGAATATTCCCGTGGCAAGACGGAACTGATCAACGCCCTGTTCTTCTCGGAGTATGGCCAGCGAATGCTGCCATCCCAGGCGGGGCGAACTACCATGTGCCCCACCGAGCTGTTCTTTGATCGCAGCGCCAACGAAAACTACCTGTTACTCCTCCCCATTGAGACCCGCACCGGTGAGCTCTCACTGCAGCAACTGCGCAAGCAGACTGAACGGTGGGTAAAGCACCAGCTGGATGAGCGTGATCCAGAGCTTATGCGCGAGGTCCTCGCCGAGGTGGCGCGAGTCAAGAGCGTACCGCCGGAAGAAGCCCGGAAGCTTGGCTTCGACGAGGATATGCTTGAGCACGACCGCAATAACCCGGGCAATGTCCTGGTGCCAGCCTGGCGCAATGCCCAGATCAGTATCCGCCACCCGCTGTTCGAGCGCGGCTTGCGCATTCTGGATACTCCAGGTCTGAATGCCTTGGGGTCAGAGCCGGAACTGACCATCAGTATGCTGCCCCGCGCCCATGCGATCATTTTTGTGCTGAGCGCGGACACCGGGGTCACCGCCAGTGATATGACGATCTGGAAGGAGCACATTGATACGGAGCACGCAGATCACCGTGCGGGCCGCTTTGCCGTACTTAACAAGATCGACGTTCTCTGGGACGACCTTCAGGGCGAAAAGCACACCCTGGACGCCATCGAACGGGTTCGCGGCTACACCGCTGACCATCTGGGCATTCGCCAGCATGATGTCATTCCCCTTTCGGCCAAACAGGGGCTGGTAGGCCGCGTCCGAAATAATCCCGAGCTCTTTGAACGCTCCAACATCGGCAAGCTGGAGCAACTGATCATCCAGCGGATTCTGATGCACAAGGAACAGTTGATCACCCAGAGTCTGATCAACGATCTTCTGGGCATGCTGCAGAATAGCCAGGCAGCCATGCAAACCCGGCTGAGCTCCCTCGAAGAGGAACTGCAAGCCTGCTCGGGCATCACCATGGACAAAGCCGCCCTGAGTCGTCTCGCCGATCGCGCCCAGAAGGACTATGACTTCTATTACAAGAAACTGATCACTTTGCGCTCCAGCCGACGCCTGATGGACTCCCAGGGCGACATGCTGAAGGGCCTGGTGAGCGAGGAGCGCTTCGAAACCCACGCGGAAAAAATTCGCAACACCATGTCAAAAAGCTGGACCACAGCTGGCATGAACCGGGCCATGGATCAGTTCTTCGAGTTGCTGGAAAGCGACCTGACGAACCTGCTGAGCGAGGGTCGCCTGGCCGAAAAAATGGTAGGGGCCATCTATCGCCGTTACAACGAGGATACCCGTGCACGTCATCTGGAGCCCATCCCGCTTCGCTCCGGACGGCATGTCATCGCGATTCGTGAACTCCGCAAGAAGGCCGCCCGCTTCCGTATCAGCCCAAAAAACCTTCTGACCGAGCAGTCCCTGCTGGTACGCCGGTTCTTCAATGTCATGGTTAGTGAGGCCCGGACTCTGCACGCGCGCGTCCGAAAGGACGTTGATCGCTGGCCACAGGAAGCCCTGCTGCCGATCATGCAATATTCCATGGAACAGAAGCAGTTGCTGGAACACCAGATCCGCCGACTGCGGGACATGGTCCGCAGTGACCGCGACAGCAGGGCCGAACGTGAGCGGCTTAACCATACCATTGCGGACCTGCAGCGCCAGCTGGAACTGGCGGATGCAATGCAACGTCAGATCCGCAAACCCGCGCCGACTCTGATCCAGCAAAAGGTAGTCAACATTTCCGGGGCTATCTGAGCCCCGACCTCCCTGTGCGCAGGCAGTTGCAGCCATGCCGGCCCGGCTTTAAACTGCTGAGCTGGCAGTGGCTTCATCGCTGTTCCAGACACTTACGGATCGAACCAGGAACCTGTCGCACCAATGCCCGATTCCCTGCCCACGGATTCTGTCGGGATTGTTTCCCCGCAGACCTATCATTTTGAGACTCCCATTGAGCTGGCGTGCGGCCAGGCGCTGGAAAGCTACGACCTGGTTGTTGAGACCTATGGCGAACTGAACGCGGACGCCAGCAATGCGGTGCTCATTTGCCACGCTCTGAGCGGACATCACCACGCCGCTGGCTATCATTCCATGGACGAGCGCAAGCCCGGCTGGTGGGATAGTTGTATTGGTCCGGGCAAGCCCATCGACACCAACCGTTTTTTCGTTGTCAGCCTCAATAACCTTGGCGGATGTCATGGCAGTACCGGGCCAAGCAGCACCAACCCGGCAACCGGCAAACCCTATGGCCCCGATTTCCCGGTCATTACCGTCAGCGACTGGGTCAAAAGTCAGGCCCTTCTGGCGGACCGGCTCGGTATTGAATGCTGGGCGGCAGTGGTTGGAGGCTCCCTGGGAGGGATGCAGGCCATGCAGTGGAGCCTGGATTTTCCTGATCGACTGCGTCACTCGGTGGTGATCGCCTCCACGCCAAGGCTCACCGCCCAGAACATTGCCTTCAACGAAGTAGCGCGACAGGCGATCACCTCTGACCGGGAATTCCACGACGGCCGTTACTACGATTTCGGCGCCCTGCCACGCCGGGGGCTGATGCTGGCCAGAATGGTGGGACACATCACCTATCTTTCCGACGCCTCCATGGGCGAAAAGTTTGGCCGCGAATTGCGTGACCAGGCCTACAAGTTCGGCTACGACGCCGAGTTCCAGGTGGAGAGTTATCTTCGTTATCAGGGCGAACGTTTTTCTGAGTCCTTCGATGCCAATACCTACCTGCTGATGACCCGGGCATTGGACTATTTTGACCCTGCCTATGAATTCGGCGGTGACCTTTCCCGAGCTCTGGCACCGGCTAACTGCGAATTCCTGGTCGTGTCTTTCAGCACCGACTGGCGATTCACCCCCGCGCGCTCGGAGGAAATGGTGAACGCCATGATTGCCGCCAGGAAAAAGGTCAGCTATGCCGAGGTTGACGCGCCCTGGGGCCATGATGCATTCCTGATTCCCACTCCCAGGTACACGGATATCTTTAACGCTTACATGGATCGCGTTGCCAGGGAGGTGGGCGCATGAGACCAGACCTCGAGATCATCCAGCAATGGATCAAACCCGGACATCACGTACTGGACCTCGGCTGCGGCGATGGCACATTGCTCGACTACCTCCAACGGGAGCGGGGCGCCAGCGGCTTCGGCCTTGAAATCAACCCGGAACACATCACCAGCTGCATGGGCCGGGGCGTGGCGGTCATTGAGCAGAACCTGGACACCCAGGGCCTTGGCAATTTTGATGACAGCAGTTTCGACGTCGTACTGATGACTCAGGCACTTCAGGCTGTGCGTCGGCCTGACAGAGTCCTGGATGAAATGCTGCGTGTGGGCCGCGAGGGTATTGTCACCTTCCCCAACTTTGCCCATTGGCGACTGCGCTGGGGTCTTAGTTTGAGCGGACGTATGCCCGAATCCGAAGCACTGCCGTATAAGTGGTATAACACCCCTAACATCCGGCTCTGCACTTTCAAGGATTTTGAAGCGCTGTGCCGCCAGAAAGGCATTCGCATCAAGAGCCGCCGGGTTGTGGACGGTCAGCACCAGAATAGCTGGCTGGCTCGTTTGTGGCCTAACCTGTTAGGGGAGATCGCCATTTACCGCATCACACGGGAGAAAGAGCAATGATCACCAGAAAGCTCCGAATACTCAGCCGTATAGCACTGACAACCCTGTTATTTATCGCCTACACGACCCAGGCTCAGGCAGCCGGAAACAAGGATTTCGGCGATTACCAGGTACACTGGAGCGTACTGCCAAGTACTTTTCTTGCGCCTGAAGTTGCCAAAGCAAACAACCTGCAGCGCAGCAAGGGTATCGGCATTATCAACATCTCCATCATGAAAGAAAACGAGGACGGCTCCCTGTCACCGGTCAGCGGGCAGGTCGAAGGCAAGGTGACCAATGATATCCAGCAGGTGAAGTTTCTGGCATTCCGTCGCGTCCAGGAAGGAGATGCCGTGTACTTCATTGCAGAGTACCAATATCCCTCAGGAGAGCTGATGACGTTCAACATCACTGCACGGCCGACCGGCTACCGGCAGGATTTGCCGGTACGATTCGCTCACACCCTTTTCAGCGACTGAGCCGCCATGACTGACAAGCTTGTTATTGCCAGCAACAACAAGGGCAAAATCGCCGAACTGGCCGAATTGCTGGCACCACTAGGCATGATACCCGTTGCCCAGGGTGAGCTCGGGGTGGAAGAAACCGAAGAGCCGGCCGTGACCTTTGTGGAAAACGCCATTCTAAAGGCCCGTCACGCCGCCCGTGAAACCGGCCTACCCGCACTCGCTGACGACAGCGGCCTGGCGGTCGATTGCCTGGATGGCCAGCCCGGTGTGCGCTCGGCGCGCTATGCCGGAGACAACGCCACCGACCAGGACAATGTAGAGGCCTTGCTCAAGGCGATGCACGATGTCCCGGAAGATAAGCGCAACGCCCAATTCCATTGCGTGCTGGTTTACCTCCGCCATGCAGACGACCCGACGCCCATCATCTGTCACGGTCGCTGGCCCGGCTCAATTTTGCGAGAACCCCGGGGCGAAAGCGGCTTCGGTTACGACCCGGTATTTCTGGTACCCGAGCACGGTTGCAGTGCCGCCGAACTCACACGCCCCGAGAAGAGTCGTATCAGCCATCGAGGGCGCGCCCTCGCCAGGCTTACCGAACAACTCAGGGCGGGAGCATAGCCCCATGACCGCCCCGTCAACGGTGGCGGTCAGACCGCCCCTCAGCCTGTACCTTCATGTGCCCTGGTGTGTTCGCAAGTGCCCCTATTGCGACTTCAACTCCCACGTTGCCAGGCAGGAAATCCCGGAAACAGCTTACCTGAAGTCGATGCTTGAGGATCTGGATCAGGATCTCGCCTTTGCCAAGGACCGTGAGATTCAAACGGTCTTTATTGGCGGCGGCACCCCCTCACTGATGAGCGGTGAGTTTTACCGGAACCTTTTCAGGGAACTCCGCGCCAGGCTGGATCTGTCCGCTGACGCCGAAATCACTCTGGAAGCCAATCCCGGCACGCTGGAACAGGGCCGATTCGAGGCGTTCCGGCAAGCCGGAATCAACCGGTTATCCATCGGCGTCCAGAGTTTCAATCCCGCACATCTGAAAACCCTGGGGCGCATTCATGACAGTGACGCGGCCCATCGTGCCATTGCAGCCGCCCGGCAGGCCGGTTTCGACAATTTCAACGTGGACCTGATGCACGGCCTGCCCGACCAGACACCGGAAAATGCCATCGCGGATCTTGAGGCCGCACTGAGCCACAGCCCCCCTCATGTGTCCTGGTATCAGTTGACACTTGAGCCGAACACCGAGTTCTATAGCCGCCCGCCCGACCTGCCGGACGATGACCGGCTCTGGGACATCTACCGCCAGGGTTCCGCATTTCTGAGACGGCACGGTTTCCAGGATTACGAGGTTTCCGCCTGGAGCCAGCCGGGCATGGCCTCACGCCACAACCTGAACTACTGGATGTTCGGAGACTATCTGGCACTGGGCGCCGGTGGCCACGGCAAGGTCAGCCTCGCCGACGGCAGTATCCGACGATATTGGAAAACCCGTCAGCCAGACGCCTACCTGAATCGCATAGGTAGCCGCACGGCCGGTTCTGAAATCATTGACGTAAATGAACTGCCACTGGAGTTCCTGATGAACGCGTTACGCCTTTCCGAAGGCGTAAACGAAGAACTGTTCACTGAACGTACAGGTTTACCCCTGTCGTCAGTTGCGGTAAAACTTGAACAGTTGCGTGAGGAAAAGCTGCTGGAAAGGGACCGAATTCAGGCCACCGACCTCGGCCAACGATACCTGAACAGCCTGTTGGAGCGTTTTCTGTAATGGACACAGCTAACGGATCGGCAGCCCTGCCGAAGAGCCTTAAGGCCAGCCTCCTGCTGGCGGCAGTGCTGTTGATTGCTCTGCTGCTGGTCAATCAGCCACTGCAGACAGGCTCCGCGCCCCAGGGCATCGTCAGTTTCCAGATGGCCGGGACTGCAGATCAGTCGCACGCCATTCTTCGAAGCTGGCGAGCAGATGGCGTGGTCTGGGCGAAAGTCTCGCTGTGGCTGGATTTTCTTTTTATACCGGTCTACGTGCTGGCCCTGCTTCACCTGACCCGTCACCTGATGCGGGACCGCCCCGGCATTCGGGAGCGAGTGGTTGCGCGCTGGATACGGGCCATGTTTCTGGCAGCCGGCCTCAGCGATGGTGCCGAGAACATACTGCTTCTGAATAACTTTAATCCGCCTACTGATATGGTGAGCCTTTCCGCCACCATCTGCGCACTGGTCAAGTTTACCGGGCTGACCCTGGGGGGTGCCGGCCTGGTGATTATCAGGGCTGCACGCCGCCACCCGTTTGTCCATGGCTAACGGCGCGACCCCCGATCAATTGGTGCGATGGAAAAGCAGATCCCAGACGCCATGCCCGAGGT
Source organism: Marinobacter sediminum (assembly GCF_023657445.1). NCBI lineage: Bacteria > Pseudomonadati > Pseudomonadota > Gammaproteobacteria > Pseudomonadales > Marinobacteraceae > Marinobacter > Marinobacter sediminum. The sequence continues at coordinate 3,775,854 of NZ_JAGTWY010000001.1, read as the reverse complement.
GCTCACCGCGCTTCTCGAACTTGGTGATCGGACGATCATCAGGCTTGGGTGAGAACTCACCCGGCTCCTGAGTATTGGCAAACCCCTCCGACTCCACCATGACTTCCATCATGTGTTCGGCGTAATTTTCCCAGTCTGTTGCCAGGTGCAGAATACCCCCGACCCGCAGCTTGTGGCGGATACGCTGGACGAATTCTGCCTGGACCAGACGGCGTTTATGATGCTTCTTCTTATGCCAGGGGTCCGGGAAGAACACCATAACCCGATCCAGACAGGCGTCCGGCAAGCAAAGATCAATCACGTCGTTGGCATCGATATTATAGACCCGCACATTTTCCAGGCCGCGGTCCTCAACTTCCTTGAGGAGAGCCCCCACCCCGGGGAGATGCACTTCCACACCAATAAAATCCTGCTCTGGAGCCGCTTCCGCCATATCCGCCAGCGACTTGCCCATACCGAACCCGATTTCCAGGTTAAGCATGGCATCACGCCCAAACACCTGGCGTGGATCGATCATGCCGTCTTCCCGGGTCAGGCCGTATTTCGGCCAGCTACGCTCGAAAGCTTTCTTCTGGCCTTCGGTCATGCGGCCCTGACGAAGGACAAAACTGCGCACACCACGACGTGTGGTTACCGGCGAATCCGCGGAGGTCGTTTTAGGATCTTGCGGCTCTTTCTGGTCAGTCATCTGCAATCCTCAACCGCAGGCTCTGCGGGTTCTGATTAAAAGGAATTTGAGAGACAGTTTACCAGAGTCGACGGGGTCAGGAGGACACCAGGGAATTTCGTCCCTGCTGCCGGTCCAGTTGGCGGTAGCCCAGGGCCTCAACCAGATGTGCCTGACCCGGGGCATCGCAGTCATCAAGATCGGCCAGGGTTCGGGCAACCCGCAAAATCCGGTGCAACGCTCTTGCTGAAAGACCGAGCTTTTCCATGGCACCGGTCAACAGGTGCTCTCCACTGGCGTCCAGAGGACAAGCCAGGTGCAATTCGCGACCAGACAGTGCCGAATTCAGCTGATGCCGGGCGGCCTGCCGCTCCCTGGCCTGCGCTACACGTTCCCGGACCTGTGCACTGGACTCACCGCCCCCACCCTGCTGCATCAGCACCTCGCCACCCTGGACAGGGACCTCCACATGAAGATCGAACCGGTCCAGCAGTGGTCCGGAAATCTTTGAACGGTAACGCAGTACCTGCTGAGGCGTGCACTGGCATTCAATCGTGGGATGCCCACTATAACCGCAGGGACATGGATTCATAGCGCCCACCACCTGAAACCGGGCCGGAAAGGTGACCTGACGTGCAGCGCGACTGATTGCAATTTCGCCGGTTTCCATGGGTTCCCGAAGGACTTCCAGTACCCGGCGTTCGAACTCCGGTAACTCATCAAGGAACAGCACGCCGCGATGGGCCAGAGAGATTTCACCCGGACGCGGGCTGCTGCCTCCGCCAACCATCGCGACCGCCGAAGCCGTGTGATGGGGCGCGCGAAATGGCGGCCGGCGCCAGCCACTCTCTCCGAGCGGCAAACCGGCGACAGAGTGCACGCTGGCCACTTCCATGGCGGCCTCATCACTCAAGCCCGGCAGAATACCGGGCAAACGGCTGGCCAGCATGCTCTTGCCGGTTCCGGGTGGCCCAAAGAACAGAAGGTTGTGGTTGCCGGCAGCGGCAACCTCCAGTGCCCTGCGGGGCACTCCCTGGCCCCTTACATCAGACAAATCCGGCAGATTCAGGTCAGAGCCCCCATCCGGTCCAGGCGATGCTTTGGCCAGCGGCACCAGTCTGGCACGCCCACACAGGTGCTCACACACGGCGAGCAAATGACCTGCCGAGAGAACGTCCCCGTGGCTGGCAAGCGCGGCCTCACCGGCATTGGCCTGGGGCACCAGCAAGGCCCGCCCCTCCTTACGTGCAGCCAGCACAGCCGGTAAAACGCCTTTTAAGGGCCGGAGCGCGCCATCGAGGGATAGCTCGCCGACAAACTCCCATTGACTAATACTGTCGGAGGGAATCTGGCCGGAAGCGGCCAGAATGCCAAGGGCAATGGGCAGGTCAAACCGACCACCTTCTTTGGGGAGGTCGGCAGGGGCAAGGTTGATGGTAATCCGGCGCGCCGGGAAATCGAAACCGGCATTGAGCAGGGCGCTACGGACGCGCTCCTTACTTTCGCGAACGCCGGTTTCCGGCAAGCCTACGATGGAAAGGGCGGGCAGGCCGCCTGAGAGATGCACTTCAACCGTGACCGGCGGAGCAGACACACCGATGCTGGCTCGGGAATGAACGATGGCAAGCATGAGAACCTTCCGTGGTTATAAACATCTTATCTGTTCAACGGACCCGGCTTCCTGCCAGCCCGTTTGCAGGCTTACTGGTCCTGCAGCTTCTGCTCCAGTTCGGCGACCCGTTGCTCCAGCGTTTCCACCTTTTCACGGGTCTTCAGCAGCACCGCCTGCTGGGCATCAAACTCTTCCCGGGTCACCAGCTCCAGCCGGGACAGTACCGACATCACCGTGGCGCGGGCCTGGGTTTCAAAATCTTCCCGGGCAGCGCGGGCCATATCGGGAACAAACTGGCCAAACTGGCCCTGTAACTGGGCGAAAATATCCTGCGGACCTTTCACACATCACCTCTCTGGTTCAAATAATGACCGGTTTCGACCAAAGACGGGCGCTCGAACCGGACCGAAAGAGTGTATCACACCGCTGCCCCTGCCATAATGTAGGCGGTCGACATTATAATGCTCGACGCGCTCTCCAGAGCCCGCCCTAATTTGGCTCATTCCGGGGCGCAGTGCCCGGTTTTGGTGCGCACTTTTGCGCCAATCTGGGACAGTCGTTAAGTAATTGACTGTTATAAAAGACTTTTTTTGCGTTGGCATACCCGATGCTAAAGCACTCGTACGCAATCCGCACAATTGGTGTGCGAGGTGGCAGCATCCCGACCTCAACAACGGGCCGAAGAATCCCAGATGTTGAGACGGCTTTACCAAGGAGAAAGCAATGAAACTTGTGACAGCGATCATCAAGCCTTTCAAATTGGATGATGTCCGTGAGGCACTATCCGAAATTGGCGTACAAGGCGTAACGGTCACTGAAGTCAAAGGCTTCGGTCGCCAGAAGGGCCACACCGAACTCTATCGTGGCGCAGAATACGTGGTGGACTTTCTACCCAAGGTCAAGGTTGAAGTTGCTATCGGCGACAACCTCCTGGACCAGGTTATCGAATCCATCACCAAGGCAGCGAATACAGGAAAAATTGGTGACGGCAAAATTTTCGTGACCGAACTGGCACAGGCGATTCGAATCCGAACCGGCGAAACCGGCGAAGAAGCGGTCTGATCAAAGCCTGATCAACCAGACAGCCAACGCAAAAATTTATAACTTGAAAAGCCTCGTGCGGAGGGCTTCAAATGGAAAGCAATCTTAATCATATTTTCGAACTGCAGTACGCATTAGACACCTTTTACTTCCTGATCTGTGGTGCCCTGGTCATGTGGATGGCCGCGGGCTTCTCGATGCTCGAAGCAGGCCTGGTGCGTGCCAAGAACACCACTGAAATCCTGACCAAAAACGTCGCGCTGTTCGCGGTTGCCTGTACGATGTACCTGATTGTCGGTTACGACATCATGTACGGTGGCGGTCTCTTCCTCAGCGGCATCACAACCGTTGGTGAAATGGATGAAGCGGCCATAGCCGGCGTGATTGCTGCGTCCACCGAATCCGGTTTCGGCGACATGGGCGAGTACAGCGGTGCTTCCGACTTCTTCTTCCAGGTAGTCTTCGTTGCAACAGCCATGTCCATCGTTTCCGGTGCCGTAGCTGAGCGCATGAAGCTCTGGGCATTCCTCGCATTTGCTGTCGTTATGTGTGGCTTCATCTACCCGATGCAGGGCGCATGGACATGGAACGGCGATGCCGTATTCGGCATCTACGAACTGAGCTACAGCGACTACGCCGGCTCCGGTATCGTGCACATGGCTGGTGCCGCTGCTGCGCTGGCAGGTGTTCTCTTGCTGGGTGCCCGTAAAGGCAAGTACGGTGCGGATGGCCAGATCAAGGCCTTCCCGGGTGCAAACCTGCCGCTGGCAACACTGGGTATGTTTATCCTGTGGATGGGCTGGTTCGGCTTTAACGGTGGCTCTACCCTCAAACTGGGCGGTATCGGTGTTGCCAACGAAGTTGCCAACGTATTCCTGAACACCAACGCAGCCGCTGCTGGTGGTCTGATTGCAGCACTGATCGTGGCGCGCATCATGTTCGGCAAAGCTGACCTGACCATGGCCTTGAACGGCGCTCTGGCTGGCCTCGTAGCCATCACGGCTGAGCCTGCTGATCCGTCACCTCTGCTGGCCACCATCATTGGCGCCATCGGCGGTATCATCGTGGTCTTCTCCATCGTGACTCTCGACAAGCTGCGTATCGACGATCCGGTCGGTGCCATCTCTGTCCACGGTGTGGTTGGTATCTGGGGTATCTTTGCAGTCCTGCTGTCCGACGCAGATGCGACCTTCATGGGTCAGCTGGTCGGCATGCTCACCATCTTCATCTGGGTCTTCGTGACCAGCCTCATCGTCTGGGGCATCCTGAAAGCCGTCATGGGCCTCAGGGTTTCCGAGGAAGAAGAGTACGAAGGTGTGGATCTGTCCGAGTGCGGCATGGAAGCCTATCCGGAGTTTGTCAGCCAGAAGTAATGATCGCCGGCTGGCATGATCAAAAAGGGCGCCCCTCGGGGCGCCCTTTTTTATTGCCTTCTCCGGAACTGAACGAAAGCGTCAGCCTTCTCCAGGGAGTACCTGATCTTCCAGCACATCCAGCATGAACTGCGGCATGGCAAGAGCGCCATGGTGGACACCGGCGTTGTAATAGCGCGTGACGAAAGGACGATTATTGGCGTCTTCTTCCCGGAAATACCGAACCGGCTTGTCCTTACCGGCCATCGTGCAGCTCCACCAGCCAGTGGGATAAACCGGCTGCGGGAACGGAAGAGTCTGGACGTGATCAAAGCCAGCCTTGCGCATATCCTCGTGAATGGACTTGATGATGGTATTGGTATGCAACAGGGGCGACTCACTCTGCTGGACAATAATACCGCCATCTCTCAGTGCCAGCATCGCATCACGGTAGAAATCCAGCGCAAACAACCCCTCTGCGGGGCCAACCGGATCGGTGCTATCAATAATGATAATGTCCAGGCTGCTGGGCTCCACGTCGCGAATCCACTGGATACCGTCCCCAAAGAAGAAATTGGCGCGAGGGTCACTGTTAGCCTCGCACAGCTCCGGAAAGTATTTCTCGGATGTACGCGTTACACGCTCGTCGATTTCCACTTGCCAGGCTTCTTGCACACCGGGGTGCTTTAGCACCTCTTTCAGGGTGCCACAGTCGCCGCCACCGACAATCACCACCTTCTTCGGATCCTTGTGGGTAAACAGCGCCGGATGAGTCATCATCTCGTGATACAGGAAATTGTCCCGGGCAGTCAGCATCACACAGCCATCGAGCACCATCAGGTTTCCGAAGGTCTCGGTTTCGTAGATTTCCAGTTTCTGAAATGGCGTTTGCTCTTCGTGCAGTTTCTTTTTCACCTGCAGGGAAAAAGCCGTCCCCTGATCCTGAAATATCTCGGTGAACCAGCCTTCGTTCAATGCCGTCATCTTGTTTCTCCCGCTGTGCTCCGTGAGCTCTGTTAAAGGGCGTATTGTAGGGATGCCTTCGGGGTAGCTAAAGTGTTAATCATCACGCTGGCCCACGTATTTTCCACAGCCGGTTCTTTTAGCCAGCAACAGGAATCCATACAATGACGTCCAGACACCGGCACCTGAACATCCACCCCGCCGGCCCGGTTTCCTGACAGGATAGCAAGCATGAGCGAAGCCAGCGGCACCCCTGCCCACAAGATCTATAACATCGACCACTGGAGCGATGGCTATATTGGCGTAAATCATGGGGGCGAAGTGATGATTCGCCCGGATCGCGGCCACAGCCCGGCACAGATAAACCTGCCCGAGCTGGCACGCTCGCTGTCGAATTCCGGTGTGCAGTTTCCGGTACTGATCCGTTTTACTGACATACTGCATGACCGGGTCAACACGCTGTGCGACGCCTTCAACGAAGTGGCTGCCGATCAGGGCTACCAGGGCCAATACACCGCCGTGTATCCGATCAAGGTCAACCAGCAGCGGAGGGTCATCGAGGAACTCGTGTCTGCGGAGCCTGCAGCATCGAATGGTCAAATCGGTCTGGAGGCTGGCAGCAAGCCCGAACTGATGGCCGTTCTGGCAATGTCCCGTGAGCCAGGCTCGGTCATCGTGTGCAATGGTTACAAGGATCGGGAGTACATCCGTCTTGCCCTGATTGGACAGAAGCTGGGCCACAGGGTGTTCATTGTCGTTGAAAAACAATCCGAACTGCCCCTGATCCTGAAAGAAGCAAAGGCTCTTGATGTAAGTCCGCTGATTGGTGTGCGTGTACGTCTGGCCACCATCGGGAAAGGTAACTGGCAAAACACCGGCGGGGAGAAATCCAAATTCGGGCTCTCTGCCAGCCAGGTTCTGGATGTGGTGAATACCCTGAGTGATGCCAATGCCCTGAATACCCTACAACTCCTGCACTTTCACCTTGGCTCACAGATCGCCAACATTCGCGATATACAGACCGGGCTCAGGGAATGCGCGAGGTTCTACAGCGAACTGCGGCAAATGGGCGCCCCTGTGGGCACTATCGACATCGGCGGTGGATTGGGCGTGGACTACGAGGGTACCCGCTCCCGCAGCAGCTGCTCCATGAACTACAGCGTGCAGGAATATGCCTACAACGTGGTGCACGTACTCCAGTCGGAATGCGATCGTATCGGCATTCCGCACCCTGATCTGATCAGCGAATCCGGCCGGGCATTAACCGCGCACCACTCGGTGCTGGTAACTAACGTCATTGACCAGGAAGTACCGGATAATCGCGCACCACAGAGGCCAGCCCCTGACGCCCCTGCACCATTACAGGATCTTTGGCGGGACCTGCGGAGCCTGGAAGACAGCGCCACCCCCCGCTCTCTTGCGGAGATTTATCACGATGTACTTCACGCCATGGCGGATGTTCATGCCCAGTTCGCCCATGGACTGCTGTCCCTTCAGGAACGTGCAGGTGCAGAAACCCTGTACACGCGCTGTTGCCGCCTGCTGCGCGGCCAGCTCGACAACGCCAACCGGGCCCACCGGGAAATCATCGACGAACTCAACGAGAAGCTGGCCGAAAAGCTGTTCGTGAACTTTTCCCTGTTCCAGTCACTCCCGGATGTCTGGGGGATTGACCAGATCTTTCCGGTGATGCCGATCAATGGCCTGGACCGGCCATTAAACCGGCGGGCTGTTATCCAGGATATTACCTGTGATTCGGATGGGCGCATTGACCAGTATGTGGATGGCCAGGGAACGGAAACCACCCTGCCCCTGCCTGCTGACGTACCGGGCACCCCTCTGCTGATGGGATTTTTTATGACCGGGGCCTACCAGGAAATCCTGGGCGACATGCATAACCTGTTTGGCGATACTCATTCCGTGGATGTGAAACTGAATCCGGAGGGCGGGTTCGATATCAGCGAACCGATCACCGGTGATACGGTCGCCAAGGTATTACGCTATGTCAATTTCGAGCCGGATGACCTGCTGGCCGCCTACCGGCTTAAATTCAGTGAGAGCGATTTGCCGAAAGACTTACAGGCTGCATTGCTGGCGGAACTGGCGGCAGGACTGAACGGCTATACATATCTCGAAGAATAACACTGGCGGATTTGCCCTTCCTGCTCCCGGCGCCAGCTGCTGGGAGCAATGCCCCTCCAATTTTCTGAAAGCCTGCCCAACATTGGACGGGTCGCTATCCATCGGTGGCAAACTCCAGCCCCAGCGGCGTCTCCGTCTGCCCGCCGGAGCCAGTAAAAAAATCGATATTTTTTTCAACCCGGTTGATCCGCAGGGTATTCGAACCCGTATATCTCGGCACTGACAAATCTGCGGTGAGTGCATACAATGATGACTAGAACAAGTTCAAATCATGCCACTGTCAAGGAGCGTCCAGTGACAACACTGGATCAAAAGTCAGCGAATTCCGAGGGTCGAAAGGACCAATGGAGCCAGCTGCTTCAGAAAGTGGGCAAGAGCCAGGATCGGGAGGCGTACCACGCGCTCTTCGAGCACTTTGGCCCACAGATAAAGTATTACGCCATGGCAAATGGCCTGGCCAGCCACGCAGAGGAGCTGGTACAGGAAGTCTTTGTCTCCATCTGGCGACGCTCCTGCCTGTACGATTGGCGTAAGGCAGCAGCATCCACCTGGATTTTCACCATCGCGCGGAACCAGCGCATTGATATGCTCCGCAAAATGCAGCGCACCAGCGCGGAGATGGCGATAGAGACCGAAGATCTGTGGCAGATTCCAGGTGAAAATGAGAACGAACCTGTGACATCGCTCCACCGCCTCATGTCAGAACGTCGCATTCGTGATTCGTTGAGCCAGCTGCCCGAAGCGCAGATTACAGTGATCGCCAAAGTGTACATGGAGAACAAGTCCCACCAGATGGTGGCGGACGAGCTGGACATTCCCCTGGGCACAGTGAAAAGCCGGGTGCGCCTGGCACTGAACAAATTGAAAGTGATTTTGCAGGATCAAAACGCATGACACGGCACCATCCCGATACTCTCAGCCTCATGGAATACAGTGCAGGGAACCTGAGCGAGCCCCACGCACTGTGCATCCGGCTCCACCTGGACGAGTGTTCGCACTGCAGAAGCCGTGTGGATACGCTGGACAGTCTGGGTGCTGTCATGATGGAACAGCAGCCAAAAGTCAGCGTGTCCGAAAGCATGTTCGACACCATCCTTTCACGCATCGACAGTGCACCCGTTGATGGGCCGGCTACGCCTGCGGCTCCGAGAATGAGCCCACTGCAAAAGCTGCTGGGAAAGGATATCAACGATCTGCCGTGGAAACGTCAGCTTGGCGATGTCAGCGTACTGGATATCAGCGACAGGTTCCCGGACCAGAAAGAGCAGGTCGTGCTGCAAAAGCTGGCCGCGGGTGGCAAGGCCCCGGCTCACACCCATCGTGGCGACGAGACAACGATTGTTCTCCAGGGAGCATTTGCTGACCAGAAGGGTGTCTTCAACCAGTGGGATTTCGTAGTGCTGAACGAGGAGGATGAGCACAAGCCTGTGGCTGTTGGCTGTGAGGACTGCATTACCCTGTCCGTGCTCAGCGCACCCGTAAAGCTGACGGGCACGTTCACTCGTATGTTGAACCCCTTCATCCGGTAAGCGCTGCTTGCCTACACCAAAAAAGCCGGTCGATGGTTAATCGCCCGGCTTTTTTTATGCTCGGTCGGTATCACCATGGCAGCTCCGACCCATCCCAATTCAGAAACTGGCCGTTGCTCTCGGCATCCACACCCTTCAGTACCGTGTGCAGATTGGTGGCAGTGTCATCCGGATCATGTACCTCCAAACGGGCCAGGGACTGCCGGAACGGCTCGCTGAGGGCGGACTCAGTCGTTCCTGGGTGCAGTGCGACGCAGGCGACAGGCTTGCAACGCCTCGGTAACTCCACCGACATCGTCCGAACCAGCATGTTCAGAGCGGCCTTGGAGCTGCGATAGGCGTACCAGCCCCCAAGACGGTTATCCGAGATCGAGCCCACCTTGGCAGAGATGGCTGCAATGCGTTTCAGCTCCCGGTGACGCAACCACGGAACCAGGGCTCGCACCAGCAGGCCAAACCCGGTGGCATTCACCGCGAACGCTCTTGCCATCGCCTCCGCTGAAAGGTCTTCCAGGCGTTTCTCGGGAAACATGGTATCCGAATGCAGGAGACCGGCAGCGTAAATCAGCGTATCAATCCCTGTTTTTTCCTGGAACATCGATGACAGAGACTCTGCCATTGGCTCCAGCGCTGCGCTGTCTTCTGCATCCCACGCCAACAGGCTCACCCGATCCGATGCCTGCAATTCTTCCGGGGCATGGTTCGGGTGCCGGCAAAGACCCACGACATGGCTTTCCGGATTGCCATCCAGAATTCTGGCTGCCAGCGCCGCACCAATCGCACCTGAAACTCCCGCAATCACTACTCGCTCCACCTTCTTCCCCTTTTTTCTCACCAGTGTTTCGGAATTTTGAGCGTTTTACCGGCGGATTTAACCGGCCATTACAGGAGATACGAAAATTTCGTCGCGCGGACCGAATAATTCAGTGAACCAGCAAATTAAAACGGGCGTATGAATTAAATGTTGAACTTACCACTAGGGTGAGACGTACCTGACCCGACACCTCATCAAATCAGCACTTTCAGGAGAGTACTCCATGCAATACCAGGCTCCGGCGAACGACATTCGCTTTATCTTGTTTGATGTTCTGGGTGCAGACCGACTTCACGAGCTTGAAAAATATGCCGATGCCACACCGGATCTGATCTCTGCGGTGATTGACGAGGCCGGCAAGCTGGCTGCCGAAGTCATTCAGCCCACCAATCAGATTGGTGACCAGCAGGGTTGCACTTACGATCCGGAGACACACGCGGTTACCACGCCTGAGTGCTTCAAGGACGCGTACAAGAAATTTGTCGAAGGCGGCTGGACCGCTCTGGATGCCCCTCTGGAGTTCGGCGGTCAGGGCTTGCCCCACACCCTGAAGTTTGTGGTGGATGAAATGATCTGCTCAACCAACCTGTCTCTCGGCATGTACCCGGGGCTGACGCACGGCGCGATCAGCGCACTTTTCGAACATGGCTCCGACGAACTGAAGCAGACCTACCTGGAAAAACTGATTTCAGGGGAGTGGACAGGCACCATGTGCCTGACCGAACCCCAGTGCGGCACCGACCTGGGGCTCATTCGTACCCGTGCGAAGCCCAACGACGACGGAAGTTATGCCATCGAGGGCACCAAGATCTGGATTACCGGCGGCGAGCACGACCTTGTCGACAATATCGTCCATCTCGTGCTGGCCAAGCTGCCGGGCGCACCGGATACCACCAAAGGCATCTCCCTCTTTGCTGTGCCCAAATTCCTGCCCGATAGCGGCGAACGCAATCCGGCTTTCTGTGGTGGCCTGGAACATAAGATGGGCATCAAGGGTTCCGCAACCTGCGTCATGAACTTCGAGGGCGCCAGGGGCTGGCTCGTCGGTGAGCCCAACGATGGCATGCGTGCCATGTTCACCATGATGAACGAAGCGCGCCTGATGGTTGGCATGCAGGGCCTCGGCCTTGCCGAAATGGCCTATCAGGAAAGCCTTGGCTTTGCCCGCGAGCGGCTGCAGAGCCGCTCCCTCAATGGCCCGAAAAATCCGGAGGGTCCTGCGGATCCGATCATCGTGCACCCGGATGTAAGGCGCATGCTCATGCGTCAGAAGGTCCTGAATGAAGGCATGCGTGCCCTCGCGCTGTTTACGGGCCACCACCTGGATATCTCTACCGCGCATCCGGACGCCGCGGTACGCGAATCCGCCGATGATCTGGTACAACTCCTGACGCCGGTGGTCAAAGCATTCCTGACCGACGAGGGCTTCAATAATGCCAATACTGGCCTGCAGGTGCTCGGCGGCTCCGGATTCACCACTGACTGGCCGCTGGAGCAGCTGGTGCGAGACGGTCGCATCGCCCGTATCTATGAAGGCACCAACGGCATCCAGGCCATGGATCTGGTGGGCCGTAAACTGAGCCTGAAAGGTGGGCAGCTGGTCCGGACCCTGTTCGGCGTTATGACCGCCTACCTCAGGGACAACCCGGAGGCGCCGTACCTGGCAGAACTCAAAGACGCCATGAAGTCCCTCGAAGAGGCGACCACCTGGCTGGCAAGCAATGCCCCCGACGATCCGGAACAGGCCGGGGCAGCCGCCACACCGTATCTGCGGCTGATGGCCCTGACCGTCATTGGCTATCTCTGGTCCCGCATGGCCGGTGTAGCGGGTCAGCAACTGGAGGCTGGAGAGGCCAACAAACCTTTGCTGGAAGGCAAGCAGGTATCCGCTCGCTTCTATTTCGAAAAATTGCTGCCGGAAGTCCACTGGTTGCTGGGTGACATCAAGACCGGCAAGGACAGCCTGATGGCATTCGAGGATGACCACTGGGCCGCGTAAGAGCCAAACCGGTCAAAAATAAACACTGGCTACATTGATTAGTGTCTCCTTCACAGCCACGCACCGCGTGGCTTTTTTTGGTCTGTTTTTCGGTCTGGCCTGGCGCTGGGTTACAATTGCGTTCTTTGATTCCGTTCGGCTTCGCGCCGGACCCTGACCGGAGGCTGCATGAACGCCGACGATTTTGCTTTCCGCTTTGGCGGCATTGAACGACTCTACGGGCGCCGAGCCCTTGATGCTTTCCGGAATACTCACGTTGCCATTGCAGGTCTCGGCGGAGTGGGTTCATGGGCCGCAGAATCGCTGGTCAGGAGCGGCATCGGCACAATTACCCTGATTGACATGGATGACATCTGCGTCTCGAACACCAACCGGCAACTCCATGCGCTGGAAGGCCAGTATGGCCGCACCAAAACCGACGCCATGGCAGAACGACTGAAGGCCATCAACCCACACGCTGATATACGCATACACTTTGGCTTTCTAACCCCGAAAAATGTCATGGAGCTGATCACTCCGGATATGCATGGCGTCGTGGATGCCATCGACAGCGTAAAGCCCAAGGTAGCCCTGATCGCCCACTGTCAGCGCAACAAGATACCCATTGTGTGTGCAGGCGGGGCCGGTGGCCAGATGGATCCGACCCAGATCCAGGTCAGCGACCTTAGCAAAACCACCCAGGACCCTTTGCTGGCAAAGGTTCGCAATATGCTGCGCCGGGAGTATGGTTTTTCCCGCAACCCCAAACGGCGCTTCGGTATAGAGGCCGTATACTCACTGGAGCAGCTCACGTATCCTGCCGGAGATGGCGAAGTTTGCCTGCAAAAACCGGCCACCGCCGGGCCTGTTCGGCTGGATTGCGCGTCCGGATTCGGAGCAGCCAGCCCGGTAACCGCCAGCTTTGGTTTTTTTGCAGCTTCCCGAATCCTGAACCGTATTGCACGACGCGCCAATCGATAACTCAAAGGACCTGAACGCACTATGCCAGTCAGCACGGTCATGCTTCTCGCCAGCATTGGCGTAATTTCCCTGTTCTGTCAGTGGCTTGCCTGGCGAGTCCGAATGCCTGCCATTCTATTCCTGCTGGCCGGTGGCATTGCCGCCGGCCCAATGCTCGGTTTTCTGGCGCCAGAGGCGGTATTCGGCGAGCTGCTGTTTCCCGTCATATCCCTTGCCGTTGCGATCATTCTTTTTGAAGGCAGCCTGACTCTCCGCTACGAAGAAATCCGTGGCCACGGCAAAATGGTGCGTAACCTCATTCCCGTCGGCTCCTTCGTTACTTGCATCATCGGCACACTGACGGCCCGCTGGTTACTGGATGTATCCTGGCCCGTAGCACTCCTGTTCGGGGCAATATCCATTGTTACCGGGCCCACGGTCATCGCACCATTGCTACGTTCGGTGCGGCCGGATTCCAAGCTGGCCAACATACTGCGCTGGGAAGGCATTATCATCGACCCTGTCGGCGCACTGCTGGCGGTTCTGGTCTTTGAAGGCATCGTTTCCTGGGGACAGGGCAATGTCTTTGGCCACTCTGTCTATATATTTGGCAAGACCCTGATGGTGGGTTTCCTGATCGGCGCCATTGCTGGCTACCTGAATGGCGTCGTGCTCCGCAAACACTTTATCCCGCAATACCTGCATAATGCCGGCACCCTCACCTTCATGCTCGGTGTCTATGCCATTTCCAATGAAATTGCGCACGAATCCGGACTCCTGACTGTCACAATTATGGGAATCTGGATGGCGAACATGAAACAGGTGCCTATTGACAGCATTCTGGAATTCAAGGAATCCCTCAGTGTACTGCTGATCTCCGCACTATTTATCATCCTCGCCGCCCGGGTGGAATTTTCCGCCATTGCCGATCTGGGCTGGGGACTGGCTGTGGTCCTCGCCATACTGATGCTGATCGCACGCCCGCTGAGCATTTTTCTCTCCGCGATCGGCACTAACCTGAATTGGCGAGAGAAGCTCTTCCTGAGCTGGATAGCGCCCCGGGGCATTGTCGCAGCCGCCGTATCCGCGCTGTTTGCCTTCCAGCTGCAGAAACTGGGTTATGAAAGTGCCGGTGCGCTTGTGCCACTGGTGTTCATGCTGATCATTGCCACCGTCACCCTGCAGAGCCTGACCGCTCGCCCGCTTGCCCGTCTGCTCAAGGTCGCTGAGCCGGCGGAATTCGGCTTCCTGATTCTCGGCGCTAATCCGGTGGCCCGTATGATTGGCCTCGCCCTGAAAAAGCATGAAGTCCCGGTGACGCTGGCAGACACCAACTGGGAAAATGTACGTCAGGCTCGTATGGAAAACCTTCAGACCTACTTCGGTAACCCCGTGTCAGAGCATGCCTCCACCCACCTGGACCTGACCGGTATCGGCAACCTGCTGGTCATTTCGCCTTACAAGCATATGAACTCACTGGCCACCTATCACTTCCTGGACTGGTTCGGAAACAACTCCGTTTTCAGCCTCGTAGAAGGTGATCAGGATCAAAAGGCCCGTCATCAGACCGCTGAGAAGATCCAGATGACCCGGGGCCTGTTTGACGGTGTCAGCTACGCAAAACTGGCCAGCCTGGCCAGTCAGGGCTACACGGTAAAAACCACCCAGCTCAGTGAAGAGTTCAGCTACAAGAAATTCCTGGAAAAATACCAGCGCCAAGCCCTTGTGCTGTTTGTGTTTGACAGCAAGGGCTACGTCTCACCAGTACTGGAGATGGAAGGCATAAAACCCGAGAAGGACTGGGTGTTGATTAGTCTGGTCCCGCCTCAGGCCCCGAAAGAACGCAAGGAGAAGGACTCTCAGGAAACCCCCAGCGGGGAGGGCTCCGGTAAAAGCTCAGAGGAAAAAACGCAGAACAAGAGGAACCCGGGTTGAGGGGGAATACCCCTCAACCGCAGTCCAGAACCAGTTTGCCTCGGACGTGGCCACCTTCCAACAGTTCGTGGGCGTCCGCAACTTGCTCAAGCGGGAATGCCCGCTCAATATGGACCTTCACGTCGCCATCCTCAATCAGCTCGGCAATTTCATCCAGGTGGAAGACATCCGGGCGCACCGTCATGCCATGAGCTCTCAGGCCAAGGCCCTCGGCGGCACTGATAATCTCATCCGCGGTGACGGTAGGAATAGTCACCAGCACACCATGTTCACCCAACGTATGCAGTGACCGTTTTCCGGCCTTCCCACCGATCAGATCAAGCACTACGTCCAGCCCATAGCACTCCTCGGCAACATCGCTGGAGTGGTAATCAATCACTTCATGGACGCCAAGCTCGGCCAGAAAATCCCGGTTCGAGGCCGACGCCGTGGCAATCACATGGGCACCCCGTTCCAGTGCGAACTGTACCGCAAAGTGCCCGACACCGCCGGCACCGGCATGAATCAGTATCTTCTGGCCGGGTTCCAGCTTGGCCACCTCAAACAACGCCTGCCAGGCTGTAAGGGCGGCCAGCGGGAGAGCGCCGGCGGTAACCAGATCCAGCTCTTCGGGCACGATGGCAAGCTCATCAGCACCCGCGACGGCGAACTCGGCGTAGCTGCCGCCCGTAGCAGGAAAACCGATCATACCCATCACCCTGTCGCCCGGAGCGAGGGTAGTGACGTCATCGGCAACAGCAACAACC
The DNA here is from genome assembly GCF_023657445.1 of Marinobacter sediminum. Classification (NCBI taxonomy): domain Bacteria; kingdom Pseudomonadati; phylum Pseudomonadota; class Gammaproteobacteria; order Pseudomonadales; family Marinobacteraceae; genus Marinobacter; species Marinobacter sediminum. The sequence continues at coordinate 3,760,115 of NZ_JAGTWY010000001.1, read as the reverse complement.
TCACCCGCCACATCATAGCCCGGGGTCCAGGGCAACGAATCTTCAATCTGCCGGGCCGCAAAACCAAGCCCTTTTCGTGTTTTCCAGTCAATGGGGTTCAATCCCGCACCGCGGACCCGGATAAGCACCTGGCCGGCTTGCGGCACGGGAATTTCCGAGCTGACCACCTGCAACACATCACGCTCGCCAAAACGATCATAGATAACATGACGCATAGAGGATTCGGTGGTCTGATCAACGGTATTTACCATGGCGGTCTCCGGACAACGGTTATAACGGGAAACGAACTTTCGTTCAGACTAGCAGAAGTTGGCGTTTTTAGTGACTCAATCGAAGTTGAGGCTCTTGCCACCAGCAACCACAGCACCTCCGAGTATTTCGGAAAACTCCTTCGGTGCCCGGGAGGGGCGCTGGGTTTTCATATTCACACAGGCGTGTGTCGAGATCGCTCTGACCAGTGTTTTGCCATCAGCCGGGCGAACCAGCTGAAACTGGCGGGATGAGCGAAGGCGGCCATCATAACCGGTCAGCCAGGTACCAAGAACCAGGCGGTCTCCGGCATTGGCGGAGGCAAGATAATCAATCTCGGTGCGGGTGATCGCCATCGCCTTGCCTGTGGTTTCATGCAACTGCCAGGTCATGCCCAGGCTTTCGATATGGGCCCAGCTGACATCCTCGAGCCAGCGCACGTACACCACATTATTGGCATGGCCAAGGCGGTCAGTGTCTTCATCACCCACCGTGATATCGATCACAAATGGATCCTGAAGGTCCCACTGGACGGCTTTATCGTCTGTCATGCGTCATCATCCCCGAGTCCCGGAATGGCCCGTAACGGTAGCCGCCCAATGCGATCGTTGTGAAGTGAGCCAAAGTACAAATAGCCACCGTGGGGGGTTACCGAGGTAATCTCCTTAAGATGGGTGCCACGGCTATCCTGAAGGCTGGTAATCATCTCCCCGTCGCGATCAAAGGCTACCACCAGGCCATACTCCTGCGGTTCAGGCTTGAGGCTGTCCGGCAATTTCGCCACCAGGTCCTTTAACCAGGGCCTGCGGTGCAAGGCGTCCACCTGTAGATTCCGCAGAGTGGGAAATGCAATCCAGTAACGCCCTTTGCTATCCACATCAAGGTTATCCGGGAAACCCGGCAGATTATCAGCGAACACTTCTGCCTGCCCTGCCTTGGGGCCATGAATCCAGTAACGAAGCGTCCGGTATTTCCAGGTTTCATTGACCAGTACGAAGTCGCCTTTCGGAGAAATCGCAACACCGTTGGCAAAGTGCAGGTTGCCGAGCAGGACCTCGGCTTTTCCGGTCTGGGGTGAATATCTCAGCAACCGGCCATGGGGACGCATTTCAAGCAGGTCCAGCCGGTATTTCGGCTGATGAAAACGGGAACTGGCGTCGGTGAAATAAATCTGGCCATCCGGAGCTATGTCGACATCATCCGTAAAGCGAAACGGAGTGCCCCTGGCTTCCCGGGCCAGAACTGACACCTTCTTGTCCGGTGAAATGGAAAGCAGCCCCTTCCAGGCATCCGCAACAATCAGGTTGCCTTCTCGGTCAAACACCATGCCCAACGGGCGCCCACCCGTCTTGAGCCAGGTCTCCAGCCGACCATCGGGAAACAGCCTGACAATACGACCGTCCTGAGTGCCCGCATACAGAACACCGTCCTTTCTGACAGCGGTGTCTTCGGGTCCGAAGACTTGCCCCCGGGCCAGAAGGTCCGCCAGCCTCAGTCTTTCATTAGGCGCCAGCACGCCGGTCATCGGGGGTGGAGAGGGCGGTTGCCATGCCTTGCTGTCAATGGGGGATGGTGTCAGCAGAAAACTCCCCAGCATGAAAAACAGGACCAGCGCTCCCACCATCAACCATTTCATAGACCATGCCCGCCTGTTTCATGTCTGTTGCATTTGTCTGCCATCGTTTAACCATAACAGACAGCGCACCAGCCTTGAAAACGTGGCTAATAGAGGCGGTTATTTTTCACCACTGAGAAAACGGCGACACAAGGCGGCAAAGGTGTCGGCCTTCTCCGCATGCAGCCAGTGCCCGGTATCCTGAATGATACGGAGCTCAGCCGCCGGGAACAGGCGCTGAATCTCATCCCGATGTTTTTCCTGGATATAGGCAGAATCCGCCCCCTTTAGAAACAGCACAGGGCCGTCAAAAGGTCCGCTGCCCTCGGGCGCATTGGCAAGGTCGGTGTAGCAGGCATCAATCGCCGGCAGATTCAGGCGCCAGCGGAACATTGGACTACCTTCAGTCTGCTCTTCCCGCGGCACCCGCTCAAGATTCTTCAGCAAAAACTGCCTGGTAGCAGGCATTTCCACAAATCCTGCCATCAGTCTGTCGGCATCCTGCCGCGAACTCACACCGCTCAGGTCAATGTCTTTCATGCCTTCAAGAATGGCATCGTGTCTCGCCTTGTAACTGACCGGCGCAATATCGGCCACGATGATTTTCTCCACACGCTCAGGAGCCTGCAGGGCAACCTGCATGGCCACCTTCCCGCCCATGGAGTGCCCCAGAATGCATGCCGTTTTGATGCCCTGGCTATCCATGTAGGCAATCACGTCCTCGGCCATCGACGGATAATCCATGGCGTCAGTATGGGGTGAACCGCCGTGATTGCGCTGATCAAGCGCATGAACCTGCCATTCATCCTGTAATCGGCGGGCAATACCGCCCAGGTTCTCAAGTGACCCGAACAGGCCATGCAACAGAATCAGTGGCGGCCCTTCGCCGGTAATTCGGTAGTTCAGCTCTACACTCATGGGCAAATAGTCTCCGGGTTGGCATCGTATTTTTCAGATCGGATACATTACCACTGCCAGCCACTCGAGCAAGTTCCGGCGGCATGGGACTTTTCCAGGGGCGAAAAAAAAACCGGGGATTGCCCGGCTTAAAGGTCATAGCTTCCAAGTCCGTCTGATCAGCAATAGAAAATGCTGCTCAGGTACTCTGCAAGCGCAATCACGTTTTTACGTTCATACTCGGTATGGGGTACAAAAATTTCCTGTTCCATTAGACACCTCCTGAAAAGGTCTTTCCATTGCTTCAAACTGATAACTTAATGCTATCGTTATTGGCATGACACACTGTTGACAGGTTGTCTCATCGGCTTGACATTTTGTATCAGTCTCCATGACAGCTTGTTAACCATCGGAATCAATACTGTGACTCCGGATCAGCCAGAAAACACGACAACACCGCTAGTTGCAGCCTCCAGCACCCTGGCTCTCGTGCATTATCTTGAGCGTCAGGGCGTGCTGGACCCGGCCCGTGTGGAGAAGATAATCGGGCTGGGCATGCCAGCTCTGACTGACCCCGATCGCCGGGTGCCCGCTGATGCCCATTACCGTTTATGGGAGTATGCAGAACAGGTAACCGGAGACCCCGGTGTTGGTTTGCATGCGGGTCAGGTGGTGGATCCGGAGCGAATGGGCCTGGTGGGGCATGTTTTCTTCAATTGCGACACGTTGGGAGAGGCGGTCACTCAATATGTACGACTGCATCGGCTGATCAACGAATCCGTGATCCTCAGCTTCGAGCAGATTGGCGAACAGGCTATCCTGGCCTGGCAGCCGGACAGCCCGGATCATTACTGTCGTCAGGACATGGACCGCACCCTTGCGACAGCACTGAGCCGGACCCGCCACTTCATTCACCCGACAATAAGGGCTGAATGGGCGGAAATCGCCCACCCGCGCCCAACCTATGCAGAGGAGTACGAAAAGTTGCTGGGAGGCCCGGTCCGGTTCGGATGTAACACAACGCGCCTTGCCTTTCCTAGCCGCCATCTCAGCCACCCCATTCCCCGACGAAATCCCTATGTCTATTCCGCTGTGCTCAAACAGGTCAACTCCGTTCTTGCGCGACTGCAGCCTCGCCGCGCGTTCAGCCGCAAGATTCGCCGTCTCATTTCCATGCAGTTGTCGACCGACCGGATCGACGCGGATAGCCTGGCAAAACAGTGCCACATGAGCCGACAGACCCTCTACCGGAAGCTGAAAAAGGAAGGGCTCAGTTTTCACGACCTGGTCGAGCAGGTACGCAAGGACAAGGCGCTGCGCTATGTCGCGGCTGATCAGTATGCACTGGGCGAGATAGCGTTCCTTCTGGGCTTTTCAGAACTGAGCGCGTTCAGCCGGGCCTTTAAGCGATGGACCGGCACTGCACCCGCCCAGTACCGGGACAGGCACTTTGCCCGGGAAGGAGACGACAGCAGAACCTCCCATGCCACGGAGGGAAAATCGTGATCAACGATCAGCTTTCACTGGTGGCGGTGGCCCTCGGCCTGTTTTACCTGGGAGCACTGGCATGTATTTTCCGCATTCTCCTCACCTACCGTACCGCCCAAGGTGCCATTGCCTGGATCGTCGGCCTGTTGGGCCTGCCCTACTTTGCCGTCCCACTGTTCCTGCTATTCGGCCGGCACCGGTTCGGGGGCTATGTCAAAGCGCGGCGGATGGGGGACGAGGCGCTGACCGATATCCTTAACCATTTTGAGCAGCAAACCACGTCTATTTCCGAGGTCGACAAGGAACGCTTCTCCGACGAGCTACAAGTACTGTGCAGGCTCGGTCGCCAACCCTTCACTGAAGGTAATCGCTGCACCCTGCTCCGGGACGGAGAAGCAACCTTTGATGCGCTGTTCGAGGCAATGGAAGATGCCACCAATTACATACTGATGGAGTTTTATATTGTCCGCTCGGATCGTGTCGGCCAGCGCATCAAATCGATCCTTGAGCGCAAGCTGGCCCAGGGAGTGGAGGTATGGTTTCTGTATGATGAAATCGGCAGCGTCTGGCTACCTCGAACCTATCTGAATCAGTTGTCTGCAGCGGGCGCCCGGGTGGCATCGTTTGGTAATGGCAATATCCGCAGGCGGCGATTTCAGATCAACTTCCGTAACCACCGGAAACTGCTGGTCTGCGATGGCAAGGTGGGATTTGTCGGCGGTATTAATCTGGGCGACGAATACCTGGGAATCGCTATGGACCAGGAACCCTGGCGAGACACCCACTGCCGTATCGAAGGGCCAGCGGTGACCGGCTTGCAACTGACCTGGCTCGAAGACTGGAACTGGGCCAGCAATGACAGTCCTGAGCTCGACTGGGCGCCCCGGAAGAATACGCCCGGAGATGACAGAGTCCTGATGCTGCCAACTGGCCCGGCAGATGACGGTGAAACCTGCGCGCTGTTCTTCCTGAACTGCATCAACAATGCTCGAAGCCGCGTATGGATTTCCTCTCCCTATTTCGTGCCGGATCTACAGATCATGAACGCCCTGCAGCTGGCCGCGCTCCGGGGCGTGGACGTACGCATTCTCATCCCGGAAAAATCAGACAGCCTTTTGATCAATCTCGCCGCGTATTCCTACACGGTTCAGGCCTGCAAGGCTGGCATCCAGATCTACCGGTATCAGCCGGGATTCATGCACCAGAAAGTCGTCCTGGTAGACAATCGCTACGCCGCCGTTGGCACGGCCAATCTCGACAACCGTTCAATGCGCCTCAATTTCGAGATTACCGCTGTCAGTACTGCGCCACACTTCGTCACCAGTGTGGAGTCCATGCTGGAGGAAGATCTTGACAGCTCCCGGCTGATGACTGAAGGCGACTACCAGGACCGCTCTATACTGTTCCGGCTGAGCTGCCGTGCCGTTCGCCTGCTCGCCCCCTTGCTCTGACTGACACTGGTTTCAGCGGGCAGGAATGTGCGAGTATGCTTTCACAAACCGGCCAGTATGCAGTAGCGACATACAAACATGAATGCGTTCAAGCCCAGAGAAACCCTGACAGAACAGGTTGCTCGCCACATTGAGAACCTGATTGCCTTTGGCCAGATCCGCTCGGGTGAGCGCATCTATGAGGGTGCCATGGCCAAACAGATGGACGTCAGTCATGGCTCGATTCGTGAAGGTTTACTGCTACTGGAAAAGCGGCACCTGGTTCGCAACGTACCCCGCAAGGGTGCGTTCGTGACCCCGCTCGATGAATACTTCGTCCGCAGCCTTTATGAAACCCTGGAACTCTATCTGACCCACACCGGCCGCAAGCTCGTGCAGTTATGGCAGCCCGCCGATATGGAGCGGCTGGAATCACTGTATGACCGGATGAGTGCCTGTTTCGAGAAAAATGACCTGATGGCCTTCCTGGAACTGGGCATTGAATACACCCAGGCGTCCATCGCTTACGCAGACAACTACTTCATTACCTCAGCCATTGACGACCTCTGGCCTTCCGCCAAGCGTTGCGCCTTTGTCGCCTTCCAGAGGGGCGGCAATCAGATTCTTGAAGACAACCTGGCGCACATGCGGGAATCCATACAGGCCATCAAGGACCGTGACGAGAAGCGACTCGCCGACATACTGCACCGGTATGCACTGCAGCAATGTCAGCAGGTTCTGAACGCCATGGATTCAGGCACTCGAACCTGAGCCTGAAGTGTCAGTAAAACAGCTGGGTGAATGAGAACCCTATATTCAGGTAAGCCGTCCAATTGTCTTTGTTATTGTAGGCAGTCGCTACCTGTACCGGGCCCAGGAAGGTATCAACACCTGCGAATACACTCCAGGACCGGACCGAGCTGTTCCAGCTTGCCTGGTCCAGAGAATCCCACGCATTACCCACTTCCAGGCCCATCCCCGCGAACCACGGAACCAGCGGCCCACCAAAGGCCTGACTGGCATACACCGCTCCCATTAATGCGTTGTCCCCCGTAATCTGCCCCGGCGCGAAGGCAGACAAACGCCGGAATCCCCCGAGACGAACCGCATTTTCAATACCTGGCTCACCCCGGGTTACCGCATCGGCATAAAGCAAACCGGTCATATTAAAGCCCTGCCACGTTCGGGTTCCCAGCGCCATACCGGTGATTGAATCAAAGTGACGGTCAGAACCGAGGTCTTCGCGTTCCAGTCGCCCCCGCAATCCCCAAAAAGCCCCTTGCCGCGGGAAAAAAGCATCATCCAGTGAATCGTGCACCAACTGGAGAGCCAAGCCCCCTTGATGGATGGAATCGTCAGGCGCCACCGGTGGCCCAACCTGCTCCTCGACTGTGGCATAACCCCGGGTGTATTTGAGACGAACCTCGGCAACGCTGCCCAGTTCAATACCAAGTGCGAGATCCGCCTTGCGAAAGGTTACATCTACCTCGGAAATACGGGTTTCGCCACCGTCGTAAACACTGAATGTATCCCGACTGTACTCGCTACCGATTACCATGAACCTCTGGTAGCCATAGTCCAATGGCTGGTACCACTGGGTCCGGACCCAGGGTTCGGTACCCAGCTGAATACCGGTCTGCCATTCACCACCAAGCGCGTTGAGCTCGGTCATCCGTAGGGATGAAGCAATGTTGAAACGGGTTTCACCATCGAAGTTATCTTCGTAGTTGAGGCCAAAAGACAGATAATTGGGTCCCCAGCTTTTTTCCTGGACCCGAATGATCAGCACCGTTTCATCTTGCGAGGGTGAAAGCGAATAGGACACAGTCTCATAGTAACCAAGACCATAAATTCGCTTGAGATCAGCCTCAAGCACTTCGACATCGAGTGGCGCACCAGGTTGCTGCTGTATCCGCTCACGCAGAAACTCGCTCGCCAGCTTACTGCCCTGATCAATTTCTATGCGCGCAATCGGGCCGACAGTATAGTTACGCGACGCCATTGCCGCTTTGTAGCCCGTCCACGCCGTTCGGGAGACCGCCAACTGGCTCAGCTCCGTGGCGTGATTCCGGGCGGCGGTAGCGCCCAGCTCGAACAATGCCGCGGCATTGTAGAAATCTGCGGAACTGTAGCCCTCAAGATCGGGACGGATCAGCACATCCTCATCCCCGAGCAAACCCAACTGCACCTCCGTATTGCGTCGGGTCATGATCGTGGTCAGTTGACCCACAACAGAGAACGCTTCCCTCAGCTCATCGGTTTCCAGCAGCGAATCGGTAATATCAACAGCGATGATGATATCGGCACCCATCTCACGGGCCACACTAACGGGCAGATTGTTCGCGACGCCGCCATCCACCAGCAAGTGGCCGTCTCGCTCAACCGGGGCATAAACCCCTGGAATACTCATGCTGGCACGAATCGCTTCAGCGAGATTGCCCGTGCCCATTACCACCGGCTCACCGGTTTCAAGATCGGTCGCTACTGCCCGGAACGGCACGGCGAGACGATCAAAGTCCTCCACCAGGGCAGCGTTATGCGTGAGCTCGTTAAGAATAAAGCCGAGGTTCTGGCCGGCAATGATGCCGCCACCCACATGCAAACCATCAGAGCGGACGCCAATACCGGGAATGACCGGGAAGCGCCACTCGTTCTGCTTGCGACGGACTGGCTTATAAACCCTGCCCGGGTCATCCCGGAAGCTGGATAGCCAGTCCATCTCGATAAATCGGCGTTCTATTTCACTGACCGGCATGCCGGATGCGTAGAGCGCTCCGACGGCAGAGCCGGCACTGGTGCCCACCACCACGTCCACCGGAATGTTCATTTCCTCAAGGACGCGGATAACGCCGACGTGGGCCATACCCTTGGCTCCGCCACCACTGAGGACCAGACCAACTTTCGGCCGCTCCGCGGCGAAAACAGGCGCCACCCCCAGCAATCCCGCCAGGATGAGAAAAAGGAGGACAGGTTTCAAGCAGGCCGAATCCTTGTAGTGTGAACGGGATTATTTCCTGCCGGATGAATCGTCGTCCGCCAGGGAAAGGTGAGATACATCCGGCACCATCGGTGGCGGCAGATCCCGCTCAACACCCAGATCACTGCCGGCCGGCGCCAGCGTCCAGTCATCAAGATGCTGGAACATGGGCGCGTCGACATCGGTATGTTCAACCAGAGTCACTCCCACCGGATCGAGACTGAGACTGGATCCCGAGAGGATGTCGTCCACCTTCTCACCGGCGACCTGCAAACGATCTCCAGGCTCGGTCCTGGGCTCCTGACCTCGAGACGGTGCTGCGGCAGCCTTCTCAGGCTGTGGCTCCGCTACAGGCACTGAGGCCGGTTTCCGGGATGGCTGTTGCGGGGCGGATGCTCCGGCACCAGCAGAAGCGCCCGGCATGGGCTGGACATAGGCCAGCATGCCATGTTTTTTCAGCACGGCCCGATATTTCTCGGCCTGAGCCTCTTCCAGCTTATTTCGAATAACAACCGGCTGGCCGCTAAACATTCGATCCACCTGTTCAATACTGGCCTTGAACAGGGTCCGGGCATTATTGCGTGCAGCTTCCAGATCCGTGCCGGGCGCACACTCTCCCTTAAAGACAAGCTGAAACATGGGCCATCCTCCTACTGACGGTTTTAATCATATGATAGTTGATGGAGGCGCTCTCCGGCAGCCCCAGGGCATAGTCGTCAACTCATCAGAACTGCAAACAATTGAAAAATCCGTGTCCGACATCACGCAAAATCCGAGAGACTCTGCGATAATCAACGGTAACCTAAGATTACATTTCGTTACATTGAGTCCGGGACGTCACCAGGGAGTGGCCTTCATGAGCATCCAGTCTTCCATTCGCATCGCTGTCGCATCGCTCTTGCTTTCGGCTTCGGGTGCCCAGGCAGAAAACCTGGACATCCTGATGAGCCAGGTTTTCCCGCAGGGACAGGCGACCTATATTGGATACCAGAGCGTTGAGCGTGAAGACATTCCGGTTACCTCAGTCGTGGACCGCAAGTATCTGATTGTAGACTTCCGCTTTGATGCACGACAGCCTCCGGTCGAACAACTGCAGGCCAGCGTCCACAAGGTCTGCATGACACTCCTGAAAGATCACGAGCTGGTGCGCCACCTCTCTGACTCCGGCTACGACATGGTGTCCGTAGCCTTTGATCGCCGATCGCAGTTCGACTGCCTTTAAGCCTGCCCCCCTAGTCCTGACGTCCCAACAGTTTGGGGAAAGCTTCCAGCGCACTGTTGACCGCATCAAGGTTGAACGCCTCAACGTCCGCCAGTAATTTCTCACCGTAACGAGTGACTGAGCCGGAGCGATATCGCGTTCCCCAGGCCAGCACTCGCCGGGCGAAGTCTTTCATCTGCTCCGGGTCGCCGCTTTCCCGCACTGTTTTCCATTCACTGCCAAAGTCAGACGCCAGTTGCTCACGCAGCCAGCCACGCTCCTGCATGCTCAGGGTCTGTGCCAGCAGTCTATCGGCCTCTTTCGGCTCGCCTTCATACTCGGCCCGCTCCCCGGTCGCCTCCACGTCAGGCAATACGACGGTAAACACTGACCCCGCCCCGGGTTCACTTTCCAATTCCAGCTCTCCTCCCATCATCCGGGCCAGTTTTCGACTGATCGCAAGGCCAAGGCCGGTACCGCCATAACGACGGGTATTCTGGCCTTCCTGTTGCTCAAAGGCATCAAAGATGCGTTCACGCTGATCAGGAGGAATACCAATTCCGGTATCCTTAACGGTTACGAGGAGCTGGTAATGCTGACGGTCAGCATTGTCCCCACGGCTACCTTTATCGCCTTCCCGGGATTTCAGGGGAGTGGCTGTCGCCCTGACGGTTACCCCGCCTTGATGGGTAAACTTGATCGCATTACCCACGAGATTGAACAATACCTGCCGTAAACGGGTTTCATCGAGCATCATCGCAGCCGGCATTTTCGAATCGACGCTCACCTCCAGTGATATCTCCTGCTCCCTGGCCCTCAGGTCGAAGATGTGGCGCACGTCGTCAAGCACCCGGCGAACGGAAACAGCGGAGTAGTCCAGACGCATTTTCCCGGCCTCGATCCGGGAAAGATCCAGAATGTCGTTGATCAGCATAAGCAAACTTCGGCTGCCCGCGCGGATCGCATCCAGATAGGTGCGCTGCTGCGGGTCAGTAACACTCTTGCTTAGCAAGTCGCTGTAACCGATCACCGCATTCATCGGTGTCCGTATTTCATGGGACATGTTGGCAAGGAATTCACTCTTTGCCAGATTTGCGGTTTCAGCCCCCCGGGCCAGGCGCTCCGCTTCCAGCTTGGCAGCCCGCAGTTCGTCCTCACTCCGACGCAGGGCATTTTCAGAACGGATACGTTCATCCACTTCCCGTGACAACTTACGGTTCCAGTACAGGAAGATGAGCACAACCAGAATGGCGATCAGTACTACCCGGCGCACCACTGTGTAGTCGGTTTCCTGCTCGATATCCAGGTGGATCCAGCGGTTGTAGATGGCTTCGGTCTCGGTTGCATCCAGACTACTCAATGCCTTGTTCAGAATCCGGTGCAACTCCGGGTTATCCTTCCGCACCGCGAGTCTCAGGTCATATTGGTACGGTGTAATACTGGTGATTCGCAAATTCGACAGCCCCAGCCGCGCCACGGTATAGCTGACAGCGGGAATGTGAGTCACCATCACGTCAAGGTCACCGTTGGACAGGGCCAGCAGCCCCTCCTCGACAGTGTCCACAGGATAGAGGTCCAGATTCGGGTGGTTAATCAGAAGGTAATCGTGGGCGGCATGGCGATTGACAACGCCAACCTTCTCGGTGCGCAACTCTCTCAGGTCACCGATAAAGCGACCGTCATCCCGAATTGCGAGCGCGATGGGCACAGTCAGGTAGGCTCGGGTGAAGAGAAAATCATTTTCTGTTCGCGGAGTCCGTGACAACCCCGGAAGAATATCAACCTCACCTGCCTTTAACTGCCCCTCAGCTTCGATCCGGTCTTTCAGAATCGTTCTGTTAAAGCGGACCTCGAGCTGCGATTCCAGGCGGGTAATCAGATCCGGCGCCAGCCCCGTGGGTCGACCGTCCTGGGCATATTCAAAAGGAGGCCAGTCGGAACGAAAGGCGACACGCAGGTTCGGGTGCCGCTTGAGCCAATCCAGATCAGATGAGGACAGTTCCAGCCCGCTGCGTTCAAGTGCCGGCAGGTCTGCCTTAAGCCAGGATTGCCGTATTACGCGGTGCTCATTGTGACTGATCGACGCCACCGCCTTGTCCATCACGCGGTAAAGGAGGTCATTATCAACGTCGACCTGCAGGACAACGTCCACGGTCTTCTGGTCCAGCAAAACCGAGAGTCCGATACCCTTTATCATGGCTGACTGCAGGTAATCGGAAACGACAGGCACCGGTCCCAGGAAGGCATCGGCCTGACCCGAGAGCACACTGCTCACTGCTTCGCCAAAGCTGTCTACTGGCACCGGTGTAAAACTCTCGACCGGTTCCAGCATGGGAAATTGATTGGGGTCCTCTTTAACGACCGCAATGCTTCCGCCTTCGAGGTCGGATAACGACCGGATCGCGGCATCACCCGCGCTGACAAACAAACCATACGTCAGCGACATCAAGGGTTCGGTATAACGTTTGCCCGGAGTCACCCGCGCTCCGGGCATGCGGGTGGTAAGCATGGCTTCCGGCGCAGGCTCTGATTGCCCGGCCTCACTACCCAGTTTCACCGGCTCTACAGGGACGCCCAGTTTGTCTGAGAGGCGCGCGAGATAATCGATATAGGTGCCCGCCAGAGTACCGTCACCGGTATCAAATATGAGCGGTACCTGGCCAACCTGCACCCCCACGCGGAACCGTTCCTGCTGTGCAAGCCACGTCAATTCTCCACTACCAAGAATCGGAGCCGGAGATGACTGGGGGGGATCGGCCCTCAGCGGGGCTTGAAAAAAAGCCAACAGACAGAATAGTAGAGTCGGAAGGGTGACCTTCACTGGATATCCTCAAGGGTTCCGCTACATTTCAGGGAACAATACCTGCAAACGAACATGATTTCATTCGGGAGAACCGCATCTATGGACACCAGCAAGCACACGCTCAGTACCCTTTTCGAACAGATGGGGCTGGCTGCCGATGAAAAAAGTATTGAAGATTTTGTCGCCAGATATTCGCCGTTACCGCGTGAAATCGCACTTCAGGACGCGCCATTCTGGTCAGAGAGCCAGTCACATTTTCTGGAAGAAGGTCTCGAAGAAGACAGCGACTGGGCCGAGATCATCGACGAACTTGACGCGCGCATGCGTCACTGATCTGGCGCGCCCGCGTCAATCTGGACGCAGTTCCGACCGCCGTCCTTGGCCAGATAAAGGGCGCGGTCTGATCTCTCGAAAACCGAATCTTCAGAATCTCCCGGTGCAAACCCCGCCAATCCCACAGAGAAGGTGACCATCACAGGCTCACCGCTAAAATGGAACGGCAGGTTGCTGATATGATGCCTGAGCTTGTCCATGACAGCCTGGGCATCTTCCGGCGAGGTTTCAGGGAACAGAAGCACAAACTCTTCCCCACCATAGCGGGCAATAAAGTCAGTATTCCGCAGCCTTTCCCTTAATTCCCTGGCAATCAGCTGTAGTACCCGATCTCCTGCCTTATGGCCGTAGGAATCGTTAACCCTCTTAAAATAATCAATATCCAGCAGACCGATGGTCAGCGGATGCTGGTAGCGCTGCCAACGATTACATTCAAAGGAAAGGCGTTCCTGCCAGGCTTCCCGATTCGGCAATTGCGTCAGCAGGTCGGTCATCGCCCGCTGACGTTCGCGAAGCACCTGGCCCTGCATCTGCTCAGAATGAGCCTCCATGGCCGCAATTTTTTCCTGCATGGCAGCCAACTGCTCTGAAAGGGCCTTTTCCCGTTCGGTCTCCTGAACATGAAATCGACCCACAGCATCGCCAATGGACTCCAGATGCCGACTGACGGATTGCTTTAACTCTTGCAGATCGTCACTGGCCTGGATATCCAGCCCAACCCGCTCCAACCCTTCCCGAATCTCTCGATCCAGGCTTTCCGTCGCATCGAGACGACCGGACTGCGCCGAGGACTGGTCAGAGAAGTGCTCGCGAAGTACCTCGAGCCGCTCATCGAGCCGCTTTAAAAACGCCTCGAACTCTCGCTGACTGCGCGTGATGGCCGCGATCACCAGTTCAGCAACGTGATTCAGGCCTTCCCGAAGCACCTTCCAGTCATTGCTGGACAGCAGTACCTGCTGAAGCCCCCGGGCACGGGTTTCTGCCGCAGGCTCCAGAGTAACCTGATTCAGCATCTGACCAAGGAGCTGGCCAACGCGCCGGGCAATTCTCAGGCGCTGCGTGTTGTCCTCAATATCCCGTTCATCGCCCGGCACCGCCGACTCATTCTGGTGGCTGACGAAATCCGATGACGGAGCCTCTTCCTGTCGCCCCCTGTCAGCGGAGGAGGGCCGCTCATCAAGCAGCGTCACCTGCCGATCAATCTGTTCCTGTAATTCCCGCCAGGCGTCCACGTTTACTTTTTTCTTGCGAAGATCCTTTCGGACACGGGCAAGAAGGCGGTCGAGTTCCGGGGTCTGCCCTTCCGAAGCGAGGCTTGTGCGCACCAGCATCCGCTCAAGAGTGTTGCGCTCAGCCTTCCACTCCTGTTCCCGATTATCTGCAGACTCAAGCTCCTGAAGGTATTTTTCCTTCCAGGACTGACCCGATGCCATGGAGCGTTCCCGTATTGCCCTTGGTAACCACATACTGGTCTGAGACTTCCTTATTGCCGGTTATTCCGCGGAATTCTTTTCATTACGATCATTCCCATCATACTGATGACGGCGCGCTCTGGGATGACTCTGGTCATAAACACGAGCCAAATGCTGAAAATCAAGATGAGTATAGACCTGGGTGGTGGCAATATCCGCATGGCCCAACAGTTCCTGGACCGCCCGGAGATCCCCGCTGGACTCCAGCATATGGCTGGCAAAGGAGTGGCGCAGCATATGCGGGTGCATCTTCTGATCCGCCCCCTTTGCCACGCCCCACCGACTGAGCCGCGCCTGGATGCTTCGACGACTCAGACGATCCCCCCGACGACTGACAAACAGCGCCTGTTCCGGTTCAGGTGCCAGTGCCGTTCGCAATGGAAGCCAGGCCTTCAGGGCGGCCAAAGCCTTGCTGCCGACCGGCAGAATCCGCTCTTTGCTGCCTTTACCCAGAACGCGGATTTCCCCTCCCTTCGGGTCTACCGAATCCAGATTCAGGCCCGCCAGCTCGGACAAACGAAGGCCAGAGGAGTACATCAGCTCAAACATGCACAGATCCCGGACTTCCAACGGGTCGTCTGGACTGGCATCAAGAAGGTGACTGAGCTGATCGACGTCGGCCACCTTGGGCAGCCGCCGGCCGCTTTTGGGTGCCCGAATGTCCAGGGCGGGATTATCAGTGGCAAGGCGCTCTCGCAAGAGAAACTGGTAAAAGCGGCGAGAAGAGGACAAATGACGGGCGATACTGCGACCACCAAGCCCTTCCCGACTCAGGGTCGCCACATAGCGACGCAAATCATGACTGGAGACCTTACGCCATTCACCGCACTGATCATGCCATAGCCAGGCGGCCAGGCGGGTCAGATCACGCTGATAACTGTCACAGGTACGGGGGGAATGTCGTTTTTCCGAGGCAAGATGGCGAATGAAATCGTCAATGGGGCCAGTCAGCCCCGGGGGCAGATCAACGGGCAGATTTGCCCCCGGCACCCTAGCGCGACTCCGTCGCAATATCGGCAACCGGAGCAGCGCCGGTATGGCGCTGAACCATAGAAGGCAGCAACCGGCTCAGGGTGTCACTAATGTAACTGAGGAACAGCGACCCCATGCTCTGGTCAAAATATCCCGGCTGACAGCTGCCAACGGCCAAGAGGCCAACAAGGTCATCACCGCGCAACGGCACCAGTGCGACCGACGCGATTGGCTCTTCCCTGTCAGGAAACAGAAATTCACGCTCGCTTTCCCGGAATTGGCCACAGACAGCACGGTCGCCCTCCAACAGGCCGCCCAGACGCTCCCGTGCCTCCACGGGACTGACCACATGAAGCGCACCCTGGGAGGCCTCGGGCAGTTCTGCATCGGTAAACAGCAGCACCGAGGCTGCGTCGAGACCGAAATCACCGCGAATACTGTCATCAATGGCCGAGGCCATGTCATTGAGGGTGCGCGCCTCAATCACCTGCATAAGCAATCGTTTGCTTTTCTCGAAAAGACGATCGTTGTGGCGGGCGATGGAGACCAGCTCCACCAGTTCCCGGCGCAGCGTGTCCCTCTGCTCGCGGAAAAGATGCACCTGGCGTTCCACGAGCGAAATCGCCCGACCGCTGTCATGGGGCAGGGTCAGACTGCGCAGCAGTTCATCCTGGTCGACAAAAAAATCCGGATTGGCACGCAGATAGTCTGCCACCTGCTCCCTGCTCAGCTCTTCGACCTTCTGGTGGGCCGTTTGTTCTGTCATCGTGATCTCCTGAGTATCAGGACCGTTGTTTGGAAGGCCGGCCACCTCGACGGCGACGACCGTTATTATCGCCCGGCAGCCGCAACTGGCCTTCGAAAACGCTGGTTGCAGGTCCTTCCATCATAACAGGGGCACCCTCACCCTGCCATTCAATGACCAGCCGCCCTCCGCGCAATTCAACCTCCACGCGATGGTCCAGCAAGCCGCGCAAACAACCCACCACAACGGCGGCACAGGCGCCGCTGCCGCAGGCAAGCGTTTCTCCGGATCCGCGTTCGAATACCCGAAGGCGGACGCGCCCCCGGTCGATGATCTGCAGAAACCCGATATTGGCCCGTGCCGGGAAACGCGGATGCTTCTCCAATCTGGGCCCGAGGGTTTCCACCGGCGCCTGCTCAACATCATCCACCAACAGAACACCGTGTGGGTTGCCCAGGGAAACCGCGCTGAGTTCGACGGTCTGGCCATCCACCTCCACCGTGTACACATCTTTTCGGCAATCGGCGGCAAACGGTATGGCAGGGGGATTGAATTCGGGCACGCCCATATTGACCATGACCATGCCATCCGTGCCTACCCGCAGCTCAATAACACCCTTAGCGGTCTGGACGCGGATAATCTTCTTGTTCGTCAGACGCTGATCGCGCACGAAACGGGCGAAACATCGGGCGCCATTACCACACTGCTCCACTTCAGAGCCATCGGCATTGAAGATTCGATAGCGAAAGTCGACATCTGGCAACCCCGGTGGCTCTACGACCAGCAACTGGTCAAAGCCAATACCAAAGTTCCGGTCCGCCAACTCCCGGATCGTCTCCGGACGCAAGCGAAAGGGCTGGCTGATCGCATCCACCACCATAAAATCATTGCCCAGCCCGTGCATCTTGGTAAATCTGAGCACAGGGCCCTGGCCGCGTCGCTGCTGATTCATCTCCTGATCACTCATTCCGGCAAGCAACTCTCTGGTGCGACCTGTTCATCCAGGGTTTCCCGGCGACGAACGATATGCACCTGATCACCATCCACCATCAATTCTGGCGGCCGGTTCCGGCTGTTGTAATTGGAGCTCATCACAAACCCGTAAGCACCGGCCGAACGAACCGCCAGCAGATCGCCAGCCTGCAGTCGCAACTGCCGGTCTTTGCCGAGAAAGTCACCGGTCTCACACACCGGCCCGACGAGGTCCCAGGGCTTTTCCTCACCATCCTGATGTGGCCTGACCGGGATGATCGACTGCCAGGCACTGTAGAGGGCTGGCCGGATAAGATCATTCATGGCGGCATCAATGATGGCAAAGTTTCGATGTGCAGTGCACTTCAGAAACTCCACCCGGGTCAACAGAATGCCGGCATTGGCCGCAATGGAACGACCCGGCTCCATAATAAGCTCAAGCTTGCGGTCACCAAGCCGTTCAGCCAGCGCCTTGACGTAATCCGACGGCTGGGGTGGCTGCTCCTGGTCGTAGGTGACCCCGAGACCGCCACCGATGTCCAGGTGGCGAATATGTATGCCCTGGGCCACCAGGCTGTCGATGAGCACCAACACCCGATCCAGGGCGTCCAGAAAGGGTGACACCGACGTCAGCTGGGAACCGATATGACAGTCGACGCCCTGGATATCCAGATTCGGCAAGGTCGCCGCTCTGGCATAGACGCCTGGAGCCTCGGCAATATCGATGCCGAACTTGTTCTCTTTCAGGCCGGTCGAAATATAGGGATGGGTACCGGCATCCACATCCGGATTCACCCGTAGCGAAACCGGTGCCTTGACACCCAGCTCACCCGCGACCTTGTTGAGCCGGTCAAGCTCGGTGTCGGACTCCACATTAAAGCAGCGTACGCCGGCTTCAAGGGCGCGTTTCATTTCCCATTCCTGCTTACCAACACCTGAGAACACGACCTTGCCGGCGTCACCACCGGACCGTAACACCCGTTCCAGTTCGCCAGCAGAAACAATGTCGAACCCTGCTCCGAGCCGTGCCAACACGTTCAGAACCGCAAGATTGCTATTGGCTTTGACCGCGTAACACACAAGGTGCGGGCGTCCCTTCAAGGCATCATCATACGCGCGGTAATGGCGCTCGAGAGTAGCGCGGGAATAGACATAGGCCGGCGTACCGAAACGTTCGGCGATTTCGGAGACAGGCACATCTTCGGCGTAAAGTTCGCCGCTGCGGTAATTGAAATGATCCATTATTTTCCTGATTCGTTAATCGGGGACGGATGACAGGACGTTACTCGCCCGACTCCTTGCTGTTGCGCGTATCGTTAATACCGGGCCCGGCGTCCACGGCTTCCACCGCCGAGCGGACCGATGCATCCTGGTGCTCTCTGAACAGCGGGCCTTTCTGACCACAGCCGCCAAGCGCCATCATCAGGACCAGGCCGGTGAGCAAAATTTTCACATCGCGCATTCGTGCCATCCTTCCTTCACTATGGCTGAAGTATACCTGAGAGGCGGCCTGCACGGCGAGAAGGCTATCGCCCGGATTGCAGCTCACGATTCAGTGATTCCTCGAGAACTGAACGGTAATAAAGGTACTGACTGGTCTGAATATCCTGCTGGTATACCTGGGGGTCCAGATCATGAGGCAAATGCACATCGGT
The DNA here is from genome assembly GCF_023657445.1 of Marinobacter sediminum. Lineage (NCBI taxonomy): Bacteria > Pseudomonadati > Pseudomonadota > Gammaproteobacteria > Pseudomonadales > Marinobacteraceae > Marinobacter > Marinobacter sediminum. The sequence goes on along the minus strand of NZ_JAGTWY010000001.1, from coordinate 3,741,306 downwards.
CAGATACACAGGGTAGCGTTCATGGCTCTGACGCAACGAGCGGATATAGTGGGCGACTGCCGGAATCAGCCGGTCGCCATACTCCTGTACGGTAAACTCCTGTTCGCCACAGAAGATATCAAAGCGCACCCGGTTGCCCCCTTCCTGAACGCCGACCGCCTGGACTTCAAGACCCGGCAAGGGCGCACCGGAATCATCCACAGGCCGGTTTTCTGCCCGCCAGTGGCCGTCACTATTCACAACCTCATAACACTGAACGCCCGCAAGCACCGCCGGCGCATCACTGCGTCGAAGCATTCGTCGCTCAATCAGGTTTTCAAGAAACCGTAACAACGGCGTCAGCAAATAGCGCCGGTTACTGACCGCCTGCTCCCAGAAAGAGATAGATCCCAACTCATCCACCACCCAGATGCTGGCACGCTCACCGCGAATCCGATAAAACAACTGGATGCTATCCGGCTCACTGGCCTGACATACCGCCCTGAGCGCCGGATTTTCCGGTATCGCATAGCGATCAAACACAACGGGCAGATACTGCTCCTGAGGCAGGGCAAGATGCCCCATGAGCGTCCCAAAACTGTCCAGAACAATAAACCCCGGTTCGGTACCGTTAAACTGGAGCAGAAAATAGCGACGATCCATTTCAATCACATAACGCAAGGGGTGCGGGCCCGCACTGCCGGCGAAGAACTGTCGCAAGACATCGCTGAACAACTCCTGGACCCGACGGGCGATGGCAGTACCATGGCCGCGGTTGTGACTATGCACCTGAATGTCCGGAATATCCGAAGGGTTGCCGGCCACTGAGGCCAGCACGTTTTTCAGGCACTGTACCAGGGTGTCCCCGGTCGCATAGTGCTGAAGACTTACCTCGTGCCAGCTGTTGAAGGTAATCTGGTCAATCGTGATTACCAGGTTTTCCCTGCCGCCACTGAACCCGAGGGAATCGTGCCTCGCACTGAGCTTGTGCAGCCCCCTCTCGGTAAGGTGTGCCTGGGGATCAACGCCGACGTTAACCAGCAGCAGATTGCGCAATGGGCGCACACCCCGGGACAGCGCATCACGACCAGCAGCCTCAACCGGGAAGGAAAGAAAACCCGAGAGCGCATCCAGCATTTCCTTCAGCTCGCTCACCGAAGCGACGCTGTGCCCAGCTCGCACGTTCAATCGGGTTGAACGGGTAAGCAGGCCATTGCAGTAACACCAGACCATAAGTTCTGTCAGGTTGCCCGATCGCCGAATCACGGGCTGCCAGAAGGCGTCCGCCGGATCCTCAAGATCCCGGTAGAGTAGCCAGCCCTCGCCGTCACTGCCCTGCTCCGCCTGATGATGAAACGCCAGGTTTTCTTCCGCCAGCGACGGGGCCAGCCCCGGGTTTATCTGTTCTATTTTGCCGGCCTTGCGCTGAAACGCGGCATACAACTTACGCCCAAGCAGGTTGATATCAGCGGCACTGATCGCTGCCCGGGTGCCATGCTCCCGGGCCATTCTCGACAGCAGCCGGTAACTGTGGGTGAACTCCGTCACAATGGTCCTGCGCAGCGCGGTAACCTCTTCCGCTCGCCAGCGCTGACGGTTATCGAGCTCACTCAGGGTCGTCTCGGTCCAGCCCCAGCGAGTGACCAGCTGCCTCAGCAGATGGACTCGCCACTGCCCGGGCGCCTCTTCAGTACGGGTCAGGGGAAGCCCGGCTTTCAGATACAGGCTCCTGCGCACCAGGTCCAGCCTTGACCTGACCTCAGGACCTGACAGCCAGCTTTCCAGGCGACTGTATAACAGCACATAGGGATCCAGCTCGTCCGCACCGGTTTCGCCACGGAACACCGCCTGTTTGAAAACGCTGGACAACAGTGGCTGACCACTCGTCTGGGCGTAGCACTCGATCAGCAAAAGCTTGAGTATTGATTTCCAGGGCGCATCAATCCCCTTGTAAAGCTGCCAGACACCAGCTCCAAGAAATTCTTCATCGGGGATGGCGGGCACCGGGCCAAAATCGATGTATTCCTCTCCGCGAATGAAGCGGCAATCGACTAACTGTCGCATGCACTCGTCGTAACGCTGTTCACAGTCCGCCGGGACAAGCCACCACATCGGGTGACAGCCAGCCAGATGGATACTGGTACGGTAAAACTCATCCAACAGAAGGAAGTGCTGGGCACTGCCACAGTTTTCACCCATCACCTCCGCCTTCTGACGCCCCGCGCGCCAGTCTTCTGCACAGAAGACAAACACATGCAGCTCGACACCGAGAGACGCCGCCCATTCAGACAGTCTTTCGGCCTTACGCTCCAGACAATGAATGCCCCGCTCCGAAAGATCGTTTCGATGGCACAACCAGACATCCAGATCACTGGCTACCGAGTGCCCGAGGGTGCCCGGGCTACCCATGAGAAACAGGGCATCCAGATCCGGCTTACGTTTGCCCTCATCCCGAACACTGAACGTGCGAGCCAGCCGACGGGCGGCGCTGAGGGTCAGTTCCGATGGTTGATAATGGGCGACACCGTATGGGCAGTCACCATCCACGTAACCTGGCAAGGCAGGATGATTGATGTGAAATACCAGGGGCAGGATCTCCAGCAGCATCTGCTGACGGTAGGTCAGCGCCGAGTGCGCGCGCTCCCACCTATGCTGATTGACCGCGAGAAACCGGTCTCTCAGACGACGCAGGGTCTTTCGATCTATACCCTCATCAAAATCAAGGGCAATCGGTGCAGCGTGGGCAGTCAAGGCAGCTCCTGCGGAGAGGTTTTTTTCGGTCTCAGGATCAGTATGATGACCGCATCGTGGCAAAACCAACAAAAAAATAAAAGCGGTGCCGGCGCGTTCCTGGCAACTCGCCGAATCATACCGCAGAAAACCGAGGCTCACCCGTCGTGAAAGAATTCGTCATTCGCCGCTATCGTTCCGATCAGGCTCAGAGCTCCCACCGCAGCACACTTCTGCGCATTGACGACGAGGGCCGGGTCCTGTTCGCCGACCATTACGCAGAAACGGTACTGGGATACGACGCCAATGAACTGGAGGGCGAGCCGGTACACCGGGTGCTTGCGTCCCGCCAGGATGACCCGTTTGCTCCCGCCAATCGCCACCGAATTGAACGCGGCCAGAACGTGCTGGTGACTTTCCGCCACAAGGAAGGTTTTTTCTATACCGCATGCCTTAGCCTGCGCCTGAACATGCGGGACTCAGACAAGGCCGCCAGTGCCAACATCATCCATCGGGATAACTCCGCCATGGACCCGAGCCTGCTGCGTTCAGCCGAGTGCAACGCCAGCTTCGGGGTCTGGGAGCTGGATACCCGCAGCAATGAAATGACGTGGACCGAGGGCATCTTCGAACTGCTGGAGCTGCGGGCTGGCGCTGAAATCACACCGGAACAGGCACTGTTTTACTGTCAGACCGGTCAGGCCAGGGTACGGGCTCTGTTTCGCCGCTGCATCCGGACAGGCGAGCCCTTCTCGCTGGAACTGAACGTCCTTACCTCGCGGCAAAACACTCGCCGGATGACCCTGAGCGGTATGGCCCTGAAAACCGGAAGCCGGAAGCAGCGGCTTGGCGGCACGCTGGTCGATCGCACCCCCGAGATGCGCCGGGATCTGGCTCGCCAGCAGGCAGAGCAGGTTTTGTCTGCCACTACAAAGGCAACTCCCGACCTGGTCGCTGCAGTGGACCTGGAGCTCAACCTGATGCACTGCAACCATCACTTCGTTCGGCAGTTTGCCAATGCATTCGGAATCACCCCCACGCCCGGCGATAACCTGAAACAACTGCTAACGGACCATCCCAACGAACGGCGGCTGATCGAGCGGCTCTGGCAACGGGCGTTTGATCGCGACAACTTCGTGGTGGAAATGCCGCTGGCTCAGCAAAACCGTGAATTACCCGTTTACGAATTTCACTATCAGCGTCTGACCGACAGCCAGGGAGAGGTCATCGGAGCAGTGCATGTAGCTCGGGACATAAGCAACCGGGCCAGTCATGCCAGCAGTAGCGAATACCGTATCTGTCACGACCCTGTCACCGGCCTGTTGAACCGCCGGGAATTCGTTGCCCGGCTATTACGTACGCTGGAGCAGAAAACCCATCGAAAATCCTGCGACAGCCTGCTGTATCTGGACCTGGATGAGTTCGATCGCTTCAATGATATTGCCGGCGGCGGTACCTGTGACCGCTACCTTCGCGAGCTGGCTGGCAACCTTGGTATTCGGGTGCGCCAGCGTGATGCCCTGGCGCGACTGTCCGGAGATACCTTTGCCCTGCTGATAGAGAATTGCCCTGAAGCCCGGGCACGAAAAATCGCTGAGGACATTCTGGCGCTGATAGGTGAGTTCGTTTTTGAGTGGCAGGACCACCAGCTGCAAACAACAGCCTCGGGTGGTTTGCTGGTTATGGAAAACGACGTTCCGAGCGACCCGGAACAACTGCTGAGCCAGGCTTCCGACCTGTGCCATACCGCAAAGACCTCCGGACGCAACCGCATTCATACCGCCCATGCGATTGCCCAACACGCTGACGAGAGCATGGCGGGCAAACGCCTGGAAGAGCTCCGCAGGGCCCTCGATAATGACGGGCTGATTCTGGAGTACCAGTCATTGCGCCCGGTCGCGAGCGTTACCTGGGGCGACCACATTGAAATCCTGTGCCGCATCCCCGGAGATTCTGACGACCAGACACTGCTACGGCCTGATCAGTTCCTGCCGGTGGCCGAACGTTTCGATCTCGCAAAACGACTGGATCGTCAGGTAATTCGACAGACACTCGACTGGCTGGGCAAACATCGCCTGCTGGAACCACGGATAAAATACGTTGGATTCAACCTGTCCCTCGCCAGCGTTCTGGATGACACCTTTGCAGACTTTATGGCGAAGGCTTTGCAGGCGTCGCCGTATGCACCGGAGTGTTTCTGCCTGGAAATACGGGAATCCCATGCCACACAGTATCCGGATGACGTGGCAGTGCTGTGCGACGCCCTCCACCGGGTCGGATGCCGGGTGGCCCTCGATGGCGCCGGCGCCTCTGTTGAGAGCTACAGTCTGGCCGCAAAACTGCCGGTAGACATTATCAAGCTGGACCGGAGAATCATGCAGCACCTGGAAGACGATCCGGTGCAACAGGTAATGATTGAGGCGCTGCATCGCATTGCCGAAGCGGCGGGTAAAACCACCGTGGCAACGTTTATCGAAAGCGATAACACACTCAGCAAGGTAAGAACGCTGGGCATTCACTACGGCCAGGGCTTCAGATTGTCACGCCCCCAACCGCTGGCGGAACTAACCCCGGCTGCGGTAGACCTGACCACCGGGCGCATCGGCGGATAGCCGTTACGCCCGGTAATAAGTGCAGCCGGATCAGCCCAGAAGCGTGCGGGCCCGTCCAACGGCAGCCCGGACCTGGTCCGGCGCAGTGCCACCCAAATGATCGCGAGCCTGCACTGAACCCTCGAGGGTCAGCACATCAAACACATCGTCGCCGATCACATCGGAAAACTGCTTCAACTCGTCCAGAGTCATGTCAGACAAATCACGACCTTCGGCCACACCAAAGGCCACCGACTTGCCGACGATCTCATGGGCATCCCTGAAGGGAACACCTTTCTTGACCAGATAATCCGCCAAGTCAGTGGCCGTTGAGAAACCACGTTTGGCGGCCACCCGCATATTGTCGGCCTTGGCACGAATCGCCGGAATCATGTCCGCGTATGCCTTCAGGCAACCCTTGACGGTATCAACGGTATCGAACAGGGGTTCCTTGTCCTCCTGGTTATCCTTGTTGTAGGCCAGTGGCTGGCTTTTCATCAGCGTCAGCAAGCTGATCAAATGACCATTAACACGCCCGGTCTTGCCCCGGACCAGTTCGGGCACGTCCGGGTTCTTCTTCTGGGGCATGATGGAAGAACCGGTACAGAACCGATCCGGCAGATCAATGAAGTCGAACTGGGCAGAGGTCCACAGCACCAGCTCCTCGCTGAAGCGGGACAGGTGTGTCATCAGCAGGGCGGCAAAGCTGCAGAATTCAATGGCGAAATCCCGGTCACTCACGGAATCCAGCGAATTCTCGGTCGGGCGGTCAAAGCCCAGCAGTTTCGCCGTCATGTCCCGGTCGATGGGGTAGGTGGTTCCGGCCAGGGCGGCTGCACCAAGGGGCATCACGTTTACCCGCTTGCGGCAGTCCTGAAGGCGCTCGGCATCCCGCACCAGCATCTCGTACCAGGCCAGCAGGTGATGACCGAAGGTCACTGGCTGGGCTGTCTGCAGATGGGTAAAGCCCGGCATAATGGTGTCAGCTTCGCGCTCCGCCAGCCCAAGCAGTCCCGTTTGCAGTCGCTTCAGCTCCTCCGCGATCACGTCGATCTCGTCGCGCAGGTACAAACGGATGTCCGTCGCCACCTGATCGTTCCGGCTGCGGCCCGTGTGCAGTTTCTTGCCAGTGATGCCAATGCGGTCAGTAAGACGGGCTTCGATATTCATGTGCACGTCTTCAAGGCTTACGGACCATTCAAATGTGCCGGCCTCAATATCTGCCTTGACGCCTTTCAGGCCTTCTATGATTGTGTCCCGCTCTTCGTCGGTCAGCACGCCCACCGCCGCCAACATGGTGGCGTGGGCAATGGAGCCGGTGATGTCATGATGGTAAAGACGCTGGTCGAAACCGACAGAGGCGGTAAAACGCTCGACAAAGGCATCGGTGGGCTCGCTGAAGCGCCCACCCCAGGGTTTTTCGGAGGTTGTGGTCTGGTCAGACTTTTTCTGATCCGTCATGGTCTATCTTTCCTGCTGACAGCCCGGCATCATCTGGCGGGAATTGAGTACATTGATCGTGGCGGGAGTATAACATTCTGACACGTCTAAAGGAGACACCCCTGAACGGCGACAAAGGTGTGACAGACAGCGAATTCTTCGTGCCCGACCTGTGTCGGGTTCGGGCGGTCTTTTTGCTGCTGATTACCAGTGAGCTGCTGGTTCTGGTTCTGGCCATCGTACAGGCGGACGCTGGCTGGATAGACTGGAACTATTTCGGCCTTCTCTCGCTGTTCGTTCAGTGGACTACTCTGACAAGTGCAGCACTGATCTGCCTGCTGCGTCGAAAGCTGGCGGCAATGTCAGTTACCCGGGCCACGCTGAGCATCGTTGCCATCGTCCTGCTGGACGTTCTCGCCTTCAGCCTGTTCGCTGACAGTGTGCTGCACCCCCAGCCCGGAGTGGCTGTGTGGCAGAGCATTGCCAAGAAACAGTTGCTGGCGTTGCTGATCGTTCTCACGGTGCTCCGTTATTTCTATATGCAGCACCAGTGGCAACAACAGCGCGAAGCGGAAATGCAGGCTCACCTGACGGCGCTTCAGGCCCGTATTCAACCCCATTTCCTGTTCAACAGCATGAATACCATTGCCAGCCTGATCACGGTGAACCCTGACCAGGCAGAAGAGGCGGTGCTGGATCTGTCGGAACTGTTCCGCGCCAGCCTGCGAACGGGCGACCAGCTTATTCCCCTGGCAAGGGAACTGGACCTTTGCCAGCGTTACCTTGCCATTGAGGCCCTGCGACTCGGGGACAGGCTTACTCTCGAATGGGCCATCCAGCCAGGGCTTGAACAACAAGCCATACCTCCCCTCACCCTTCAGCCTCTGGTAGAAAATGCGATCTATCATGGCATACAGCCCAGGCAAGGTGGCGGCACCGTGCGCATTGAGGCCCAGGCCCGGGGCAATTTTGTATACTTGCTGGTACAGAATCCGAAGCCGGACCATAACGACCGCCAGCATGAAGGTAACCGCATGGCGCTGGCCAATATCCAGGCTCGCCTGCAGGCGCTGTTTGGCGAGCCGGCAGTGCTCAAGCACAGCCACCAGAACGACATTTATACGGTTACCTTGCGACTTCCGCGACAAAGCGCCAATACGCAGCCCACATCCCGGAAAAGGACGTAATACCCGGACATGAAAACTGAGCCAGCCCTCGCACGCAGCATTCTGATCGCCGACGACGAACCCCTCGCCAGGGAACGCTTGCGTCGCCTGGTGGACGCACTGCCCGGGTACCGGGTGTGTGGCGAAGCGGCAGACGGCGACGCGGCACTGAAGCAGGTGGCCCAACTGGAACCGGATATTCTGCTACTGGATATCCGCATGCCAGGCATGGACGGCATGGAAGCGGCAGCCCGCCTGGGTCAGCTGGCCAATCCGCCCGCGCTGATCTTCTGCACCGCCTACGATCATTATGCGATTCAGGCCTTTGGCGTCCAGGCCATGGCCTACCTCCTCAAACCCGTGCGCAAGGAAGCACTCGCAGAGGCTCTGAACCGGATCGGCCGGGTCAATCGGGTGCAACTGCAGGCGCTGACCGACCAGGCTGACCAGGACGATGAACAGCTGGCAGTTCGCACCTACCGGGGCACCGAACTGATTGACCTGAGCAATATTCTCTACTGCGAGGCCGATCAGAAATACGTCACCCTGCATCATACCCGCGGCGAAACGGTCTGCGATTACACCCTCAAGGAACTGGAAAGCACCTACCCACATCACCTTCTGCGTACGCACCGTCATACCCTGGTAGGTGTCCGTTTCATCCAGGCTCTCACGCGCTCGCCGGAGGGTCAGAACATGATTGTCCTCAGGGATGGCCGGGGCGAACTTCCGGTCAGCCGGCGCCACACCAGCAACGTACGGCAGTGGCTGCAGGAACATCAGCCGGGTTAATCGTCCCTCGGAATACCCCGACATCCACGGCGGGACTTTTTTGCTGTCACAAGGTAACCTTGGCGAACATTTTCCGAACCGACAGTGAGTGTCATGTCAAAACGTACCCTTCGCATCGCAACCCGCAGCAGCGCATTGGCTCTCTGGCAGGCAGAATTCATCAAGGCCGAACTGGAGCGCCTGAACGACAACATCGACGTCGAACTGGTCAAAATCAAGACCCAGGGCGACAAGATCCTTGACGTTCCGCTCGCCAAGATTGGCGGCAAAGGCCTGTTTGTGAAGGAATTGGAAGAAGCCATGCTGGATGGCCGTGCGGATCTTGCCGTGCATTCAATGAAAGACGTGCCTATGGAGTTCCCGGAAGGTCTGGGCCTGGTCGCCATTTGCGAACGGGAAGATCCGACCGACGCGTTTGTCAGCAATCGGTACGACAACGTTGATGCGCTGCCGGACGGTGCCGTGGTAGGTACCGCCAGCCTGCGACGGGAAGCCCAGCTGCGGGCCTACCGACCAGACCTGCAGATTCGGGTATTGCGTGGCAATGTAAATACCCGCCTCGCCAAACTGGATGCCGGTGAATACGAGGCGATTGTACTGGCGAGCTCCGGCCTCAAACGACTCGGCTTCCATGACCGGATACGTTATTGCATGCCAGACAGCATCTCCCTGCCAGCCGTAGGCCAGGGCGCCCTGGGTATCGAATGCCGGTTGGATGACAGCGAACTTCTGGCCATGCTCGCGCCGCTCAACCACACCGACACCTGGGATCGGGTAAGCGCAGAACGCGCACTCAATCGCCGCCTTGAAGGTGGTTGCCAGGTGCCCATTGCCGCCTATGCCCTGCTCGAAGACGAGAATACCGTCTGGTTACGCGGCCTTGTGGGCGCCGTCGATGGCACCCAGATATTCCGTGTCGAAGGTCGCGCACCTCGTTCAGAAGGCGAACGTCTTGGTCGGGAACTGGCAGAAGACCTGCTTGCCCTGGGGGCCGACAAGGTACTGGCTGAAATCTATGGCCACACCCCGCGCTAAGGTGCCCGATCTTCACGGCCGGCGGATTCTGATTTGCCGGCCGGAACCCGAGGCCTCAAGGCTTGCCAACTGCTTCCGCGATGCGGGCGCTGTGGCCCGGGTACTCCCCCTTATCGAACGGGAACCGCTGCCGGAAACACCGGAGCGGCGCACCCTGATCCTGGATCTTGACCATTTCTCCCATATCATCACGGTCAGCCCCTACGCGGCCAGGCTTCTGCTGGAGGAGCTGGACACCTGGTGGCCCCAGATTCCCTCCGGAATTCGCTGGTACGCCGTTGGCGCAGGAACGGCCTCTGTGCTCGCCGATTATGGCCTGTCTACACGGAAGCCCGTCGATGGCTGGACCAGCGAAGCCTTGCTGGAGCTTCCATCTCTGGCACAGGTCAGAGGAGAACGGGTGTTGCTGGTTCGAGGCGACAATGGCCGTGAGCTTATTCGCCAGACCCTCAAGGATCGCGGCGCCCGGGTGACCATCCTGCCACTTTATCGAAGGAGTATTCCAGACTACAGTCCGGAAGAGGTCGGCGGGATTCTCGGCGACTTTGCACCGGAGGCCATCGTCGCCCTCTCCGGAGAAACCTTGAACAATCTCATCGCACTATGTGCGAATAGCGGCCATAATCTATACGATAGGTTATTGATTGTTCCCGCTGAACGGGTTGCCGAACAGGCCCGGGCAGCAGGATTCAGAAATCCGTGTACACCAGGAAGCCTTGCCGACAATGACATCGTGGCCACCGTTGCGGCGCAACTCACCGGCCGGGACGGTGGCTCCGGAAAAGCCTAGTAAGGACGCCCGTGACTGATACTACGAATCAACTGCCCGCCCCTATACCCAAGGAACCACCCGCACGCCAGAAAATCTGGCCTGTCTGGCTCGTTGCCATCATTGCTCTGGTATTTGCCATTGCCCTAGCCGTCTGGAGCTGGCAACAGTGGAATAATCATCAGGCCGTACAGCAGACCCTCCAGAATCTGCAGCAGGACACAGCCCAGCTCGAGAGCCTCTATGGTGATCGTGGTAGCCAGCAAAACCAGCGACTGCAATCCCTCGAAGAAAAGCTGTCAGCCCAGCGGGAACTGATCGCCACCCAACAGAGGCAGATCGATCACAATGCCCGGGAACTGCTGGAAGCCGGGAATCGCACCCGGACCGACTGGCTGCTCGCAGAAGCGGAATATCTCCTGCGCATCGCCAACCAGCGCCTGATGATCGAGAAGGACATCCGCGGCGCACTGTCAGCCCTGCAGGCCGCCGATGAGGTTCTGGCCGAGTCTGATGACATAGGCGTGTATCCGGTGCGCCAGCAACTCGCCCGGGAAGTTCTCGCGCTCAAGGGCATTAGCGGGGTGGATCGCACGGGGCTTTACCTGAAGCTGGAAGCGGCCATCGACAGCATTCACCAACTTACCGACCAGGCACTGATCAACGATCAGGCTCCGGGCTTTGTTGGTACGACTGGCGAAGCGTCGGACAGCGCCCAGAGTGGCGAGCCAAACGCCCTGATGCGGGCCTGGAACAAATTCAAGTCGACACTGATGCAAGTGGTGGTCGTCCGTCGCCTGGACGAATCGGTCAAACCACTGCTATCTCCTGACCAGAGTGCCTACGCCCGCCTCAACCTCCAGCTGATGCTCGAGGAAGCCGAAATGGCCGTACTTCGCGGCAACCAGCCACTTTATGAGCGAGCACTGACCAAGGCACGGGATACTATTGATAACTGGTACAACGCCAGCAACCCCCGGGTCATGGCTCTTTCCGAAACCATGACCGAGCTGGCCAGCCGCAATGTCGACCCGACACTGCCGGATATCAGCCAATCCCTGGACCTGCTCAAGAAACGCCTTGCCGGCCGGCTCAATGCTGACGATGCCGGAGATACCGAATCCGGAACAAACGGAGGCGGTGATTCATGATTCGTCTGCTGCTGATTGTCCTGCTGGCGCTGCTGATCGGGACCGGACTTTCTCTGGGGCTGCAGTATGATCTGGGTTACATACGCATCAGCCTGGGTCACTACATGGTAGAGACCAACTTCTGGGTTGGCCTGGCGCTGCTGGTGGCCGTGATTGTGCTGACAGTCCTCACCCTCAGCCTGTTCCGTCGATTTCGTCATGGCACCGGCATGGTGGCCGGCTGGATTTCACGGGGCAACGAGCGCCGGGCCCGTCGCCGCACCACCCAGGGCCTGTTGGCGCTGGCGGAAGGTAACTGGCCAAGAGCGAACAAACTCCTGACGTCTTCTGCGGGTCATGTCGATACGCCACTGATCAATTACCTGGCGGCAGCACAGGCATCGTTTGAATCCGGCAATCATGAAGAGGTCGACGAACTGCTGCGCAAAGCCTTTGAAAGCACACCGGGATCGGACCTGGCGGTCGGCATTACCCAGGCCCAATTACAGTTAGCCGGTAATCGCCTGGAACAGGCCCTGGCCACACTGATCAGACTGCGCAAGCTGTCGCCTCACCACCCCTTTGTGCTCAAGCTTCTGAAAAATGCCTACTTGCGTCTGGAAGACTGGCGAGAGCTTTCGAAGATGCTGCCTGAACTGCAAAAGCGCAACGTTCTCCCGGATGATGAATTCAACGAATTACAACGCCTGGTCTGGCACAATCTGCTGGAACAGGCTGCTGAAGACTGTCGCCGGCAACGGCAGGCTGATCCGGATGCGTCCCTGGAACCGCTTACCCGTCTGTGGGATGAATTGCCCGGCTTCCTGCGCCGTGATGAATACACTATCCGGGATTACGCCCGACTGCTGGCTGACCTGGGCGAAGAAGCACAGACTGAAACCCTGCTCCGCAAGGTACTGCGCAATCACTGGAGCGACGAACTGATCAATCTTTACGGGCGGATTAAGGGGCACAAGCCGGACGAGCAGCTACTGCTCGCCGAACAATGGCTGAAAGACCGTCCAAACAATCCGGAATTGTTACTGGCGCTGGGACGGCTCAGCCTGCGAAATGAACTCTGGGGCAAGGCCCGGGAATATTTTGAAACCAGCCTGCGCTTGCGGCGCAATCGGGAAACCCTGGCGGAACTGAGCCGTCTGAACGCCCACATGGGCGAGGAACAAGTCAGTGTCAAACTGATGATGCAGGGGCTGGCCAAAGACAATGGCTTGCCGGAACTCCCCATGCCCAAGGCCTGACCGGAAGGGCCAGGGCTGACCAAAAGGTCAGGCCCTGGCTGGAACCGCCGCCTACTTGCGCGGTGCATACTCCAGGACATCCGAGAAAAAGGCCTGTTCTGGCAGTCCTGCGTCAATCAGAGCGTCCATCAGCGTGTAGACCATAGTTGGTGAACCGCTGGCGTGGACCTCGACATTACCCCAGTCCATGCCTGAAGCCAGAACCGCGCCCACCAGCTGATCATGGTGGCCACCCCAGTCGTTGTCCTCGTCATCACCAACCACGGGCAGGAATGTAAAGGGAGGCCATTCCTGCTGCCACTGCTGGGCAAGGCTCCGCAAATACATATCCTCGTGGCGACGCACGCCCCAGAATAGCCTGACCGGCTGGTTATAGTCGGTGCTGCGCAAGTAATCCACCAGACTCTTCATCTGGGCGAAACCGGTACCGGCTGCCACCAGTAACATCGGCTTGTCGGGCACGGTCGCCAAACAGGCCTTGCCATGGGGCAGTTCCAGAGTAACTTCACCGCCAGCCGTCAGGGCATCGATGACCTTCTGCGCAGAAACCCAGTCCGGCGTCGCCTGGATATGCAGTTCGATATTCTGTTCGGCCGGACTACTGGCAATGGAAAAATAACAGGGCTCGGCATCCGGAAGGTTCACGGACAAGTACTGGCCCGCGTGGAATGACAGTTCCCGACGACGCGGGAGTTGAAGCTCAACGCGGTATACGTCGTGACTGATTGATCGAACGTCCACGACCTTTGCCTGAAACTTGCGAGGCTGGTTATTTCCGGCTGCCATAACGGCGTTTATCTCCAGTTCAAGATCACCGAGCGCCTGACTCCTGCACAACATCAGGCGCTCACTGACCAAAATCTTCTGTTGGTTTCGGGTGTTGAGCACGGGCCCGGCCATCAGCCGTGCCTCACAGATTTCACACACCCCGTTGCGACAGGCCGCCGGCACATCAACGCCCGCCCTGGCGGCCGCGCTAAGCAGGTCGTCGCCCGGGCCGGCGTAAAACACGAGCCCGGAAGGCTTCAGAACGACCCGATGCACACTGTTGCCCCTATCACTCGGGGCGATCGGGGCCAGTTTCAATCCCCAGGCTGTCCCACAGCTCGTCCACCCGCTGCTTGACCTCATCGGTCATGGTAATAGGGGTGCCCCACTCCCGGTCGGTTTCACCGGGCCATTTGTTGGTGGCGTCCATCCCCATCTTTGATCCCAACCCGGACACCGGCGATGCAAAGTCCAGATAATCAATGGGGGTGTTATCCACCAGCGTGGTGTCACGGGTCGGATCCATGCGGGTGGTCATCGCCCAGATCACGTCCTTCCAGTCCCGGGCGTTCACGTCATCATCTGTCACAATGACGAACTTGGTATACATAAACTGACGCAGGAACGACCATACGCCCATCATGACCCGTTTGGCATGGCCTGGGTACTGCTTCTTCATGGTCACCACTGCAAGCCGGTAGGAACAACCCTCGGGTGGCAGGTAGAAATCCACGATCTCCGGAAACTGTTTCTGCAGAATCGGGATAAACACCTCATTCAGCGCGACACCCAGAATGGCTGGCTCATCAGGCGGCCGACCGGTGTATGTACTGTGATAGATCGGATCCCTGCGGTGCGTAATCCGCTCCACCGTAAACACCGGGAACTGGTCCACCTCGTTGTAATACCCGGTGTGATCACCAAAAGGCCCTTCCGGCGCCAAATCATCCGGATAGATAAAGCCCTCAAGCACTATCTCGGCACTGGCCGGCACCTGCAGATCACTGAGACCGGCTTTCACCAGTTCGGTGCGGCTGCCGCGCAACAGGCCGGCAAAGGCATATTCAGACAGGCTATCCGGCACCGGCGTCACGGCCCCGAGAATGGTGGCGGGATCCGCGCCCAGCGCAACGGCCACCGGATAGGGCTGTCCCGGGTTGGCCTTCTGGAATTCCTGGAAATCCAGGGCACCGCCCCGATGGCTCAGCCAACGCATGATCAGTCGGTTACGCCCAATCACCTGCTGGCGATAGATCCCCAGATTCTGTCTTTCCTTATGGGGACCACGGGTAATCACCAGTGGCCAGGTCACCAGCGGCCCCGCATCCCCCGGCCAGCAGTGCTGCACCGGGATCTGATACAGATCCACCTGATCCTTTTCGATCACCACATCCTGACAGGGCGCCGAGCGAAGCACCTTGGGACTCATCCGCATGACCTGGCGGAACAGGGGTAATTTCTCGATCGCATCCCTGAAGCCCTTGGGGGGATCCGGCTCCTTCAGGAACGCCAGCAATTTGCCAATGTCCCTGAGAGCCGTGACATTGTCCTGCCCCATCCCCATTGCGACCCGCTTTGGTGTACCAAACAGGTTAGCCAGCACGGGCATGTTGTAGCCTTTCGGATTCTCAAACAGCAACGCCGGACCCTCTGCCCGCAATGTGCGGTCACAGATTTCCGTCATTTCCAGATGGGGATCAACTTCAACAGAGATACGCTTCAGCTCGCCCAGTTTTTCCAACTGGTCAATGAAGTCTCTCAGGTCGTTGTATTTCATCGTTTGCTCCGAAGGTTTCGGGCTTTGTACGGGATACAGCGCTTATCGGATGTTTAAATCTGCACGCCAGATCAGGATGGGGGACGGGTGCGCGCAGGAATCAGGATAGCAGTGCCAGAAAATCCCTCCCCGGACTGTGTCTTGCCAGGGATGGCAGGACACAGTCTACAGGGAAGTATTCACGGCGTGTCCGGGGAGGGATTCCCCTGCGCCGCCCGCCACCAAGGGCCTGGCGCGCAGGAATATACCCGCGTCCTGAACTTAACGACGCTTCATCGACTGGAAGAACTCGTCGTTGGTCTTGGTGTCCTTGAGCTTGTCCAGCAGGAACTCAATGGCTGCGGTGTCGTCCTCCATGGAGTGCAGCAGCTTGCGCAGGATCCACACCCGCTGGATATCCGCCTCACTCATCAGCAGATCTTCCCGGCGTGTGCCGGAACTGCGGATATTGATCGCCGGGTACGTCCGCTTCTCGGCAATTTTGCGATCCAGATGGATCTCCATGTTGCCCGTACCCTTGAACTCCTCGTAAATCACTTCGTCCATCTTGGAGCCGGTGTTTACCAGCGCCGTCGCCAGAATGGTCAGGCTGCCGCCTTCTTCCACGTTACGAGCGGCACCAAAGAAACGCTTCGGCTTCTCCAGGGCATGGGCATCCACACCACCGGTAAGTACTTTGCCGGAGGAAGGGATCACCGTGTTGTAGGCTCGAGCCAGACGGGTAATGGAATCCAGCAGGATCACCACGTCTTTCTTGTGCTCAACCAGACGCTTGGCCTTCTCAATAACCATTTCCGCCACCTGAACGTGACGTGCAGGCGGCTCGTCAAAGGTGGAGGCAATCACCTCACCTCGCACCGTACGCTGCATTTCGGTTACTTCTTCCGGCCGCTCATCAATCAGCAGCACCATCACATGGCACTCCGGATTGTTGCGGGTAATGGACTGGGCAATGCTCTGCATCAGCAGAGTTTTACCGGCTTTGGGCGGGGATACGATCAGACCACGCTGGCCCTTGCCGATCGGCGCCACAAGATCCAGAACCCGTGAGGACAAATCCTCGGTACTGCCGTTTCCGGCCTCAAGCTGCAGGCGCTCTTGCGGAAACAGCGGTGTCAGGTTTTCAAACAGAATCTTGTTACGCGCATTGTCCGGTTTGTCGAAGTTAATTTCATTAACCTTCAACAGGGCAAAATAGCGCTCACCGTCTTTCGGCGGACGAATCTTGCCGGCAATGGTATCACCCGTGCGAAGGTTGAAACGCCGGATCTGACTCGGAGAGACGTAAATGTCGTCAGGACCTGCTAGGTAGGAGGCGTCAGCGGAACGGAGGAAGCCGAAACCGTCCTGCAGAATTTCCAGTACGCCATCACCGTAGATGTCTTCGCCGCTCTTGGCATGCCTCTTCAGAATAGTGAAGATAACATCCTGCTTGCGCGAACGAGCCAGGTTATCGAGGCCCATCTCTTGCGCAATTTCGAGCAATTCGGGCATGGAGTTCTGCTTGAGTTCAGTAAGATTCATAGTTTATTGAATTTTTCAGGAATGGAAGTAGTAAGCACGCATTGGAATGACAGGGACGCCCTGAACGAATTGATTAAAACGTCGTTTAACTAGGTGCTGGCCAAATGGAGCAACCGGTATAGATGGAATCCGGGATTAAAGTACTGAAGCCAGAGAGTGGGAACAACCGTTCGCCGGGCAACCGAGATCATCGACCACCTGACTGGCGAATGTCAAGTACACCGGCCAAATTAACGCCAATTTCATGGCACGCCAGTGTTTCCGCGCCCCCGTTTTAGCCGGGGGATCGCATCTCCCTCTGAAGGGTTACCCCTCTTCCAATCTTAATCCGTGACACGGATACTGACGAATATAGACCTTTTATAATTTTGCGGAGCCTATTCCATGAGCAGCGAACGCACCGACCAACTGACCCCTCTGAACATCGCCGTTCTTACCGTTTCTGATACCCGCGGCCCAAACGAAGATACATCCGGTCAATTCCTTGAAGACAGCGTGATCGAGGCAGGCCACAATCTGACTGCCCGACGCATTCTACCCGACGACGTGTACCTGGTAAGGGCCGTGATCTCGGACTGGATTGCCGATCCAAAAGTGCATGTCGTGGTTATTACCGGCGGCACCGGATTCCACGAACGAGACAGCACGCCCGAAGCCGTCGGCCCTTTGCTGGACAAGGCTATCGAAGGGTTCGGCGAAGAGTTCCGCCGGTTGTCTGCCGCCGAGATAGGGTCCTCCACCATTCAGTCCCGCGCCTTTGGCGGTCTCGCCAATCACACGGTGATCTTCTGTCTGCCCGGTTCCACCGGCGCATGTCGTACCGGCTGGAACGGTATCCTGAGCTCTCAGTTGGACAGTCGCCATGGCCCGTGCAATTTTTCCGCGCTGGTTTTGCGCAAACCTGAAGCCCCCCATTCCCGGTTACACGAACGGATCGGCAGCCGCGCCAAGCGCTGAAACCAGAGAACCAAAGGAGCAATAACAGGATGGCTGGCCCTAACCTGACCCCCGTTGACGATGCACTCACGCACCTGCTCTCCAGAGTCCCGGTAACGACAGCCGTTGAAACGGTGGCGTTGCAGGATTCACTGGATCGCATCCTGGCGGAAGACTACTACGTGCCCGCGGATGTCCCTCCCGCCGATAACAGCGCTGTAGACGGTTATGCCCTGCGCAAAGAGGATCTCGGGGCAGGCGAGCCACTACGGGTGTCAGCACGGGTTCCGGCCGGGCAAGCCCCGCAGCCGCTGGCGGCAGGCACCGCTGCACGCATTTTTACCGGATCCGAGATACCCGAAGGTGCTGATTCTGTGGTGATGCAGGAACGGGTCGACCTTTCGGATAACAGCATCACCGTTTCTGCAGAGGTCGAGGCAGGCCAAAATATCCGGCGCCAAGGCCAGGATCTGAAAAAAGGCGCTCTGGCGCTGACCAGCGGCACGCCTGTCCGCCCGCAGGAAATGGGATTACTCGCCTCCCTCGGCATTGCGAGGGTGTCAGTAATGGCTCGCCTTAAAGTCGCCATCCTTACTACCGGCGACGAACTGGTGGATCCCGGAACTCCACTGGCCCCCGGCCAGATCTATAACACCAACCGTTTTACCATGCTGGGGCTGCTTGCGAGCGCCGGTTGCGAGGTGGTGCTCTGTGAAACGCTCGAGGATACTCGCCAGGCAACCAGGGCATCAATTCAACGAGCCGCCACCCAGGCCGATCTGATCATTACCAGTGGTGGCGTGTCTGTGGGCGAAGAAGACCATGTCCGCGCGGTTCTGGAAGAATCCGGCGAGCTTTCGCTATGGCGGCTGGCGATCAAACCCGGTAAACCTCTGGCATTCGGCTCGATCAATGGCACACCGCTCCTTGGCCTGCCGGGAAACCCTGCCTCCGTCCTGGTAACGTTTCTGGTACTCGGCATGCCCGTTATCCGCAAATGTCAGGGGCATGGCCGTACTCGGGCAATCGGTGAAACACTTCCTGCAGCTTTCAGTGTGGCCTCTGCATCGACCCGCCGGGAGTATGTCCGCGCCCGCAAGGAGATCCAGAGCGGCGAGACTCACATTACCGCCTACCCCAACCAAAGCTCGGGTGTGATGAGCTCGGCATGCTGGGCCGATGGTCTGGCTGTCGTCCCTGAAGGCACTACGGTAGAGCCTGGGGATCTGTTAACTTACTATTCATTCGCAGAATTACTGGCCTGACCATGACTAAAGAAAACATCACCGTTCGCTTTTTTGCCCGTTTGCGGGAGGAACTGGATACGGAGGAACTGACGATTCCTGCAAAACCAGGACAGACCACCGGTGATCTTCTTGCCGCTCTGGCCGGCCGGGGTGGCCCCTGGGCCCAGCTTCAGGGTGGCCAGCCAGTCATGATCGCTGTGAATCAGGCCATGGCAAAACCCTCCACTCCTGTTCATGGAGGGGATGAAGTGGCTTTCTTCCCCCCGGTTACCGGAGGCTGAAATGATTTCGATACAAGCCGAGGACTTCGATCCTGCTGTTGAATATGCGGCGCTGAGGGACAGCGGCGCAGGAACAGGGGCTATTGCCATATTTTCCGGACTTGTCAGGGAAAGCGGTGATATGAAGGGGGTCACCGGGCTTTACCTTGAACACTACCCGGGCATGACCGAACAGGTAATCGGCGAATTGATTGACGAGGCATCGAATCGCTGGGACGTTCGCAAGGCGCGGGTGATTCACCGCGTTGGCCGGCTGGGTCTGCAGGACCAGATTGTCTTTGTGGGCATTTGCAGTGCCCACCGGGGCGATGCGTTTGCCGCTTGTCAGTACATTATGGACGCTTTAAAAACATCAGCGCCGTTCTGGAAGAAGGAACTGACCGAATCCGGAGAGCATTGGGTGGAGCAGAAAGCATCTGATGTGGCTCGAAGCAAGAACTGGGAATAAGTCGGTTCTGCCCAGCCTGCGGCCTTCACCACCAGCCAGGAGCAGCCCTGCCACTTTTGGCAGGCCAGAGGACGCTTTCATAACCATAAAAAACCGCCCGTGAGCTTTCGCTCAGGGGCGGTTTTTTATGTCCGGAAGGCAATCAGAGATTGCTGTCCAGGAAGGCGGCCAACTGGGATTTGGACAGGGCGCCAACTTTGGTGGCATCGACGTTACCGTTCTTGAACAGCATCAGTGTCGGGATACCACGAATGTTGAATTTCGGCGGAGTCTGCTCGTTTTCGTCGATATTCAGCTTACAGATTTTCAGCTTGCCATCGTACTCGTCGGCAATTTCTTCCAGCACCGGTGCAATCATCTTGCAAGGGCCACACCATTCCGCCCAGTAGTCTACCAGCACCGGAACGTCGGACTGCAGTACGTCCTGTTCGAAAGAAGCGTCAGTTACGTTTACGATATTTCCGCTCATTACTTTTTCCTGATTCACGCGCCCCGCGTCGTGCCAGCATGTTTTTCGGATTACTGCCGGGGCGCTGTTGACTGTCGCTGAAGATGTGCCATTGTTCAAAAGCACGCCTTCGCCCTCATCACGATACGTAATACTTTACGCGATTGATCAGCCGGATGTGAAGCAGTAGATCTATCTGTAGAAATCCTGACAGCCAGGCTTCGGTGAAAGACGAAAGCTGTCCGTTACTGACAGGCCCGAGGAATTTCGCTTATAGTAGCCCGCAGATTCATATCAAAAGGATTTCGACCAACGTGACGGCCGCATCCACCGCCGAAAACGCTGCATCTTCATCGGAAGCCCTGGCAGCCATCGACATCGGCTCCAACAGTTTCCATATGGTGGTTGCCCGACTGGTCCACGGAGAAATCCGCACCCTCGAGAAGATGGGTGAGAAAGTTCAACTTGGCGCTGGGCTGGATCAATTCAACCGGCTGACTGAGGAAGCGCAGGAACGGGCCCTGGCCTGTCTGAGAAAATTTGCGCAGCGCCTCAACGGCATGCCCCCGGAATCGGTCCAGATTGTCGGTACCAACGCGCTAAGAGTCGCCCGCAATGCCTCTGAGTTCATAGCCCGAGCCGAAGAGGTCCTGGGTTATCCGGTAGAGATCATCGCCGGCCGGGAGGAAGCTCGCCTGATCTATCTCGGGGTTTCCCATACGCTGTCTGACGATATCGGTCGTCGTCTTGTCATTGATATCGGTGGCGGCAGCACGGAGTTCATTATTGGCCAGCGCTTTGAACCCCAGGTTCTGGAAAGCCTGCACATGGGCTGCGTGTCGTTTCGCAACCGCTACTTCCCCGACGGCAAGATTACCCGTCGACAGCTGGATAAGGCGATCACCCACGCGGAGCAGGAGCTCCTGAACATCCGGCGGCATTATCGGTCAGTGGGTTGGCAGAGCGCGGTGGGCTCGTCCGGCTCGATCAAGGCCATTGCCAATGTTCTGGTGAGCCTGAAGATTACCGATGGCACCATCAACCTCGCGGGCATGCAGGAGCTGCGTAAGCGGCTGGTCGATATGGGCAAGACCGACAAACTTGGAGAGCTGGGCGTGCGCTCTGACCGCCAGAGTATTTTCCCGGCCGGTTTCGCCATTCTGATGGGAGCGTTTCAGTCCCTGGGCATTGAGGAAATGGATTTTGCCGATGGTGCCCTGCGCGAGGGCCTGCTCTACGACATCGCCGGCAGAATCCAGCACGAAGACGTACGCGAGCGGACCATTTCCGCCCTGCAGGAACGCTATCATGTCGATCAGAATCACGGAGCAGCCGTAGAAGCCACCGCTGTAGCCGCCTGGCAACAGGTAGCGGACGCCTGGGGGCTGCAAACCGCCAGTGACGAGGAAGTCCTGCGCTGGGCCTGCCGCCTTCACGAGATTGGCCTGACTATTTCCCATAGCCAGTATCACAAGCATGGCGCCTATTTGCTGCGTTATTCCGACCTGCCTGGCTTCAGCCAGCAATTTCAGCGGGACCTGGCTACCCTGGTACGGGGCCATCGGCGCAAGTTCTCGCAGGCAATCTTTGAGGGTGTGGACCCGGATGACAAAACACGGCTTCGCTATCTCTGCGTCCTGCTGAGACTTGCGGTTCTCATCCAGCATCCGCGCAACATGGAATCGCCACCGGACGTAACCCTTCATGCCCACGACAAGAAGCTGGTGGTGGAATTCGCGGACGGCTGGCTTGATGACCGCCCTCTGACGCTGGCTGATCTGGAGAACGAGCGGGACTACCTTGCCAAACAGGATTTTGAACTGGAAATCGCCGGCGCCTGACCGGCTTTACCCAGCCAGTTCAGCCTCCATGGATTCCACGGTCTCGCTCACGTCCAGCCACTCGGCCTCCATGTCTTCCAGGCGGCCTTTAGCCTCCGCCTGTTTACCAAGCAGTTCCTGCAGCCTGGCCTTGCCACTCGCATCATAAAGGGTCGGATCGGAGAGGTCCGATTCGAGGACCCTCAGGGTTTCCTGGAGGGTATCCATTTTCCGCTCCAGAGCCGTCTGCTTCTTTCGGTAAGGACTGAGTTTCTGGCGCAGCGCGGCTTCGGCGCGCTTACGGGACTTGCGGTCATCCGCACTCTCACCGACGGCAACCTCTGCATCGGAATCACCGCCTCCCTGGCGGCTCTCACTCTGGCGCTTCGGCGCCTCGGTCTCGTCCTTGCGACGGTCCGCAAGCCAGCGCTCGTAGTCTTCGAGATCTCCCTCGTATTCAGCAACCCGGCCATCATTCACCAGCCAGAACTCATCGACGGTGTTTCGAAGCAGATGACGATCGTGGGAGACAACGACAATGGCGCCCTCAAAGTTCTGCAGTGCCATGGTCAGTGCCTGGCGCATTTCCAGATCAAGGTGGTTGGTAGGCTCGTCCAACAACAGCAGGTTTGGCTTCTGCCAGGCAATCACCGCCAGTGCCACCCTGGCTTTTTCACCGCCAGAGAAGGACCGTATGGGGCTCAGAGCCTGATCTCCGTGGAAATCGAATCCTCCCAGAAAATTGCGAACCCGCTGTTCCGAGGCCCTGGGCTCGAGGCGTTGAAGATGCAGGAACGGGCTCGCATCCAGATCAAGCGACTCCAGCTGATGCTGGGCAAAATAACCAATAGCCAGATGCTCGCCGCAGGTTCGCTCACCGGACAACAAGGTAGCCTCACCCCGCAGAGCATCCATTAACGTGGATTTGCCAGCGCCATTAGGGCCGAGTAGCCCTACCCGGCTTCCCGGCAGCAGGGCGATATTAATGCCATCAAGAATGGTGACGTCACCGTGACCGGCGCTCCCGTTTCGGATAGACAGCAAGGGGTTGGAAACCTTCTCTGCTAACGGAAACTCGAAACTGAACGGCGAATCAATGTGAGCAGGCGCAATTTTCTCCATGCGTTCCAACGACTTGACCCGACTCTGTGCCTGCCGGGCTTTTGTGGCCTTGGCCTTGAAGCGGTCGATAAACCGTTGAATTTCGGCTATGCGAGCCTGCTGACGTTCAAAACCCGCCTGCTGCTGGGCCAGGCGCTCACTGCGCTGGCCTTCGAAGGCGGAGTAGTTGCCGGTATAGATGTCCAGATTACGCTGATCAAAGTGCACCACATGAGTCGCAACCCGATCCATGAAGTCCCGGTCGTGGGAAATAAAGAGCAGGGTGCCGGAATAGCGTCGCAGCCAGTTTTCCAGCCACAGGCATGCGTCGAGGTCCAAATGGTTAGTGGGCTCGTCCAGCAACAGCAGATCCGATGGCCGCATAAGGGCCTGGGCAAGATTCAGGCGTATGCGCCAGCCACCGGAAAACGCCGACACCGGGCGATCCGCATCGTCGTCGGTAAACCCAAGACCGCGCAACAGGGACTCTGCCCGACGCGGCGCCGACCAGGCCTCGTGCACATCCAGTTCGCCGTGGATACGGGCGAGGGCGTGATCATCTCCCCGGCCCTCTGCGTCAGCGAGTTCAGCCTCGAGACGACGGAGATCGATATCGCCATCAAGCACGAAATCCCTCGCACTTCGCCCGGATGCCTCAAATTCCTGGGCCATATGGGCAATGCGACAACCTCCCGGGAGCGAGATACTGCCCTGCTCCGGTGACAGTTGCCCGAGTAAAAGCTGAAACAGGCTCGATTTACCGGCGCCATTAGCTCCGACAATGGCAACTCGCTGGCCCGGCTGGACGGTCAGGTTGACGGATTCTAGCAACCAGACGCCACCCCGTTGTAAACTGAGATCGGTTATCGTTAACATGTTTTCATTTTATCAACGTAAGTTTTCAGGGAAGGTTCTGTTGTCATGTCGGTCTCGTCAGGAAGCAACGGTGAGTTACCGGCAAATTCCCTGGATTTACCGGAAAAACTGGAACCAGATAACCCTCTTTGGCGTTTTGCACTGGAGTTCTGGCAATACCCCGAAGCTCAGGAAAACTGCCTGGCGTTGCAACAGCAGGGCTGGAGCGTGACACGAATTCTATGTGCCGGGTGGCTTTCGCTGAATGGCAGAAGGTACTCCGGCATTGAGGACGCTACGTTAACAGAGTGGCGCGATCGTGTAACCGGTGGTTTGCGCGCCATACGGAAATGGCTTCCCAAGTCGAATACAGCATGCCAGAAACTGCGAGACGGCACTGGCGGCCTGGAGCTGGAAGCAGAACGAATCGAGCTGGCACTGGCCTGGCAGACACTGATTACCCAAAACCCGGAATACAGCGATATGCACGGACGCGAAAAGCTAATCCGAAACAATCTCGAGGCCGCAGCCCCGTCTCCGAGCTCAATCCGGAGCGCGAAACCTCAACTGAATGCACTGGCCAGTACGCTGGCAAATTTCCCAAAGGGAGAACCCCGGCCATGATCATGAAATGGCTCATCCGGCTCTCGTTCCCGGCACTCGGGTTGCTGTTGTTACTGATTGTTTTCGGCCTGAACGATCCGGAACAGGTTTCCAAACCCGTGGCTGACGAGAAACAGCCTGAAATTCCGGCGTTTGAGGGGCTGGTCCCCTCCCCGATTGCAACGGAAGGACCTGATATCATCTTCAAGTGGCAGGATACCGAAGGCAATTGGCACTATGCCGACCAGCCGCCGGAGCATGGCCCGTGGAACACGCTCGCAATAGAGCGGTCTGAGAGGGCGCTGCAAGGAGAAAGGCCATCGGATCCGGAAACCGATTGGCAATCTCCATACAGCGCACCGTTCTCATTGGGACCCACTGCCGGTCGCAATGGCAGCTGATCGAACCGTCCGGTTTCTTAACACATGTTCAGTGGCATCTGCCGCCAGAACCCGTTACCTTCGGCGTTCTGACAAACAAAAGCTACGGGCACAGCCCCTAAACAGACGTTAAAGGATGAAGCAATGAAGAAAGCACTGCTCGCACTGGCGATGACCGGAATTGTTGCCGGCTGCTCGACTCCGCCGGAAACGCCGGAACAGCCTAAACTGGAATCCACCGACCAGAAAGTGAGTTACGGCATGGGACTGGTCCTTGGTGAGCGCAT
This sequence comes from Marinobacter sediminum, assembly GCF_023657445.1. NCBI lineage: Bacteria > Pseudomonadati > Pseudomonadota > Gammaproteobacteria > Pseudomonadales > Marinobacteraceae > Marinobacter > Marinobacter sediminum. Next base: position 3,715,940 of record NZ_JAGTWY010000001.1, on the reverse strand, counting down.
GGGCAACGACCTGCCAGACCTGCAGATGGATCAGTTCCTTGAGGGCATCCAGCACGGTCACGCGGGTGACGACGAAGCCAAGCGTATGAGCCGTGAAGAGGTCCAGCAGGCGCTGATGACCTATCAGCAGCAACTGCAGGAAGAGCAGTCCAAACAGATTGAAGATCTGGCCCAGAAAAACAAGGACGCCGGCGAGGCTTTCCTGGCCGAAAATGGTGCCCGTGAAAACGTTGAAACCACGGAATCCGGCCTGCAGTTCGAAGTTCTGGAAGAAGGCAATGGCGAGAAGCCAGCCGCGACCGATACCGTTGAGGTCCACTACACCGGCGAATTGCTCTCCGGCGAAGTTTTTGACAGCTCCCGCGAGCGCGGCGAGCCAGTTACTTTTGGCCTGAACCAGGTAATCCCTGGCTGGACCGAAGGATTGCAGCTGATGAGCGAAGGCGCACGCTACAAACTCTACATCCCCTCCGAGCTGGCCTACGGCCCGGGTGGAAACCGCGCTATTGGCCCCAACGAAACGCTGGTATTCGACGTAGAACTGCTGAGCATCAACCCTCAGGACGATAAGGCCGCTGACTCGGAATAATCAGCGAGCAATAAAAAGCCTCAGCCCGGGATAACCGGTGCTGAGGCTTTTCTATGCCAAGACCTCAATCAGGAGATCAGGCCGACGCGACCTTGCCAGCGTGGACGTTGTGAAGGTGTTCGATCAGGAAATCCTCCATCTCAAAACGGGTTTCCAGCATCTCTCCCAGTTTTGAAAGCTCACTGAACAACGCGTTGACGTCTTCTTCCGTCAAGTCACGGCCATCCACACGATCGTTGAAATTAAGAGCTACCTCGGTGGTATGCTCAATGCGCGGATAAACCTTGCCGGCAAGCTCCAGCCCGCCATCGTCAAACTCCCGGGCTTCCTGAACCAGCTGTTCGTATATCTCGAAGTGCCCGGTCGAAACGTAATCCACCAGCAATTCGCACAGGCGCACGAATTTGCCTCTCAGGGCCTCGGTCTGGGAATAATCGCTTTCACCGGACAGGTCACAATAGTGAACCAGCAGTTCCTGACGCTCCTTGAGCCAGCGGTCAATGAGTTCGCTAACGCCACCCCAACGCTCCCTGGCATTTCGGCAATTTTCCAACATGACGCCTTTTCTCCGCTTGGTAACCCGGAACTTCAGTCTCGGTTTTGATTCTTCTCAGATGGAGTTCAAGTTACCCCATGCCACCCATTCACCGCAACCGTTTCACCCGGCAATCCAGCCTCTTGGCTTTGAGCGACGAAACAACAGAACCAGACCAACGATAACCAGCAAAACGAAGAAAACCGCCGTCCAGCCGGGAATGCTCAATCCAAGGAAACGCCAAACAACTTCCGCACAATCGCCTGTACCTCTGAGCGCAGTTGTAAGCACCTCAAAAAACGGGAGGACTTCCAGCATATAATCCACCGAGGGGCCACAGGCAGGCACCTGGTCCGCGGGCAAGCTCTGGAGCCATAGCTGACGGCCAGCCACTCCGAGCCCTGCGCCCGCGGTAACAGCCAGCAGCAGGCCGTAAAGTCGCACACCAAAGCCCGTGGGACCATGCAGTGCAGCCAGCAAGCTCACCAGTCCGGCGCCCATAAAGCCAAACCGCTGGAGCCAGCATAGCGGGCAGGGCTCAAGGCCCATAACATGCTCCATGTAAAACGCCACGGCAAGCAGCCCGGCACAAACAACGAAAATAAGCCCAAATACCCACCTGCTGGTCAAAAGAACACCTCGAAATGATGAATTGAAACTGCATCCTCGCACCGGGCCTGTTATTCTCGGTCCATCCGGTGACATTGCTGCTGATCCGTCACTAAACCCTAAACCATGATCAACTTCAAGCCTATGACACTTCAGCCAAAATCCATTCTGACGTTGATAATCTTGCTGTGCTCAATGCTGGCATTTCCCGTACTGGCTCAGGAAAGCGATGCGGAAGAGGAAGAGGTCGTCGAGGAAACCGGCGTTACCGACTACATTGCCATGGAGCCTGCCTTTGTGACCCATGTGGGCACCCCGGGCAACAAGGTGACCTACCTGAAGGCGGCGATCAGCCTGCGAACCTCCAGTGCGGCCGTTCGCCCTGCCGTTGAAGCCCACATGCCAAGGCTTCGACATGAACTGATCATGCTCTTCGGTGAACAGACCGACACCGATCGGCTTACATCCATGGAAGGGCAACAGGCACTGAGGGAGGAAGCTAAAAAGCGGATCAATCAGGTATTGGAGGAACAGCAAACCGGGGAAGCCATCACAGGCGTCTTGTTCACAGAGTTTGTCGTGCAGAAATAAGAGCGCAGGAACCGCGCTCAGGCAATTCTCGAGAACAGATCATCACCAGGGGTGCGTTCATCCCGGGCGACCCGTTCGGCGTCATCCCAACCAGCTTCCCAGGCAGCAATCACCACGTCACCTCGATAGGGACAGCGGGCTTTTTCCATGCCCATTGAAGAAGCCATATAACCCTGACGGTAAGCCTTGTTCAGCGCTTCCACGTCCCAGCCGAGTTTAATATCTCTGGCCATACCGGCCTCCCTCTTGTCCCTGATTTTACAAAAACTAACAGCCGCTTCTGGTGCTGACAAACTTTTGTTCAGTTTCTGTGCACCAGGTCCGAAAGGGAGAGGGTAAGCCCGGCGGTCAGGATTTCAGGTAGTCTTCAAGGAACTCCCCGAAGGTCTGGGTCTGATTTTCTTCCATGCGCTTTTGCTCCGCCATCGACTCTGCAGTCATCGAGCGGAAAGCGGCCAGAACATCTGCATCCAGACCTTCCTCCCGGAGAGTTTTCTGGTGCTGACGCGACATAGCCATCACCCATTCACGGTGCCCCTGCCCCGAGCTCCGCATGGCCTCCAGAACCTTCTCTGACGGGACCGACCATACATCGGGCCCTGAGAGTTTCTTGCGCTGTTCCGTCAGTGCGTTGCGATAGGTCTCGCCACCATTCCAGCCGTCCAGCAACTCGGCCAGTGGCTCCAACTGTTCGAGCAATTGCACGGCGGCATCACCGACCTGCGTGCGATGACCTCCCTGGCACAGTGAGAGTTCCCGGTTGCGACCATGGGCAACCACATCCTTGTAATTATCATCCAGGCGCTCGCACTCGGCATCACCGATGCAAGGACTGTCCGAGAGCAGGCAATCCAGCAGGAACAAATCCAGGAAATCAATCTGGGCCTCATTCACACCCACCGGCGAGAATGGATCAAGGTCCAGACAACGAACCTCAATGTATTCAACACCACGGGCTTCCAGGGCCTGAATTGGCTTCTCTTCACGCTCGGTCGTCCGCTTGGGGCGAACTGCACTGTAATACTCGTTTTCGATCTGGAGCACACTGGTGTTGATCTGGATAAACTTGTCGCCCCGGCGGGTGCCGATCGCTTCATAGGCCGGCCAGGTGGTGTGGATAGCTCTATCCAGAGTTTGAGTATAGGTGCTCAGTTCGTTAAAACAGATGTTGAGTGAAGCCTGGGCGTTGTTGTGATAGCCCAGGTCCCCCATACGCAGAGAGGTGGCTTCCGGTCCGTACAACGTATCATCATCAAAGCCAGCAAGATCATGGCTGACGTTGTCCACGAAACTGGCGTCCAGCGCAGGCGAGGCACCGAACAGCAGCATCAGTAGCCAGCTGCGCCTGCGGAAATTCCGGATCAGCCAGAAATACTGGTCTGATTTGAAGTCCTTCAGGCTTTGCTGATTTCCGAGCGTCTCCTGCCACTTCCGCCAGAAACTGTCTGGCAAAGACAGATTATAGTGAGCACCGGCGATACTCTGCATCATTCGCCCATAACGAACCGCCAGTCCCTGACGATAGACATTCTTCAACTGCCCGATATTGGATGACCCATACTCGGCGATTGGAATACTGGGGTCTCCCTCCAGTTCGCAGGGCATGCTCGCTGCCCAGAATACTTCGTCACCGAGATTCTGCTGGACGAAGCGGTGAGTATTCCTCAGCGACTCCATCATTTCGCGAGTACTGGCACAGACGGGCGTAATCAGCTCCAGCAAGGCCTCGGAATAGTCCGTGGTAATCTGCGGGTGAGTCAGTGCAGAACCGAGGGCTTCGGGATGAGGTGTTTGGGCAATGAAACCATTACGATCGACTCGCAGGCCCTCTTTCTCGACTCCTTTGAGAAAGCCGTTCCAGTCACTGGCGGCAAACTGGCGAAAAACAGAATGGCGGGATTCAGCCATGGTGTACTCCTGCTGCAGCCGGCACCCACTCCTGAGCAGGTGTCGGCCGATGAAAAGATAGAAACCGGTTAGCGGCTATCCTTGCGGGCCGAGGCCATGGCCTGGGCCAATGCGCCCGCCATGGCGCCCTTCTGCTGCTTTTGTCCACCGCCAGCCTGACTCGGGTTACGGCCGGCGGACTTTTGCTCGCCACGGCCACGCGCGGAGTCAGCCGGCTTACCGCCGTTTTTCTCACCCGGCTGGTCATCCATCCGCATGGACAGGGCAATCCGCTTGCGGGGAATATCCACATCCATCACTTTAACCTTGACGATATCCCCCGCTTTCACCACTTCCCGGGGATCTTTCACAAACGTATGGGACAGAGCCGAAATATGCACTAACCCGTCCTGATGAACCCCGACATCCACGAACGCTCCGAAATTGGTGACGTTGGTTACCGAGCCCTCAAGAGTCATACCCGGTTTCAGATCACTCAGGGTTTCCACCCCTTCTTCAAAGCTTGCGAAACGAAATTCCGGTCGCGGGTCGCGGCCTGGCTTCTCCATCTCGGAGATTATGTCCTTGATGGTGGGCAAACCAAACCGTTCTGTTACGTAATCCTGCGGATTCAGACCACGCAGAAACGAAGAATCGCCAACAATGTCGTCTACCTTACGATTATTCTTCGCGGCAATCGCCTCTACCACTCCGTAGGCTTCCGGGTGGACAGACGAACGATCCAGCGGGTTCTCACCGCCGGCAATGCGCAGGAAGCCGGCGGCCTGCTCGAAGGTGCGGTCGCCCAGGCGTGACACTTTCAGCAACTGTTTGCGGTTATGGAACAGGCCGTTCTGGTTGCGGAAATCGACAATATTCTGGGCGATGCTCTGGTTAAGCCCGGATACCTTTGCCAGCAGTGGCACGGAAGCCGTATTCAAATCGACCCCAACACCGTTCACACAATCCTCAACCACGGCATCCAGGCTCCGTGAGAGCTGGACCTGGGAGACGTCGTGCTGATATTGACCGACACCGATGGACTTCGGTTCAATCTTCACCAGCTCCGCCAGTGGGTCCTGCAGGCGGCGGGCAATGGAAACCGCACCACGAATGGTAACGTCCAGATCCGGCAATTCCCTGGAGGCAAACTCGGAGGCAGAATAGATCGATGCCCCGGATTCGCTCACCACAATCCGGGCGAGCTTCAATTCGGGGTAGCGCTTGCACAGATCGGCTACCAGCTTTTCGGTTTCCCGGGACGCGGTACCGTTGCCAATCGCCACCAGTTCAATCTTGTATTCACGACACCAGGTTGCCAACTGTTCAATCGATTGGTCCCATTGGTTCTTGGGGGCATGGGGGAAAATCGCACCATGGCCAACAACCTGGCTGGTACCATCGATCACAGCCACCTTCACACCGGTGCGCAGCCCGGGATCCAGCCCCAGAGTGGGACGCGGGCCGGCCGGAGCCAGCAACAGCAGATCCTTCAGGTTGGCGGCAAAAACATTGATTGCCTCAGTCTCGGCAGATTCGCGCACCTGCGCCATCAGATCAGTCTCAATCTGGGTAGACAGCTTCACCCGCCAGGTCCAGCGCACCACCTCCGACAGCCACTTGTCCGCAGGACGGCCGTTATCACGGATGTTCCAGCGTGCGCCAATACGCTGCTCTGCAGGATGCGGCTGCCGCCGGTCGTCTGCACCGTCGCCGACAACAAGAGAATAGGCCAGTATGCCTTCATTACGACCGCGGAGAATCGCCAGCGCCCGGTGAGATGGCACCCGCTTCAGTGGCTCCACATGATCAAAATAATCGCGGAATTTGGCCCCCTCGTTTTCCTTGCCCTCGATCACCGATACTTTCAGCTGACCTTCCTGCCAGATAAAGTCCCGCAGGCTACCCAGCAACTCGGCATCCTCGGCGAAGCGCTCCATCAAAATATAGCGCGCGCCATCCAGGGCGGCCTTGGTATCTTCGATACCGGCTTCCTTGTTGAGGTACTCCCCGGCAGTCGTTTCCGGATCCATTGAGGGATCGTCATACAGGGCGTCCGCCAGCGGTTCCAGGCCAGCCTCCCGGGCGATCTGTGCTTTGGTCCGGCGCTTTGGCTTGTAGGGCAGGTAAAGATCTTCCAGGCGGTTCTTGGTGTCCGCGGCGTCAATGCTGGTGCGCAGTTCGTCGGTCAGCTTACCCTGCTCCTCAATGCTTTTGAGGATGGTGGAACGACGGTCCTCAAGTTCGCGCAGGTAGCGTAACCGGTCTTCCAGATTTCGTAGCTGACTGTCATCCAGCGAACCGGTCACTTCCTTCCGGTAGCGGGCAATAAATGGAACGGTCGCGCCCTCGTCAAGCAGAGCGACGGTGGCATTAACCTGTTGCTCGCGTACGCCGAGCTCGTCGGCGATGCGCCTGGAAATACTGTTCATGCAACCTCTGTCGATAACATCAGGATCAAATTAAGGGGGAAAGGTACAGCGGCTTACTGCTGCAGGCAAGCGGCCTGTCCCCGGTTGTTCAGGAATTGAACAAGGTCGTTCCAGGGCATGGGGCGGGCGTAATAGTAACCCTGAATCTCGTCACAGTGTTGCTGGCGCAGGAACTCAAGCTGACCCTCAGTTTCAACACCCTCCGCAACCACACTGATCTGGAGACTGTGAGCGAGACTGATAATCGCCCGGATGATGTGCTCGGCATCGGCGGAGTTACCCAGCTCCTGAACGAAGGACTTATCAATCTTTACCAGGGAGATGGGCAGGTGCTGGAGGTTGCTCAGAGAGGAGAAACCGGTGCCGAAGTCATCGAGCGCAAAGCTGATGCCAAGCTGATTCAGTTCCCGCAGGCACCGCTGGGCGTATTCGGGGTCGTGCATCATGGCACTTTCCGTCAGTTCCAGTTCCAACAGGCTGGTGTCGACATTGGCATTGAAGATGATCCGGAAAATGGTTTCCGTCATCTTGCGGTCGTGAAACTGACGGAACGACAGATTGACCGCAAAAACCAGCCCCGGAAAGCCCAGTTCTGCGGATTCTTGCAGGCGCTGACAGGCTTGTTCAATCACCCAGTAGCCGATGGGCACAATCAGGCCACTGCGTTCTGCCACCGGGATAAACTCATCTGGCCCCACCAGGCCACGTTCCGGGTGGTTCCAGCGCAACAGGCATTCGACACCGCGCACTTCTTCGGTAGCCAGATCAATGCGAGGCTGATAATAGAGTTCCAGCTCGTTGCCCCGCAGCGCGCTGCGCAGATCAGCCTCAAGACGCAACTGATAACCCGCAGAAATATGGAGTTGGCGATCGTAAAAGCGGTAGCTTGTGCCCGGGTCCCGCTTGGCCTCAAACATGGCGCGATTGGCCCGGCGCAACATGTTATCAGCCGTGTCCCCGGCCTCTGGGTAGGTTGCCACACCCAGACTGGCGTTGACGCCGATGGTCTGGCCATCAATGGTGACTGGCTCGTCCAGAGCGCTGACCACTTTCCGGATGATCTGAGTGATATCCAGCGAGTCTTCCACCTTTTCGATGATGATGGCGAGCTCATCACCACCGATACGCATCAGCGAGTCCACCCGACGCAAGCTGTGGCGCAGGCGCTCGGCCAGCTTCATCATCAACTGATCACTTTTCTGGTAACCAAAGGATTCATTGATGCTGCGAAAGTCATCGATATTCAGATGCAGCAATGCCAGGCGATGACCGCCCCGTTCTGCACGCAAAAGTGATTGCTGCAACCGGTCAAAGAACAGGCCACGATTAATAAACCCGGTTGCCACGTCGCGACCAAGCTGGCCATGGGCGGATTCCGACAGCTGTCCCCGGTACCAAAGGCTTTTGACTGCCCGTCGGAAACCCCATCGATCCAGAGCATGGCGGGAAAGGTAATCGGAAGCACCGGAGGAAAGGAGCTCAGAAGCACGCTCATCGGCAGGCTCGGCACTCAGGGCGAGTACCGGCTTTTCATTACTGGCAACCGCGAGGTATTGCAGAAACGCGGATTCAGAACCCCCGTGGAACACGCAGTCCCAGATGATCACGTCGAAACTGGCATTGCGGATGAGATCGTCACAGTCGACGAGATCCGGACACCAGGTCGCATCGGCATCAAAGTCCGGATCATCGGCAAGAAGCGCGTTAAGCCAGAGAAAGTCCGAATAATCGGGAACAAGAACCAACAGTCGCAATTGGCCTGGTCTTGTCGTCTCCAGTGGCAATGTCATTAAGCAGGGTCCATTTGTGCGTGAACAACCGAGTCCGTCCTATCAAGAATAGCCGATAGATCTTCAAGGTACAGAAAGTCACGCTGGTGTAGAATACACCAAACGTCCGATACACCCATTTCGTTCCAATCTGGCACCTTATTTGTGAACAAACTCAACCCTAGACAAAGTGAAGCGGTACGTTACGCCGAGGGTCCCCTGCTGGTCCTGGCGGGCGCGGGCAGTGGCAAGACCAGCGTTATCACCCGAAAGATCGCCTACCTGATTGAACATCTGGGCATTCCCGGCCGGCATATCGCAGCCGTGACATTTACCAACAAGGCCGCCCGGGAGATGAAGGAGCGCGTTGGACGCATTGTCGACCGCAAACTCACCCGTGGCCTCATTGTATCCACTTTTCACAACCTTGGCCTGAATATGATCCGGGAGGAACACGCCCACCTGGGCTATCACCCCGGTTTTTCCATCTTTGATGCCGAAGACGCCAAGGCATTGCTGCAGGATCTGATGCTGCGCGGAGGCAGCACCGAGGCCGGAGATGAACTGAACAATGTACAGATGACCATCTCCTCGTGGAAAAACGCCATGCGCGGGCCTGCGGAGGCCCTGAGCAGGGCCGCCGACGAGCGGGAGCAGCGCATTGCTCTGGTCTACAAACAGTACAACGAGTATCTGAAGGCCTACAACGCGGTCGACTTTGATGACCTGATCCTGTTGCCGGTGCAACTGTTCCGCACCCACCCGGACGTTCTGGCCAAATGGCGCCGCAAAATCCGTTACATGCTGGTCGATGAGTACCAGGACACCAACGTATGCCAGTACGAACTGGTCAAACTCCTGGTCGCCGAACGCGCCGCGTTCACGGTGGTGGGCGACGACGATCAGTCGATCTATGCCTGGCGCGGTGCGCGCCCGGAAAACCTTGCCCAGCTCAAGGAAGACTTTCCCAGCCTCAAGATCGTCAAGCTGGAGCAGAATTACCGTTCCACGAGCCGCATCCTGCGAAGTGCTAACACGGTCATCGCCAATAACCCCCACGTCTTCGAGAAAGCCCTGTGGAGTGACCACACCATTGGCGAAGAGCTCCGGATCATCCGTTGCCGCAACGAGGACGCGGAAACCGAGCGTGTGGCAACGGAAATCCTCGACCAGAAGCTGAAACAGGGCCTGGAATTCCGGGATTTCGCGGTGCTCTACCGGGGCAACCACCAGGCACGCCTGCTCGAGATGAAATTGCAGGCCTACCAGATCCCCTACCGGATCTCCGGAGGCCAGTCGTTCTTTTCAAAGAACGAGATCAAGGACGCGATGTCCTATCTTCGCCTGCTCATGAACCCGGACGACGACGCCGCGTTCCTGCGAGTGGTCAATGTGCCCCGTCGGGAAATTGGCCCGCGCACCCTGGAACAGCTCAGTCACTATGCCCGGGCCCGCAATGCCAGCCTGTTCAAGGCGCTTGGTGATATGGGCGCCGAGACCCATGTCACCGAGAAAGGACTGGATCGTCTGCGGCGCTTCGCCCACTGGGTCGATGCCACCTGCGAACGCCTGCATGGTGAAGATCCGATCCCGGTAATCAAGCAGTTGTTCACCGACATTGAGTACGAAGAATGGCTGCACCAGCACTCAGGCACGCCCAAGCAGGCCGAGCGGCGGATGGAGAACATCTGGTACCTGGTCGAGTCAATCCAGCGCATGCTCGATGACGGCAAGGGCACAGCGGACGAACTCGGCATTGAAGATGCCATTACCAAGCTCATTCTGCGGGACATGATGGAACAGCGGGAGGAAGACGACGACAGTGACAAGGTGCAGCTGCTGACACTGCACGCCTCAAAGGGACTGGAGTTCCCACACGTCTTCATCATGGGGCTGGAGGAGGAAATCCTGCCGCACCGAAGCAGCATTGAAGAAGGCAACATTGAGGAAGAGCGCCGGCTTATGTACGTGGGTATTACCCGGGCCCGGGAAACCCTGACGCTGACTTACGCGGCCGCCAGAAGACAGTATGGGGAAAAAATCGAGACCATTCCCAGCCGGTTTCTGGATGAATTGCCGGAAGAAGATCTGAAATGGGAAGGCCAGGGTGACCTCGATGTCGAGGCTAACCAGAAAAAAGGCAAAGCGACACTGAGTGCATTGCTGGGCGATCTGGGTGTCTGAACGAAAAATCCCCCGCAATGCGGGGGATCTGGTTCGGGTATGAGAAAGCCGGCTTACTGGCTCTCGGAAACCAAATATTCAACGGCGCTGGATATTTCTTCTTCCGGGCAGCTGGCACAGCCGCCTTTCGCCGGCATGGCATTAAATCCGTTAACTGCGTGGGTGATCAGGGTTTCCAGGCCCTTGTCCACCCGCGGTGCCCAGGCAGCAGTATCGCCAATTTTCGGCGCACCGGCCGCACCTGTGGTGTGGCAGGCCATACACACAGCGTCATAAACTTCCGAGCCCGAACGCGGGCCAGAGCTGGCGGTCTCGGTCGGTGCAGCGGCGGCACCACACTCGTTGCCTTCGAGACACACGTCGCCTACCGGCGCGATACGTGCACGGATTTCATCTTCAACACTTGCCAAGGCGGCACCGGCGGTAAGGCCGAAACCAAGCAATACGACAGCCAGGACTCTCTTCATCTTCACAATGCACCTCGCATTAGAGCGTTATAATCTTCGGTCGCCGCATTATAGCGACTGAACCCCAGCAAAAAAACCAAACACCAGAATCATAAATTGATTTCAACCATATTAATTGCCATTTCGTAAGTACAAAGGCGTTTTTCCGGCAATCCGGTTAACATAGTCACGCTCACATCCAAGCCCCTCAGGAACGAAGACATGCCCCAACCTGACAGACCGTCTCCACATCCGCTGCGCAAGCTCCTGCTCATCACCGAATTTACCGCGCTCGCAGTGCTTCTGGCGTCCATGGGCTGGTTTTCCAGCCATACCGCTGATGGCAGTAAACTCGATCCGGCCTGGCTAATAATCCCGGCGATCGCGAGCCTGTGTGTATTTCTGAGCTTTATCGGGCTTATGTACCTACGCTGGGTGGCGGCGGCGGATGCATCAAACCGTTTGCGCCACAAAATCATTTTTTCATTGTTGGCGATTACCCTTATCGGTGTCTGGCTGTATGGCATTGCCAATACCTGGTTTAGCCTCAACGCCAGCTGAGGAGCACCCATGCCTATCCGTTTTTACTTACCCCCGGCTACTGTCGGGCTGGCGATTGCCGCATCCCTCGGTGCGGAGTCGGTGAATGCCCAGTCAGGCGGGGACGCGGAGGGTAATACCAGCCCTCTCTCGGCGGACGAGTGCGCCCTGGTTGAGAACGGTGTTCGGCGTCTCGCCTGTTATGACACTGTGTTCAAGCCCAGCCAGTCCCGGCAAAAGGCAGACCCGACCAGGATTGAAAACGCTCAGGAGCAGGCCGTCGAGGCTTTACCTCCGAGGGAGGAGCAACTGGAAGAACTCGCGGATGAAGGGAGCGGTGATGAAGGCGTCATGGAGTCCTTCGTGGATCAGTACCTGGCGGCAGAGCAGGCGGTATTTTCCTTCTCCGGAGGTTTCGTGGGCTATCGCCCCACTTATATCCTGCCGATCAGCTGGGTAAAGGACCCCAACCCAGTACCGACCAGTCCGCGGCTGGGCGACAGTACCTACGACTACGAACTGGAGAGAGAAGAGGCCAAGTACCAGATCAGCTTCAAGGTTCCGCTGCTGACCGGCTTCCTGAAAGGCCCCACCACGCTCTGGTTCGGTTACACCCAACAATCCTACTGGCAGGTCTATAACCGGGACGATTCCGCGCCTTTCCGGGAGACCAACTTCGAGCCGGAACTTTTTCTACGTTACCAGACTGATTTCAGGATCGGCCCCGGTAGGCTCAACGCCGTCACCATTGGCTTAAACCATCAATCCAATGGTCAGTCGGAGCCTCGCTCGCGAAGCTGGAACCGGGTCGTAGGCACAGCGACTTATAGTTATGATCGATGGCTGTTCCTATTGCAGCCCTGGTATCGCATTCCCGAGAACAGTGAGGATGACAATGCGGATATTGACCGCTATCTGGGGTACGCCAACTATCAGGCAGTCTATAAGCTGAGCGAGGACAGGACGTTCTCTTTTCGGCTTATGAACAATCTGCGCTCAGACAACAAGACGTCGGTGGAATTCGGGTACAGCTTCCCAATGGGGGACACGGTGAAGGGCTTTTTCCAGTACTACAACGGTTATGGGGAGAGTCTGATCGACTATAACCACCGGACTGAGCGGTTTGGTATCGGGATTATGCTGAACGACTGGCTCTGACCAAAACTGGTGTAAGGGCGAGCGGGCAGACCTTCCTGAAACCCGCTCCTTGCGGCACATCCCTGTGACGCTTGAGCTCCGCCATCCATGGCTCCGCACAGTTTCAGGAAGGCCTGCCCGCTCACCCCCGCACCTTCAGGGAAATCCTCACTCGTTCAATCGGTCCATTTCGGCCAGCAGTTCTTCAGTTTTGGCTTCCATCAACGGAATATCCGCGCGCGATTCCACGTTTAACCGCACGACCGGCTCGGTGTTGGACATCCGGAGGTTGAAGCGCCAGTTGTCGAACTCGATGCTGACGCCATCTACGTGGCTGACGTCTTTGGCACCGGCACCGTATTTAGCCTCAATCGCGGCAATCACTTTGGACGGATCCGCGATGGTGCGGTTGATCTCGCCGCTGGCCGGGTAGGCTTCGATTCGGGCATCGATCAGGGAGGACAGGGTCTGGCCGGACTGGCACAGGCGTTCGGCAACCAGCAGCCAGGGGATCATGCCGCTGTCGCAGTAGGCGAAATCCCGGAAGTAGTGGTGAGCGCTCATTTCGCCGCCGTAGACCGCATCCTCATCGCGCATGCGCTGTTTGATGAAGGCATGGCCGGTTTTGCTTTCGATGGCTTCACCGCCAGCGGCTTTGACCAGGTCCAGCGTGTTCCAGGTCAGGCGCGGGTCGTGGATGACCTTGCCGCCGCCCGTTTTCCGCAGGAACTGATCCGCCAGCAGACCAACGATGTAGTAGCCCTCGATGAAACGGCCATTTTCGTCGAAGAAAAAACAGCGATCGTAATCGCCGTCCCAGGCGATGCCCATTGCTGCGCCCTGCTCGATCACAGCATCGGCAGTCGCCGACCGGTTCTCTGGCAGGATAGGGTTGGGTACGCCGTTGGGGAAATAGCCATCCGCTTCATGGTGCACTTTCACAAATTCGAACGGCAGATGCTGCTCCAGCTCGTCAATTACCAGGCCAGCGCCGCCATTGCCCGCGTTGCACACAATGGTCAGTGGTCTCAGTGAACCGGCATCCACATAGCCCAGCAAGTGGTCTATGTAGGCAGTCATGGATTCAAGCGGCTCGTAACGGCCCTGCTCCGGGGCATCTTCAAAAGGCTCTGGCACCCGGTCACGGATCTCGTTCAGGCCGTTGTCCGAACTGATGGGGCGAGACTCCGGACCCACCATTTTCATGCCGTTGTGATCTTTCGGGTTGTGGCTGGCGGTGACCATGATGCCGCCATCCATCTTGTAGTGGCTGGTCGCAAAATACACCATTTCGGTGCCGCACAGGCCAATGTCGAAGACGTCGGCACCGGCTGCCATCAGCCCGGAGCTCAGCGCTTCTGCAATTTCCGGACTGGACAGGCGGATGTCGTAACCGACGATGACTTTTTTGGCGCCGGTGATTTCCACATAGGCGCGCCCGATTCGCTCGGCGAGGGCCGGATTCAGTTGATCCGGCACCCGGCCACGCAGATCATAGGCTTTGAAACAGGACAGATCCATTGTCTGAGTTTACTCCGCGGCGGTTGATTGAAGCTGGATGTAGTTCTGAATGCCCATCTGGGTAATCATCTCCAGCTGGGTTTCCAGCCAGTCGATATGTTCCTCTTCACTGTCGAGGATACTGCGGAACAGCTGGCGACTGGTGTAGTCCTGGACTTCCTCACAGTAGGCAACAGCTTCTTTCAGATCGGTATGGGCAATTTGCTCCAGCTTGAGGTCGCAGGAGATCATTTCCTCCACGTTCTCTCCGATCAGCAACTTGTTGAGGTCCTGCAGGTTGGGCAGCCCCTCCAGAAACAGAATACGCTCGATCAGCTGATCGGCGTGCTTCATTTCATCAATGGACTCTTCGTATTCTTTTGCAGCCAGCTTGGCAATACCCCAATCCTTGTACATGCGGGAATGAAGAAAATACTGGTTGATAGCGGTCAGCTCATTGGCGAGGACCTTGTTAAGGTACTGGATTACCTTCTTGTCGCCTTTCATGACATGGCTCCTTGAATAGGTATGAGGACTATCACCAAGAATAGCGGGTTATACCTCAATAAAAAATTGCAGGCGGGAAACAAATGCAACAAAACCGGCATCGGCGCCGGCTTTGTCGGAAACAAGGCTTTGGTATACGCCGCCTACGCGGGCTGAGCCAGAAGATTGGCCAGGGCCAGGTAATCAGGAGAGCGACTTTCTCTCAGAATCTCTCGCGCCATACTGGCACAACGACCGCACTGGCGGCCTACACCCATCTCTTTGCCGAGCTGGCGCATGGACGTGACACCATTCTCGGCCGCTTCGCGTATTTCGCGGTCAGTAACTCCGTGGCAAAGGCAAACGTACATAGGACCCTCTCACCAACTACTTTAATGTTAGTGATAATTATTGTTATTCGCGTCCGTAATTTCAACCCTTTTTTACATTAATTTGTACACCGGGGCTTATTAACCACCGGCTTCCCGAGTCAGATTGCGTGCGCCCTCCGCGGTTACTAACACATTATCCTCGATACGAATCCCACCACAGCCTTGTAACTCATCAATCACGGCGTGGTTGAAATGCTCCCCCAGGGGCCCGTTAAGGAACGGCCCCAGTAACGAGGGGATTATGTAAAGACCCGGCTCGATGGTGACCACCATGCCCGGCTCAAGGGTTCGTGTCAGGCGCAGGAGCGGCGCATCCGCCGGCGATGGCTTCCGCTTACCGGCGACATCGTGCACCTGAATCCCCAGGAAATGGCCGATACCGTGGGGGAAAAATGCCCGGGTGATCCCCTGCTCTACCAGGGCTTTGTCATCCAGCCCCGACACAACACCGGCCGCGCTCAGCAGGGCAGCGATCCCCTCATGGGTCTTGCGGTGAATTGCCACGTAGTCGACACCCGGCGCCACCATCTCACACAGGCGGTGTTGCAGCTGCCCAAGGCCCTGCGCCAGCGCCGCGAAACGCCCTTCATCGGCTGCTGGCGTGGTTCGGGTAATATCCGAGCAGTAGCCCCGGAAACGCACGCCGGCATCAATCAGCAGGCTGCGGGAACGTGCGGGCGCTTCGGTATCGTAGTACTGGTAGTGCAGAGTGCCAGCGTGTTCATTCAGGCCAATGATACTGTGGTAAGGAGCCTCCGCCTCACGCTGACCAGTGGCCCGCTGGTAGGCGAGGTTGATTTCAAATTCGCTCCCACCGGCCAGAAAGGTGTCCCGGGCAGCCTTGTGTCCAAGCACGGCAATCTCGTTGGCACGGGCAAGGCAGGCGATCTCGTAGAGTGTCTTGTGCACCCGGGTCTCGTCCAGGGCCGCCAGCAACTGCACCGGATTGTGGTCGCCGGGCACCTCAGCCAGAGATGCCGGGTCGCCGATAACCGCCAGCTTGCCGGACACCTCCATGGAAGGAGCCTCCCGCTGTTGGCTGTAGCGCACCTCTATTACCTGCTGCCAGGGTTCTTCAGGCAATTCCAGATTGGCGTGCCAGAAATCTATCGGCTGATACAGCCATAGCAACGGGGGCTCGCCTGGCCGAAGCAGCAGCCAACTGTGCTCCTGGCCGGTCAGGCCGGTCCAATGCAGGAAGGGACCATACCCCTGAAAATGCCAGGACTGGTCGTCGCCGTAACGCATCGGAGCTGCACCGGAACTGATCAACAGACTGTCGTAGCCATGGGCCGCCATGGCTTGTTCATAACGCTGCTGAAGCGCCTGGATGTGATCAGTCTGTAGCGACAGCAACTCAGTGTCCGGCATGTTGGCTTTCCAATGTTTTCCAGAGTGTTAAAAGATCGTCGGAGCGAGGCTCCTTCACACGTATCAGGCGGATTTCCAGGGGCACATCCCACTGCTCGCCGCCAGCCCGCGCCAGGCTCCCGAATTGCTCGCTTTTTTCTGTCAGGCGCTGTGGCAGCCAGCCCATACCAAAGCCCTGCTTAACCAGGGCTTTGATACTGGCGGACTGGGTATTCTCGTTCAGCCGCAGCAGGTTTGCTGACACCTTGCTCCGGCTCAGGTGGGCCTCGATGGCCGAATGAAGAAACCCGCGCGGATGATAGGCAATCAACGGTACCGGCTGCTCGGTGGTTCCAGGCAGGCAGAACCGCGGCTGGCTGTTTTCGTCCACCACACTCACGGGCACCAGTGACTCCCGTGCCAGCGTGATCGACTCATAACGTTCCGGGATCAGCCGCTCACCCCACGGCAGGTCCTTGTGCCAGTAACACAGCACGAAATCACAGTCGCCGTTATCCAGGGCATCCAGAAACTGTTCACCTACCCAGTTGGTCGCCTTGAGATTCAACTGCAGGCGCTCTGCCACGCCAGCCTGTCGCGCCCAGGCCTGATAGAAATGGGAGAACAGGCCCTGGGTAGAGCCGACACTGATTCGTGCCGAGGCTTCCGCCTCCATGTCATGAATGCGGTCTTTGGTATCCCGGACATCGCGGGTCACCCGCTCGCACAATTCCACGAAGGCTTCCCCCGCCGGAGTCAGGGACAACGGCAGGGTCTGGCGGTTGATCAGGGTGGCGCCCATGGCTTCCTCCAGAAGCCTGATTCGGCGACTGAACGTAGGCTGGCTCACGTGCTGCAATTCAGCCGCACGTGAGAAATGACGCGTGCGAGCCAGCGCCATAAAGTCTTCAAGCCAGCGTATTTCCATGAACTCCCCAGGGGTGAACGGTTAACTGCAAGCATCATAGCCTATCGCAGCAACCCCGTTACAACCGCCCCTCTTCCACTGCGTGACAAGCAACCTGAGCACCGCCGTCGGCAGCAATCAGTTGGGGGATCTCCTGCCGGCAACGCTCGTTGGCATAGGGGCACCGCCCATGGAATACGCATCCGGAAGGCAGCTGTACCGGTGTCGGTACCTCGCCCTGCAACCGGATGTGACTGGGCCGATCATCCTCAAGCTTGGGAATCGCCGACAGCAGCGCCTGGGTGTATGGATGCCTCGGTGTGCTGAACAGGGTTTTGGTATCTGCCAGCTCACACACCCGGCCGAGGTACATCACCGCCACGCGGGTGCCAAAATGCTCCACTACCGCCAGGTCATGGGTTATGAACAGGTAGGTCAGGTTGCGACTTTCCTGTGCATCCATCAGCAGGTTCAGAACCTGGGCCTGAATGGAAACGTCGAGAGCCGAAATCGGTTCGTCCGCAACAATAAACTCCGGATCCACTGCCAGCGCCCGGGCGATGGCAATACGCTGACGCTGCCCTCCGGAAAACTCATGACCAAACCGGCTTCCCCAGTCGATATCGATGCCCACCGAATGCATGACCTCATGCACCTTGTCACGAATCTGTATTTGCGACGCCTCCGGCTGGTGAAAGCGGATGGGCTCTTCCAGCGTTTGCTGGATGGTCATACGCGGGTTCAACGACGCGTAGGGGTTCTGGAAGATCATCTGCATCTTGCGCCGGTAGGGCAACACATCCTTGCCATCCAGGTTATCGATGCGCTGGCCGTCGTAGTGGATCTCGCCGGCACTGGGGGACAATAAGCCCATAACGGTGCGGGCCACCGTCGATTTACCACAACCAGACTCTCCCACTACGCAAAGTGCCTCGCCTTTCTGCACCTGGAGGTCCACGCCATTAATCGCGTGCACCGCCTCCTGCCGACGATGGAACCGGCCGTTCTTGAAGGAGATCTGCTCCAGCAGACTCCCGGAAAGGTCAAACTTCTTTTCCAGCCCGCGGATGTCTACCAGGGGGGATGACGGGGAGGTCACGATTCCACCTCCTGCATGCGTTTCTCCTGCTCGATAAGATTACTGACTTCATAACAGGCCACATTCACGTTCCCGGAGCGCACATACTCAGGCATCGTGCGCTTGCACTGATCCGTTGCGAAGTTGCAGCGAGGGTGGAACGGACAGCCCGTTGGTACGTTTTTCAGGGATGGCATGGCGCCGGGAATCTGGAACAGCCGCTCGCCGGGCTCACCCATTTGCGGCAGTGCGTTGATCAGTCCCTGGGTATAGGGATGCTGGGCATCATTGATGATTTCCCGGGTCGGACCCTGTTCGATGATCCGGCCGGAATACATCACCAGCATGCGCTGGGTCACCTGGGAAACCACGCCCAGATCATGGGTGATCAGCATCAGCGCCACGTTTTCCTGCTCACACAGTTCCAGCAGCAACGCCATGATTTCCGCCTGAATGGTCACATCCAGCGCGGTAGTCGGTTCGTCGGCGATAATAATTTCCGGATCCAGCAGCAGTGCGATGGCAATAATCACCCGCTGACGCATACCGCCGGACAATTCGTGAGGGTACTGGTCCAGTCGCGTTTCCGGTGACGGGATCTGCACCTTGCGCAACTTGTTCAGGGCAATATCCCGGGCGGCTTTGGTGGTGATCCGGCGATGGGCCCTGATGGCTTCCACCATCTGGGTACCGATGGTCAGCACCGGGTTCAGTGTCATCATCGGATCCTGGAAAATCATGGCGATGCGATTGCCACGGATTTTCCGCAACTCACGCTCGCTCATGGCTGCCAGGTCTTTGCCTTCAAACAGAATCTGGCCACCGGCAATGTAACCGGGCCGGGCAATCAGATTGAGGATGGAGAAGGCCGCCACCGACTTACCGGCACCGGATTCACCCACGAGGCCAAGGCGTTCGCCCTTATCGAGGCTGAAACTGATACCACGGAGGGCGGTAAGGTCACCGCCGCGCACCGCGAACCGGACATCAAGGTCTTTTACTTCCAGCAATGGCATGGCGTTTACCCCTTATACAGCCGTGGGTTCATGACATCCCGCAACCAGTCACCCAACAGGTTAATGACCAGCACGAGAACCACCAGCACCAGGCCGGGAATCAGAGTAATCCACCAGGAACCGCTCTGGATGTAATCGAAGCCAGACTTGATCAGGGACCCCAATGATGGCTGGGTCTCTGGCATGCCAAGGCCAAGGAACGACAGCGCCGCCTCGGAAATGATCGCATTGGCGATCTGAACCGTGCCAATCACAAAGATTGGCGACAGGGTGTTAGGCAGAATATGCCGAAACATGATCCGGCCGGTCCGGAACCCCATGACCTTGGCCGCGTCCACGTATTCCTTTTTCTTCTCTGCCAGCACAGACGCCCGCACCGTCCGGGCGATCTGGGGCCACTCGGCCACGCCGATAATAAAAATCAGCATGTAGATGGCGACCTCACCGAACATCAGGTTGCCAAAGCTGGCCTTGAACACCGCGCCGACAATGATGGCCACCATCAGGGTGGAGAAGGACAACTGCACGTCGGCGATTCGCATCAGGATGGAATCCACCCGGCCGCCGAGGTAACCCGCAAGCAACCCGAAAAGGATACCCAACGCGGCCTGGAGTACCACTGCGCCAAAACCGATCAGCAGGGATACCCGGGTGCCATAGAGAATGGTGGAGAGCAGATCCCGGCCCTGGGCATCTGTGCCAAGCGGGAATGCCGGGTCAGCGCCATCCATACCCACCGGCGGCATCTCCGAGTTCATGATGTTGATCTGGGCCAGATCGTAGGGATCGGCAGGCGCCAGCAACGGCGCAAAGACCGCCGCCAGCACCATCAGCAGCAACACCGTGAAGCTTACGATGGCGACCTTGTCGCGTTTGAAACTGTACCAGAGGAAGGACTCGCGAAAGCGATCCCAGCGTGAAAGAGTCGCCGTCGTCATGCTTTCTTACCTGTCAGTTTTACCGTGGGGTTCACCAGCCCGTAGACCAGGTCCACCACCGTGTTGGTAATTACGAAAATCAGACCCACCACCATCAGGTAAGCCACAATCAGGGGAATATCACTGCGGGTGATCGCTTCCAGGAACATCAGCCCGACACCGGGCCACTGGAACACCGTCTCCGTGAGGATGGTGTACGCCACCATAATGCCAATCTGCACACCACCCACGGTGATCACCGGCAACATGGTGTTCTTGAGGGCGTGAAGGAAGTTGATGCGGGCCGAACTCAGGCCCTTGGCGCGGGCGTACCGGATATAGTCACTCTGAAGCACTTCCATCATTTCCGCCCGGATCAGACGGATAAACAGCGGCAGCATGATGGATGCCAGGGACACCGACGGCAGGATCAGATGCAGGATGCCACTCTGGGAGAAAAAGCCGGAGTCCCAGGTGCCGAACAGTGGCGTCAGTTCGTCGCCACGACCATAGGAAGGCAGGCCGCCGTCAGTGGATAAGGCCCCGTTCAGCCAGCTGCCCCAGCCGGTATCCGCCGGGAACCCGTCCACGGTGACACCGATAGAAAACAGCTGAATCAAGACAATGGCCGTCAGGAACACGGGGATGGAAATCCCCACGGTGCTGACGCCCATAAAGAATTTGGATAGCCACGCCTGTGGCCGGATGGCGGCATAGACACCAATGGGCACCGAAAACACGATGATAATCAGACTGGCACCAATGACCAGCTCCAGCGTGGCCGGCAGGTGTTCGAGAATCACATCAAGGGTGGGTTTACCGTAAAAATAGGACGTCCCCAGATCGCCCTGCAGGGCGTTACCCGCAAACCGCAGGTACTGCACGACCAATGAGTCATTCAGCCCCATTTCTTCACGGATAGCTTCCCGCTCATCCTGGGAAACGGACATACCCACCATCTGTTGAAGCGGGTCTCCAAGGCCATCCTGAATGGCGAAGGCAATCACACTGATCACAAACATGACCAGCAAGGCCTGGGATATCCGCTGAACCAAAAACGCTAACATGGAATATTTCCGGATAAAGCTGCAAACAAAAGGCCGGCTCCAGACTGATCCGAAGCCGGCCCGCCCATAGCGGCTGTTACTCCACGACCAGGTCACCCAGGTACGGGAAGTTCATCACGTTGAGGATTTCCTCAATCTTCACGTTTTTCTTGCTGGCCCAGGCCAGGTCCTGCCAGTGCAGAGGGACGAAAGCGGCCTCGTCATACAGACGCTGCTCAACTTCCTTCAGCATGGCAGTCCGCTTATCCAGATCGGTTTCGACGTTGGCCTTGTTCACCAGAGCATCGACTTCCGGGTTGCAGTAGTTGCCGGCGTTGTACTGGCCCGCACCACTTTCCGCATCCGGGCAGAATGTCAGGAACTCATAGAAGTTGGCGGAATCCTCGGTATCCGCGTGCCAGCCAATCATCATCATGTCAGCGGCGCGATCGTCGTACTCAGGCCAGTACTGGGCCTTGGGCAGAGTCTTCAGGTCCACCTTGATGTTAATACGAGCCAGCATGGCCGCGACCGCCTGTGCGATTTTGTCGTCATTCACGTAGCGGTTGTTCGGCGCCATCATGGTGATGGTGAAACCGTCCTCATAGCCGGCTTCTTTCATCAGCTGCTGGGCTTTTGCCACATCAAAGCGAGGCTTCAGGGACTCATTGTGACCCTGGTAGCCAGTCGGTGACATCTGGGCCGCCGGAGTCGCAAAGCCCTTCATGATTTTGGCGGCGATGCCTTCCTGGTTGATGGCATAGGCAACGGCCTGACGAACTTTCGGGTCTTTGAACGCTTCGACACGGTCCTGATTCATGTGAAAGAGGATGATGCGGGTACCGCTCATGGTAACCAGGCTGGAGTTCTCGTCACGACGGATACGTTCCAGGTCGGTCGGCGGTACCGGTGCGATGAAATCAACACCGCCGGAGAGCAGCGCAGATACGCGGGTATTGTTCTCCTTGATCGGAGTCAGCACGATTTTGCCGACATTGCCCGGAGACGCGGCATCCCAATAGTCGTCAAAACGCTCGAACTCGACACGCACACCTTGCCGACGTTCAGCGACAACGTAAGGGCCAGTGCCGGACAAATGCTCGGAAGCGTAGGAGTTGCCATGCTTGGTGATGGCACTCTTGTCCTTGCCGTCTTCGGTCTTGCCGGTGTAGAACTCGCTATCCATCGGGAAGATGTAGGTAGCCGTGTTCAGCAGCAGAGGGTATGGCTCACGGGTCACCAGCTCAAAGGTGTAATCGTCGATAACCTTGATATCACTGAACGGCTTGAAGATGGCCTTGAAGTCCTGGCTCTGCTTCAGACGCTCAAAAGTGAATTTCACATCCTTGGTGGTGAGCTCGTTGCCAGAGTGGAACTTCACGCCCTCACGCAGTTTGAAGCGCATCGTGTTTTCGTCGATACGCGCCCAGCTCTCGGCCAGACGTGCCTCAAAGCCAAGGTCTTTGGTCCAGCGCAGCAGCGGGTCGAAGGTCATGTGGCTCAACTGCAACATGCCGCCGGAAAGCTGCTCATGGATATCCAGTGTCACGGGGTCGGCGTCGTACGCCATTTTCAGTTCCTTGTTCGCCTCGGCGGACATCGCCATCGGGGCGGCGGCCAGGGCCATGGAACCAACAAAAGCTGTCAGTAGTTTCTTCATCGCGTTTTCCGTCGCTGTTTTAAGAATTTTACGGCACATCGGCGCAACTTCGCTCCAGATGTCTGCGCTAAAAACTAGTCGGGGAAACCCCTAACAGCAATCGAAATTGCAACATGGCGTTATTCGTGAAGTGAATGACCTGATTTGGGGCGGGAATTACAGGTGAAAAACCAGCGGCAGAATCAGGGCCGTGAAGACCCCCGTCAGCCCCATGCCAAGCGAAGCAAATGCGCCGGCGGTAGGGCTGATCTCAAATGCCCGGGCTGTGCCAATGGCATGGCCGTTCAGCCCCAGCGCAAACCCCCGAATACGCTCATCCGATATCGACAGCAGCCCCGACAGCAGGTCAACGAACAGGGTTGCGACGACACCGGTGATCAGCAGCCCACCCATCATCAGGGGCACAGAACCGCCCAACTCTTTGGTAATACCGATCGCGATGGGGGCCGTTACCGATTTCGGCGCCAGGGACGCCAGCACTTCCGGCGTCGCCCCCAGGCCCCAGGCGATAACCACCGCATAGACGGCCGCCAGTGTGGCGGCCAGAGGCAAGGTGCACAGGATCGGACGCCATAACGCCCGGATGTGGTGCATCTGTTGATAGAGCGGAATACCGAGGGCCACCGTCGCCGGCCCCAGCAGAACCCTCAGCCATTCTGCACCGTCCTGGTAGCGCGCGTAATCCAGCGACAGGACAGCAATGGTCGCCGACAGCAGAACGGCGGAAAGAACCACCGGTGGCAGCCACAGTGGACGGCCCATACGGGCGAAGCCCCAGTTACCGGCGAAGAAGGCGCCTAAAGTCAGGCCAATAGCCAGGGCCGGGCTGGCCGAGAGCGTATCCATCATGGAGAGCAAGCGCTCAGGCAACTCAGTCATTGGCTTGGCTCCGGGTACCGGCCCGAATCAGAAACTTCATCAGCAACAATGTCGTCAGCACACTCAAGAAGGTACCAACCAGCAACGCAGCCCCAACGGCCAGCCATTGGCCCTGAAACTGATCAGCGGTAAAAAAAACGCCAACCACCCCGGGCATGATCAGCAAGACCAGCACCGAAATCAGCCCCTGGCTCGCCGATGCCAGCTCCTCGCTGACGCCTCCCGTCACCATCAGGGTCAGGGTCATCGCCATCATGCCCAACACTCCGCCACTGACCGGCAACAGAAACACCAGCCGGACGGCTTCGCCGAGCAAAAAGAACAGCACCAGAATCAAAAATCCGCGCAACATGGGCATGTGGTCATGATCACCAAAGACAGAATTGCACTACACTAGCGCATACCAACAGTTTGATACCAATCCGGAAAGCACATGGCGCTCAAAGCAACCATTTACAAGGCGACCCTCAACATCGCGGACATGGACCGTCACTACTACGCGGACCATCAGCTCACCATTGCGCAACACCCTTCGGAAACCGATGAGCGCATGATGATCCGCCTGCTGGCTTTCGCCGTGAATGCCAGTGAGCATCTGGAGTTCACCAAGGGCCTCAGCACCGACGACGAGCCCGAACTCTGGCAGAAAAGCCTCAGCGATGAGATCGAGATCTGGATTGAGCTGGGCCTGCCTGAGGAAGGTCGCCTGCGCAAAGCCTGTAACCGGGCTCAGCAGGTCATTCTCTATACCTATGGCGGGCGCGCCGTTCCCCTCTGGTGGGAAAAGCATCAAACAAAGCTGAAACGATTCGATAACCTGACCATTATCAACCTGTCCCAGGACGATACCGAGGCACTGGCAAAGCTCGTCCAGCGGACCATGAACTACCAGGTCACCATTCAGGATGGCGAAGTATCGGTCAGCAACGAAGACGCACTGGTCAGCCTTAAGCCTGAGCCACTGTACCCATCATAGAAACCTCGCCCCGGAGTTGGATTCGGGGCTGGACAGAGTCCTGCTGCGCACGTAAGATTGCGCACTCGAAATTAACGCACTGCCGTTAACTTTCGTTCCGCCCGTAGCTCAGCTGGATAGAGCGCCGCCCTCCGGAGGCGGAGGTCTCAGGTTCGAATCCTGACGGGCGGGCCATTATTCCCAAAGGCTTGCGTGAAAACGCAGGCCTTTTTTGTTTGTCTGTGCCCAAATTGTGTCCATGGTGTGTCCAACCTGGATGGCGATATTTTCCGCGGATCAAAAACCTGACCTTTGCAAATCAGCGACTGCGATCAGGCCGGTTCGAATCGTTCCTGCAGCCATGCATTGATCTCGGCGGACTCGTACAGCCAGCGCTGACTGCCATCATCCTGCTGAATCTTCAGGCAGGGCACTTTGATGCGGCCGCCACCTGCCTCCAGTGCCGCACGATGCTGCGGGTCATGCTGGGCATTGCGGGTTTCAATGTTCAGGCCAAGTCGGGCGATTTCCTTGCGTACTTTGATGCAGAACGGGCAGGCGCTGAACTGGTAAAGCGCGAGATGTTTGCTGGCCTCGTCGGCGAGGGCCTGCTCTTCAGCCGTCCGGGTCACGCTTTTAGGCGTGCTTAGCTTTTCACTGAGCAGCATGAAGGGTGTCAGAATCAGGCGTAGGGTGCGGAAAAAATAACGAATAATAACTCTCATGGGTAAGGCTGAAACTCCGGGTTGAAGGTGGCCTGCCGTGTGACGGCATTCAGGCTTGAGTTGCGTGTTTGATAGCGATGCGTGAGGATATCACTTCATTCGGTTGGTTAGGTACCAACCGGGACAATGACCTTTTCTTTATGCAATCTTTTGCCTGCGCACCCAGATGCCCCGCTGGCATCCTTCACTAATTTTTTTGTATTGAAGGCATGCAGGCTCCCGATTGTTTCGCCTGTTTATTGTTATTGGCGCCCTTCAAGCGTTATACACGACTTGCCCCAGTTCACTGATGTCGTAACCGCCCAGCGCCTCTGCG
Organism: Marinobacter sediminum; assembly: GCF_023657445.1. Taxonomy (NCBI): domain Bacteria; kingdom Pseudomonadati; phylum Pseudomonadota; class Gammaproteobacteria; order Pseudomonadales; family Marinobacteraceae; genus Marinobacter; species Marinobacter sediminum. The sequence continues at coordinate 3,689,994 of NZ_JAGTWY010000001.1, read as the reverse complement.
CGCTGAACGAAGCGCTCGCTACCGGCAAACGCCAGCAGATGCTGCAGGGCGGGCTCAAAGTAGTGACGCCTGCGCATGGCCAAGTCGAAATGTTCCTCCTGCAGAGGAATAAAAGCCAACCCCTGGCGCCGCGCCGCAGCTTCGATTCCCACGCCGATATCCGCTTCGCCCTGGCGAATAGCCAAAGCGAGATCATCCTCGCTGAGCGACGGATGAGCGGCCCATGTAAGCTGCCTGGCATCGATACGGTGGCGAGCGAGCAAGCTCTGCAGCAAATGGCTGACGCCAGCATCGGGCTGGCGATGCGCGATACGTATGCCGGGGCGGGCAATATCCTCAAGTCGCGCAAGTTGATGAGGGTTATCGGAGGCTAAAAGAAGCCCCTGCTGGCGTTTTGCCCACCGAATCAGCACCAGATCTCGCATCCCGCTCAGCCCTAAGGTGGCAGGGTCATTGTAACGCTGGGTTTCAGCATGCCAGATATGCATCCCGGCGAGCATCGCGCGCCCATCAATTAATCGTTGCACGCCGTCGCCGCTTCCCTGACACAGCAAAGCCAGCTCCGCGCTGCTCTCCTTCATGGCCCACTCCAGCAGCGGGTCCTGGCTGCCCGCCAGGACCGGCGGAATCGGAGAGCTGACGGCGTCGTCACCTTCCAGATGGTTCATCAACCAAAGATCAATACGCTGACGCGGAAACAAAAGCTTTCCTGTCACCCGCACACAGGGAATAACGCCTTGACTGACCAGATCGTAGACTTTGCGCTCTTTCAGGCGCAGATACTCGGCAGCTTCAGCCGTGGTGAGGTAAGCGGGAAGGGGCATCGGTCTCTCCTGCGGTTAGGAAAAGCACTAGACTGTTTTTAGCTGCATATTTTTCAGAAGGTTGTGCAAAGCGTAGTCATAAACGCCACGATGCTCAATATCAAGGAGACGCAGCTGTGGAAAATAATGCGTTTTATGTGGCGATATCGCTACTGTTAAACCTCGACGCTTCGCTCTTTCAGATCGTGGCGCTTTCGCTGCAGGTTTCGCTTCTCGCGGTACTGGTCGCGGCTGTGCTGGGATTTCCCCTTGGTGCGGCAGTAGCGCTATGGCGCTTCCCCGGGCGCGGCGGGGTGATTGTCGTGCTCAATGCCCTGATGGGGCTGCCTCCGGTCGTGGCCGGGCTCACCGTGTATTTGCTGCTCTCGCGCTCCGGGCCACTGGGTGAGTGGGGCTTTCTGTTTACACCGGGTGCCATGGTGTTTGCGCAGGTGGTACTGGTGTTGCCAATTCTGGCCGCGCTCTCGCGCCAAAAGGTAGAAGAGCTTTTGGGAGAATACCGCGAGCAGTTTATTTCGCTGGGGATGTCACGCTCTCGCATGGTGCCCACCCTCCTGTGGGATGCCCGCTTCGCACTATTGACCATTCTGCTTGCCGGGTTTGGCCGCGCCAGTGCCGAGGTGGGCGCGGTGATGATGGTGGGCGGCAATATTGAGGGTGTCACACGGGTAATGACGACCTCCATTGTGCTGGAAACCGGCAAGGGCAACCTTCCCCTGGCGCTGGGGCTGGGAATTGTGCTGCTGACGCTGGTCATGCTGATCAACGCAGGCGTCTATTGGGTAGGTGAACTGACCAGAAGGCGAACAGGATGAGCTCGTTTAACATTCCGCTCCTCGCCTCCTCCGCCCTTTGCCCTCCGCCGGTGCTGTGCTTTGATAGCGTCGCCTTCAGCCACGAGGAAAAGGTACTGCTGGGACCCTGCTCATTCACCCTGGAGGGCACCGGACCCACCCTGGTGATGGGGCCTAACGGGGCAGGCAAAAGTCTTTTGCTGCGACTGGCTCACGGTTTGCTTTCACCCACTCAGGGACAGGTGGCCTGGTCAAGTGAGGGGCGCCCCCGCCAGGCGATGGTGTTCCAGCAACCGGTGCTTTTGCGCCGCTCGGCCGTGGCCAATCTCATTCACGCGTTGGCGGTGAATAACGTGCCGCGCAAGGCACGTGCGAAGCTCGCTTTTGATGCGCTTGAGCGTTTTGGCCTCGCCGCCTGCACCCATACGCCCGCGCGCGTGCTCTCCGGCGGCGAACAACAGCGCCTGGCACTGGCGCGGGCCTGGGTGCTTTCTCCTCAGGTGCTGTTTCTGGATGAACCCACCTCCGCGCTCGACCCGGCGGCAATTAAAGCCGTAGAGGCCGCCGTGCGCGAGTTTCATCAGCGGGGAACGCGCATCGTGATGACCACTCACGACCTGCATCAAGCCAGGCGCCTTGCCGGGGATGTACTGTTTCTCTCTGGCGGGAAAGTGCGCGAACACACCCCCGCTGAAGCCTTTTTTAACGTGCCCGTCTCGCGAGAGGCGCAAGCGTATATTGCCGGAGAACTGGTCGAGTAGTTCGGCCCTGACGCTCTCTTTTTTTTGGGAGGGGGGGGGGTGCTCAATGGAAGTTCTATACACGCGACAGGAGAAAACAATATGAAAAAAAGCCTAGCCCTCATACTCGCAGGTGTAACCACCATGAGCACGGCATTCAACGCTTATGCCGAGGGCTACATCACCCTGGCCTCCACAACCTCGACCGAGAATTCAGGGCTGTTCAGCTCCATTTTGCCGCAGTTCGAAGACGCCACCGGCATCGAAGTGCGAGTGGTGGCCGTGGGCACCGGACAGGCGTTTGAAATCGCCCGCCGCGGCGACGCCGACAGCCTCCTGGTGCACGACACCGCCGGCGAGCAACGCTTTGTCGAAAACGGCTACGCCAGCGAACGAGCCGATGTCATGTATAACGACTTTGTGTTGATTGGCCCTGCAGATGATCCGGCCAATATCAGTGAAGCGCAGAGTGCCGCCGAAGCATTCGCGGCTATCGCCAATGCCGAGGCGCCCTTCGCGTCACGAGGCGATGACAGCGGCACCAATCGCGCCGAGTTGCGCCTCTGGAAAAACGCCGGCGTCGAACCAGACGGCGAATGGTACCGAGAACTGGGCAGCGGCATGGGGCCAACGCTCAACACCGCCGCTGCTATGGATGCGTACGTGATGTCGGATCGCGCTACCTGGGTGGCATTTGGAAACCGCCAGAACCTCACGCTGCTTTTTGAAGGCGACAAAGTACTGTTCAACCAATACGGTAGCTTGCTGCTTTCCGAGGAGAAGTATCCACACCTCAAGCACGATCTGGCCAAGCAGTGGCACAACTGGCTGATTTCCGAAGGTGGCCAACAAGCGATTGCCGACTTCAAGGTGGACGGACAACAGCTGTTCTTCCCCGACGCGAAGTAGGTCACCTGAACAAAGGGTCACCTGAACAAAGGGGCACCAACATAACCCTTCTTTTCCCTGGCCAATAAAAAACCTCAGCGATGCTGGGTTTTTTTATTGGCGATAAGCAGCTATTTTTCCCGAATGGCAAATAGGCTAATCTCTGCCGATCTCCGTAAAAATTACATTCTCTGGCGTCCCTGAAACGGCTACAACAAAAATGACGATCAACCCCCTACTCCCCGATCCCAACGACCCTCGACTGTCCCGCACGGTTGAGGGCGTTGACGAAAACGGTCAAGCGAAGTCAATCAGCGTGATTGAAGAGCGCCCTCTGACCATCTACCTGAACAGCCAGGAGATCGTCACGGCCATGACCATTGGCGATCATCCGGAGTATCTGGCCCTCGGCTTTCTTTTGAATCAGGGCATGCTGAAAGAGACCGATCAGGTCACCAAGATTGATTTCGACGAAGAGCTGGAAGTCGCTGTGGTCCGCACCGCAGCTGTGACGGATGTAGAGGACAAGCTGGAAAAGAAAACCCGCACCTCCGGCTGCGCGGTGGGCACAGTGTTCGGTGACATGATGGCGGGGCTTGAAGGGCTGTCATTGCCGGATACACCGGTGCACACCAGCACCTTTTACGACCTCTCCTACCAGATTAACCACACTCCCAGTCTGTATATGGAAACCGGTGCCATTCATGGCACTGCCCTGTGTCAGGGCCGCGAAGTCCTTGCCTATATGGAGGATGTCGGGCGTCATAATGCAGTCGACAAGATCGCAGGCTGGATGCACTTGAATGACATTCCGGCAGCCAATAAAGTCCTCTACACCACTGGCCGCCTGACCTCTGAAATGGTGATCAAGACGGCCCTGATGGGGATCCCGACCCTGATCAGCCGATCCGGATTTACCGCCTGGGGTGTCGATATTGCCCGGCAGGTCGGGTTGACCCTGATCGGACGGATGCGAGGCAAGAAGTTCACCTGCCTCAGTGGCCAGCACCGCCTGGTGTTCGACCAGGACTTGTCTCAGGTTCCTGATGAAGACAAGAAACAGCGTCGAAAAGGAGCTGAGCATGACTGAGTGCGCAGTCATTCTGGCCGGCGGCCAGGCAAACCGGATGGGCGGCGGTGACAAAGGGCGATTAATGCTGGGCGACCAGTCACTAATCCAGCGTGTCATTGAGCGGATCACGCCGCAGGTCGACGCCGTGGTGTTGAATGCCAATGGGGATCTGAGCCGGTTTGATGATTTGGGGCTGCCCATGGTGGCCGACTCTATCGGCGATTTCCCCGGCCCGCTGGCTGGTGTGCTCGCGGGCATGGATTGGGCGGCCGAACAGGGGTATGAATGGCTGATCAGTGTCGCCGCCGATACCCCGTCGTTCCCTCTTGACCTGGCAGCACGACTGGCCGAATACGATACACCGGTGGTGTTGGCGGCCACGCCGGATCCAGAACGCGGCCGACTGCCCCAGCCAACCTTTGGCCGTTGGCAGGTCGCGTTGCGGCATGATCTGAGAGCCGCCCTGAACGACGGAGTACGCAAGATCCGCCAGTGGACACAAGCCCAGGGTGAAACGCTGGTGGTTTTTGATGAGGGCGATTTTTTCAACATTAATACGCCGGAAGATCTGGCCTGGGCGGAGAAGCACCTTAAGTGAATGTTATAGGCATCGTGGGCTGGAAAAATTCTGGAAAAACAACTCTGGCCAGCGCATTGATTCGCGAGCTATCCCGCAGAGGGTTAACGGTCAACTCGATCAAGCATGCCCACCACATGGTGGATGTGGACCAGCCCGGCACTGACAGCTACAAACACCGTGATGCCGGTGCCCGTGAGGTCATCCTGGCAGGTGGTCAGCGCTTCGCCATCATGCACGAGCTTCGGGGAGCCGACGAGCCGACGCTGGATGAATTGCTGGCTCGATTGGGCCCCTGCGATTGGGTCGTGGTGGAGGGCTTTAAAACCCACTCCCACCCCAAGATCGAAGTGCACAGGCGGGAAAGTTCGCGAACGCCCCTGTACCCGGAAGACGCCAGCATTATCGCGGTAGCGGCGGACTACGATGCGGAGTTCTCGGGCCCCGTTTTCGACGTAAACAATGTACCCGCCATCGCTGACTTTATTCTGAACCGTGAGAAACCAGAAACGGTACAACCAGGAACGAAAGATCCATGAAGCCGCTTCGTAACGACTGCTTTGCCCTGCCCCCCGGCGTGAACTGGACACCGGTAGAAGAGACGCTGGAACGGTTGCGCTCACGTTTGCATCCTGTGGTGGGCGTGGATCGCTCCGTTCCGCTGTCACAGGTGAGTGGCCGGATACTGGCGAGCGATGTTTATGCGCCTCGCGCTCATCCTCCCAGCAGCAATTCTGCAGTCGATGGCTATGCGTTTTCAGGACCTTTAACCGAAGTACCCTGCGCCCTGCCTCTGGTTGATGGCCGAAGTGCCGCCGGGGAGCCATACATGGGGCATGTGCCCGAAGGCCATGCTATCCGGATTCTGACCGGGGCGGTGATACCCGCCGGCACGGATACGGTGGTCCTGGAAGAAGACTGCGAGGTCATCGATGGTCAACTGCATTTGCACGGTACGTTAAAAGCGGGCGCTAACTTACGTAAGGCCGGAGAGGACATCAAGGCACAGGACCGGATCCTCACAACGGGTACCCGCCTGACGCCGACCCAGGTTTCGGTCCTTGCCAGCGTAGGCATCGACTCAGTTGATGTCTATCAGCGTCTCCGTGTCGGAGTCTTGTCCACGGGTGATGAAGTGAAACCTGTCGGTTCATCTGTCACCGACTGGCAAATCTATGATGCGAACCGCCCGATGCTGAGCGCAATGGTGGCGCAGCTCGGCTATGAGCTGGTGGACCTGGGCCATGTGCTCGACCGAGCCGACGACGTCAAAGCCGCATTAGAGCGCGGCGCGGAGCAGTGCGACCTGATCCTGACCAGTGGCGGTATTTCCGCAGGAGACGAGGATCACGTGTCAAAAACACTGAAAGCCCATGGTGACATCAGCAACTGGCGCATCGCGATCAAGCCGGGCCGCCCTCTGGCGCTGGCAATGTTTCAGGGGACGCCCGTGGTGGGCTTGCCAGGAAATCCGGTTGCCGCCTGGGTCTGTGCACTGCGCTTTGGCGCTCCGGCGATGGCGCTTCTTGCAGGCGGTGAGTGGTTCGAACCCCAGGCCTATGCCATGCCCGCCAGCTTTCATAAGAACAAGAAGCCGGGGCGCAGCGAGATGTTACGCGCCCGTATCCGTAATGGGCAGGTTGAGGTATTCGGCTCTGAAGGCTCGGGCCGGGTTACCGGTCTGGCGTGGTCCGAGGGTCTGGTGGAGCTGGATGAGAGCGCCCGGGAGATAGAACCAGGCACTCCAGTGCGGTTTATTCCCTACGGCAGCTTCGGGTTGTAATCACTCGACGCTGCCATGCACGGCAAAGGCCTCTAACGAGGCATCTTGCGGGGCCCGGGAGCGGTAGGTTTCCTCAACACCTAACTCGGTCAGCGTGCGGCTGACCATCAGCAGGGTGTTCTCCTCGAAATCTTCACACATAGTGCGCATCTGGTCGATTTCTTCGCAGGCCACAGGGTAGGCGGCATCAATATCAGGCGCGCCGTAAAACTGAACAAAGGTCTGCGCCAGAGTCTGTTGCAGCTGTTCCAATTCGCTTTCGGTAATCTGGCAGACGCCCACAAAACTGGCGCGACCGCCCGATTCAATACTGTACCAACCGTTGGTAAAGGCCTGGCGTGCTTTACCTTTAAGATCGGCCTCGGTCCAGTTGGAGAATTCAAATCCTCCAGAGATGGCCCACTCGCCGCTCAGCGCTGGCTTCTCAAAGACATTTTCATCGGATACATCCAGTCGCAGCGTTCGGGCCAGTTTCATACGTGCTCCGCGAATTGAATCAGGCTGATGGTCTCGGTCATTGCGCCGTCACGCAATAGCATCCGGCCCTTTTCGTCCAGACCGACGAAAACGCCCGGCCTGGGTCTTTCGACTGTTTCACCCAGCGTATCGCAGCGCGGCCGCCACTCTTTATGCAGGCGCTCAAAACCCTCGTCCAGAAAGTAGGTCAGCCATAACAGAGTATGCTTGGACCAGCTTTCCAGCAATGCCATGGGTACAATGTCGCTGCAGCCCTCTTCCAACAAACAGGTGTCATTCGGATTGGTACCCGGCTCGTCGCTCTGGGGAATAAACGGCACTTCAATGCCCATAACCAACCAGTTCGGCTCCGCACTGGGGTCTGATACATCAGCCGCAAACCGGACCGAGCCGCAGACAGCGCCATTGACCTTGATACGGTCCGGCCACTGGAAATGCACGGGGACTTCCGGAGGTGCCAGTGCCCCCAGGCTTTCGGCAAGGCCGATCTGCGCCGCATAGACCGCCTGGATGGCTTCCTCTAACGGTGTTTCAGGAGCCAGAACCAGCGCCGCCCGCAGCATATCGCCCGCCTCGGAATAAAAAACCGTGCCTGAATCCACTCCGGCGATGGCGCGGCTGACCGCTTTTTCAAAAGGGTCCATATTGCTGGGCACCACTTCTCCCGATAATAGCGGAGGGAACTGAGGTGAATCGATCATTGGATTGCCTTTGCATAAACATCAGAAGCAACAATTTCATCGGCAATACGCTGGAAAGCTTGTGCCTGCGGGCTTTCCGGTTTCGATACCACAATCGGTACGCCACCGTCTGAACCGATACGAATATCAAGATCCAACGGAATCTCTCCCAAAAAGGGCGCTCCAATCTTTTCGGCTTCAGCCCGCGCGCCGCCGGACCCAAATGGATGGTGCTCTTTACCACAACCGTCGCAGACAAACGAGGCCATGTTCTCAATGACGCCGAACAGCGGCACTTCCATCCGGTTGAACATATCGATGCCTTTGCGCGCGTCCATCAGGGCAATGTCCTGAGGCGTCGAAACGATAACCGCACCCGCTACAAAGAATTTCTGACTGAGGGTCATCTGGACATCACCTGTGCCGGGAGGAAGGTCCACCAGAAGCACATCCAGCCTACCCCAGTCCACCTGATTCATCATCTGCTCCAGGGCTCCCATCAGCATCGGACCGCGCCAGACAATGGCCTCGCCGTCCGGGGCCATCAGGCCCAGCGACATCAACGTAACACCGTGGTTTCGCAAGGGCAGGATAGTGCTGCCATCCGGGCTGGACGGACGGCCGGACACACCTAGCATACGCGGCTGGCTGGGGCCGTAGACGTCGGCGTCCAGAAGACCGACTTTCAGGCCCTTCGAAGCCAACGCGACAGCCAGGTTGGACGCAACGGTCGATTTGCCCACCCCTCCTTTGCCAGAGGCGATGGCTATGATTCTATCAATGCCTCTTGGATTCTTGTCCTGGGGCCGGGGCGCATCTGTGCCAATCAGATTGGCTTTCCCGGCATCAACGTATTCAACCATGCTGTGTCCTGTTTTGTTATTAGCTGTCGAGATAATCGTCACTGGTACGAACTCGTGGACGTTGGCCGGCGGCCATCGGTGCGTTGTCACCGTGGTACTGCGCTTTGACGCGACAGTCATCACACATTTTGATCAACTGAACATTATCAGAGTTCTTGTACATCCAGTGCTGGTTTTCCAATTTTTCAACGATGCGGTTAATGGTGCTGGCAACTCCAAAGGGCCTGCCACACTGAATGCATTCAAAGGGATCTTCCCCATGCAATGCACGAGGGCTCAGCGCATCTTTCGAAAGGTCTAATTGCGGTTTCAGCGTAATCGCGGTTTCAGGGCATGTGCTTTCGCACACGCCGCACTGAACGCAAGCATTTTCCGTGAACTGAACCTCCGGTCGGTCCGGGTGGTCGCTCAGGGCACCGGTGGGACAGAGCGACACGCAGGCCAGACAGAGCGTGCATTTATCGGAATCAATCTCTATCGCACCGTAAGGAGCACCCACCGGCAGCGGAATCGGCTCTTCGATCTTGTCCGACATAGCGGCAACGGTAACCCGTGTGATGTCCCTGCGCCCACCGACCAGCAAAACCGGCTCACTCACTCGCCCGGCGTTGTCGCCCGCGTCGCAGAGTTCGATGGCGTTGATAACCCGCACCCGGCTCGGCGAATTGTGGGTACCTCTGAGCATGGCCTGGGCCAGCTCAACTTCCGCAGCCACCGCCCGGCGGTCTATCTCGTTGTCCGCAAGGATCAGAACCTCGGCGTAGCCTGCACCGAACGCTGCCATTATTTCGGCGTGACCAATCCGGTCTACGTGCTCCAGAGCCATCGGAATCAGATCGTCTGCCAGGCCATCGTCGTAGCGGGCCAGGTTGGCAATAGCTTCAGTACCAGCGCCCAGGGTGTGAAAAACCAAACGCGGGGATTCGTGGGTATGCTCGCGATAGACCTTTGCCATGACTTCCACGGCCTTGGTCAGCGCCTCGAACGGAGTTTCGTTCATGGTCACGGCAGAAGTAGGACAGACCGCGGCACAGGAGCCGCAGCCGGCGCAAATATCCGAATCGATCTGGATGTGGTCCCCCGCGGAAAAAATGGCCTCGGTGGGACAGACATCCAGGCAGCGGGTACACCCGGGTTTGTTTGCGCGGGAATGCGCACACAGGGATTCTTCCAACCTGAAATACACGGTTTTCTCGAATTCACCCACCCGTTCCCGGGCAGTCAGGGCAATACGCTCCAGCTCGCCGGCCTTTTTTGGGTCGGCCCAGAAATACCCGTTGCGCTTCTCGTGACTGGGAAACGCAGGGGCGCCGCCTCGAAGGTCGATAAACACGTCACACTCACTGCGAGCGGTGGGCTTTGCTTCACCATAACCGAGTTCACCGCGCCCTGCCGGATGCAGGGTTTGTAAGTGCACAAATTCCAGTTTGAAATTGCCCAACGCGCCATAGGCTCCCGTCAGCTGCCCTTTGGCCACGTCATAAGCGGCGGATGGCAGCTGTATCGGACCAGCATCATTCACAATACAGGTGACGCCGAGCTCGTCCTGCACCAGCTCGGCCATTCGAATGGCCTGCTCAGTGGGCCCGACAATACAGCACACACCGTCGGACTGGATGGTTTTCGCCGGAGCCATGGGCGCTGGCAACTGGGCGGCAGCCAGCAAAGCGGCCTGCTTTCCATTCAAACGTCTGGGGTCGGCATTGGGCGAACTCCAGCCGGCGCGATCTCGAATGTCGATCGTGCTCAAAGGCGCGGAGTGATGAATTTCCGCCTGAATTTCCTCGCCCAGCCTTTCAAACAGGGCTGCCTGCTGACCACAGGCAATAAGCACTTCGCCGTCTCCGCCCAGATGCTCGGCGGCCTTTTGAATATCTTTGACACACAGCTCGTCAACCGCGAACACCTGATCGGCCGCTGCGGCAGCCTGGAGTGACTCGGGGTCGAGGGCCTGTGTTTTGTCACACGAGCACAGTAATAAAGTCTTATTTGCGGGCATCGGAACTTTGACTCTTTTAGTTGTTCTTATACGTATAAACCGGTGTAGCCGTTCATCGAGCATGCCACAGCCGTTCGTCGTTGGACAATTGGATAATTGGATAATTCCCGGAGCCCTGCTAGCTTCAAGAAACAATAAAAAGAGAATGTGTATGAGCCGTCGCACAGAAAGCTGGAAACGAGAATTACAGGTGGGCGCTGTCGTACGCAGAAAGCCAGGGGCGACCCGGTGGGCAAAGCACGTCTGGAAACCGGTCGCAATCATCCCCGGCGCACCTGACGCCTTCTGGAAAGAACTGGTTCGTGAGGGCGACGTGGTTGACTACCACGCCGGTACCGTGACCATGGAACTTTTCCGCGCCGATGTCGAAGCCTATCTGGTTTCTCTCAATCTTACCGTTCCTTCAGTCTGGGTCATCCTTGACCAGGACGAGGCGAACACATCTCCTTCAGGCTGGGTGCTAAGCGCGATTACGGCCAGCGCCTACGAGGCGCAGGATGCACTGGACAGCGGCGAAAACATTGTTGAGGCCGTACCTATCCCCGAAACACTAGCGGCCTGGATTAAAGAATTTGTCGACATGCATTATATTGAAGAGCCCTTTAAGAAGCGCCGCCGAAAGAACGACATTGAGGGCATTGAAGGCGGAAAAGGCGATCCTCGCATACGACAGGTGAGCGATGTCTTTCGCCCTCCCGCCAACAGCAGAAAGCCAGGGGTGCATTGATGACTGAATCACGTTTGCAGCGCTGGGCAAGAAAGAAGGCCGAGACCTCACAAGACGCCCAGCCAACGCCCCAAGCTCCGGCGCAGCCCGTCGAAACTGCCCCCGAAGCCAGTGCCACTGAGCAGGAGCTGGCTGTCAATCAGAACCTGCCAGAGCAGGAGATTCTCGCCAAGTACAACCTCCCCGACCCGGATACCCTGGAACAGGGTACCGACATCACGGGTTTTCTACGCAAAGAGATTCCGGAGTTTCTACGGCGCAAAGCCCTTCGTTCGCTGTGGCGGTCCAATCCGATATTTGGGGTGTTAGACGGGCTCAATGAATACGATGAAGATTTTTCAAAGGTCACGACGCCCATTGGTGGGGTAAAAACGGCTTATAAGGTAGGCAAAGGGGGCTTCCTTGACCCAGAAAAGCGCGCAAGAGAGCGCCGGGAACAAGAGCTGGAGGCGGAGTCAACTGATGATACCGTCAGGCTGTCTCAACCAAAGCAGCCTGAAGCTCCCGACCAGAGCGTCGAAACAGAAGAGGATGCAGAAGCGGAGAGCAAAGAGGTGGCTGAGGACGTAAGCAAGCCAGAGACTCATACACAACCCAAGGTGGCTCAAGCCGAGGCTGAACCTCCGGCTCCGCGATTTCGCCCGAGGATGCAGTTCGAAGGTTGAAGGTTAATGATCAGACGTCGAATTGCTCCCAAGCAAAGCATCGACTATATATTTATAAATCACAAGAAACTAAAACAAAATCAGGAACAGCACATTGTCCAACACTGCGGAAGTTCAGTGCCCGAAATCGATCACCGAAGAGGATCGTGCCCGGGCCCAGATTTATCAGTTACTGGGCGCTTTGCTTGGCTCCCCGCCTTCGTCTGAACTTTTATCTGGCCTTGCCGCGTTACAGGGTGATGACTCGTCCCTGGGCTCAACTTCAAAGCAGCTTGCCGCGCTTGCAGCGCGAACCTCACCTGAGAACGCCGAGCGCGAATACCACAACCTTTTCATTGGCCTGGGCCGAGGCGAACTCCTGCCCTATGCCAGCTACTACCTGACCGGATTTCTGAACGAGAAGCCCCTGGCCGAATTGAGAACCGACCTGATGAAGCGTGGCATTGCAGCCAACGAGGACGTCAAGCAGCCGGAAGATCACGTCGGTACGCTGTGCGAGATTATGGCGGGCATCATCACCGGAGAATTTTCCTGCGACAGCGACGTAGCCTCTCAGAAAGCTTTTTTTGACGCTCACATCAAGAAGTGGGCGGAACTGTTTTTCAGCGATTTGGAGAAGGCGCAATCGGCGGTCTTCTATGCCCCGGTAGGTTCCCTCGGGAAAACCTTCATGGCCATTGAAGCCGAAGCATTTGCGATTCAGTAACCGGGATCGACCCGATCCCATAACAAGGTGGAGGAGTCCCATGGACAATCCGAAGGCTGAAAGCCGTCGTCGTTTCTTGCGGCTGGCAGCAGCTGCAGGTCCGGCTGCAATCGCCATGACCGTTGCACCAAATGCCGCAGCAGAGGTGGTAACAGACACCCCGAAAAAAAGCCGCGGCATGCGTGACACAGAACACACGCGCAAGTATCTGGAATCGGCTCGCTTCTAGGGACTGGTTGCTATTCAGGATTGCGTGATGCTCTTGGATGGCCGCGGTTCCGACAAAACGAGAACAAGAAAAGAGAGAGGTATTCAAAATGTTAAGAAAGAAAACCAACGGGGTAGCGAAAGGCTCCCGTGCAGGTTCTTTGCTTTCCTCCCTCGCTGCTAAAACCATGGACCGTCGCGGATTTCTGGCGGCTTCAGGTGTTACAGTGGGCGGCCTCGCGGCACTATCGCTGACATCCAATCGCGTACAGGCAGCTACTCCTTCATCCGAAGGTGGCAAAGTCGAAATCAAAAAATCGGTATGCACCCACTGCTCGGTCGGCTGTACGGTCGAAGCCGAAGTTCAGAACGGTGTATGGACGGGCCAGGAGCCCGGGTGGGACAGTCCTTTCAATCTCGGCGCCCACTGTGCCAAAGGTGCTTCTGTGCGTGAGCATGCGCACGGCGAACGCCGCCTGAAGACTCCGATGAAGATGGTTAACGGCGAGTGGCAGAAGATTTCCTGGGACACGGCGATCAACGAAATCGGCGACAAAATGTTGCAGATCCGCAAAGAAAGCGGACCCGATTCAGTCTATTGGCTGGGAAGCGCCAAACACAACAATGAACAGGCGTACCTGTTCAGAAAGTTTGCTGCCTACTGGGGCACCAACAATGTTGATCACCAGGCCCGTATCTGCCACTCCACCACGGTGGCCGGCGTAGCGAACACCTGGGGCTACGGCGCCATGACCAACTCGTACAACGACATTCACAAATCCAAGGCGATCTTCCTGATCGGGGGCAACCCCGCCGAAGCCCACCCGGTGTCGCTGCTACACATTCTGAAGGCCAAGGAAGAAAACAACGCGCCTCTCATCGTGTGTGATCCACGTTTCACCCGCACTGCCGCTCATGCTGATGAGTTTGTTCGTTTCCGCCCGGGTTCAGACGTTGCCCTGGTCTGGGGCATCCTCTGGCATATCTTCGAGAACAAATGGGAAGACAAGGAGTTCATCCGCACCCGCGTCTGGGGCATGGACCAGATCCGTGAAGAAGTGAAACGCTGGACTCCTGAAGAAGTCGAGCGCGTCACCGGCGCTCCGGGCGCCCAGCTCGAGCGTGTTGCACGCACGCTGGCAAACAACCGTCCCGGTACCGTCATCTGGTGTATGGGTGGTACCCAGCACACCAACGGCAACAACAACACCCGTGCCTACTGCATTCTTCAGCTGGCTCTGGGCAATATGGGCACAGCGGGTGGTGGCACCAACATCTTCCGCGGTCACGACAACGTTCAGGGTGCTACCGACCTTGGCGTTCTGGCCAACACGTTGCCGGGATACTACGGCCTCGCCGCTGGTTCCTGGGCCCACTGGGCGCGCGTATGGGAAGAGGACCTGGATTGGCTGAAGGGTCGTTTTGACACCCTCGACAGAAATGGCAAATCCAAGGCCATGATGAACGAGAAGGGCATTCCGGTCTCGCGCTGGATTGACGGTGTTCTGGAAGCCAAGGAAAACCTTGAGCAGCCGGATAACACCCGCGCCATGGTTCTGTGGGGCCACGCGCCCAACTCCCAGACCCGTATGCTGGAAATGAAGGAAGCCATGGAGAAGCTCGACCTGCTGGTCGTCGTGGATCCCTTCCCCACTGTTTCCGCAGTGCTGCATGACCGTAAAGAAGGCGCTTACCTGCTACCGACCACTACCCAGTTCGAGACCTACGGTTCGGTGACTGCGTCAAACCGTTCGCTGCAGTGGCGGGAGAAAGTCGTTGAGCCGCTATTCGACTCCAAGGTTGATCACGAAATCATCAAGCTGTTCGCGGACAAATTCGGTTTCACCGACCGGATGTTCAAGAACATTTCAATCGACGGTGACGTGCCGCTGATCGAGGACATTACCCGCGAATTCAATCGTGGCATGTGGACGATCGGCTACACCGGCCAGTCGCCTGAGCGAATGAAAAAGCACATGAAGTACCAGCATCACTTCGACAGGACCACATTGCGTGCCAAAGGCGGACCCTGTGACGGTGATATCTACGGCATGCCATGGCCGTCCTGGGGAACTGCAGAGATGAACCATCCCGGAACACCGAACCTCTACGACATGTCGTTGCCGGTTTCCGAGGGTGGCCTGACCTTCCGCGCCCGCTTTGGTGTTGAGCGCGATGGCGACAACCTGTTGGCTGAAGGTGTCTACTCGAAGAACTCCGAGATCAAGGACGGCTACCCGGAATTCACCATGCAGATGCTGATGGATCTGGGCTGGGATAAAGATCTGACCGCCGAAGAGCGTGCCAGCATTGAAGCTGTTGCGGGCCCTAAAACCAACTGGAAGACCGACCTTTCAGGCGGCATTCAGCGAGTAGCGATCAAGCACGAGTGTGCACCCTTCGGCAACGCCAAGGCGCGCGCAGTGGTCTGGAACTTCCCGGATCCGGTGCCCATTCACCGCGAGCCCCTGTACACCAATAGGCGTGATCTCGTCGAAGACTATCCGACCTACGAGGATAAGACCTTCTGGCGTGTACCGACCATGTACAAGTCCATCCAGAAAGACGACTTCAGCAAGGAGTTCCCGATCATCCTCACCTCCGGCCGTCTGGTCGAATACGAAGGTGGTGGTGACGAGACCCGCTCCAATCCCTGGCTGGCCGAATTGCAGCAGGAGATGTTCATCGAGGTGAATCCGCGCGATGCGAACAACCTGAACATCCGTGACGGCAAGGACGTCTGGGTCGCGGGGCCTGAAGGCGGTCGCATCAAGGTAAAAGCAATGATCACCGAACGCGTCGGCGAAGGCGTCGCCTTCATGCCGTTCCACTTCGGCGGACACCTGGAAGGCAAGTCTCTGAGGAACAAATACCCTCAGGGCGCCGATCCGATTGTCCTGGGTGAATCCACTAACGTTGTTCAAACATACGGGTATGACTCGGTCACGCAAATGCAAGAGACCAAAGCCACCCTGTGTTCGATTATGCCGGCATAACGAGAGGTGTAGACCATGGCACTTGAAGGACAAGCACGAGCAAAATTCCTGTGCGACGCCGAACGCTGCATCGAATGTAATGCCTGCGTAACGGCCTGTAAGAATGAGAACGAAGTCCCCTGGGGTATCAACCGTCGACGCGTGGTTACCATCGAGGATGGTAAACCTGGCGAGCGTTCGATCTCGGTAGCCTGCATGCACTGTTCAGACGCGCCTTGCATGGCCGTCTGTCCGGTGGATTGCTTCTACCAGACCGAAGACGGGATCGTATTGCACTCCAAGGATCTGTGTATCGGTTGTGGCTATTGCTTCTACGCTTGCCCCTTCGGCGCGCCCCAGTTCCCGCAAGCGGGCAACTTCGGCAGCCGTGGCAAGATGGATAAATGCACGTTCTGTGCAGGTGGTCCTGAGGAAGACAACTCAACAGCCGAGTTTTCCAAGTACGGACGCAACCGTATCGCAGAGGGCAAATTGCCCATTTGTGCGGAGATGTGCTCGACCAAAGCCCTGTTGGCCGGCGACGGCAACGAGGTGGCGGACATCTATCGCCAGCGTATCGTGAACCGAGGTTTCGGTTCCGGTGCCTGGGGCTGGGGCACAGCCTACGAGAAGAAAGGTGCATAAACTGGCCTGAGCGGTTCGGGGCCCTTCGGGGCCCCGACATGCTTTGAGGCAACGAACTCTTCTTGTTGATTCCGTTGGAGTGCTCTCATGAAACGAAAATGTTTTAGCGTCGCCATCCTCGTGCTGGCGACGCTGCTGTTAAATCCTGCCTGGGCACAAGAGGCCGCGGAGGTTGATCGCTCTGCTACCGGGGGCGCACAAACCCTGGAAGACATCATGGCTCGCCAGAAACAGTTGGAGATTGATGAATCTTTTCGATCCGAAAACCTGGGGAACCCCGCAAATGCAGCGCCAGCCAATGCCCCATTAGGCACTAATGGGGGCCGCTCTGATGCCGATGTCTGGCGCTCTATCCGGTATAACGAAATTGATCCGACCGTACAATCCCCCGGACCTGCCAACAAGGTTCTGATACAAGACAAGGGCATGCCGTGGTATCAGCTACGTGAGGGTCCCGTCATTACCTATGGCGGCGGGGCCATCCTCGGGTTCATAGCCTTGTTGGTCGTGTTCTATTTTGTTCGCGGCAAAATCATGATCGACGGCGGCCCTGCGGGCACCACGATTCAGCGCTTTAAAGCCGTAGAGCGGTTTGGCCATTGGTTGTTGGCTGGCTCGTTTATCGCATTGGGCATAACCGGTCTGATCACCTTGATGGGGCGCAGTTTCCTGATCCCGGTGATAGGGCTCGACGCCTTTTCGACTCTGGCTGCCGGCTCCAAGTGGATTCATAACAACATTGCCTGGGCCTTTATGCTGGGTCTGGTGATGACATTCTGCATGTGGGTGGTGCACAACATCCCCAACAAGCTGGATTGGCAGTGGCTCAAGGCGGGCGGCGGTATCTTTACCAAGTCTCACCCTTCAGCAAAGAAGTTCAACGCCGGTCAGAAGATCATTTTCTGGACCGTTATGGTGTTGGGCGCCTCAGTCTCTCTGTCTGGCCTGTCGCTGCTGTTCCCGTTTGAAATGCCCATGTTTGCCGAGACCTTCAGCATCATGAACAGCGTTCTGGGAACCGATTTTCCGACGGTCCTGGCACCGCACGAAGAGATGCAGTACGCCAACCTCTGGCACTCGATCGTGGCTTTCGTAATGTTGCTGGCCATTATTGCCCACATTTATATTGGCTCCGTCGGAATGGAAGGTGCCTTCGATGCAATGGGTAACGGTCAGGTTGACCTTGAATGGGCGCGCCAGCATCACGATCTTTGGGTGGCCGAGGTCGAGGCCAAACAAGACAAAGGAGAATCATCGTGAAGGTTATGATTTCCGCATTTGTCGCCGCCCTGGTGATTGCCGCCGCCGCCCCGGTCGTTCTGAATCAGTTCGGGTGGTCATCAGCTGAGCAAGGAAGCAGTGAGACGAGCGTGCGTCTTGACTGATCAATCAGAGGTACATCAGATCGATGCCATCGGTTTGGTGTGCCCTCTCCCCATTTTGCGTTTCAAGAAGCGTACGCAGGGTTTGCCTAGCGGGACGCGGGTCGAGTTCCTGGCCGATGACCCCACCGGCCGCCGTGATTTACAGGCGCTGTGCGAGATAACCGGTCACAGGATTGAATCGGTCCGGGAAGAGGACGCGGGTGTCCTCCGATATCGTATCTGTCTGGCATAGGGTGGGCGCTCAGGAAAGTTAAGAGCCAACCTTCAGGTGCAGTTGCCCTCGCTGAACCGAAAAGGTGCTAGCCGTTTGCGCGCGGAAGCGAAACGCAGAAAAGCGCTTCTCGTAATCAAGCAAACTCACCGGCCACTCCAGCAAATGCTCTTCGGCGAAAGTAGCCTTTGTGATGCCCTATAAGGGTTCGCGATGCGCAACAATCTGGCGCTTTTGGCCGCTGATGAGATGCGCCTCGAGGACAATCTCAAAGCCAGTGGCCGGTTCTGGCCCGCCCTGCTCCTCCTTAAATAGAACGAACTGTAATGGTATTGCTCAGCCATGTTGGCTGGTAAACGAGTGTTCTCAATGCTCCCGTATGCTCGATCCGCAAAGCTTTGTGGCCTACCGTACGGACAGCCAACTCGACCTATGTTTACCGTGGGTGAAAGTTTGTACACTTTTTACCCGCTGCTTGTTTATTGGCCAATTTCCTGCATAGGCCACGGTCTAACAATAGGCACAAGGTTCATTTGGAGGAACCGTAATGACAGACTCTCGATTGTCGGGTTGGGCAATTAGCAACACTCGAAGATATACCCACTTTTCACAGCTGACCGGTGAAGCACAAGCCACTGCCGCGTCGATCGGTGCTTTTAGTGAAGTGGTCGTTTATGAGGGCGGCCTGGTGATTGGCAAGAAGCCGGGTAAGGAGCTCTACTTTATCTCGGTGGATGGTGTAGAACGCGTGTCAGACTTGCAGACTTGCGAAACGGAGCTTTTTTGCCGGGCTGAATCGCTCGGAACCCTGCCAGAGAAACATGCGCCCCTGGTAGTGCGGCGGCTGACCGCACGATTCGTTTCCCAAGAAACGGGTGCGGACGCCGTGATCACTAAATAGAATCGGCTTTTTCAGTGCCCACCCCGCATTCGACTCCAAAGCCGGCCGGTACAGACTTTGTTATAATCTAACTGTTCATTTCTGGGCCCAAACGAAAAACAAAAAAATTGTAGCCGGGGTGCGTCCGGAATGTTCTGTGCAGGATATATTCCGAGGCTGCATTCCGTTCTTCATCGCTGACGTTCTGACAATTGCTGTGCTCATTTCGCTGCCAGGGATCGTCCTGTGGCTGCCAGGTTTAATGGGATTTGCCTGATAGGGTTTTGCTGCAAACCACCTCGACAAGGAACACAATAATGCGAAAAAACATCCTGATTACCGGAGCAAGCACGGGCCTGGGTGAGGGAATGGCGAGAGCATGGGCGGCGCAGGGCTGCAATCTGGCGCTGTGTGCCCGGAACTCCGACAAACTGAAAGCATTGCAGGACGAATTACAGTCCAGCCACCCCAATATCCGCGTTCTTGTGCGGCCCCTCGATGTGTGTGACTACGAGCAGGTATTTGAGGCCTTCCGGGCGTTCCAGCAGGAGCTTGGCAGCCTGGACCGGGTCGTTGTCAACGCGGGTATCGGCAGCTCATCAACCATCGGCCGCGGCCAGTTTGCGTCCAATCGCCAGACTGCCGAAACCAACTTTGTAGCCGCCATCGCCCAGTGCGAATCCGCCATGGAAATTTTCCGGGAGCAGAACAGCGGCCATCTGGTGCTGATGTCCTCGGTCAGCGGGGTACGCGGCTTCCGTGGACCACTGAACGTCTACGCTGCCACCAAGGCCGCCGTGGCTTCGCTGGCAGAAGGCTTGCAGCTGGATACGAGAAGTACGCCCATCAGGGTGAGCAGCATCATGCCGGGCTACATTCTCACCGACATCAACCGGGGCACCAAAAATGCGCCGTTCCGGGTTGATCTGGACACCGGTGTGCGTGCTCTGGTGCGTGCCATCGACAAGGAAAAACGCCGGGCTTACGTACCCTGGTGGCCCTGGACGCCCTTGAGTTACGTGCTCAAGGCGATGCCCTTTGAGCTATTTGCGCGGGCCATGTAGCGCAGAGAAGCAGGAGTCTGTGCCGGTGGCTGCAAACCGGCTATAGTGGTGGTTTTCCGGAGGCTATAGATGAACATGTCTGAAAAAGAGAGTGGCACCAGTGGTTACTCCTGGAAGCTGTCGGCGTTCGCTTCCGTCGCTTCCCTCATTGGCGCACTGGTCACCCTTGGTGAGGTATCGCCGATCATCACGGGTCTGATTCTGCTGGCCGCGGTCGGCTGGGGTTTTACCGCCAGGGACAACAAACGGGCATCCGATAAGGGCTAGTCACCTCCCGGGAACGACAACTCCGGGCAGTGACCCGGTGCCCCCGCCTTTCCCCTCAGCACGGTAGACGCATACACTTTCCTCACCCTCAGCCTTTCCTTCGCAACCTGCCAAATTGACATGACGCCCATCATACGATAATGTTTTTGGCATGATGAACATCATACGGATTTAACATGACGATCAGAGCCACTAAAAAGCAGGAATCGCGAAAACAAATTCTTGAAGCGGCGGCCAAAAGGATTCGTACCGAAGGCATCAATGGTGCGGGCATTGCCGCCGTGATGGATGATGCCGGCCTAACCCATGGTGCGTTTTATTCTCACTTTGAGAACAAGGATGAGTTGGCCAGAGCGGCTTTGGTAGAGGCTCTTCAGAACAGTCGCAATGGCTGGACCAGTAAATCGACAAACACCTCATGGCGGGAGCGCCTTGCAGGCTTGGCCAAACGTTATCTGACGAAAGCTCATCGCGCGAATCTCAGCAACAGTTGTGCACTGGCCACCTTATGTTCCGAGGCGGCCCGCAGTGATGACGCATTCAAGAGTACCTATGAGTCAGAGTTGATAAAAACGCTGACCGAGGTAGCTGAACAGGATTTCGACACACTGGACGAAAAGCAGTCCCAGGACGTGCTGGCGTTCATGTCACTGATTGTTGGCTCCATGGTTTTGTCCCGCGCGGTAAAGTCCAGGGACCTTTCGGACAAGTTGCTCATCGCAGGAAAGAATGCAGCAAACAGAATTGCAGATTGAGGAAAGCAAAAAATGGCTAAAAATAATAAAGGACGTCCTTTAGCACTGGACGATTTCCCGTTTCAGACGTACGACAAACTGAGATATGCAGATACGGACCGCCAGGGACACATCAACAACGCTGTGTTCGCAACTTTTCTGGAAACCGGGCGCGTCGAATTCCTCTATGCGCCGGAAAACCCCCTTGCCTCGGACAATGCGTCCTTTGTCATTGCCAATCTCAACCTTCAACTGCTCTCGGAAATAAGCTGGCCTGGGACAGTAGAAATTGGAACGGGCGTTACCAAGGTTGGAAACAGCTCTATCCGGCTTTTCCAGGGTGTTTTTCAAAACGGCTCCTGCGTCGCAACGGCCGAAACCGTGATTGTCCAGATGCACGATGAAACCCGGAAATCACATCCCTTGTCTGAAACCACCCGGGCTTTATTCGACAAGCACCAAATCAGCCAGCCTCAATAATCCGCGAATTGGGAAGCACTTATGACTAACTCGATTACCTACTCGATGCTTATGCTGATTGCCGGCATAGGAATACCTGTAATGGCAACCTTGAACGGAGGGCTTGGCACCAGGCTTCAGAGTCCCGCCCTGGCCGCGGCGATCCTGTTTTTCGTGGGGCTGATCATGGCTCTGGCCTATCTTCTGGCCACGGAGGGGCTACCCGAAAAGCTCTACCATCCGAGCACCCCCATCTACTATTATTTTGGTGGCTTCTTTGTGCTGTTCTATATCCTGACCATCACCTGGGTCGCTCCTCGCTTTGGCATTTCCAACGCCATTGCCTTCGTCTTGCTGGGACAATTAATTGCCATGAGCCTCATCGACCACTTCGGGCTTATGGGGGCGCAGAAGTTCACGATGAATATCCAGCGGATCGCGGGCCTGGGTTTGATGGTGCTGGGTGTCTTTCTCGTTCTGAATAAGGTGCCCCAGGGAAACGGATAGGCGATGGCGGGGGCGATAATCCCCCGCCTCTCTCGCGCCCCCTGACAACCAGCTTTACCCAACCTTTACACCCCATTGACAGTGTTTTTCATTGCCCTTTGCGAAGATGAGAACGAACAAAAACACGGCAGTGGGGTCTTATGAAAATGCGGACTGGGTTACTTATCGGACTGTTTGCCATTCTTGTGAGTGGCTGCAAAGTGAGCGTCTCGGAAGACTACAATGACTCACCAGGCCACGACTTCACACCGGGCCTGTACCTTGATGCCCGTGATACCGGAGACTACTTCCCTTCTTCTAGCTGGAGCCTGAGCCAGCACTCGGACGACTGTATTGATGAAACACTGTACTTCGAAACTGCCAGCGGGCGTGTACGTGTTTACGGCTCACCAGCCTATAGCGATACTGATTTCCGGGCTGCTGCTACGGAACTTGAGCACGGGATTGATGGTGTTCTAAGTCGTTTTCAGCTGCGCTGGTCGGAGTTTGTTTCAGACAGGACTGCGGAAGTGCAGTATCCAGGGCAGATACTGGGCTGCCTGAGCCCCTCGATCTCAAGAACCGAATTTGCAGACGCGTCCATATCCGCTATCGGCATTCTCCCCCATTACAGTCAATGGCCTTACGAGACCGACCAGATCATTAGCCATCAGCTTGCGCATTTCGTTCAGGAGAACCTGAGCCGCTATCAAGCCCGGTATACCCTTCTGCCCTACTGGTTTGCCGAAGGCCAGGCTTCTGTCGTGGCGGGTGAAAGTATCGCATCCGCCTATCAGCACTATGATTACGATCCCCTTGAGGACGCTACCGTGCTCGACGCAGGACCGGCCGATTATCGTTTCGAGCATTACGCACTGGCATACCGTTACCTGGAAGAAGCCAATGGCAAGCTGGCCATGACCATACTGCTCGATCTGATCCAGCTACTGGACTGGGAAGGCGGATTCGAAGATTTCACCGATACCGGGGAATCCTGGGCATTTGTTGAAGCGTTCAATGCCGCCGGACTGGTAGATCACCGCAATCAGTCCCTGACGTGGCAGAGATACAAAGCCGACTACCATTATCTGCTGAGCCACAGCTACTAGGAACGAGAAAGGGGGGGGGTTGCCAGCGCAAACTGGATTAAAAACGGCCAATCAGGGATAATTTCCGCCGTTTTTTAGCCAGCTATAGGTTTCGGTAGCCCTAAATCATGACATTTTTATATATTCTTCAAGTTGTTATCTTCGCCGTGCTGCTGTTGAACACCGTTCACCTGATGCCGGCATTCGGTCGATGCCTGCGCACAGCCGAATCCGCGTTTCAATCCGGTTATCTCTGCGCGATGCTGACCATCCGCCTGGCCCGAAATGCCCTTGGCCTGATTCTGGTCACAGCCAGCGCCGCTCCCAACCCGGAAATTCACGCCCTGGTGCCGAAAGGCATTCTGCTGTTCCTGGTGCTGGCAGTGGTAAATGCCGCGTTAACCCATTATCGGCAGCGCGACGAAATCGAAGGAGCCCGTTTCTAGGGCTCCTGGCATCTCAGGCGTACAAGGACTCGATCACCTCGGTATACTTTTCATAGATGTTGCTGCGACGCACCTTCATGGTCGCCGTCACTTCATCATCGTCGTGGTCCAGCTCCTTGGCCAACAAATGGAAGCGCTTAATCTGGGCCACCTGGGGCAGCTTGTCGTTACCCTTTTCCACCTCCGCCTGAATCAGGGTCCGGACCCGCTCATGTTCGGTAAGACTCCGAAATGTGGTGTAGGCGATGCGTTCCTGCTCCGCCCATTTGGCAACGGTTTCGAAATCGATCTGGATAAGCGCCGACACATACTTTCGGGCCTCCCCGATGACGATGCATTCCTTGATGTAAGGGCTCGCCTTAACGGTGTTCTCAATCTCGGTGGGTGACAGGTTCTTGCCACCTGCGGTGATCATGATGTCCTTCAGGCGATCGACAATCCTGAGCTGCCCGTCCTGCCACTCGCCCACGTCTCCGGTGTGCAACCACCCGTCTTTCAGAGTTGACTCGGTGGCATCGTCATTTTTGTAGTAGCCCTTGAACATACTGCCGCCACGCATGATGATTTCATTGTGCTCTCCCAGCTTCACCTCCACCCCGGTCACCGCCACCCCAACCGTGCCAAGACGGATATCGTCCACTGGCTGTGCAGTCGCAACACCCGTGCTTTCGGTCTGGCCATAGACTTCCACCAGAGGAATGCCAATGGTCCGGAAGAACTGCAGGATACCCGTTGAAATCGGCGCTGCTCCGGTGAGTGCTATGGTGCATCGACGCAGGCCGATAAAGTTCTGCAAGGCCCGGAACACAAGCCAGTAATAGGCCCCATAGCGCAGTCGCTCAATGGCACTCCATTGTTCTTTAGATCTGGTTGCCATTGGCTGACAGACTTTCATGGCATGCCTGAACAGCCCCTTCCGGAACCGACCAGTCTCCTGAATCTTGATATAAATGGAGGAATGGAGCTTTTCCCAGATTCGCGGCACACCCAGGAAAAAGGTCGGTGCTATCTCCCTCAGGTCTTCCTGAACAGTGCGCAGGCTTTCCCCGAAACTGACCGCACTTCCCGCATAGACCGGTGCGATATTGGTCAGGGCCTGCTCCGCCACATGACAAAGCGGAAGATAAGAAAGGCTTGAGCTGTTTTCGTCCACAGACAACATATCAAGCAGCCCGGGCGCAGCGGCGTGCAGGTTGCCCCAGGTGATCATGGCACCCTTCGGGCGACCGGTGGAGCCAGAGGTATAGATCATCAGAGCCGTGTCTGCCATCTGCTGGCTATCCAGCAGCTGATCAACGAGCCCGGGATGATTCTTCTCGAATTCCCGGCCCAGGGCCTCGATGTTCTCAAACGATGACGGCGGTGCGGGATAATACCGCAGCCCTTTCATATCAATAACGATATTGTGTTTGAGTTGCGGCAGCTGGGGCCAGGCTTCCAGTACCTTGTCGGTCTGCTCCTGATCCTCACACACCACCATCTCGACGTCGCTGTGCTCAAGCACATAGGCCACTTCATTCCAGGGGCTGGTGGGATATACCCCGACACAGATGCCATTCACCAGACCTGTACCCATCTGGGCAATAACCCACTCCACCCGGTTCTCCGAGATGATGGCCACATGCCCGCCTTCAGACAGTCCAAGCGCGCGGAGCCCCATCCCGAAATGCCGGGCCCGCTCGTAATAGTCCTGCCAGGAATAAGCCTGCCAGATGCCAAAGTCCTTCTGGCGAAGGGCGAGCGACTCCGGACGTTCATTTGCATGAGCCCGAAGCATCTGGGCAAGGGTCAGATCACGAATCTCAGGGGTTGTCATGACAGCCACCGTTTACGGCGTTTGTAGTGCTTGATGTCGCGGTAACTGCGGGCCTCACCTTCCTTGCCGCCGACCCCCAGATAAAATTCCTGCACATCCTCGTTCGCAGCGAGTTTCTCTGCCGGCCCGTCGATCACGATCTTTCCGTTTTCCATGATGTAGCCATAGGAGGCGATCGCCAGGGATACCGCCGCGTTCTGTTCTACCAACAGGATGGCCGTGCCCTGCTCCCGGTTGATACGGGAGACGATCGTGAAGATTTCCTCCACCAGCAGGGGCGCCAACCCAAGGGAGGGCTCATCCAGCATGATCAGTTCAGGCTGGGCAATCAGCGCACGACCAAGCGCGAGCATCTGCTGCTCCCCACCGGACAGATAGCCCGCCAGTTGCTTGCGCCGCTCCTTGAGACGCGGGAAATAGTTGTACACCAATTCGTAGGAGTCGCTGAGCGACTGTTTTCGTCCACTCAGGGCATACGTCGCTGCAATCAGGTTTTCCTCAACGGTCAGGTCCTCAAACACACGGCGCCCTTCCATGACATGGAACAGACCATTACGAACCAGCTTTTCCGGTGCCATTTCCTTCACATTGGCACCGTTAAACCGGACTTCGCCTGCGGTCACTTCGCCGTCTTCCAGGCTTAAAAGACCGGACACACTCTTTAGTGTTGTGGACTTACCGGCGCCGTTGGACCCCAGTAGCGCCACGATGGCGCCACGGGGTACCCGCAGTGACAGGCCCCGGAGGACCTGCACCGCCTTGTTGTAAACCACCTCGATGTTATCGATTTCCAGCAAGGCTTCCATACAGCAGCCTCAGTCGAGTTGAATCCAGTCCGATACCGGCTCGTAACGGCCTTCCTTGGCATTGACTCTCCAGATACGACCGACCGGGAAAGACATGTTCTTGACTGTCACGGGAACGCCGATGATACCGCCAGTGTCCCAGTCCTTGATGGAAGCGAGCGATGCCGCCATGTTCTCCGCATTCAACTCCTTGCCGGCATCCAGGGTGCGTTTGACCACTTCGGTCCAGACCATGGCATTGAACCAGCCCTGCATGTAACCGGTCGGACGATAGCCAGCTTCCGGATCGCTCTTCTCAGCCTGAGCCCGCAACGCATCCAACATAGGCCCGCTTTCTTCACTGTCGTAGTAGTTGTAGGGCATAACACCCATATAGCCGTCGGCATCCTCGCCCATCTTGTCGATGATCAGCTTGTCAGAGGACCAGAAGGTGCCCATGAACTTGGTACCCAGCCCCATCTGGCGCATCTGCACCATGAACTCGTTGATGGGTGACAGCACATATCCATGGAACACAACGTAATCCGGACGCACGCGACGCAACTTCAGCACCTCCGCGGATACATCCACACTGCCCGGCTTGGTGACAATGTCCTCTACCACATCGATACCCAATTCCGCCGCTTTGGCCTTGCCATTTTCAATGGGGTCCTTACCAAACTCGGTATCACTGTAGACGAACGCGACGGTCGGCTTGTCCCCACCCTCACCCTGGGAGGCAATGTACTCGAGGATAATGCCGAACATCTGGCTGTAGTTTGGTCCGGGAATGAACTGGTACGGGTACTTTTCGTTATCCGTCAGCGCGGTGGCAAACGAAGCACCACTCATCAGGGTATTACCCTGGCTGTTCAGTTCTGAGGCAATGGTTTTCATGAACGCGGTGCTGTCACCGTAGTAAACCGCCGGCGAATCACTGCCGGATATTTTCTTGAAGGCGGCCACGGAACGGTCCACTTCATAACCGGTGTCTTCCATCACATACTTCACCGGATGACCGTTGATCCCACCCTCACTGTTGATCCAGCTGGTGTAGTCCGTGAGCCCGGCATGCAGATGGACACCGGCAAAGGCGAAAACGCCAGACAACGGGATCGACCCGCCAAATACGATGGGTTCCTTATCCTGCGCCATGGCAGGCGCCGTCACCGTCAATGCAGCGACAAGACTACCCAGACCTGCGAGCCGGCGGCCCTTTTCGAAGATATTGCTAAACATGTTTCTTCTCCTTGCTGTTTCTTGTTGTTGCTGTTGCGTAGGTTCCGTTTGAAACACGAAAAAAACTCGGTTAGTTTCTGAAGGGCCACAAACTGAAAAAGCGTCGAATTCGATGCCAGATCTCCGCCAGCCCATGCGGTTCAAAAATCAGGAAGCCGACAATCAGTGCGCCGAAGATGATCTCCAGCATTGGCGACATAAATACCGGGGCGTTGGGGTAGAAAGGCGTCAGGGCAGCCGTTAGCAATTTCAGAATCTCCGGAATCAGCGTCATAAAGGCGGCGCCGAGAATCCCGCCCAGCAGATTACCCATACCCCCTACGATCACCGCCGCGAGATAGAAAATGGACATGGACAGAGGGAAACTCTCCGGCGTTACGACCCGGTAGAAATAGGCAAAAAGGCCGCCTGCCACACCCGCATAAAACGAGCTGAGCGCGAACGACATGAGCTTGTAGCGCAACAGGTCGATCCCCAGGATCTCGGCCGAAATATCCCGATCCCGAATCGCGATAAATGCCCGCCCGATACGGGTCCGGAACACATTTCGCGCGGCGAACACCATCAGTACCGCCAGCGGCACGATGATGAAATACATCCCGAAATCACTCTGGAAGCTGAACCCGAACAAATGCGCAGGCTCCAGGCTCAGGCCACCCATGCCTCCGGTAACGGACTCCCATTCGGCAAAGATAAAGTGCAGGAATACACTCGCCGCCAACGTGGCAATGGCCAGATACAGCCCTTTCACCCGCAATGACGGTAAACCCACCAGAATGCCCACGGCGGCAGCCAGCAGCCCTGCCAGTAAAAGCGTTACCGGGAAGGGCAAGCCGGTATTCAGCGAAAACCAGGCAACGGTGTAACCACCCACACCCATAAATCCGGCCTGCCCCAGGGAGATAAGGCCGGTAAAACCGGTCAGAATGTTAAGGCCCGTTGTGCTGATTACGGCGATGCCAACCAGGCAGCCCAGGTACAACAGGTAGGCATTCGCCATGAACGGAAAAACCAGAAGCGAAAGCAGCAACAGAGCGAACCAGAACTTCTGGGTCGGGCTGGTCCAGATGGCCTCATCAGCCTCATAGGTTTGTTTGGCGTCACCAATGCGCATCTTACACTCGCTCTATTTCGTGGGTGCCGAAAAGGCCATAGGGGCGAATCACCAGAATCACCGCCAGCACGGCAAAGGTGGCCGGCATCCGATATTCGCCGCCGAGGTAGGCGCCGGCAACGGTTTCCAGCCAGCCAATAAACACCCCGGCAATCAATGCTCCCAGAATGCTGTCGAGGCCGCCGACGATAACAACGACCAGCACACTGAGACCGATGGCCCCGAACTGCGGGCTGAGTCCGCCGGTCGCAGCCACCAGAACGCCGGCCAGAGAGGCGGCGAGTGAGCCGAAAACCCAGGCCAGGTTAAACACCCGGCGCACATTGATACCCATGGAGTATGCGGCTGCCTGGTCTGAGGCAGTCGCACGCAAGGCAACGCCACCCCTGGAGAAACGGAAATACAGCAGGTAGAGGATCAGCAGAGCGGCACCAATGAGGAAGCCATAAGCAATTTTTGGCGCCAGATACATCTCCCCGATAAACACCGGTTCACGCGGCAAAAAGCTGGGAAGCAGCTGTGGGTCCGCGCCCCAGATCAGCTCCACCAACCCCACCAGAATACTGGCAATACCAATGGTGACCATGACCACCGATATTGGCGACTCCCCGAGCATGGGCCGGATCATCACCTTCTCGATCACGCCACCGAGGATACTGCCACCCAACACTGCCAGCGGAAGCGCAACCCAGGGTGACATTTCCAGAGCACCGGCAAAGGCCAGGAACAGGTAGGCCGCGAACATCATGATCTCGCCGATCGCAAAGTTGATGACACGGGTTGCCTTGTAGATGATCACAAAGCCCAGGGCGATCAAGGCATAGAGGCCGCCCATAGCCAGGCCGGCGAGACTGATTTCGCCAAAAAACAACCAGTCCACTAGGCCACCTCCCGCTCGGGATTCAGCTTCTTGCGCAGGCTGTCCATATCGCTGTTGCCGAGGTATGCCTTGATGACCTCAGGGTTCTTCTGGACGTCAGCCGGCAGACCCTCGGTAATAACCTGACCGAAATTGAGCACGGCAATGTGGTCGGAGATGTCCATCACCATACCCATATCGTGCTCCACCATCAGCACCGTCACGTCCCACTCTTCCCGAATATCGAGAATAAAGCGGGCCATGTCTTCCTTTTCCTCCCGGTTCATCCCGGCTACCGGCTCATCCAGCATCAGCACTTTCGGGCGCATGGCGAGGGCGCGCGCCAGCTCTACCCGTTTCTGCAGGCCATAGGAAAGACTTGCCACCGGCTGACGGCGGATATGATCAATCTCCAGGAAATCAATGATGTGACGTTCTACCTCACGGCGCACGGCCATTTCCTCACGGCGGGCCGCCCCGAAATACGCGAGCGAACTCAGCAAGCCACTCTTCATATGAACGTGGGCACCGAGTTTGATGTTATCGAGTACTGTCATACCCCGGAACAGGGCTATGTTCTGGAAAGTCCGCGCCAGCCCCATGGCTGCGCGGGCTGGAGGCTTTAAACCCGCCAACACCTCGCCCTGATAGCGAATGGTGCCCTGCTGGGGCTTGTAGAAGCCGGAAATGCAGTTGAAAAGGGAGGTTTTTCCGGCGCCATTCGGTCCGATGATGGTGGTTACCGTGTTTTCCGGCACCCGGAAGCTGACGTCCTGCAATGCCTGAACACCACCAAAAGACAGCGAAAGGTTACTGATTTCGAGGATACTCAATATTCCTCCGCGCACTCCTGGCGCGGGGAAACAGAGCCATGAACGCTCCGCTTGTTTTGCCTCGCACAAAGGAGATTGTGATTATTGTTGTTGTCGTAAACGTCAGGTCAATTTCCCGAGCCACGTTTAAAATAGTCCAACCCGGCCATAAAAAACAAGGCACTCTGTCCTATGCTTCATCAGATAAGCAAAGACGGGAGACAAACAACAATGACAAACCTACCTGTGACCCCTGGGTTCAATGAGCAAACCGGTGTGGCCACCCTGACCTTCAATCGCCCCGAGGTTCTTAACGCCATTGACGTGCCCATGGCTCAGGCCTTTCACCAGGCAGTCAACGACCTGGCCCGCAAACCCGGGCTTCGATGCGTGGTTCTGACCGGCGCAGGACGCGCATTCATGGCTGGGGGCGATGTCGCAAGTATGTCCGGCTCTACCGTTCAGGCCCGGGAGGCGGTGAACGGAATGCTGGATGCACTGATTCCCGCCATTCTCAAGCTACGAGCAATCGATGCCCCGGTGATCGCCGGGGTTAAGGGCGCTGCCGCCGGTGCTGGCCTTAGTCTTGCGCTGATGGCAGATCTGATAGTGGCCGAGGAAAACGCCCGGTTCCTGATTGCCTACAATGGCATAGGCACTGTGCCTGACTGCGGTGGTACCTGGTTTCTGCCCCACAAGATCGGATCGGCGCGCGCCACGGAAATGATGGTGCTTGGACGCACCCTGAGCGCAATCGAAGCGAAACAATTGGGTCTGGTGGCCGAGGTGTCACCGGAAGAAACGTTTGATGAGGTTCTGGCGGCCACCGTCAACCGGGTCGCCAATGGCCCGACTCGGGCTTTTGGTGCGTTTCGCCGGCTGGTGGATGATGCCCATGGCAGTCCCCTCGACGTCCACCTGGAAGCGGAGCGACAGGCGTTTCTGAAGGCCACCGAAACAGCCGACTTCGCAGAAGGTGTATCGGCGTTTCTCGCCAAGCGGCCAGCCGCCTTTTCCGGCAGGTAACTCACTGGCGCGCGTAACCGTGCCTTTATTCAGCGAGTCAGGAAATTGTTGCTGGTTTGGTCCTGCTCAATCACCACCTCTTCTGTCCGGTCTTTGAGGCCGACACCCGATAGCTTCAGGCGAGCGGCTTCGCGAATCAGGTAGAGAAGGCGTTGGCTGGCATCTTCAAAGTTGAGCCCGGCGGGCCGGACGTTGGAAATACAGTTCCGGCGGGCGTCAGACAGGCCGGATTCCGGCCCAAACGTGAGGTAGATCCCGAGGCTGTCCGGCGAGCTCAGCCCGGGCCGTTCGCCGATCAGCACCACCACCATTCGCGCTTTTAGCAGTGCACCAATCTCATCACCAATGGCAACTCTGCCCTGCTCTACGATCGTCAGCGGTGCCAGCTGCCAGTCCCGGCGCTCGCGCTCCAGGTCGCTGAGAAAGCTGTCCAGAAACGGGACCACGTTATTCTGTATCGCGGAAGAGGACAGCCCATCTACGATGACAATGGCAAGGTCAGGCGCCGGTGTTTCCAGCTGCTCAGCGGCCAACAGCCGTTCACGCCCCTGCTCGGACAGTCGTCGACCCAGATCGGGTCGCTGCAGATACGTGAAGCGATCTTCAGCCTGGCTGTGTAACAGCATCGGCGAAGCAAACGCAGTCAGCTTGTCCACGTTTTTCAGGGATTCGACGAGCCGGTTCACATCCAGAGGAAAATGCACCGCATCACGCGCCCGGGCGTGAGCCAGCTGGAACGTCAGCAATTCAGAGGTAGGCAGGCTGATGCCGGCCCGTCCCAGGCCAATCCGGGCATCGGTGTAACGACGCAGGGTCCGCCAGACATTCTCTGTGACCAGCTCCTTGTTACGTTCAGTCATGGGTTAAACCCCTGAGGCTGCTCTGGAACATGGTCGGCAGTGTGGCACTCGGCTCATGCCTTGCGGCGTCCTCGAAGATGTTCATCCGGTCGAGCCAGGCTTCAAACTCCGGCGCCGGCTTCAGGTCCAGTACCCGGCGCGCGTAGAGGGCGTCGTGAAAGGAAGTGGTCTGATAATTGAGCATGATGTCGTCGGAGCCGGGAATACCCATGATGAACGTGCAGCCGGCTACCCCGAGCAGGGTCAGCAGGTTGTCCATGTCATTCTGGTCCGCCTCCGCGTGGTTGGTGTAGCAGATGTCACATCCCATCGGGACACCCAGTAATTTCCCGCAGAAATGGTCTTCCAACCCTGCCCGGATAATCTCTTTGCCATCGAACAGGTATTCCGGCCCGATGAAACCAACCACCGTATTCACCAGTAACGGATTAAACCGTCGGGCAACGGCGTATGCACGAGCCTCACAGGTTTGCTGATCAAGCCCATGATGGGCGTCGGCCGAAAGGGAGCTGCCCTGGCCGGTTTCGAAATACATGACGTTCTGCCCAACCGTACCCCGCTTCAGGGAAAGTGCAGCATCCTGGGCTTCCCGGAGTGTGGACAGGTTGAATCCGAAACTGCTGTTGGTGGCCTCCGTGCCCCCGATCGACTGGAACACCAGATCCACCGGCGCCCCCTCTTCAATCGCCTCAATCGTATTGGTCACGTGGGTCAATACACAGGACTGGGTCGGTATGTCGTATTTGCGGATAACCTCATCCATCATCCGCATCAGTTTGGTGGCCTGAGCCACGTTATCGGTGGCCGGGTTGATGCCAATCACCGCATCACCACTGCCGTAAAGCAGTCCATCAAGAATGCTTGCGGCAATACCTGTCATATCGTCGGTGGGGTGATTGGGCTGCAGTCGGGTGGAGAGGTGCCCGGGCAACCCGATGGTGTTCCGGAAGGCCGTCTGAACCTGACACTTCCGGGCCACCAGGATCAGATCCTGATTGCGCATGATCTTGCTCACCGCCGCCACCATTTCCGGCGTCAGGCCTGGGCGCAGGTTCACAAGCGCCTCGGGCGTGGCATGGTCACTGAGCAACCAGTTCCTGAAATCGCCAACCGTCAGGTGAGCAACCGCCTGAAACGCGCTGGCATCATGGTCGTCCAGAATCAGACGCGTCACCTCATCCGCCTCGTAGGGAACCAGGGCTTCTGAAAGAAACGCTTTCAGTGGCAGTTCCGCCAGCCTCATCTGGGCGACAACGCGCTCTTCAGCTGACTCGGCGATCACGCCCGCAAGCCGGTCTCCGGAGCGGGCCGGTGTGGCCTTTGCCATCAGGTCCGCCAGACTCCCGAAGTGCCAGGTCCGCTCACCTAGCATGTATGAATACTTGTGCTGCATCCTGCTTCTCCGCCAACCACAGCGCCAGTTAATAAAGCGCTAGTTTTTCCAGCATAGCAAACAGTTATTCCAACCCTCCCTGTCTCCCGATATGATTTCGGGATGAAAAGCATAATAAAACATGATTCTTCCACCCCGCCCCGATTACGCACGCTGCGGCGCAATGGCCTGGCAAGACGGTATCTTTTCAGTGCTCTCCTGATTGCCCTTGTCCCGCTGGGATTGCTGGCGATTGTTTACGATACCCAGTACGTGCGGGCGTTGGACAAAGTGACCGAGAGTCGCACCAATGCCAGATTGTCAGGCGCCGAGAATCTTCTGCGTACGTTCCTTGAGGAACGTATCTACGAACTCGAAGGGCTTGCCGATATCCCCGAGGTCTTTGAGTGGCTCACCGCCGCGCAACCGGGCGATACGCCCAACCGCATGATGCTCTCCCAGCTAAGACAACAACTGGACAGCCCCCACATTTATGGTGTGGTGACCAAGCCAGCGCAGTTTGATCAGCCCGAGTGGTATGTAACCGAAACACTGATAAAGGACGTGTCCTGGCGCACGCTGCCCGTCACCCGCTTTGAGGGTGCGGAATTGCTCGGCCCGGCACTGCCAACCCCAGAGAGGCCGGGCTGGATCATTCTCCGGCTCAGCCCGACCGGATTTGATCCGGCTCCCGAGGCGTGGATTGGTCTGGTAATCCGGCTGGCGAGCCTCACAGAGCAGGTTCAGGATCTTACGCTACCGGGCTTGCAGACGCCCTTGCTGGTGCCACCGCAGAACGTGCTACTGACATCCGTGGGCAGCCTGAAACCACCCGGCCCACCTTCTCGAAAGGACATCAATTCCAGGGACTTTATTGAGGGATGGCATATTCGTTTGCAGTGGTTGGGTGATCCCCTGCTCGGGCCCCTGGAATCCGCCAGGTTCGGCCTGATTTTCCTGGCCATCGGAGCCGCGCTGGGCGTTATATTCCTGTCCCGCCATTTATCGAAACGGCTCGACAGGCAGGTAACCCCGCTCATTGAGGGTGCCGACAGAGTCGCCAGTGGTGACTTCGACACGCCCCTCGGCATAGAGGGTACCGCTGAAATAGGGTATCTCTCATTTGCACTTGAGCGCATGCGCCTCCGGCTCAAACGGCTGGTGAAGAGCATGGTGGACGTGGAGCGACGAGCGATTCTCGGACAGTTCTCAGCCGGCGTTGCCCATGAAATACGGAACCCACTCGCCACCATAAAAACCACGATCCAGGCATTATCCAGAAAGGAGTCCGATCCCAAGCGCCAGAAACTGATGGAATCCGTTGATCACGAAATTGATCGTGTAAACGATGTCGTGCAACTGTTGCTGGACTATGCCCGGCCCAGGGAGGCGAAGGCGCGGAAGGTTAACGTTCTGGACGTGGTGGAAACCGTCAAGATTCTCGCGGATGCTGTCGCCCATCGTCACGACGTCGAACTGATTCAGGTCGAGCATCCCCCGGTTTTCGCCTGGGCCGATCCGTCGCAGGTCCGTCAGATCGTCATGAATCTCGTGATGAATGCCATCCAGGCACTCGAAGGCATTGGTGGCAAAGTTGTCATCCGGATCAGACAACAAGGGCTTGCAGTCTATGTTTCAGTCAGCGATAACGGCCCGGGGGTCAGCGCTGACCACCTCAGCCACCTGACCGAACCGTTTTTTACAACCAAAACCAACGGCACAGGGCTGGGCCTCGCCATTTGCAAGCAACTGGCACAGGCAAATCAGGGGACATTAAGGTTTCAAAGCATCCCCGGCGAGGGACTGAAGGTAACCCTGCAACTGCCCCTGTATCTGAACAACTCGATTCTGGAATGACCTGATGCGTAAACCGAGCGTCCTGATTATCGACGATGAGAAAAACCTCGTCAGCAGCCTGATTTTTTCCCTGGAAGAGGAAGGCATGACCGTGACCGCGGCGTACACGGGCAAGGACGGCCTTGCGGCAATTGAAACCAAAACTCCCGATATCGTCCTCCTGGACCTTAAACTGCCGGACCAGTCGGGTTTCGACATACTGGATATCATCAAGACAATGCCGGCACCGCCAACCACCATCATGATCTCTGCCCATGGCGATACCCGTGCAGCGGTAGAAGCGGTAAAAAAGGGTGCTCAGGACTACATCACCAAACCTTTTGATCTGGACGAGCTGATTCTTCTGATCCTGCGCAATCACAAACACAGGCAACTCAGTGAGGAAGTGGCCTACCGAAGGGAAAGGGAAGCCGATACCCACGGCCTGATCGGAACCAGTGATGCAATGCGAACGCTGCTTCAGCAGGTAGAGCGTATTGGCAAAAGCTCGGCGCGCACCATCCTGCTTCAGGGCCCATCCGGGAGCGGCAAGACAATTATCGCCAAAGCGCTGCATTCGGTACGAGACAAGCGTGCGCCGTTTATCTCGGTCAACTGCGCCTCCCTGCCCGAAAACCTGCTGGAAGCCGAACTGTTCGGCGCCGAGAAAGGCGCTTATACCGGAGCGGATAAAAGACGTACGGGG
Source organism: Marinobacter sediminum (assembly GCF_023657445.1). NCBI lineage: Bacteria > Pseudomonadati > Pseudomonadota > Gammaproteobacteria > Pseudomonadales > Marinobacteraceae > Marinobacter > Marinobacter sediminum. The sequence continues at coordinate 3,653,927 of NZ_JAGTWY010000001.1, read as the reverse complement.
CTGGTCGAGTTGGCCAATGGCGGAACCCTGTTCCTGGACGAGATCGGTGAGCTGCCACTGCCCCTCCAGGCCAAACTCCTGACATTCCTGGAAACCCATCGATTCCGGGCGGTGGGGGGGCATACTGAAATTGAGGCGGACATCCGGGTCATTGCGGCGAGCAACCGGGACCTGCAGGCGGAAGCCCAGTCCGGCTCGTTTCGGGAAGATCTTTTTTACCGGCTGAATGTCATGCCACTGAGTCTTCCTTCCCTGGCCGAACGCCGGGAAGACATCCCCCAGCTGGTGGCGGATTTCTCCGCAGACCTTGCCCTGCATGAAGGATGCAGCCCGATCACCATTCCGCCGGAAACCATGGCGCTTTTGTGCGAATACCAATGGCCCGGAAACATAAGGGAACTGCGAAATACCATTGAGCGACTGACGATCCTTCACGCGGGGGAGGTGATTGCACCGGCCCGGTTACCTCCCGAAGTTGCAGGCTCTGCGAAGACACAGGTGACCGAAGACTCCGGCACCGGGGCGGGCGATGCCGAAGGCGATAACGTGCTGGCAAGCGAAATGGCCAAGCGAGAGGCTGAATGCATTCGCCAGGCGCTTCTACAGTCACGGGGCCGAAAAGGCGAAGCTGCAAGCTCACTGGGCATTTCCCGGCATGCGCTGAAACGACGGATGCAGAAGCTGGGGCTTACAGGAGAGGACTTTTGAACCGGGTACGAATTAGATATCTTTATCCGAGCGTGCTATTTCTCAGCGCCGTTTACCTGCTGCTTTTATCGACACCACAGAGCGCCGCAGAGGCATTGGGCGCACCGGAAGAGCAAGCCGATATTACGGTCGGATGCCTCTACCCCATGTCCGGCCGGGCGGGCGTTCTGGGACGCGATTCGGTCTTCGGCATCCGCCTTGCTCTCAAGTACCTTGAGGACCATGCGTCGCCAGACAGCCCACGCCTTCGCATTCTGCTTGGCGATACCAAGTCCAAACGTTCAACGGCTGCGACCCTGGCGAGTCGATTTATCGAGGATGAAGGTGCCCGCTTTTTGTGTGGCGTCGTCAATTCCTCAGTCGCTATTGAGGTAACGTCGATCGCAAAATCGGCCGGCGCATTTTTTATCGGTACTGACCATGCATCGTCACGACTCACGGGCGAGTTCTTCCATGATCGCTATTTCAGGGTGACCAACGATACACGTCAATCAATGACAGCCGGAGCCCTGTTCATCAAGGACTATTTTGCAGATCACCTGGCGAAAAAGCCTTTACGAATCTCCTACCTGGGGCCCGACTATGAATATGGCTACCAGGTCTGGACCGATTTCAGAGAGGCTCTGGCCCGGTTCGGAGTGAACTATGAAATTGCCGGGGTCTTGTGGCCAAGGCTGAGCGAACCGGATTACAGCCACTACATCAATGAGCTGATCAGACAGAAACCCGACCTGGTGGTGAACAGCCTCTGGGGTGGTGATTTTGTCGCGTTCGTAACCCAGGCGACCGATACCCAGCTGTTCAGAACCTCTCGCTTTGCCAACTTTGAGAAGGGCGGGGATTATGAAATCTTCGCGCAACTCGGGGACAAAATGCCGCTGGGGCTGCTGCTGGCATCGCGTCATCACAATAACTGGCCTGACACAGAGTTCAATCGGTGGTTTGTCGACGAATTTCAGCGTAAGGCCGGATATTACCCTTCTTCCGGTGCTCAGGGTGCATTCACAGGCATTGTGGCCATTGCAGAAGCGGTGAAAAATGCCGGCGCCAACTACAAGGACCTGGCCGCCATTGAGCAGGCATTTGAGCAGCTCACACTAACCACGCCCGAAGACCCTGCCGGATTTCAGTCTTCAATGGACCCCGATTCGCATCAGATCCGGCAGGTCATGGCCATCGGCGAAACCGTTCCCGATGAACGTTACCCCCCGGCAAAAGTGATGCTGGGCAACTGGCATATCTATTACCCTTCCGAACTCGAATCCGGGCTGACAAAAACAGAATGAGCGGTTTTCGCTCAAATGCGCTCGCCGGAGACGAGCGAAAACCGCTCATTCTCGTTAGCCACGTTAAAAGTTAAATATTTACTTCTTTAAAATCAGAAAGATAAAAACACCTCCATTCTGGCACAGGTACTGCTTAGCCCACGTACCGACTTGATAGAACGTCGGGCAGGACACCAGAAAATAACAATACTGGTCGTCCGACCATACGACACAAGAACAACAGTCTGGAGAACCAAAAATGAAACACTCTCTGCTGACCGCAGCGACGGTCGCCTGTGCCATTACAACAGGTGGGCTGAGCCTCAGTGCGCACGCCGCCGAAGAATACAAACTGGGCCTCGTTACCTTTCTTTCCGGTGCTGCATCCGGCCCCTTCGGGATTCCCGCCAAGAACGCCGCTGACCTTGTCATCGAGGCCATCAACGACGGAACCCTGCCTGCCCCGATCGAAGGCAAAGGCATTGACGGTCGTATGATCACTCCGGTTTATGTGGATGAAGCCGGTGGCGCCACCAAGCAAACTTCTGAATTCCGTAACCTGGTCCAGCGCGATGGTGTCGATGCCGTCGTCGGCTATATTTCTTCAGGCGACTGCCTCGCCATTCCTGCGGTTGCTGAAGAGCTGAAAATGCTGACCGTACTGTTCGACTGCGGGACGCCCCGTGTGTTCGAGGAAGCCGATTACAAGTACGTCTTCCGTACCCACTCCACCGCCAGCATGGACAACATCGCTGCGGCCCGCTACATAAACGACAACGTGCCGGAACTGCAATCGGTTGCAGGTATCAACCAGAACTACTCCTGGGGCCACGACAGCTGGCGCGATTTCACTGAGACCCTGAAAGTTCTGCGTGACGGCGACATCGAGATCACCACCGAGCAGTTCCCGAAACTGTTTGCAGGTCAGTACGGTGCTGAAATTTCCGCCCTGCAGGTAAATTCTGCTGATGTCATTCACACCTCGTTCTGGGGCGGCGACACCGACGCCTTCGTGCTGCAGGCTGCAGCCCGGGGCCTGCTGGCAGACAACCAGTTGATTTTCACAGCCGGTGAGACCGCGCTGAACAGCCTGGGCGAGCACCTGCCTGACGGCGCCATCATCGGTGCCCGTGGCCCGTTCGGCCCGTTCGCACCTGAGAGTGAACTGAATACCTGGTTCCAGACCGAGTTCACCGAGCGCTTTGGTACACCTCCCACCTTCCCCGCTTACCACATGGCACATGCCCTTATCGGCCTCAAGCTTGCCCAGGACAAAGCCGGTGTTGGCGCTTCCACCGAAGACGTCATCTCCTCGTTTGAAGGCCTCGTGTTTGAAGGCCCGGGTGGCAAGGTTGAAATGAACCGTGGCAAGGGCCACCAGGCCGCTACCGAGATGGTTTATGGCCGCCTCAAGCGGGTTGACGGCGAAATCACTTTCACCGACATCACCCGTTACGCGGCTGACTGCGTAAATCCGCCGGAAGGTACTGAAACCGTCGAGTGGATTCAGGCCGGCATGCCAGGCGCTGAGTGCAACTGATCGCAATGACCTAGCACAAGACTCACCGGAGGCCCCGATCGGGGTTCTCCGGTGAGTTTACCCAATAATCTTTCACCCCTGCTCCGACCCTATTCAGTGCACGATTGGGCAACAAGGGCCGTGCAAAGAATCGGGAGTATTCAGATGAAACAACTTCTAGCAATCCTGGTGGATGGCTCGGTCTACGCGTCCTGGCTGTTTATCATTTCCGCCGGCCTCACGTTGATTTACGGGGTCATGCGTATCCTTAACATGTCCCACGGCAGTTTCTACGCCTTGGGCGCCTATTCCGGCGCGGCCATGGTGGGCTGGTATTTCTCCACCGGTTCCGTGCCCTGGTTCAGCTTCGTCGTATTGATTAGCTCAGCCCTGGTGGCCGGCGTCACCGTTGGCCTGCTGGTGGAACGCGGCTTATTGCGCTTCATGTACGGTCGAGACGAAGTGGTCATGATTCTTGTGACTTATGCCGTCCTGTTGATCATGGAAGACGCCATCAAACTGATTTGGGGTGTTGAACCCTATTTTGCCTACCAGCCCTACACCCTGCTGGGAAGAACGCAATTCATGGGGCTGTCGTTCGCCAACTACGACTTCATGCTGATTGGTGTGAGCATCCTTATCGGGCTTGCGCTCTGGTATGGACTCAACCGCACACAGAACGGAAAGCTGCTTCGAGTGGTCATCCATGATCGCGAAATTGCCGGGGCACTGGGGATCAATGTATCCAAAATTTTCACCATTACCTTCCTGATCGGTGCCGGCATTGGTGCACTGGCCGGTGCACTGACCGCTCCCGGACTGTCCGTGGTTCCGGGTATGGGGATCGAGGTGATTGTGCTTGCCTTCGCCGTGGTGGTTATCGGTGGCCTGGGCAGTATTTCCGGAGCCCTGGTTGGCGCCCTGATCGTGGGTATGGCCCGTGCCACCGCGGTACACCTTTACCCGCAAGTTGAACTGTTCGTTATCTACGCAGTTATGGGCCTGGTACTGGCATTTCGTCCGCAGGGCCTGTTTGCCGTTGCCAACGCGAGGAAAATCTAATGAGTAAAAGATCCCTAGCGCTGCTATGTATCCTCGGGCTTGCCACCCTCACGGGTGGTCTGCTGTTGCCAAACTGGATGTCCTACCTGTTCACCATTGCCATGGGCAAAGGCCTCGTGGTTCTCGGCCTGGTACTGCTGATGCGGGCAGGACTGGTGTCCTTTGGCCAGGGCCTTTACTACTGTGTGGGCGCCTACGTTACCGGCATGCTGACCCAGTTCGCCGAAGTTACCGATGTACTTCTGATACTGCTGGCTTCAGTCAGCGTCAGCGTTGCCATAGCCGCCACCATCGGGCTACTGCTGTGCCGGTACCGGGAAATCTTCTTTGCCATGTTTTCAATGGCCTTTTCCATGATTCTGTACGGACTGCTGGTGCGTAACCAGGTGCTGGGCTCAACCGATGGTTTCAACGTTGCCAATCCGAGTTTGCTGGGCTGGGCCCCGGGGCCGGAAGCTGCGTCGGATCTGGTGCTGGCCGTTGCCGTGTTCCTGGTCTTCAGCCTCGGCATTCTGGCCTGGCGTTACCTCAAGTCGCTTTCCGGTTACGCAGGTGAAGCGGTCCGGGAGAACGAGATCCGTCTGGAGTATCTCGGCGGTTCGGTGTTCAAGATCGTCTACGTCAAATACATCATCGCCGCAGGGTTGGCCGCCATCGGTGGTACCGTCACCGCGCTGGTCAGTGGCCATGTCGATCCGGAAATGGCGTACTGGACCACCTCCGGCGAGTTCGTCTTTATTGCCTTGATGGGCGGCACCGCACACGTCGCAGCGCCGATCATTGCCGCGGTGTTGTTCGAAGCCCTGCGCACCTACGCGTTCGCCGTTGCTCCTTACACCTGGCAAATGATTCTCGGTTTCGCACTGCTGGCGATCATCCTGTTCATGCCTTCCGGCCTCTGGTCACTGGTTGAACGATTCCAGAACAAGAAAGCGAGGAAAACCACATGAGCGCTTTACTGAAAACGGTCAACCTGGAAAGAACCTTCGGTGCTGTCACTGCTGCGACCGATATCAATGTCGAACTCAACAGTGGTGAAATCGTCGGGGTTATCGGCTCAAACGGTGCGGGCAAAACCACCTTTATCAACATGGTGACCGGATACATCCAACCCTCAGGCGGCGATATCCTCGTACGGGGCCAATCAATTATCGGAAAATCCCCCAGGGAGGTGTCGCTGGCCGGTGTCGGTCGCTCCTTCCAGGTCGCCCAGCTGTTCCAGGAACTGACCGTCCTGGATAACATGCTGATCGCTTTCGGCTTTTCCGTAGATCGCAAGCTCAGTTTCCTGAAACCCCTGCGATCCGCTGACAAGATTGAAAAAGCCCATGCGGTGCTGCGTGAATATGAGATCGACAACTACGCCGATGAAGTTGTATCAACGCTGCCACAGGGCGTCCGCAAGCTCCTTGATATCGCCATGGCCATGTTATCGGACCCCGGCCTGATGCTGCTGGACGAGCCCACATCCGGTGTCGCCGTTGAGGACAAATTCATCCTCATGGACACCGTCATGGCCGCGGTACGCAAGAGTGACGCCGCCACCCTGTTCGTGGAACATGATATGGAAGTGGTTCTGCGTTATGCCGACCGGGTGTTGGCGTTCTACGACGGCCGCGTTCTGGCCGATGGCCCCACCCACAAGGTCCTGTCAGATCCCAAGGTGCAGGAACTGGTTGTGGGCCACCACTTGGATCTGAGTGACGAAGAGTCCGCCAGCAAACAGGAGTCCGGCCATGCTTGAACTCAAGAACGTAACCACGGAAATAGCCGGCACCACCATTCTCCGTGATGTCAGCTTCTCGGTTAGCAAAGGCTCTATGGTCGGCCTGATTGGCCGCAACGGTGCCGGCAAGACCACCTCACTGCGCTCAATCATGGGTTTGCTCAAGCCAAAATCCGGGCAGGTCATCATTGATGGCACCGACATGACCAAAAAGGGCTCTTTCGAGCGCGCGGGCATGTCGATCGGCTACATGCCGGAAGATCGTCGCCTGGTGCCGGATCTTACGGTAGAAGAAAACATCATGGCACCGGCATGGGCCTGCAAGCTGAATAACGCCGAAGCCCGACTGGCCTGGATTTATGAAATGATGCCAGAAGTCGAAGCTTTTTCGGATCGCCGTGCGTTACAGTTATCCGGTGGCCAGCAAAAACTGGTGGCACTGGCCAGGGCCATGATGACGGGAACCCACCTGTTGCTACTGGACGAACCGTTTGAGGGCGTGGCTCCAGCTCTGTCGCGGCGACTTGTCAGTGTTTTAAGCACACTCAAAGATGAAGGGCTGACCGTGTTACTGTCAGAGTCGGACCAGTCACATTCTGCAGACCTGGTCGACAAAGCCTTTCAGATCGAACGGGGCAGCGTTGAGCCATTGGCGTCTCTGACCTAGGAGAGAATCATGACAGCATTTACCTTTAACACGACCAAGAGTGTCATTTGCGAACCGGGATCCATCAAACGTCTTGGTGCCATTGTAAGTGAGCAGATTGGCCACAGCGTTCTGTTGGTGACCGATCCGGGTCTGATCAAGGCAGGCTTATTGAGCGCCGCAACCGACTCTCTGGATCAGGCCGGTGTGCACTATCGCGTCTTCGATGGCGTTGTTGCCGACCCGCCCGTCGCCGTCGTGGAGGCCGCCCTTGCAGAAGCACGGGCAGCAAACATCGACGGTGTTATCGGATTCGGCGGGGGCTCCTCCATGGACGTCGCCAAGCTGATCGCGCTTTTGATCGGAGGGGGCGAAAACCTGGAGGATGTTTATGGCGTTGGACAGGCCAAGGGCCAGAGACTTCCGCTGATCCAGATTCCTACCACCGCGGGCACAGGCTCGGAAGTCACCCCGATTTCTATCATCACCGTCGGTGAAACCGAGAAGAAAGGTGTGGTGGCACCGCAATTACTGCCGGACATTGCCCTGCTGGATGCCGAGCTGACCCTTGGGCTGCCAGCTCCGGTAACTGCGGCAACAGGCATCGACGCCATGGTTCACGCCATTGAGAGCTATACCTCCGCATCGGCGAACAACAACCCGGTGTCGCGCGCGCTGGCCCGTGAAGCCCTTCGATTGCTCGGTGCCAACATTGAAGCCGCGGTCAAAGAAGGCGATAATGTTCAGGCGCGCTCCGACATGCTATTGGGCGCCATGCTGGCCGGACAAGCCTTTGCTAACTCGCCGGTAGCAGCCGTGCATGCACTGGCTTATCCGATCGGTGGTATTTTCCACGTGCCGCATGGCCTCTCCAATGCATTGGTACTACCCCATGTCATGCGTTTTAACGCCAGTGCCTGCGCCGATGCCTACGCTACCCTGGCACCAGATGCTTTCCCGGACCTGGCCTCTGTCCCGAAAGAACAACGGGTTGACCAGTTCATCAATCGTCTTGAAGCACTGAGTGCGGAGCTTGGACTTGAGCAAACTTTGCGCGAGGTTGGTATTGGCGAATCCGATCTCTCGGTCATGGCCGCGGATGCCATGAAACAGGCCCGATTACTGGTGAACAATCCGAGAGAGGTCTCGGAAGCTGACGCATTGGCCGTCTACCAAGCCGCATTCTGAAACAGCTGCCCGTCATTCGGGCGCCTAACGGTTCCCCTTCAGGCGCAGTCGCCCAGCTGCGGCAGCGCCTTTTTATTGAGGTTAGTTATGTCTCTTGAGCTTAAAAATCCGGATCTCCTGCGCGATCGTGCCTATATCAATGGTCAGTGGACAACAGCAGGTTCAGGCAAGACCTTTGAGATTACCAATCCGGCCAACGGTGAGCACCTGACCAATGTTCCGGACATGGACGATACCGACACCCGGATAGCCATTGAGGCCGCCGAGGCGGCGTGGCCAGCCTGGCGCTCCACACCAGCCAAGGAGCGGGCCAACATCCTCCGGAAATGGTTCAACCTCTTGATGGAGAACCAGGAAGACCTGGCCCGCCTGATGACCGCCGAACAGGGCAAACCCCTGGCGGAATCCCGCGGTGAAGTCGGCTATGGCGCCAGCTTTATCGAATGGTTCGCGGAAGAGGCCAAGCGTGCTTACGGAGACGTCATCCCCGGTCACGGCAAGGACAAGCGCATCGTCGTGATCAAGCAGCCAATTGGCGTGGTTGCCGCAATTACACCCTGGAACTTCCCGATAGCCATGATCACCCGAAAGGTCGCACCGGCACTCGCAGCAGGCTGCCCGGTTGTGATCAAGCCGGCAGAGGATACGCCACTGTCCGCGCTTGCCATCACGGCACTCGCGGAACAGGCAGGGATTCCGGCCGGGCTTATCAATGTTGTCACCTGTTCAAAACCCAACGCGGTGGCAGTCGGTGGTGAATTAACGGGCAACCCCATTGTCCGGAAAGTATCCTTCACCGGCTCCACACCCGTTGGAAAGCAGTTGATGCGCCAGGCCAGCGATACCGTCAAGAAAGTCAGCCTGGAACTGGGTGGCAACGCACCATTCATTGTCTTTGATGATGCCGACCTTGATGCCGCTGTTGCCGGCCTGATGGCCTCCAAATACCGCAATACGGGCCAGACCTGTGTGTGCGCAAACCGGGTGTATGTGCAATCCGGCGTTTACGATGCCTTCGTCGAGAAACTGAAGGTTGCCGTTGGCAAGATGGTAGTCGGTGCCGGTCTGGAGGGCGATACCCAGCAGGGACCGCTGATCAACGAAGCTGCGCTGGACAAAGTGAAGCGGCACATTGCCGACGCCACCTCCAAGGGCGCCAAAGTCGCCCTGGGTGGCCAGCCGCATGCTCTGGGCGGGACCTTCTTCGAGCCGACCATTCTGACCGGTGCCACTCAGGACATGCTGATCGCGAGCGAAGAAACCTTTGGCCCGGTCGCTCCCCTGTTCCGGTTTGAGACCGAAGAGGATGCCATTGCCATGGCCAATGATTCCGAATTTGGTCTTTCGGCCTACTTCTACAGCAACGACATTCACCGGGTCTGGCACGTTGCCGAAGCGCTCGAGTCCGGCATGATCGGTGTGAATGAAGGCATTATCTCCACCGAAGTTGCTCCCTTCGGCGGCGTCAAAGAGAGTGGCCTGGGCCGCGAGGGCTCTCATTACGGCCTGGATGAGTATATGGAACTGAAATACCTCTGCCTTGGCGGCATGCGTTAACTGGCCGGCGACACTCGAGGCTCCGCGGCACAGAATCGCCGCGGAGCCCCTTAACTCACCAGAGGAGAGCCTACGTGGAGCGAAGCGATTTTCAGGTTTTCTATGCCATCAGTACCCGGTGGATGGACAATGATGTGTATGGCCATGTAAACAATGTCACCTACTACTCCTACTTCGATTCTGCCATCAACCGCTACCTCATCGAGGAAGGCGGCCTAGACATCCATTCTGCGACCGTCGTGGGGTTTGTCGTCAGTTCAAACTGTCAGTTCCGCAAACCGGTCGCCTACCCTGATGCCATTGAAGCCGGTCTGCGAGTTGCCAAGACCGGAAACAGTTCCGTGACTTACGAACTCGGTATTTTTAAAGCAGGCGAAAACGAAGCGGCAGCCCTCGGGCAAGTGGTCCACGTTTTTGTTGATCAGGAGACAAACTCGCCAACCGCAATTCCTGATCAGATTCGGGCAGCGCTCATCCGAATAGAAGCGAAGTGAACTGAGCTGTACGCTGTCTGGAATTCACCGATTGCGAGGTATCATGAACCCGACCATCGAACTACTGAACTCCCACCGCTCCATCCGGAAGTTCACAGACCAGAAGATCCCCCGCGAGTTGTTCAGGGAACTCATCCGGGCCGGCCAGAGTGCGGCCACCTCCAACCACGTCCAGGCCTATTCCGTGATTCACGTGGTAAAGCCGGAAAACAGACAGAAAATTGCAGAGCTGGCCGGAGGGCAGACCTACGTTGCCGAATGCTCGGATTTCCTGGTGTTCTGTGCCGATATGAAACGGTCCACGGAAGCAGCAGAACGAGCTGGTGCAGAGGTAGTTCGAGGCATGACAGAGCAACTGGTCGTCGCCAGTGTCGATACGGCGCTGATGGCTCAGAATGTCGCCATTGCCGCTGAATCAGAAGGCCTGGGGTTATGCTACATCGGCGGCATCCGGAATGATCCGGGCGAAGTCAGCGAGATACTCCACCTGCCAGAGCACGTGTATCCGGTGTTTGGAATGTGCCTGGGTTACCCTGACCAGGACCCGGAGGTTAAACCCCGCCTCCCGGTAGAAACTATTCTCAAGGAAGACTATTACCAGGACGAACAGGATCAAGCCCAGGTAGCGGACTTCGACCAGACCATGAACAGTTACTACCTTGAGCGTACCGGCGGCAACAAGGACACAAACTGGTCAGAGCAACTCAAGCCCCTGTTCACCAGTAAACTGCGCCCGCACATGAAAGACTTCCTGCTGGACAAGGGTTTCAAGATGCGGTGAACGGCTCAGAGTAGCCGTTGAATTTCGCGCCATAACCGCCGGTAGGCATCTGCCGCCACCGAGGAAGGAGCGATCAGTTCTACCGGCGTGCCATCCTCACCCATCTTCTCAACCACACTGGCGTTGGGAATGATGGTTTTCAGCCCACCCGGTAAGTGTTCATCCTGGCCGTCAATAAGGGTCCGATGAAGGCTCTTGCGGCGATCAGCCATGGAATAGAAGGGATGCAGGCGTGAGGGTTTCAGTTTCTTCTCCCTGGCGAAAGCCTGCAATTGCTCCCAGCTATTGAGTGACAGCCAGGTAGGTATCACCGGCACAAACACGGCATCAGCCGCTTTCAGAACCTGCTCGGACAAACGGGACAAGGAGGGTGGGCAATCTAGTATGACAAGACTGGTTTCTTCGGAGAGCGGTGCCAGCCACTGTTTGATCAGGTTAGTGCTGTCATCCTGATCAAGCTTTACATCCAGATTGCGGAAGCTGGTATGAGAAGGAATAAAATCCAGATTGGGGTAACCGCTCTCATGGACAAATTCGGCAATCGGCGTTTTCCCTTTCAAGAGTGCAGACAGTTTCTGCCCCTTGATCCTGTCGGCCCCCGCCAGGTACCAGCTTGAGGCTCCTTGCGGATCCAGGTCCCACAGCAGTGTGGAATATCCGGCCTGGCTGGCCAGGTACGCAATATTGACTGCAGCCGCGGTTTTGCCCACGCCTCCCTTCATACTGTAAAACGCAATTGTCCTCACTTTTCCTCTCCTGTCGTGAAGGCATAAAAAAACCGGGGATGTCCCCGGTTAAAGCATTCACACGATGCACCAACACAATGCACGCCGTCCTGATGAGGGGTCATCCTAGACCGATACCAGTGACAGTTTAATGACAAGCGCCAGATTCGGCCATCAGACCTTCAGTTCAGGTACTGACCTTCTGCCACACGGTCAGTTCCGAAAAGCTGTGCTGGAACTTGTTTCGGGTCTCGCGAATCACGAACGGCAGACTGCGCGGCTCGCCCAGAATACGGAAATGTGGCCCGAGCATATCCCGCAGACCATCCAGCGTGGTGTAGTCTTCACCATCCTTCTTGAATCCGCCAAGCCATTCTTCTTTTGGCGTGTATTCCTCAAGCCAGGTGTAAGGCGACGCAATAACCAGCAAACCGCCATCATTGATACGCTCATGTATCGTTGTGAGGAACGTCGATGGTTTGTAAAGACGGTCAATCAGGTTGGCCGCGAGTACCAGATCATAACCGCTGAACTGAGATTTCAGGTCGCAGGCATCCCCCTGATGGAAAGCCACTTTTCCCACCGTGTCGCCAAGGTCGAGAGCCGCCAGCGTGCGCTCATGATAACTCACCAGCTCGCCTTCCTCGGGGCGCGCATAACGGACAAGTTTCTGCTCCGCCATTTCCACACATTTGTTTATAAAACTGGCAGAAAAGTCGACCCCATCCACATGGTCAAAAAACCTCGCCAGTTCGAACGAGGAGCGGCCACAGGCGCAGCCGATATCCAGCGCCCTCCCCATCGTTCGACCATTCATGGCATCAATACACGCCAGCGCCAGCTCCTTCGGAAAATTCGGCTCCCCATGCCACTGTTCTCCGAAATGGAACTCGCAATACTGGGCAAGGGTTGTATCGTTTTCGTAATAGCCACTCGGTTGCATCTACTCGGTCTCCAAAGGCGTGTGTCGTCACTTCATCATACAACGGAAACCCACCGCTGACTGACCAGGTGCCGTGCCATGAGGTCACCATCGAATTGGCCCCCAGATCAAGCATAAATTCCTGCCCCCTGCCGGCAAATGCTATCGTAGAATGACAGGGTTTGCTCGCCGGCATCATTATCCGTCAGCCTGGACACAGAACCATGAGAATTGTCTGCATCTCCGATACCCACAGCATGCACCGCCAGATCGAGGTGCCTGAGGGGGATCTGCTGATCCACGCCGGCGACTGCCTGGGCGTGGGCACACTGGATGAACTGGAAGACCTGGACGACTGGTTTTCGGAACAGCCACACCGACACAAAATCCTGATTGCCGGCAATCACGACTGGTGCTTCCAGGATGAGCCCGCCGAGGCCAGAGAACTGGTCCGGCACGCCCATTACCTTCAGGACAGCCCGCTGGAACTGGAAGGTCTGAAATTCTGGGGCAGCCCCTGGACACCGGTCTTCTTCAACTGGGCCTTCAACCGTGAGCGGGGACAGGCCATTGCAGAGCGCTGGGCCCGTATCCCCGACGACACCGATGTGCTGATTACCCATGGTCCAGCCGCGGGCATTCTGGACAAGATTATCTCACCCACCGGTATTGTTCGCCCCGGCTGCGAGGATCTGGCGCGAAAACTTGAAACCCTGTCCCTCAGGCTCCATGTTTTCGGTCACATACACGAAGACCATGGTCAGGAGCAGATCGGTGACTGCCTGCACGTTAATGCCAGCACCTGCACCGGCAGCTATAAACCGCTGAATCTGCCCATCATTGTCGATCTCTGATTCCAAACCCAACAAACCAGTCCCGGAGCCCCATGCCCACACGACCCGATTATTCCCTGCTTGAACTTGCCTCCGTACGTGAGGGGGACTCCGTTGGCACAACGTTGTCCAACAGTGCGGCTTATGCCCGACATGCGGAGGAACTGGGATTCAAACGCTTCTGGCTGGCCGAGCATCACAACATGGAGGGCATCAGCAGCTCTGCCACCTCTGTGCTGATAGGACACATCGCCGGGCAGACAGAGACCATTCGGGTCGGTTCCGGGGGCGTTATGCTTCCAAATCATCCCCCGTTGGTCATTGCCGAACAGTTCGGCACCCTGGAAAGCCTGTATCCCGGCCGAATTGACCTGGGCCTCGGCAGGGCGCCTGGAACCGACCCGGTAACCGCCAGGGCACTGCGGAGGGAGGGCCTTGGTGCTGAGCAGTTCCCGGAAGATGTAGCCAGACTGCAATCCCTGCTGGGCCCGCTGCAGCCCGGGCAGTCTGTGAAGGCCATCCCCGGCGCCGGCACCAACGTTCCAATCTGGTTACTGGGGTCCAGCCTTTACAGCGCCCAGCTGGCTGCCATGCGTGGTCTGCCCTATGCGTTCGCCGGCCACTTTGCCCCCAGGCTTTACCGGGAAGCACTTCGTGTCTACCGGGACAACTTCCAGCCCTCAGACCAGCTGGCAGCCCCGTACGCCATGCTTGCGGTACCAGCCGTTCCTGCCGATTCCATGGACGAGGCCAGGTTTCTGGCCACAACGAGCTACCAGCGCATTCTTGCGCTGTTCCGGGGCCAGCCCCTGTGGATGCGGCCGCCGGTCGAATCCATGAACGGGCTTTGGAATGCGGGCGAAAAGGCCAGCGTACAGGACTTCCTGGCACTTCAGTTACTGGGCGACGCTGATGCCCTGAACCGACAGCTGGACACATTGCTTGCCAGCGTGGAGGTGGACGAGCTGATGTTCACTGTCGACATCTATGACCCCGTAAAACGCCGACACGCACTGGATATTCTGGCAGCAACCCGCAGCGACTAAAGCACGGACTCAACGGCTCGGATCAGCTCAGGATCGCTTGGTTTCACCTGACTGGGAAATGCCTGCACCACCTGGCCGTTGCTATCCAGCACGTATTTGGAGAAATTCCATCGCGGTGACTGGCTCTGCTGACTGATGTGCTGAAAAACCGGGTTAGCCTGATCGCCCGTCACTGGTCCGGGCGCGATCATGGTAAAGGTGACCCCGAAATTCTTGTAGCAGACGGTGGCAGCTTCCTCTTCGGTCGCAGCCTCCTGCCGGAAATCGTCACTGGCAAAACCCACAACCACCAGGCCGCTGTCCCGGTATTTCTCATGCAGTGCCTGGAGGCCTTCAAACTGGCCTGTATAACCACAATGACTCGCAGTATTCACTACCAGCATGGGCTTGCCTGCGGAAACGTCACACAGGTTAACGCTCTGGCTGGAGTGCAGCTTTCGTAATTCATGATCCAGAAATGCAGGACAGGCCGTCCCGCCCGCATAGACTGGCCACACTGCCAGAGCAACCAGAGCCCCGAGAAGCGTTCTGAGCATGATCCATCTCCTGTCCCGTTTCATCCATTTACGCTCGGCTCCGGCTATCGGTTTAAATTCAGGACCGACGCAAGCTAGACAGAGCCACACCAGGGACACCATGATTCCGTAATAACAGACATCCGAAGCAGGGCTCCGATTATGACCACCCCCACCATTCACGTATTCCTCTCCCACGGGCTCGAAAGTGGCCCCGGAAGCACCAAAGTTCAGGCGATGAAGCAGGCCGCAGAGACCTTTCCCGGAGTCATCGCCACTGCCATTGATCACCGGAGCAGCAAAGAACCAGCCACTCGCCTTGAGCAGATGAAATCAGCAATGAAAGAATCGAACGCCGATCCGGCACGAACGATACTGGCCGGATCCAGCATGGGCGGCTGGGTGTGTGCCCAAACCAGTGCAACGCAACCGGTACTGGGGTGCTTTCTGTTGGCACCAGCCCTGGCTATGGCCAGATATCCCCATTCCAGCCCCTGCATTCAGGCACGGCACACCCAGATCATTCACGGTTGGGATGATGATGTTGTACCAGTCATGCCAGTGCTTGAACTGGCCAGGGAGCAAGACCTGCCCACCCTGGTGTTGCCCGACGGACATCGTCTGGAAAACAGCCTTGGCCGGGTTGTCGGCGAGTTCCACCTATTTCTGGAAATGTGCCTCTCGCACCTGAATGGACCATAATTTCAAAAACTTGCGGTACCAGCGGGACTCCGCCAGCTAAAACCCAGGAATTTACTCAATTTCTTGCGAAAACCACTTTGTTTTGCCAGTCTTAAGAAATGTAACAATTAATTTCAGTCAATACACGCACGGAGAAACCCGATGAGTAGCATGAGTAAATTCAAGAAATTGGCCGGAATTTCAGCGTTGGCATTTGCGGCCATGACAGCCGCAAACTCTGTGAATGCCGCCAACTGGCGCTATGCACACGAGGAGTATGAAGGCGACGTACAGGACGTATTCGCCTATAAGTTCAAGGAATACATCGAGGAAAACTCCGATCACACCCTGCAGATCTACCGCTTCGGCGAGCTGGGTGAGTCTGACGACATCATGGAGCAGACCCAGGCGGGCATCCTGAACTTTGTAAACCAGTCCCCCGGTTTCACAGGCGCCCTGATTCCAGAAGCACAGATCTTCTTCATTCCCTATCTGATGCCGACCGACATGGAAACGGTCATCAAGTTTTTCCGGGAAAGTGAAGCGATCAATAAAGACTTCCCCGAACTCTATGCCGAAAAAGGCCTGGAGCTTCTGCAGATGTACCCGGAAGGCGAAATGGTTGTGACGGTAGACGAGCCGGTCACCAAGCCTGAAGACTTCAACAACAAGAAAATCCGGGTTATGACCAACCCGCTTCTGTCAGAGACCTATTCTGCCTTTGGCGCGACTCCGACCCCGCTGCCATGGGGTGAAGTCTATGGCGCGCTGCAGACCAACATGATCCAGGGCCAGGAAAACCCGATCTTCTGGATCGAGTCTGGCGGTCTTTATGAAGTGTCCCCGAACCTGGTTTTCACCAGCCACGGCTGGTTCACCACTGCCATGATGGCCAACCAGGATTTCTACAGCGACCTGTCTGATGCAGACAAAAAGCTGGTTCAGGACGCATCGGATTTCGCCTTTGAAGAAATCATCGATCACATCGACGGCCTCGCCGACGAAGCTCTGGCCAAGATCCAGAAAGCCAGTGACGAAGTGACCGTTACCCGCTTGAACGATGAACAGATCGATGCCTTTAAGGCACGTGCGCCTCAGGTGGAAGAGAAGTTCATCGAAATGACTGGCGAGCGCGGCAAAGACCTGCTGAACCAGTTCAAGAAAGATCTGGAAGAAGTTCAGAGCAACTGAACCTGAAGGAACCATTCCCGCCGGCGGCATGCCGGCGGGAAGCTTTGCTAACCCCGCCCCGCCGGGGATTCCTACCGGCCGGGAGCGACATGCTCTGGAGCAGACCTCATGTCCGAGAATTCCCCGGATCTTGAAGACGATACCGGCACCTACGAGTCCGGCCTGCCCGGTTTTCTGGGGACCATTGATGAAATCATTGCCAAGACAGAGGCCGTCATGCTGGCGGTTGGCGTCATCCTCATGGCTGTCAATACATGCATCAACGTTATTGCGCGCTTTGTCTTCGGTGAAGGCCTGTTTTTCTCCGGTGAGATTAACCGGATTCTCATTATCCTGATTACCTTT
The DNA here is from genome assembly GCF_023657445.1 of Marinobacter sediminum. NCBI lineage: Bacteria > Pseudomonadati > Pseudomonadota > Gammaproteobacteria > Pseudomonadales > Marinobacteraceae > Marinobacter > Marinobacter sediminum. The sequence continues at coordinate 3,636,723 of NZ_JAGTWY010000001.1, read as the reverse complement.
GCAGGCATTGGCTACGCGGCCCGCCATGGTCGCCATATCCGTATGTCTGCAGTCTACGATGCGGTCCCACCGAAGGGGCGCAAAGTACTGATGGTTTTCATTGCCCTGTTTACATCAGTGGTGATGTTCTTCCTCTGTTACCACTCCTACGGGTACGTCGAAACCCTTTACAGCCGTGGACGAATTCTCCCTGCGCTGGGTTTTGAAATCTGGTGGATTTACGTCTGGGCCCCGGTGGGCTTTGCAATCACCGGTATTCAGTATTTCCTCACGGCCATCAAAAATCTCACCAGCAAGGATGTTTACCTCTCCACAGGTGTGATTGACGGCTACGCGGATAGTGAATCGGAAGTCTGAACCCTGCAGCTGCTTTAACAAAGGATAGAAAATCATGGCAACTATAATGATGGTGATCATGATCGGGCTGCTGCTGCTAGGCTTCCCGATGATGGTTCCGCTGATCACGGGTGCGGTGGTCGGTTTTGTAATGATGTTTGATGGCTTTGGCCAAATGGGTACTTTTATCCAGCAAATGATGGGAGGTATCCGCCCCGCTTCTCTCATTGCTGTGCCCATGTTTATTCTTGCCGCTGATATCATGACCCGTGGACAGTCCGCAGACCGCCTGATCAATATGGTTATGGCATTTATCGGGCATGTGAAGGGCGGCCTTGCCATCAGTACTGCGGCCTCCTGCACGCTGTTTGGTGCGGTTTCCGGTTCCACCCAGGCGACTGTCGTAGCGGTTGGCTCTCCCCTGCGGCCAAAGCTGCTGAAAGCAGGCTATTCCGACTCCTTTTCACTGGCTCTGATTATCAACTCCAGTGATATTGCGTTTCTGATCCCCCCCAGTATCGGCTTCATTATTTATGGGGTTATATCCGGGACATCCATTGCCGAACTATTCATTGCCGGCATAGGGCCGGGCATCATGATTCTGGCTATGTTTTCAATCTATTGCCTGATCTATGCTTACGTAAACAAGGTTCCTACCGAGGAAAGGGCCGGCTGGAGAGCACGGGGGGTCGCAGTCCGCGAAGCTCTATGGCCACTGTTCTTCCCGGTTATCATTGTGGGCGGTATCTATGGCGGTATTTTCAGTCCCACGGAGGCTGCGGCAGTCTGCGTGCTGTACGCGTTCACGCTCGAATTCGCGGTCTTCCGCTCACTGAAGTTGCCGGACATCTATCGGATTGCCAAGTCCACCGGCCTGATTACTGCAGTGGTTTTCATACTGGTAGCAGTCGGAAACGGCTTTTCGTGGATTATCTCCTTCGCCCAGATTCCGCAAGCCATACTGGAGTCTGTCGGTGTTAATGAAGCTGGCCCGGTCGGCGTGCTGGTGGCGATCTGTATCGCCTTCTTTGTCGCCTGTATGTTTGTTGATCCGATAGTGGTAATCCTTGTACTGACACCGATCTTTGCACCGGCGATTGAGGCTACCGGTCTGGACCCGGTACTTGTCGGGGTTCTGATTACACTGCAGGTTGCGATAGGCTCGGCTACGCCACCGTTTGGTTGCGACATATTCACCGCCATAGCCATATTCAAGCGGCCGTACTGGGAAGTTATCCGCGGTACGCCACCGTTTGTTTTTATGCTGGTTGCTGCCGCAGGCCTAATCATCGCCTTCCCGCAGATTGCACTGTTCCTGCGTGACGTGGCGTTCCGCTGAAGGCTGTAGAGACCAATTTCAGGGAGAAGAATATGTTCACAAAAATACTGGTGGCCGTTGACGGCTCCGAGTCTTCCTTCGAAGCCATGGACAAGGCCATTGGACTGCAAAAGCTCATGGACGCCGAGATCTATCTGCTCTGTGTTTACAAACATCACAGCCTGTTTGAGGCGTCCCTGTCGATCGGTCGCCCTGAAGGAATGGACATTCCGGACAAGGTGCTGTCGGAATATGCCAAGGACATCGTAGAGCATGCGAAAGCGCTGGCTGCAGAACGTGGGGGCAAAAACGTCCGGGGTTTCGTGAAAGCGGGCAAACCCTCAAAAGTCATCGTTGATTTTGCCGAGGACAAAGGCGTAGATCTGATTGTGATTGGCACGCAGGGCACGCACAGCGGCAAGGATGGTATGTTCCTGGGCAGTGTTTCACACCGGGTAGCGTCGAACGCAAAATGCCCGGTCCTCGTGGTTTGAGATCGCCGGGTTGGTGAAACCGAAAACCTGAAAAAAAAAAAGGGGGGGGCGATGCCCCCCTTTTTCATGCTGCCTGACTTCCGTATATTTCGACCCGGTTACGCCCTTCCTCCTTGGCCAGATAAAGAGCTTTATCTGCCAGACTCAGGAGCCCTTCAGGCCCGCTGCCACTGTCTGGCCAACACGCCACTCCAACAGACACCGTCAGCCGCCCCAGATCCTTACCATGGTAGATGACCGGCACATCACTGACAGCCTCACAGAGGTTCTGCGCGCGCTCCCTGGCATCCGACGTTATCGCGCCCGGCATAATGACCACGAACTCTTCTCCGCCATAACGGCAAACAACATCGCTGTCCCGGAACTGTCGTTGCAACACCATAGCCACAGATTGCAATGCTCTGTCTCCAGATTCATGGCCATGAGTGTCATTGAAGTTCTTGAAATGGTCGATATCGACCAACAACAGCGACAAAGGCAATTCTTTGCGATGCGCCACGGCACATTCATGCTCGAACAGCTGGTCGAAGTATCGACGGTTTTTGAGGCCGGTAAGGGCATCCTCGTAGGAAAACTTTTGCAGGTCCTCTCTCAGGGAAATGCTTGAAAGGGCAATGCCAATGCGCTGGACCGCCTGGTCCAACGCGGTAAATAGCCTGGCTGATCCGTATTCGGTCTCGGCCAGCGCAAATACACCATCGCCCTCAAGCAGAAGCACACCCTCGGTGACTCTCCCGTCGCTGGCAGACTCGAGATTGACCCAGAAACACATGAGGCCACCCAGTTCATCTCCTGCCTGTTGTTTTGGACATTCATGGGAGGGTGGGGGCAACACCGTTGGCTTTGGAAGGTTTTTCCCGCTTTCAAGCCTGAGCGGGAGCATGTCAGTTTCTCCCCGAAACCCCCACTCTCCAATGCGCTCGTATACGCCTTCCCGTGATCGACCGTAGAACACCCCGCGCAAAGGGCTGCAGAGATCCGGCATAGCCCTTGCCAACAGACTCAAAGCCTGGTCAAGCCCCACGCAATCCTGGAGCTCGGTGATCACATCGCTCAGAACCCTGTTTTTTTCATTTTCGAAAGTCAGCATGCGTACCCGAGCCTGTTCACGGCGGGCAAGAGACTCAGCGCTCGCCGTCCGCTCGGCTACCTGTTCCTCAAGAGATACATTGAGGTCCCTGAGAGCTTTCTGGGTTGCGACAAAATGCCGGAGGGAGATCATGACCACCGTCAGTGAAAAGACCAGCATGCCCCAGCTTACCGGCACCCTGACCCACGGCAAAACGCCGTGGGCTACTGCCATATCCGCAATTAGCAGTACGCAGAAAACACCATAGGCCACAAGGAGGGACTGCTGCTCCCGCGACATTTGGCGAAACCGCCGCACAAGCACTGCGCCTATCGTCACCAGCGAAATCAGAAAGAGGCCATCAAAGGGCGGGAAGGTAGATGAAAGATCCACCGCGCCCGTCAGGGCCAGGCCGATCGCGCCGATCAGGTACACCGCATGCAGCTTCCAGATCAGATTGATGATCCAGGGACGGTGACCCGCCAGCCATTGCCCCAGCAATAACGCCATCGCCACGGGCAACATATAGTAGGAACCGGCTGCCAGGTAATCCCACAGAAGCGGTTTGTAGGCAATCAAAAGACTTGCCTGACTCTCCGACACCAACATCACGGAAGAGGAAAAGGTAAACAGGGCAATACTGGCAAAAGTCCGCTTCTCTGTTTGCATCAAGGCGAATATCAGCGCGAGCATCGCTATCAGCGAAGAAAAGCCTGCAATAATCAGGGATTCCAGCGAGCTCCCGACAATGTACAGAACCAGATCAGGGTGATTCATGATGGAGACTTCGCCCCACAAACCTATGTCGGTGTAATCCGAAAACACGCGGAAATATACAGTCTTGTTTTCGTACTCTTCCGGCAGACTGATTTCATGCCATGGCCAGCCTTCGAACGCCCCCCGACCCTGCTTGTCGAAAGAGCCATACTGGTAGATTTTCTCGCCATCCAGGTACACCTGCACAATGATATCAACGCTGAAAATGTACAGGACAGGTTCCTGCCATTCCCCGGCTGGCAGCGTCACCCGATACCAGACATGTTCACGACCATCGCGATTTGGCGGATTGGAGGGAAAGCCAATGTCATGCCATTGCCCGGACTCATCCTTCCTCGTCCATTCCGGCACACCTTCTGCGTTAAATGGCGAATCCCCCCAGCGATACTCCCAGCCTTCGCTGACTGGCTGGGAAGCAGCATGCGCTAACTGAGCCATACTGATAGCCAGAAACAGGGAAATGATCAGGTACAGAGGGCGGGGCATATGCATCAGGAGAGCGGACCTGAAAGATAACAATCGAAACTAGTTATAGATCAATAGACCATAAACCAGTCGATTCGGTAACCCCCGAATACAAATTTTACGTTCCAGTTACATGTACACTATCGATCCGCTGACCGAGAACGCCCCATGGCCACGATCGCCAGTAAGGCAGAACCCACCATCAGCAAAAGTGCCACGGCATTAAGCACAGGCGTAGAGCCCTCGCGCAGGCGATTGAACAGAGCCACCGTAAGCGGGGTATCGCTACCCGTGAGCATCACCGTGGTATTGAAGTTCTCGAATGACATCAGAAACGCCATGGCAGCGGCTCCGAATATGGACGGCAGTAGCCACGGCAGGGTGACAGTGAACCAGGCCACAACCGGCGTCGCCCCCAGGTTCAACGCGGCCTCTTCCAGTTGCGGATCAAACTTGCGCAGCCTCGCCGCAATAACGAGGGTGCTCAGAGTGGTAATGAAGGTCACCTGGCCCATCACCACCAGGGTCATGCCGGGACGAAACACATCCAGCTCCAGCCCCCATGTGCGGGAGATATCGTTGGCCATGCCGCTGTAAAAAACCAGGATCGAAACACCCAGAATGACACCAGGAATCACCAGCGGTAATAGCATCAACAGGTACAGGAATTCCTTGCCACGAAAATGCACACGCTCAAACAGAACCGCATTCACACACCCCAGCGCCACGCTCACCACCGTCACCCAGAATGCGATCTGGGCACTGACCCACAGCGCAGACAGCAAGCCATCATCGTGAAACAGTCCCGTGCGACCCGCCGAGCCATCCGCCAGATACCAGTCCAGCGTGAAGCCCTTCCAGGGCAGTGACGGAAAGCTGGCATCGTTGAAGGCAAACACACCGGTGACCAGAAGAGGTAAGGCCAGATACACGAAAAAGCCCACCAGGTAGGCCAGATAAAGGCTATCAAACCAGCGGGAACGGGGCACCGAGCGAATCATTACGTTACCCCATCACCTTGCGCAGCGACTGGCCGGTGAGCTTCAGACCCAGCCAGACAATGACAGACGACAACACCAGCAGTAACACGCCAAGGGCGGCACCCTGCTCCCAGTTAAACCGGGTAATGAACTGGGTGAAAATCTGCTGGGTGAACCAGGCGCTGTCCTTGCCCCCCATAAGAACCGGTGTGAGGTAACTGCCCAGAGTCAGCATAAACACCACGATGCAGCCTGACACGATACCGGGCATGGCCCAGGGCACAACGACTTCCCTGAGCACCGTGGCGTGGTTGCCACCGAGGTCGTAACCGGCTTCAACGAGATTTTCATCCATGCCATCAAGGGTTGTCACCAGTGGCACCAGCATAAACAGCAACCCGTTGTAGACCAGGCCAATAATCACAGCCACATCGTTGTACAGCATTTCCACCGGCCCATCCGCCCAGCCCAGCAACTGGAGCCAGGAACTGAACAGCCCGCTCTCCCGTAGCAGAATCATCCAGCCGTAGGTGCGGACCAGTTCACTGGCCCAGAAAGGAATGAGGCAGGCCAGGAACAGAATGCCCTTTGAGCGTCCCCGGGCCAGCTTGGCGATGTACCACGCAATCGGGAAAGCGATAATCAACGTCAGGAAGGTGGTGAAAAGTGAAATCACCCCCGTTCGTACGAACGTCCGCCAGTAATAGGATTCGGTGAAGAAATTCTGGTATTGCTCCAGACCCCAGGCCAGTGTGTCCCAGCTCTCACGTACCTGAAATGACACCCGCAGCATCTGCAGGTGCGGCACCACAACGAGCAAGACAATCCAGAGCAGGAATGGCGCCAGAAAAAGCCAGAGAGAGAGTTTGCTGGCCGAAGATTTCATACCGCCTCCGCAGCAAAGACCCGGGCCAGCGAGGGATCCCACGCCAACAGAACCGTGGCATTCTCATTGAGCCTCGGTGCCGAACCATCCTGCGGTAATCGTGCGTACAGCGTCTGGCCGTTGCTCTCTACTTCGGCCCGGCTATTGGCGCCATCAAACAGCGTTGCCTTCACGCTCGCCTGCATGGCAGAGAAACGCCCACTGCTCAGTGCATCACCGCTCAGCAAGAGGGATTCAGGCCTGATAAACAGCTCAGCCCGTTGGCCCGGCTCGAGACCGGCGGAGGCCACGCGCCCCTGAACAAGAGAACCATCGTCAAGACGGATCTCGGCAAGATCCTCACGCACCGCAACCAATTCGCCACCAATGCGGTTGTTATCACCCACGAAGCCAGCAACAAACGGTGTTGCCGGTTCCCGGTAAAGCTTCTCGGGCGGAGCAACCTGGTCAAAGCGCCCGTCGCGCATGACCGCAACCTGGTCCGACATCACCATGGCCTCAGACTGGTCATGGGTGATGTATACGAACGTGGTGCCAAACGACTTCTGCAGGTGTTTCAACTCCACCTTCATCTGCTCACGCAGTTTCAGGTCAAGCGCCCCCAGTGGTTCGTCCAGCAACAACAGCGTCGGCTCCAGCACCAGGCAGCGGGCAAGCGCCACACGTTGACGCTGTCCGCCGGACAATTGTTGCGGATCCCGGTCCTCCAGCCCCGGCAGGCCCACCTGCTCCAGCACGCCCGCGATGCGCTTACGGCGCTCGGACGCCGGCACCTTCTGGCGTTTCAGCCCATAGCCGATGTTATCGCCCACCGACATGGTGGGAAACAACGCCAGATGCTGAAACACCATGTTCACCGGCCGGCGATTAGGCGGCACATCATTCATTCGCTGGCCACGGATGTGGATATCCCCTGCATCCGGCTTGTCGAAACCGGCCAGCAAACGAAGCAACGTGGTCTTGCCACAACCGGATGGCCCCAGAATGGAGAAAAACGTGCCCGCAGGCACGTCAAGGGAGATATGGTCCACCGCAGCATTATTACCAAAGCGGCGAACCAGATCGGAACAGAAAAGGTCTGAATCCATTCCCATGCGGATCAGTTCGCCGCCTGGACGCGATCCAGCACCTGCCCTTCCATGGTTTCCAGGCCCGGCGGCACCGGTGGGTACCACTTGATATTGTTTATTGCCGCGTCGTTGAAGCTGGCACGGTAGGCATCCCGCAAATCGTCCTTAACAAACGCGTCCGCGCCCCTGGAGGCGGTAAAATTACCGGACGCATTGGTGATCTTCGCGGCAATTTCCGGCTGCATCACGAAATTGATCCATTTATAGGCAGCCTCTTCATTTTCACTGCGGCGGGGAATGGCAAACGTGTCAATCCAGCCCAACGCACCGGAATCCGGGGCCACAAAACGGATCTCCGGATTCTCCGCGTTAAGCTTCCAGCCGCCGGCATCCCACGCCATCGCCGCTTTCACTTCTCCTGTGCGCAGCAGCGCCAGCAACTGGTCGCCACCGGTCCAGTAGGTCTTTACGATGCCCTTGCAGTCAATCAGCTTGTCTTCCACTTTCGTCATGATGGACTGGTACCCGTCACGATCGGCGTAAGCCGCAAACGGATCCATGCCCATGGCAAACGCGAAACCGATCAGAGTTGGGCGTTTCAGCCGGTAACTCACCTGTCCCTCGACTGACGGGTCACACAAGTCCGTGTAGTCCGTAACCGTATCCGCCACGGAGCTGTGAACAATCAGGCCACTGGTACCCCATACCGAAGGCACACCATAGAAATTGCCATCCAGTTCGGTAGAGTTCTGGGTCGCCTTGACCATGGAGGGCTGCAGGTTATCTGTATTGATGCGGGTGAAATCCACTGGCTTGTATATATTGAACTGGCGCTGGACTCCGACAATCCGGTCCTGGCTGGGCTGAGCCAGATCAAAACCGGCACCGCCGGTGGCGCGAAGCTTGGAAATCATATCCTCGTTGTTCGACAGAGTAACCTTCACATCTATGCCGGTTTCTTTCTCGAACTGCGCCACCACGTCATCTGGCGCATAGCCACCCCAGGTGATCAAACGTAACTCTTCCGCCATTGCCGAGCCTGAGAAGCTTCCGGCGGCCAGTGTGGCAGACAACAACAGTGCCTGCTTCCGTGTCGAACGATAAGACCTGGTCATAACGTTTCCTTGATAACGGTTGATTCGGGAGTTTGCTAACCAATTGTTATCACGAAGTTATAGACCATCTGTTGCAGTTTTGTGAAACCCCGGGGACAAAAAAACGGAGGCCTGGGCCTCCGTTTTGATAGGGATGGGAAACGTCTCTGCCTTACTGGTCAGCTACGCTGTCGAGGTAGGCCTTATCCGAAATATTGGTCCACTGGCGCACCTTATGCAGGTATTCGCGCTGGGAAGTAATGATCTTCTTCGCCAGCTCGTCCTTCTCGGCGGCTTCTTCCAAAAGCTTGTTGGTGGCACCGCGCAACGCCTCGATCACTTCCGGCGGGAAGGTCTTGTGAGTCACATCGGGGTAGTCTTCCTGCATGCGATCCCAGGCAACGCCACTCTCGTCATAGTTCTGGATGTACATGTCATAGGCAGCAGTGCGCATGGCGACTCGCAGAATCTCTTGCAGATCCTTGGGCAGGCTTTCCCAGGTCTTCTGGTTAACCAGGAATTGCACTTCTGCACCTGGCTCCTGCCAGCCGGAGTAGTAATACTTGGCAATCTGGTGGAACCCCATCCTGAAATCCAGGGCCGGACCAACCCATTCCAACGCATCAATAGTCCCGCGTTCGAGCGCGCTGTAAAGCTCGCCCGGTGGCAGGTTGGTCACGGCAACGCCAAGCTCGGACATCACTTCGCCAGCAAAGCCCGGAGTCCGCATCTTCAGGCCCTCCAGGTCTTCCACAGAATTGATCTCTTCACGAAACCAGCCACCCATCTGGTTGCCAGTATTGCCGCCCGGGAAGGAAAGCAGGCCATAGGGTTCATACACCTCCTGCATCAGCTCCATACCCCCACCATGGTAAAACCAGGCGTATTGCTCCGGGGCGATCATGCCGAACGGTACAGTGGTGAAATACATAGCGTTCGGGATAGTGCCCTTGTAGTAATAGGACGCTGTGTGCCCCATTTCATACTGGCCATTGCGAACCAGATCGAAGATACCGAAAGGCGCCTTGTGCTTGTTGGAACCATCAATCCGGATCTTGAGACGGCCGGCAGACATGGTTTCTGCCATATCGGCCATATGCTGGACAGCCTCACCCAGAATCGGAGTGTTTGGGCCCCAGGTCTGCGCAAGGCGCAGAGTAAAGTTTTCCTCAGCCATGCTGAGTGAACTAACAGAGAGCAACAGCGTCACCGCTGCCATTCTGAACAGACGAGTCATCATTGTTAGCACCATCAATTGAGTTATTATGTAATATAGATATTGCCAAAACGCACCCAATACTAGCCCGTGATGGCCCTCGAAGCCAAGAGCAGTCCGATAACCTGGGTCATTAGTATTGCTTGCTCTACGTTCAAGAACAGGGCGCACTACCGGTCTCTGTTTTCTGGATGAAAGCGGGAACGCCTCGGTGCCAATCCTGTTCCTGACGTCGGCAACTCATCCGGGTCACAACTGCGTTCTCAAGAGCCCGTCGTTCCCGGCGGCTTCGTCAACTGCTAAAACAACGCCGGGCCTACTGACTCACACCTTGAACTGGCCAATAAGCTCCCTCAGGCTCTCGCCCAGCCGGGCCAGCTCATGGCTCGCCTCGTTGGTTTGAGTGACACCGGTATCACTACGCTGCGCCGCATCCACAATGCGCACGACGTTCTGGTTGATCTCTTCAGCAACCTGGCTTTGCTGCTCTGCTGCAGTCGCAATCTGGGTAACCTGATCGTGGATCTGTCCCACTGATTTTTCGATGGTGCCCAGAGCGCTGGTTGCATGATCGATGCGCTCAACAGTCTCGGATGACCGATCCCGGGACTTATTCATGCGTTCAACCGCGGAGCGGGACTCGGTAACAAAACCGTCAATCATTTCACGAATCTGATCAGCAGACTCGGCACTGCGCTTCGCCAACTGACGAACCTCATCGGCAACTACAGAAAAACCGCGGCCATGCTCACCAGCACGGGCAGCCTCAATTGCCGCGTTCAGGGCCAGCAGGTTAGTCTGCTCGGTAACCGCGTGAATCACATCCAGGACCTGCTGAATGTCGTCCGATTTTTCAGCCAGCGCATCAATGTTTCGGGCGCTTTCCTGAATCTCTTCGGAAAGTTTATTTACCGATCCTTGCGCGCTGGCGATGGTTTCACCGCCCTCACGGGCCATGCGATCCGCGTCGGAAGCAGCCCCTTCAACCTCATTGGCGTTTCCGGAAATCTGCTGGATGGTTGCTGCCATTTCGTTGATGGCAGAGGCAATCTGATCGGTCTCGGAACCCTGTTCCTGAACCGAGGCGCGGGTTTCACTGGCTACACGGCTCAGCTCTTCTGCGGCCGACGCGACCTGATCTGTGGTGGCACCCACCTCACGAATCGTGGTCTGAATCTTGATGACAAAGGCGTTGAAACGACGGCCCAGCTCAGCAAGCTCATCGGTACCCTCTTCCGGCAGCCGTTGACGCAAATCGCCATCACCATTGGCGATTTCCTGCATCATATTGCTCACGGTGTTCAGGGGCCCGGTAACAGTACGGCCCACCAGCAGGCCTATCAGCAATGAAATCACCACAATGACCGACGTCACCAACAGGATAAATCCGAGGGCAGAGGCTATTTCATCTTCAATGTCGGCCCTGGCTTTAGCCACCTGCTTATCAATATTGGTAACGTAGACGCCGGTGCCGATCATCCAGTCCCAATCAGGAATGATGGTGGAATAGGAAACCTTTGGTTCTTCGTTACCAGATGCCGGATTTGCCCAGTTATAGGCGAAAAAGCCGTCTGATTCAGCGGCATCGTAAAGAGAAGCGATCAGCTTTCTCACGGTAGGATTATTTGTGGGGCCCTCCTTCGAGGGATCCGGGGCATAAGCGAGGTTATAGACGTCTCGGGTATAGGCGAACACGTAATTCGTTTCATCATAACGAATCGAACGCAATCGTGCCGCGGCTTCCTCCTTGGCCTCTTCCTCGGAAAGCGCGGGATCATTCTTGGCATGAAGCACAACGGCGCGGGCAGTATTAACCAGGTTCTTCAGCCCTGCTTTGCGGGCGTCCAGCAGGTTCGTTTCCATACGCTCAAGCTCTGCCTCGCCCTCGGCCTGAATCTGGCTAACGGTAATCCAGGCGATGGTCGCTGCCGTAATCAGTACCGGTATCAGTACGGCCAGCAGCAGCCGGGTGCGAATGCGCAGATGATTCAAAACGTTCATTACAACGGATCCTCGGAGAGATATTGAGCGACAGCTTATACACTTGCGCCAGAAGCACTGTTCCAATTTGTTAAAACAGATTTACCGACGTTCACACGGCGAGCCCCACCATCTGTCACTACACTGTGACTGTTCATGGGTTCTCACATGGTTGGCTTATCGACTGCACCCTAAGGACCTTGAGCATTTTCAGACGAAAGTCCAAAAAGTCCAAGTAGCAAGGCAGCAACATGAAACACCTCTTCCTGATCCGACATGCCAAATCCAGCTGGGCAGACGAGGACCTTGGTGACCGGGAGCGCCCACTCAATGCGAGGGGTGAAAAACAACTGGCACCGCTGGGCAAAGCTCTGACCCAAAACGGCGGCTTTGATGCCGTTCTGTATGCCAGCAATGCCGAACGCGCAAAGCAGACTCTTGCAGGGGTGCTGCCGGCGACCTTCCCTGCGGGACGCGCCCATGTAAGCCCTGAACTCTACACCTTTGACTATCAACAGCTCGTCCATTGGCTGCAAAAGCGTGAAAACGAGGAGCAGATTGCTCTAATCGGCCACAACCCGGCGCTCCTTGAGCTAGCCCAATGGCTGCTCAAACACCCGCCGGCCCACCTCCCCACAGCGAGCTTTATCCACATTCACATCCCGGTGGACCACTGGTGCGAGCTGAAAAAAGGCAAGGGCAGGCTGGATCGATTTCTTACCCCAAAGGACTTCAGCTACCCCGACTTTGCCCGCAAGCTGAAAAAACGAGCGGAAACCGACGGCAACAATCCGGCCAAGGATATTCCGGCAGCACTCAGGCACCAGCTCACCGTTATCAACCAGCTGGAACCCGGCGTCATTCTCGGGCTGGACAATGAATTCCTGCACCATTATCGCATTGCCATCCGCCGCAGCCGGGCCATTGCCGAATCCATACAGGAGGTGACCCGAGACAATCTCCTCTCCCGGGCAATAAAACAACTGAAACGGCATGCCAAAGCCACTGGGCGGCTCCGGGATCTGCACGTCTTGCTCGAGGACCTGGCACGGCTGTGCCAGGGCAACGAAGAGCTGCGAACCACCCTTCACACCTACTTTGAAAACGAGGCAGAGGAAGAACACGCCCGGCTGGTTAATAAACTGAATGGCAAGCACTATCACGACAGCATGAACGACTGGCACCACCTGATCGATTCCCGGAAATTCAACAAACTCGCAGGCAAACTTACCCCGAAAGACATCCGAAAAGTCGTTGAGCAACGTATTAGACAGTTCAACAGGCGTACCGCGGAGCTGATGGTCACATCCCCGGACGAGGACATACATCGGCTGCGAAAGCTGTTAAAACGCATTCGATATCTGATGGAGCTGGACAAGGCCGGATGGAAAGGCGGCCTTAAGACATTGAAAGGTCGGCAAAAACTTTACGGCGGCTTCCAGGATCTTCGCGTTCAGATTGAGCTGATGGAGCAGTTCCGCAACAACGCCCCGAAGGCTCTGCCAGCGGCGATCAGTGGCCTCGAAGACGTACTGAAACAGCAAAAGGCGGATGTCCGCAAACAGATACTTGCCCTTGGAGGACTTGATGGAGCCCAGCTATGACACTTTGTTCTATGACGGAAGCTGCCCCCTGTGTGCCCGCGAGATCCGTACCCTTCGCAAACTCCAGGATGGCAACCTGATCTTCGCGGACATTCACGAACAACATGCCGAAAACCAGGGCCTGCCAAGCCATGAATCACTGCTTCGCCGACTGCATCTGATGACCTCGACCGGCGAGTGGGTCACCGGCTTGCATGCCAACGTGCGTGCCTGGTCCCACACCCGTTTCGGCTTGCTCTTCAAACCGCTGCTCTGGCCTCTGGTATTCTCCGTCGCATCGCGCATATATGAGCGCTGGGCCGATCGCCGCTACGCGCGCAAATACGCCTGCGCCATTGGTGATAAAGGCCAGGCCAATCAGGCCTGAAAGCCAATCTGTTTCAGGTTCGGCGGGCGATAATCCGGATCACGCCGCCACCGTTCCGCCACAGAGGGGTGGATAACGGTTTCAATACCCTTCGGTTTCAGGGGCCGAACCAGCGGCGTGGAGAACCGGAAAATGTGCCGCCGGGAATTATGCAGCCCGGCCTTCGGGCTGGCCTCGATACTTGCGGGCAAATGCGGCTCAATCTCGAGGCCTGAGATACCTGCCTCTTTCACCATCCACTCCAAAGCGATGTCCGAGGCCAACAGACCGCCACCATCGGCCGGGTAACCGCCACCTATGTCACTGTGTGATCCGGAAAACCACACCTGCTGCAAATCCAGTCCCTGCCTCGGTAGCCACAAAGTCGGCTCGAAATCCTCTCGACGCTCGTCAATGGCCATGGCATGGCGAGCAATGCGTACATTACTGCCCAGCTTGGTGTCATAGAACTCGTCCTTTTGGTCGAACAGACCAAGAAGGGAGAACGGCACACCTAACGCGCCCACCGTATCCCAGGCACCCACAAACCGGATTTCTCGCGACTCGTAACTGTGCTTCGCACGGAATTTTAGAGACTCGGCCCCTGAGGGCGCGTAGTCCTTGCCTGTTTTCTTGTAGTGATCAAATGCTTTCTGGATCAGCCGTGCATCCGGACGCTTGAGAATGCCGCAATTATTGATCAGCCCGCACAGGGAGCGCACCGTATAGGCGCCACGACTGAAACCAAAGAAATAGAGTTCGGAACCTGGCTGGTAATTCTGAACGATGTAGCGGTAGGCATCCATGATGTTCTTGTGAATGCCCTGGCCCGTAACACCGCCAATAACCGAATTGTGGTAGGAGCCAATTCCCCAGTCATAAAATACATGCTGCGGCTGGCCACCTGCCGCCAGCGGCCGTATCGCCCGGGCTATGCGCAGGACATTGGTGGGTACGTCTTTCTGCAGGTCTTCTTCAGGACGGTTCCATGTGCCATCGGCACAAATAACGAGGCGCTTTGCCATGGCAGACTCCTTTGCCAAAAAGCTGATCAAATTACAGCCACATTATAGCTCAGGGCCGCTTATCCGGCGGTGCGCCTTCCTCACACTTTTTGCACTCCAGCTCAAAACCCAGCATGGATGCCCGACCTTCGGGAGTCACCACCCATGGCCGGTTCACCCAGGGCGGGTCGTGGCGCACATGCTGATTGTGGCCACACGCCAGCTGGGCAACCCAGTGATTTTCTTCGTCCTTGTGGTAACCCGTTATCGATTGTTTCATGGCTCAAGTTTACACGAGAGATCCACAAACGCCTGCGAGCTGCGGTGATCGAAACCGGAATTCATGAGCCATCGAGAACACACGCATGTTCGATTTCAGGGTCTGGACACCGAAAGTATCGTCGCCAACTGGCCTACCCCGCATGCTAAAATATAACCTTATTCCAATCTTTCGATTCAGGAGACAGCCATGAAGACTGCCCACGATCTGGTCGAAGAGGCCAAGAAAACTATCCAGGAAGTTTCACTGAACCAGGCGGACGAGGCGATCAAGCAGGCGGACGTGTTGCTGGATGTGCGGGATCCGGATGAATACCGCGCCAGTCACATACCGGGAGCCACAAACATTTCCCGCGGCATGCTTGAATTCAAGTTCACCAACGATCCCGCGCTGGAAAGCCGGGACATGAAGATTGTGGTTTACTGTAAGACCTCAGGCCGCGCAGCCCTGAGCGCCAGGGCATTGAAGGAGATGGGCTATCGGCATGTTCAGTCCATTGAGGGCGGTTTCGATGCCTGGGAAGAGGCAGGCAAAGATGTCGTCAAGCCAGACCTACCTTCATTCGATTAATCCGTCCGGCTTACAGACAACAGGCCTTGTATTTCTTCCCACTGCCGCATGGACAGGGTTCGTTGCGCCCGGGTTTTAGCTGGCCCTCGCTGGTATTACCGTTGACGTAATACCAGCGCTCGTCCTCTCTCAGGAAGTCCGATTTTTCTTCCAGGTAACCCCAACCGGTTCCAGCCTTGTAAATCGCCTGAAAATGGACGCTACCGGAATCACCGGTCTGGCTACTATCGAGAATACGTAATGATGCCCAATCCGGTGAATCCTCAAGGCTCAGCATGGCCGGGCAGGTTCGGGTGTGCCAGGTAGCAAGCACATAGTCGGTCAGCCTCAAGACAAAGGCACTGTACCGGGACCGCATCAAGGCTTCCGGCGTCGGGGCAGGTTGGCCCAGGTGATACGGCTCGCAGCAGTCAGCGTAGGGTTTTCGGCTACCGCAATGGCAGTGTTGAGTATCAGGCTGTTGTGTCATTGGACGTCGTTTTTTCAGTTATGATCGGGTGTTGGCAGTGTATCAGCATCGCTCAGTCCTTACTCTCAACCATGTGGTGATTCACTTTGACGGATGTTTCCCTGTTACAGATTCTTCTGGCCAATCTTGCGATGCTCGCAGGTGCCTGCCTTCAGGGCGTGGCTGGGTATGGTATCGGCACACTTTCCGCACCCTTGCTGTTTCTGATCAGCCCATTATTTGTTCCGGCACCTTTAATTCTGAATGCCCTGTTGCTGACAATGCTCATGCTGGCCCGGAACCATGGTGCCTTGCAGGTGCGGGAAGTTCGTTTCGCGATTGGTGGAGGAGTCCTGGGTACCATTCTGGCAGGACTAACCTTGCTGGTACTTTCCTCGAAGGGCTTTGAGCTGATTTTCGGAGTTCTGATTCTTGCCGGCGTTGCCCTGAGCATTGGCGGACTGAAGCCGAAACTGAACGCCCGAAATAGTATTATTGCAGGTGCAGCCTCAACTTACATGGGGACCATTACCGCGGTAGGCGGCCCACCCATTGCCATGATTTATCAAAATGAGAAAGGCCCGCTGGTACGGGCCAATATGTCCGCGTTCTTTCTGGTTGCCAGTTTTTTCAGTTTGGCGGCCCTGTTGGCGTCTGGCTATCTCGGCATGCGGGAACTAAGCCTGTTCGCATTAACTTTTCCGGGAGTACTGGCCGGTTTCTGGTTTTCAGGCCAGCTGGTCAACCGTATGCCTTTTGAAGGACTGCGGCCGGTTATACTTGGCATTGCCGCGATAGCCGGCATGGCCGCACTGATTCGAGGGCTCGCATCCCTCTAAAATCTGAGCACTATTTAACCAGATTTTGCAATTTATAACGTTTTCATCCGGCCACATAATGTGACAATCACTTGGTGTCTGTTTCAGGAATCACAGGATAGTGACTATGAGCAATGCTCATAAAGACCTTGTCGAAACACGGATCGATGTAGCGGAACTTGCCATTGGCATGCATGTCATTCGTCTGGATAAACCTTGGGAAGACAGCGACTTTCTACTTCAGGGATTTGTGATTCGCCATGAGTCCGAGATCCACGCGATCCAGTCCCAGTGCAATTTTGTAACCATTGAAGGGCAGGTTGATGCCCAGCCCCACCCCAGGTCCGGGCCCTCGTCCTCCCCTCGTGGCCGTGGCTTGCTTGGCTTATTCAAACGCAATAAAAAGCAGCCGCCGTCAGAACCCGGTTCTCCACAACATGTCCCTCGTAGACGCGTCACATATATCAATAAGGTGGACGCGGGCAGCGAGATGACAAACGCCGTTATGCAGTTTAAGGAGGCCCAGCAGACCGCTAAATCAATTATGTCCGGTCTTCGTGTCGGCCGTACGCTGGACCTGAATAATGCTCGTGCCGTGGTAAACAATTGCGTCGACAGTGTATTGTGTAATGAAAACGCGCTCCTGCTACTGACCAAAATCAAAAATCAGGACGAGTACACCGCTGAACACTGCATTAACGTTTCAATTCTCGCGGCAGCGTTTGGCAAGCACGAGGGGTTGCTTGAAGGAGAGATTCGCAACCTTGCACTCTGTGGACTGTTGCATGATGTGGGCAAGACGCAGATTCCGGACGAGGTTCTCAACAAACCCGGCGCCCTCACTCCGGACGAATTCGGCGTTATGCGCCAGCACACGACCCATGGCCGCACTATTCTGATGGGCACCAGCAGCTCCCTCAACACGGCAGTGGACGTTGCTTACAGCCATCATGAACGCATGGATGGCGCTGGCTATCCTCGCGGGCTTCAGGCCCACCAGATCCCCTATTTTGCCAAAATCATTGGGCTGGTAGACACCTACGACGCAATCACCAGCACACGGGTCTACGATACAGGCCGTGCCTCCATGCAGGCGCTGGAGGTCATCCACAAACACCGGGGCTCTCAGTTCGATGGCGAGCTGGCTGATGCGTTCATCCAGATGATCGGTATCTATCCACCCGGCTCCATTGTCGAGATGAAGAACGGTGAAGTGGCAATCGTTATGGAGAGCGACCCTTACCAAAAACTAAAACCGAAAGTACTGCTGGTCCGCGAAGCTGATAAGACGATCAAGGAGTCCTACCAGTCGCTGGACCTGAAAGCATCTCCGCTGGACGCAGCTGGCAATAGCTATCAGATTTCACGGGAAGTGCCGGACGGTATGTACGATATTACCCTGCAAGACTTCGTGAATGAGGGCCTGATCGGCACTACACCAACACCCCCGAAAAACGAAACATAGGCCAGGCAAGCCTGTTCCCGCATTTCTGAGGATTACTTCGGGAGCTTGGTGACGGCCATGGTCAGCCGGGAGATGCATGTAGTCTTGCCCTGCTCACTCTCCAACCGGATTTCCCAAACCTGGGTGGCACTGCCAATATGGATGGCTTTTGCAGTTCCGTAGACCCACCCCTTGCTGACGGGCCGAATGTGGTTTGCATTGATATCCAGCCCCACTGCCACTGTACTGGGATCTTTCAGGCAGCAGTTAGCGGCCATGCTCCCCAACGTCTCTGCCAATAACACTGAAGCGCCGCCGTGGAGTATGCCGAACGGCTGCACTGTGCGCTCATCCACCGGCATACGGCCTTTGACGTAATCATCACCAATTTCCAGATACTCAATGCCCATGTGCGTTACGGCCGTGTTCTTACTGGATTCAACCAAATGGTCCAGGTCGGGCTTGCGGGTCCAGATTGACATACTGAGTCCTCTGCTAACGGTTAGCTCATAAGTAAATACCGGAGTGTATACCGTTAGCTAGCAAACAACCATATCGTGCTTTCAAGGACTTAGCGACCGGCTAGCGATCGCAGGAGGGCGCCACAATCGCTTTTGCCAGGTCTCCCGACGCCATGGGGCGTCCAAAGCAATAACCCTGAAATCGCTGGCAGCCCAGTTCAACGAGATAATCAAAATGCTGGAGGGTTTCAACCCCTTCGGCAACAACAGAAAGATTCATGGCGTCCGCCAGCGCGATGATCATTCGGGCTATGGCAGCGTCATTCTGATCATCGAGAATGTCGCGTACAAAACCCTGGTCTATTTTCAGTTCATCCAGCGATAGCTGCTTGAGGTAGCCCAGCGAAGAGTAACCGGTGCCAAAGTCGTCCAGAGATACCCGCACACCCAGCCGCCTCAACGTACGGATAATCTGCTCAACCTTAACCAGATCATAGGCAAGCGCGCTTTCTGTGACTTCGATTTTCAGTTTTTCTGCCGGTGCGCCGGTGCGCCGCAGGATGTCCATGACAGAGATCAGGAAGCCAGCCTGGTGAAACTGACGGGCACTTACATTCACAGAAATGGTTAGTTCCGACAGGGGGACAGGCTCCAAACTCCAGGACGCCAACTGATTGCACGCGTCTTCCAAAACCCAGAGACCAATCGACTCAATCAGCCCCGTCTCCTCGGCCAAAGGGATAAAGCTGGCTGGCGCGACCATACCTCGCCTTGGGCAATCCCAGCGAATCAGTGCCTCCGCGCCAACGGGCGTGCCCGCCCCATCGACCTGAACCTGGTAGTGCAGCAGGAACTCATTGTCTCTGATGGCTTTCCTCAGGTCTGACTCAAGAGCCAGTCGCTCGGTAACCAGTTCCTGCATCTCGGAATCGAAGAAACGGATCCGGTTTTTCCCGTCCTCTTTGGCCCGGAACATTGCCATATCGGCCTGCCTCAGCAGCTCTTCCAGCGCCATGTCGTGATCAAAGAACAGGGTTACGCCAATACTGGGTGTCCCAACGTATTCTGTCTCTTCAAGTTGGTACGGCTGGTTGAGTTCATCCCGTATTTTTTCGCAGACTTTTTCCAGCTGGCTTGCCGCTTTTTTCGGATCAGAAGCAAATCCCCTGAGCACAAGAACAAATTCATCACCACCAATGCGGGCAACCGTGTCCCAATCCCTGACAATACCCTGAAGGCGCGCTCCAACCTGTTTGAGCAACTGGTCACCAACGACGTGTCCGGCAGAATCATTTATCGTCTTGAAATTATCCAGATCGATAAAAACAAGCCCGCCATGAGTCTTTTCCCGATGGCTCACGGCCAGCGCCTGAGCCAGGCGGTCTCTGAGTAGCCGCCTATTGGGAAGACCGGTCAGAGAATCGTAAAAGGCGAGCCGGGCTATCTCCTCTTCAGCGGATTTTCGTTCGGTGATATCGGTGACGACCCCAATAAATACCTCTCCCGTTTCATCGGCCACCCGGGAAATCCGTGCCTCCCCGGGGAAGCTCTGGCCATTCTTTCGCAAGCCTTCCATTTCCCTGGGCACTCTCAGTGGTTCCTGGCCCCGCAGGGACATCAGGATGCCAGACTGATGATCTCTTACTGGCTCAGGCATCAGCATCCCGATACATTCCCCAATGACCTCGGAGGCCCGGTATCCGAAAATGAACTCAGCAGATGAATTGAACGTCTGAATCAGGCCCTCTGAGTCCGTTGTTATTACACCGTCTGCAATATTATCCAGAATCGCCCGTGTTTGCCCGGCTTGTTCCTGAACCCTGCGGGCAATGCGTTTTTGTTCTGTAATATCGTAAAAATAGCCATGCCAGAGGGTACTGTCGTCCGCCAGCTTTTTCGGAACGGCCTTCACCTCGATCCAGATAACATCCGAGCGGTGGTTTACTGCCTGAAATCCCATATGGATGGGAGACAGCCCGCTCCGGGATTTTTCAATTTCACCATAAAAGCCGTCCTGGTCGTTTTCATGAATCCGGGCCAGAAGCGCGGCTCCATCGTCCGCCAGCAAAGAAGGATCCAGACCAAACATCTCCTCCACACCGACACTTATAAACGGAAAGGTTACGGACCCATCCGCAAACATACGGAACTGAAAGACGACACCCGGAAACTGATCGGCAAATGTAATCAGGCTCTGATAGAGCATGTCACTGGCCTCGGATGCGACCTTTCGATGCACCGCCGCAGACAATAAATCGCCGCATCGTTTAAACGCAGTCACGGCAGCTTCCGAGGCCTCAAACGACTCACTGAGTGAATCGACCCCGAAAAAGCCGATAACATCGCCATCCATTTTCAGCGCAACCAGAACCAGGGAACGGATATCCTGCCGCTCAAACTCTTGCTTCTCAGCGAACGCCTCCTCCCCCAGGTCACTGACATCAGGAATGACAACAACCTTATGGATGGGTAGTTGTTCTTTCAGCCACGGGAAAACAGACAGCGGGAGATCCTGAACAGCATCTCGTTGCGGGATAACACCGGGTGCGCACCACTCATGGGTGTTACTGAGTGTTCGGGTATTGCGATCGATAAGGAAAAGGTAGCTTCGGTGGCCACCAACCGCCAAGCCGACTTTACGAAGGAACCGGTCAATGGCCGGGTCGATCCCCGCGCTAGAAATCTCCGCAAAACTCAGCGCGAGGTTAATCAGCAAGTCATCATCCAGTTCCAGCATCTAACGCACTTCCATGGACGGATTTTATTTTCAAACTAACGGTATGGCCCAGAACTGCTATACGTGGCGATAGAACCAATGGTTCATTAATGGTCGGCAGCGTGAAGTTTCAGGGTTCCGCCTTGCTCCTTCGCTACAAAACCGGAACCAGCTCTCCTGATTGCCATCCTAACCGCCCGGTTCCCGTTATCTGCCTGCGCATGCCAGGTACCGGACGGATCATGAAAAGATCCCCATTGCGGCCGACCAGCGCTTTGGGCACACCCCACCGTTTGGCAATGTCAGCATGGGTTTCCATGTGCTCGGCCTCTCCATGCACGGGGATCGCAATTTTCGGCTGAACCCACTGGTACATGGCCTGGAGTTCATCCTGGGCGGGGTGGCCGGAAGCGTGAATGGGAACCGCAGCGTCCTCGGCGGTTATCACAGCCACACCCATTGTTCTGAGTTTGCTGATCAGCATCTCGATGGCCTCCTCGTTGCCGGGAATAGCCCGGGCGCTGAAGATGACCGTGTCACCCGCTTCCAGCTCAAAATCCGGATGACTACCGGCGGCTAACCGGCGCAGGGCGGTACGCGGTTCGCCCTGACTCCCCGTTGCCACCGCCAACACTTCTTCCCTTGGCAGGTACCCCAGATGGGAAGGGTTAATAAGTTCATCCGCAGCATCCCACAAACCGGCGGCCCGAGCAGCACCACTCATGTTAATCAGCGAGCGCCCCAGCAACCCCATGTAGCGGCCGGTTTCCCGGGCGATCCGGCCAAGGGTGTGCAGGCGGGCGATGTTGCTGCCAAAGCAGGTGACAACAACACGGCCTTCCGCTGCTTTGATCGCATTCATCAAACCGTCGTGCAGGGCGGCTTCAGAGATGGAATGTCCGGCCACCGTCGCATTGGTGGAATCACAGACCATGGCATCCACACCCTCTTCCGCCAGATCAGTAAATGTCTTGCGAGAGTAGCCGTGACCCACCAGCGGCTGGTCGTCCAGTTTCCAGTCACCACTGTGGAAAATATTGCCGATGTCCGTTCGAATCATCAGAGCGTTGGGGTCGGGAATGGAATGGGTCAGTGCCAGCCACTGAACACTGAAAGGGCCAATCTGCCTGCTGTCTCCGGTATCCACCACGATGATCGGCACCCGGTGCAGCAACCCAAATTCTGCCAGCTTCCGGCGCAGTATTTCAGCTGTAAAACGGCTGGTGTAAACCGGGCACTGCAACAGGGGCCAGAGGTAGGGCACGGCCCCGACATGGTCTTCATGGGCATGGGTAATTATCAGTCCAGCCAGCTGTTCACGCCGGTCGGCGATAAACGCCGGATCCGCCATCTGCACTGGCGGCTCACCACGATGATGCACGGAACCATCTGCCGCAAGGCGCCCGGGCTTTGGAAAGGTGACACCGCAATCCACCATCAACCACTGACCATCATGGCCGTAAAGATTGAGATTCATACCGATTTCACCGGTACCACCCAGGGGTAAAAACCAGAGGTCGTTATGGTCAGGGGTCATGGAGCAGGTCGTTCCATGTATTTCAGAACAAGGTCCTCATAAATGCCTTCCATTTCAATCAGTTTCAACGCAGCCCGGATGTCATCCGCGTAGGCCGCCACGGGAGAGGATTTGGCAACGGCAATATAGGAACGTTTACCCGGCACAAAGAAAGGAGAGACGGTTACGTCCATGTCCAGCGCATTAATTGTGTATTTGCCTACGAGCTCTGGCGCAATGACAAGGTCCACGCGACCTTTCTGCAACATGAGCATCAGGTTCTTATACCGCGGTGCGGACTCCTTTGTGAGTTGCTCGTCTCGATCAAACCGGGAAAAGTAGCTGGCGCCCTCCAATACTCCGATACGTTTTCCATAAAGGTCAGAGTAACGCTCAATACGATTAGCCTCGTCAGCATAGAAAAACAGCCGGCGCTCAGGCGGAAAAGCCGGCACTACAAATTCCATCATTTTTTTCCGCTCGTTGGTCTGAAGTGGGCCCAACATTACGTCGACTTCGCCAAGCCGCATCATGCGGAGAACACGCCGAAAGGGGGCTTCCCGATAATGCACCTTCCAGCCAAGCCGCGCTGAAATCTCCTCAAAAATGTCTACGTAAAGTCCCGTACGCTGACCATTCTCAAGAATCCGGTATGGCGGTGCATGGTTGGCGCCGACGGTAACCGTCAGCGGTTCAACGGTCTCCGTACCCTGCTGTGCGGTGGCGGGCAGCGCCACCAGCAGCATCAGGAGCATTCCCATTACTCTCATCCCTACTACCCTTCCCGTATCCCTGGATCCAAAATGCATCGTAGCCAACTGCAGCAAGTATAGCTGCTGTCAGATCTGTCGCGGTCCAATCTGCGTATGAACAAGGTTGAATTCATACGATCGCGGCACAAGCTTCTCTGACAGAGACAATTGAAACGTGCCATTCATTCGTCAATCAAAAAGGACAGACACCCTATGAAAATTCTCATGGTTCTGACTTCCCATGACCAGATGGGCGATACTGGTCACAAAACCGGCTTCTGGCTGGAAGAATTTACCGCGCCTTATTACGTATTCAAGGATGCGGGCGCAGACATAACTCTCGCTTCCCCAAAAGGCGGCCAGCCGCCCGTTGATCCGAACAGCGAGGCAGAAGGGGCGCTGACGGAAACGACTCATCGGTTCCAGAATGATGCTCATGGGAAAGAGGCGCTCGCCAGCACGAAAAAACTGAGCGACGTGGACATGAACGACTACGACGCCATCTTCTATCCCGGCGGCCATGGCCCGTTGTGGGACCTGGTCAACGACAAGAAATCCGCTGCCCTGATCAAGGCGGCCTACGAGCAGGACAAGGTCATCGGTGCCGTATGCCACGCGCCCGCAGTCTTCCGGGACGTGGAGGTGAAACCTGGCCAGAATCTGGTTGGCGGTCGCAACGTGACTGGCTTCAGCAACAGCGAAGAAGAGGTTGTGGGCCTGACCAATGTGGTGCCGTTCCTGCTTGAGGACATGCTCAAGGAGAAAACGGGTTCCTACTCCTGCGGTGACGACTTCACGCCGCACATTGTGGTCGATGGCAAACTGATCACCGGCCAGAACCCGCCCTCCTCGGAAGGCACTGCGAAGGCCGTTGTACAAGCCTTGCAAGAGGGCTGATCAGCCTTCCTGAACCTGCTCCCCGGCGTGACTGATGAGTACGCCGGGAGCACTTCTCTCAAGAAGCCCCCGAATTCGCTCTGGCACCGCTACCTTAACCATCTCCGAAGCCTGTATCATCACATAGGTGATGTCGGCATCCGCAATCAATGCTTCCTCACCGTACCGATAGAACTCGATATGTAACGTGAACGAGGTATTGCCTATCCGCCCTGGCCGGATGCGAGCTTCCAGCACATCATCAAACTTCGCCGGCGCTTTCCAGTTCACAGTCAGGCTGACAACCTGGATATCCAGGTCCTGGTCCAGCAAATGCTGGTAGTCGCCGAACAGGGTACGGATGTATTCGTTGACGGAGACATCCACAAAATCGGCATAGCGTGCATTGAACACCACGCTCTGGGCATCACATTCACCATAGCGAACGCGGAAACGAAAGCGGAATGGCAATGCGGTATCCATAAAACTCCTTAATTAATCTCCTGCTATGTGATCAACAGCATCTCACATTCTGTGCTAACGTTTTCAGGAATACTCCGAAAGGCTGACCATTTACATGAGCAATCCGAAGCACACACTTTTCTGGATGACAATTTTCCTGGCGGTCGTCGCTGTCGTAGGCGTGCTGATCCACAAGCCGCTGATGACTGCGTTCATGGCCAACTGGGTATTTAACCTGCTGATTGTCGGGGTCCTGATCGTCGGCATCGGGCTAACTTACCGTCAGGTTTTCGTGCTCTTCCCGGAGTTGCGCTGGATTGCCCAGTTCCGAACCGGGCACTCCGGACTCTCGGTTCTGCAGGAACCACGTCTGCTCAAGCCCCTTGCTCGTCAGCTCGGGGAAGAGTCCAAGCGCGACCGTTTCAAGCTTTCTACCCTCTCCTTGCGAACGGTTCTGGACGGCATTCACTCACGAATGGACGAACAGCGGGAAATTACCCGTTATTTCATTAGCCTGCTGGTGTTTCTCGGGTTGCTGGGCACCTTCTGGGGGCTATTGGGCACAATCAATGCCGTTGGCGAAGTCATTACCAATCTGGATATGGGCCAGGGCGACTTCGGCAAGGTGTTTGCCGATCTTCAGGCCGGGCTGTTATCACCGTTGCAGGGTATGGGCACGGCATTCAGCTCCTCCCTCCTGGGTCTCGGCGGTTCGCTTATTCTGGGCTTTCTCGATATCCAGGCGGGCCACGCCCAGAACCGCTTTTATGACGGCCTGGAAGAGTGGCTCACCGGTGTAACCAACCTCCTCGACACCGTCGACGAAGGCAGCAGCCAGTCAGTGGCCGTCCGCGAAGACATGACTGAGCTACTGGAAGAGAACGAACGGCTGAAGAATCAACTTGCGGGCAAGGAATAACCCCATGGGCAGAGCAATGGATAATCACCCATGATCGGATCCAAGCGCCGCAGTCGCAGCAGCACCAATGTCTGGCCGGGTTACGTGGATGCTTTATCGGCATTGCTGATGCTGGTGATCTTCATGCTTCTGGTGTACGTCGTCAGTCAGCTTTACCTGTCCCAGACACTGTCAGACCGAAACTCCGAACTGGCCCGCCTGAACCAGCGCCTGAATGAGATCTCGCAATTACTGGGACTGGAGCAAAGTAAATCCGAGGCACTGGAGCAACAGCTCAGCGCAGGTCAGAACCGCAATAATGAGTTGCAACAACGGCTGGAAGTCACCCGCAACCAGTTAATGCAGCAAACAGCCACAGCGGAGGCCCAGTCCGAGCGGCTGGCAAATTTGACCGAAGCGGCGTCGGAGAAGGACGAACTATCCGCCAGCCAGCAGTCCATGATCCTGCGGCTGTCCAACCAGATTGCCTCGCTCCAGGAGCAACTGAGGCAGATCACCAAGGCCCTGAAACTACAGGAACAGCTAACGGCGGAGAAAGAAGGTGAACTGGAGAATGTCAGCCGCCGCCTCAACACCCTGCTGGCCGAACGGGTCAATCAACTGGAACAATACCAGTCTGAATTCTTTTCCCGGCTACGGGATATTCTGGCTACCAATGAGAACATCCGTGTTGTTGGCGATCGTTTCCTGCTGCCCTCGGAATTGCTGTTTGCTTCCGGTTCGGCACAGCTCGGGGCTGACGGCAAAGGAGAACTCGACAAGCTGGCTCAAGTGCTGCTGGATGTAGTGGACTCCATTCCCGACGATCTTGACTGGATTCTGCGGATCGACGGTCACACCGACCTGATCCCGATTAACACACCACAATTCCCGTCCAACTGGGAGCTTTCAACAGCCCGGGCGGTGGCGGTGGTCCGCTACCTGGCGGAACAGGGTGTGCCCGAGCGGCGCATGGTTGCCGCCGGCTTTGGTGAATTCTTCCCGGTCGCCGATGGTACGTCGCCAGAAGCCCTTCAGAAAAACCGGAGAATCGAATTGAAGCTTACGGACCGATAGTGCCCAGAAAGGGATTGGCGCCCTTCGTTTAGGGCACTCCCGAATACCCACTGGGCGAGAACTCGAGAAGGCGGGAAGAGCAAGCCAGCAGGCGCTGACCTGCTCCGTCCGCACTCAGAAGTGGATAACCGTCCGAATGCTCTTACCCTCGTGCATCAGGTCAAACGCCTTGTTGATGTCTTCCAGCGGCATTTCGTGGGTAATGAACACATCCAGCGGAATCTCACCTTTCTCGGCTTTTTCCACGTAGCCCGGCAGTTCGGTACGGCCTTTCACACCACCGAAGGCTGAACCACGCCAGACCCGACCGGTGACCAGCTGGAACGGACGGGTGCTGATTTCCTCCCCGGCACCGGCAACACCGATGATGGTGGATTCGCCCCAGCCCTTGTGACATGCCTCAAGCGCCGCACGCATCAGTTTCACATTGCCCACGCACTCGAAGGTGTAGTCGGCACCGCCGTCGGTCATCTCGACAATCACTTCCTGAATCGGCTTGTCGTAGTCGTTGGGATTGACCACATCGGTGGCACCCAGCTGTTTGGCAATGTCGAATTTGCCCGGGTTGATGTCGACGCCGATGATCCGGCCGGCTTTGGCCATCTTGGCACCGATGATGGCGGCCAGGCCGATGCCACCCAGACCGAAGATAGCGACGGTTGCACCCTCTTCAACCTTTGCCGTATTCAGCACCGCGCCGATGCCGGTGGTAACACCGCAACCGAGCAGACAGACCTTGTCCAGGGGGGCTTCCTTGGGGATCTTGGCGAGAGATACTTCGGGCAGCACAGTGAATTCGGAAAAGGTAGAGCACCCCATGTAGTGATAGATGGGTTCACCCTTGTAGCTGAAGCGGCTGGTGCCGTCCGGCATCACGCCCTTGCCCTGGGTTTCCCGCACCGAGCTACACAGATTGGTTTTGCCAGACGTGCAGAATTTGCAGGTGCCACACTCTGCGGTATACAGCGGGATTACGTGGTCGCCGACTTCCAGCGACGTTACGCCTTCACCCACGGCCTCAACAACACCACCACCTTCGTGGCCCAGGATCGCCGGGAAGTTGCCTTCAGAGTCGGCTCCAGAAAGGGTATAGGCATCGGTATGGCAGACACCGGTCGCGACTATGCGCACCAGGACCTCACCTTTTTTCGGCGGGGCAACATCAACTTCGACAACTTCCAGCGGTTTGTTGGGGGCAAACGCCACCGCGGCACGGGATTTGATCACGGGAAACTCCTCTTGGAAGGGATTACGGTTTTTTCGAATGCTGCGAGTTTGACTCATTCTAGACGACCGGTCTAATCTGGCAACCATGACGACGAACGACACGCGTAACCACATCATTCAGACAGGCGCTGACCTCATCGGCCATAAGGGCTTTGGTGCAACCGGCATCAATGGAATCCTGACCGCAGCTGGTGTGCCCAAGGGGTCGTTCTATCATTACTTTAGCAGCAAGAATGATTTCGGCCTCGCCGTCATCGACACGTTTGCCGAAGAGTATGATGCGAAACTTGACGGGATTCTCAATGACCGCAGCCGTGCCTGTGCCGACCGTCTCCGCGCTTACTTCGATACCGGCCTTGAAACCATGACCACGTGCGACTACACCCGCGGATGCCTGATTGGTAACCTCGGCCAGGAGTTGGCGGGTCAAAATGAGATGTTCCGCACCCGACTCGACAAGGTTTTTTCCGGCTGGGAAAAACGCTTCGAGCGCTGTATTGTCGAAGCCCAGGCAGACGGTGAAATCAAGGCTGATATTGATGCTTCGGATGCGGCCAGCTTTCTGTTGTCCGGCTGGGAGGGCGCGATCCTCAGGTCCAAGGTACTGAAATCCACCGAACCCATGGACCGGTTCGTACGCGTGTTTTTCAAACAGTGCCTTAACATCAACTAGATTTTTTTCGCCATCCGGCTAGTAGACTGGTCTAATTACAAACAGTTAATCCGAAAGGAGCAAGCTCCATGAGCAACCAACAGCAGAACGACCCACTGTTTCAACCATACTCGATGGGCGACCTTATCCTGCCCAACCGGGTACTGATGTCTCCCCTGACCCGAGCGCGCTCAAGCCAGCCCGGGGATATCCCGAACGACATGAATGCGTACTACTATCAGCAACGGGCCAGTGCGGGCCTGATTTTCAGTGAGGCAACTCAGGTCTCGCCTCAGGGCAAGGGCTATGCTTTCACACCGGGCATCCACTCCCGGGAACAGATTGAAGGCTGGAAAAAGGTCACCGGCGCGGTACACATGGCCGGCGGCCGTATCCACATGCAGCTATGGCACGTAGGCCGTATTTCCCATCCCGAACTGCAGCCAAACGGCAGCCAGCCTGTCGCACCCTCGGCCATCAAGCCGGAAGGTGCCAAGACTTTTATCAGTGCCGACTCCGGGATGATAGATGTCCCGGAGCCCCGGGCACTCGAAACCGAGGAAATGGCCGGTATCGTCGAGCAGTATCGCCAGGGGGCACTGAACGCCAGGGAAGCCGGGTTTGACGGCGTTGAAGTTCACGCCGCCAATGGCTACCTGCTGGACCAGTTCCTCAAGAGCGGCAGCAACCACCGCACCGATGAGTACGGCGGTTCTTTGGAAAACCGTCTACGCCTGCCTCTGATGGTGATTCAGGCCGTCATTGATGTGTGGGGCAAAGACAAGGTGGGCGTACGGATTGGCCCAACTGGCAGCTTCAACGCCATGTACGACGAAAACCCGATTGAAACCTTTGGCACCTTCGCAAGACACCTGAACGATCTGGGAATTGCCTATCTGGAAGTGGTTGAAGATTCATTCCAGGGCAATCATGCCAATGGTCGGCCGGAAGAAATCATTGATGCCATCCGTAACGTTTACAAAGGCACTTACATTGCCAACGGTGCCTACACCGCCGAGGAGGCTCGCGAGCGTATCAGCAAAAACCGCTGCGACCTGGTGACCTTCGGTCGTCCGTTTATCGCCAACCCGGATCTGCCGGAACGATTCCGCCAGAATGCGCCTCTGAACAAATGGGATGACAGCACCTTCTACGGTGGCGATGAACAGGGGTATACCGACTATCCGACACTGAAAGAACTCGAAGCCAGCGTCTGATACGGAACTTCCGGTTCCAGGAATTTGGCCGCCTCAGAACCTGAGGCCGTTCCGCCACCCGAAGTATCGGGCTTTCCCGGCCCGATACTTCCTTTTCTGCCGCAACAATCTTTTGGAAAGCCAAGCACGTACACTTCAGCATTCGTTGACTGAAAAGGAACGCATCGACTTGCGCACCCTCTACTGGTTTACCCGCGATCTTCGACTACACGATAACGCGGCCCTGCTTGCCGCCTCGAAATCCGACATGCTGCTGTGCGTGTATGTGGTGGATACGCGCTGGTTCCAGTCCGGCCCGCTGCAAAGTAAAGCCATGGGCGATCATCGCTGGCGTTTTCTCTGGCAGAGTCTGATGGCACTGGAGCGCAGCCTGAGGCCGCTGGGGCAAAGGCTTCATATCGCCTATGGCGAACCGGAAAGGGTGATTCCAGAGTTGGTGCATTCCCACCGAATCGAACGGGTGATCCGATCGCGGCAACCAGGCACCACGGAAGCACGTCAGTGGCAGGCGATCAAGGACGGGGTGCCGGGCACCCTGTTCCAGCAGTTCGAAACTCTCAGTATGTTCACCGAGGGTTCCCTGCCAATGGATTTGCAGGACCTGCCGGATACCTTTTCCCAGTTCCGCAAACAGGTGGAAAAAACCGGCGAGCGCTGTTCCGAGCGATTACGCATACGCACTCTGACAGCCTTGCCGCCACCACCGGGTTTTCCGGAAGACAACCGGGGTGACTGCCCGGCCATTGCCGAACCCCTGCATCCCCTTCTGTTTACAGGGGGCGAAGAGGCGGGACAGCAACAGCTTCGGGAATTTCTGTTCGTCAGACACGCCATCGACAATTACAAGGAAACCCGCAACGCGCTCGACACCTGGGACGCTTCCTCCAGGTTCTCACCATGGCTGGCAAACGGCTCGCTGTCGGTTCGGGAGGTGGCGGAAACCATCGCAGAATACGAACACAGCGAAACCAAAAACGACTCCACTTACTGGCTATGGTTCGAACTGCTCTGGCGGGAATACTTTTACTGGTACGCCCTTAAACACGGCGCCGACCTTTTCCGCCGCGACGGTGTACAGCGAAAGCGTCGCCCTGTCACTTTTTACGGGCACCGGTTCAAGGCCTGGTGCCATGGCAATACCGAGTATCCGCTGGTTAATGCTGCGATGAATCAGCTTCGTGAAACCGGCTACATGAGCAACAGGGCCCGCCAGCTCGCCGCCAGCATTTTTGTAAACGAGCTGGAACTGGACTGGCGATACGGTGCAGCATGGTTTGAAGAGCAACTGATCGACTATGATGTAGCTAGCAACTACGGCAACTGGCAATACCTGGCTGGCGTAGGTGCTGATCCCCGCGGGTTGAGACAGTTCAATCTGGAGAAGCAGGCCAAACAGTACGACCCTCTCGGCACCTTCGTGGACCGCTGGGGAGGCCACGCCGACCAGCCAGTGGGATTACACACAGTGGACGCAGCGGACTGGCCTATTTCATGACAGCATCCAGAGAAGACACCGGCACACCGAGAGAAACCCTCGCGCGCATCATCGACACCACACAGCCTGAAACGTTGCTGTGCTGTGGCTCGGTAGCGGGAGAGGTCGCTGAGCTATGGCAGCGACACCAGGAGACTTCACGCGTCAGGACACTCGATACCTCCGACCCCAATGCCACGTTAAACCTGGACACCGTGCATGACCTGGCTCTGATTTCCGACACTCTGGAACACCTGCCCCATGATGAAGGCGCATTATTGCTCGGGCAATTGCGCAATTACGGCACGCATCAGATTGCCGTTCTGGTTGGTGAGGCCCCGGATTGGGCCTTTACCGATTTCATCGGTCTGGGTTTCCGGCGCCACGCAGAACTTGAAAGTGGTAACGGTGCACTTACGCTCTACACCTACAATCTGGATACTTACAACCATAAACGGGCCTGGAACAACCCTGACAACTGGGCCAATCCTGAAATGTGGGGTAAAGCATGGTGGTAGACAGCGGATCGAAAGAGAAGCCTAGAAACAAGTTAAAGCCGAGCACCATTCGCATCGGCACCCGTTACCGGGCAAACCGGCTCAAGGGGCCTTATGATGCCATCGTGATCGGATCCGGTATTGGTGGGCTGACAACAGCCGCCTGTCTCGCCAAAGCCGGCAAGAAGGTACTCGTGCTGGAACAGCATTACACCGCCGGCGGCTATACCCACAGTTACGCCCGCAACGGCTATGAGTGGGACGTGGGCGTGCATTACATCGGTGATATGGGTTCATCCCGTACCCTCGGCCGTCGGCTGTTTGATTACATCACCGACGGCAAACTGAAATGGGCACCCATGGATGAGAACTACGACCGTTTTTTCCTGGGTGACAAGGTGGTTAACCTTCGCGCCGGCAAGGAAGGTTTAAAGCACTCATTACTGAGCGCTTTCCCCGATGAACAGGACGCCATCGACCGCTATGTGAAGCTGCTTGGGAAAGTAGCCGATGGCATGCAATGGTACACACTGTCGAAACTCACCCCTGGAATCCTCAGCCCCGTGGTGCACAAAGGGCTGGATGTTGCCCTGCCAGACTGCTTCAACAAGACCACCTGGGAGGTCCTCAGGGAGCTGACAGACAACGAGGAGCTCATTGGCGCTATCGCCGGCCAATGGGGCGATTGCGGGGTCACCCCGAAACAGTCCAGCTTTATGGTTCATGCACTGATCGCCAAGCATTACCTTTACGGCGGCTTTTACCCGGTGGGCGGTGCATCCGAGATTGCCAAAAACATCATCCCGGTGATTCAGGAACCTGGCGGTGACGTTTATACCTATGCCGATGTCACTGATATCCTGATCGAGAAAGGCAAGGCCTCCGGCGTTCGCATGGCCGATGGCGAAGAAATCCGCGCGCCGATGGTTATCAGCAATGCCGGGATCATCAATACCTTTGAAAAGCTGCTGCCGGAGGATACTGCGGCAAAGGCCGGTTACCCGGGCAAGCGCGAGCACATAACACCGTCCATGCCACACATCGGGCTCTATATCGGTCTTAAAGGCACCCCGGAACAGCTTGGTCTTCCCCGCACCAACTTCTGGATCTACCCCAGCGCTGACCACGACGGCAATGTCCAACGGTTCCTGAAGGATCCCGAACACAGCCAATTCCCGGTCGTCTATATCTCGTTCCCGGCCGCCAAGGACCCGGATTACCAGAACCGATGGCCGGGTACCTCAACCATCGAGATCGTCGCCCCCACCACCTGGGAGATGTTCGAGCCCTGGGAAAACACCACCTGGGGCAAACGTGGTGAAGACTATGACGCGATGAAGGAGCGCATTACCCATCAGATTCTTGAGGTAATGTACGAAAAGCTGCCCCAATTGCGCGGCAAGGTCGACTATGTAGAAACTTCCACTCCGCTTTCCACGGCCTGGTTCTGTCGGTATGGACGGGGTGAGCTCTACGGGCTCGATCATACCCCGGAACGTTTCGAGCAGGACTGGCTGAAACCGAAAACCGACATTCCCGGACTCTTTCTGACCGGGCAGGACGTTCTGACCTGTGGTGTGGTGGGCGCGATGATCGGGGGCCTGGTGGCAACCCTGGCCATACGGGGCTGGCGCGGCGCAGGGCTGGCCAAGCGTATTTTTGTCGGATAGCCATGCCACGACCCTGCTGCGAACATTGCGGCCTGCACCCGAATATCTGTGTATGCGGATACTGCGGCGCCGTGCAAAACAGGACATCACTGACGGTACTGCAGCATCCATCCGAGGTTGGGCGAAGCAAGGGAACGCTTCGGATTCTGCAACAGTGCCTGGGTAACCTCCGTGTTTTCGTTGGTGAAACGCCGGAGGATTTCCGCCAGTCCGGTTTCACCGGCGAGCTTTGCCCGGACACCACCGCTGTTCTGTTTCCGGGCCCCGACAGTCAACCGGTCGAAGCGACAGACCTGAGCCAGATTAATCACTGGATTGTTCTGGACGGAACCTGGCGAAAGGCCGCGAAACTTCTACACCTCAATCCCACGATTGGCGAATTGCCGCGATTCCACTTCGCCTGCCCTCCGGCCTCCCGATACATCATTCGCAAGGCCCCGGGTGAGCACCACCTTTCAACGGCAGAAGCAGTCCACTATCTCCTGAAAAACCAGGAGCCCGGTCTTGATGCCATGCCAATACAGACAGCCATGACGGCACTGATCGAGAAACAACTGTCACAGATTCCCCGGGCACTGAGAGATCGGTACCAGTAACATCACGGATCATGAGACGAAGCCGGCGGACTGACGTATTGCTTTGGTGTTACTGAAACCGGGAGCAGTCCGATGTCATTTGAAGATCAACAGGCTGATCTTTCCAGGCTTATTGAAATGGCCTGGGAAGACAGGACCCCTTTCGAGGCCATCGAAACCCTGTATGGCTTGAAAGAGCAGGAAGTCATTCGCCTGATGCGCCGGGAGCTGAAGCCGTCGAGCTTCAGGTTATGGCGGAAACGGGTCACAGGAAGGAAGACAAAACACCGTATGCTGAGACCCGCCGGTGTCGAGCGAGGGTATTGCCCAACCCAATACAAGCCCCGTTAACGGTGCAACGGTTGGCAATACCAACTGGCTTGAGCGATCATACAGGCTCACATTCCCATCAGCGTAAAGGACGACATTTCATGGCACTGTTCAGCCAGAAAAATGCCGAAGATCAACTGAAGTCTGAGG
Organism: Marinobacter sediminum; assembly: GCF_023657445.1. NCBI lineage: Bacteria > Pseudomonadati > Pseudomonadota > Gammaproteobacteria > Pseudomonadales > Marinobacteraceae > Marinobacter > Marinobacter sediminum. The sequence continues at coordinate 3,601,974 of NZ_JAGTWY010000001.1, read as the reverse complement.
CGGATAACGTCCATAGCGCAGACCTTGAAAAACTGCTGGACCGGCAGCGAGCCATTGAAGACAAAGTGAAAAATAGTGGCAAGCTCAAGCGCTTTAGTGCAGACATCCACTTGATGTTCTCAATGATTCGGGACTACTGGTATGGCAACTATCGCAGCGTGCCCTGGAAAACCATCGCCGCCGTCGCCGGTGCCCTGCTATACGTTCTGAATCCTCTCGACGTCATTCCCGATATCATTCTGGGCTTCGGCTTTCTGGACGATGCCGGGGTTGTCGCTTTCTGCCTGAAAATGGTTGAGTCGGACCTGCATCGTTATGCTGCATGGAAAGAACAAGAGGAAGATCACAGACCATCGACCCAATCCAATTGATTGAATACTGAACTACCGGTAGTCTCACTTTTCGACCATCAAACAAGCATCTGCCTCCGGAGCAAACGTGGATTTCGCTACCCTGATCGGCCTCGTAGGGGCCATCGTACTGATCGCTTCAGCGGTAATCCTCGGCGTGTCGCCGGATGTGTTCGTCAATGGTCCGTCACTTCTGATTGTCATCGGGGGCAGCGCACTGGTGGTGCTGGCCAAGTTCAGTTTTGCCCAGTTTTTCGGTGCCTTTGGTGCGGCCATCCGCGCCTTCAAGTTCAAACTTCCCGAAACCCGTGCCGCCATTGAGGAACTGGTAGAAGTTGCCCAGATTGCCCGTAAGGAGGGCCCCCTGGGTCTCGAAGGCAGGGAGGTTGGCTCACCCTTTCTCAGTCAGGGCGTACAGATGCTGGTAGATGGTCAGAATGGCGAAACCATCAAACAGCTACTCAGCAAGGAACGGTTGATGACGCTGGAACACAACCGCTCGGGCGCCAAGGTGTTTACTGCGCTGGCCGATGTCGCCCCGGCCATGGGCATGATCGGTACACTGATCGGCCTGGTCCAGATGCTATCCAACATGGAAGATCCAAAATCCATTGGGCCCGCCATGGCCGTTGCCCTGCTGACAACACTTTACGGCGCCATGCTGGCCACTATGGTCGCCTCGCCGATCGCGGACAAACTGTCACTTCGGATGACCGAAGAGGCCCGTATGCAGTCGCTCTACACTGATGCGCTGGTGGCAATTCAGGAAGGTACCAACCCCAGAGTCATCGAACAGCTTCTCTCCAGCTATCTGCATCCGAAAGAACGGAACAAGGCAGGAGAACCAGAAGCTGCGGGCGGATAGCCGATGGACGAATTGCCCGAAGAGGAAAAGCCGGGGATCCCCGCCTGGGTCGTGACATTCGCCGACTTGATGTCATTGCTGATGTGCTTTTTTGTTCTCCTGCTGTCGTTCTCGGAGATCGATGCCCAGAAGTTCAAGCAGATTGCGGGCGAGCTCTCCAAGGCGTTTGGTGTTCAGCGCGAAGTGCCGGCGCTGGAAATTCCCGAAGGCACGAGCCCCGTTTTCGACAAGTTCTCACCGGCACCACCAGAGCCCACGGTGGTCAATGAGGTCAAGCAGATCACCACAGACCAGCAGCCGGAACTCCAGACGTTCAAAAGTCCAACCGAACGGGCGGTGGAATCGGCCAAGCAGGAAACCATGGATCAGAGCGCCGAAGAAATCATGGCGGTGCTGGACGACGCGATCCGTGATGGCAGGATCGCTGTGACCCAGGGCAAGCACCGTATCGTTATCCGCGTTGAAGAAAAGGGCTCTTTCCCGTCAGGGTCGGCGGAACTCACCTGGGAGTTCGAGGGACTCCTGCTGGAGATGGCCAGTGTCCTGGCCAACATTCCCGGTAAGCTGACGGTTGAGGGGCACACCGACGACGTTCCTATCCGCACCTCACGCTTTTACAGCAACTGGGATCTCTCTGCGGCACGTTCTGCCGCCGTAGCCAATGTGCTGCTGGCCACCGGAGATATCACTCCCACACGCCTGGCGGTCAAGGGTCTTGCCGATACGGAACCCAGGGTTGCCAACACATCCGCTGAAAACCGGGCAAAGAACCGCCGCGTGGAAATCATCGTTGACCTTTCCGGCCCCCTGCAGGAACAGGAAATTGAGCTGAAAGAACTCATTGAGTCGGAATCCCTGAATCAGGAAACAGTCATCGGAATCGAGTCCGATGATGCGCCGACCAGTAAGATTAACTGGTAATAGCCAATGCCCTCCCGAAGACCAATTCAGTGCACGCCGACGGAAAACGCACTTCTTCAGTGCGTAAACAAGGCAAACCTCCTCACTGCCAGGACCTGACATCCTGCCAACCCCCTACCCCCTAATGATTTGCATTATTTTGGAACATCTATTGCTTAAAGTGCACCCTACCAATGCACAGACAGCCCGGCAGAGGCTGATAAACACAACATCAGGAGAGATAACCCGTGGACATCACGAGTGCAGTACACACCCTGACCGAAAGCGCCAACACGCTGTTTATTCTTATCGGTGCCATCATGGTACTGGCCATGCACGCCGGCTTTGCCTTCCTGGAAGTGGGCACGGTCCGACACAAAAACCAGGTCAACGCCCTGGTTAAAATCATGACCGACTTCGGCGTATCCGCAGTGCTGTATTTCTTTGTCGGTTACTACGTCGCCTACGGCAGCCACTTCATGACCGGAGCCGCCGAACTGACGGCCGGCAATGGTTACGAGCTGGTTAAGTTCTTCTTCCTGATGACCTTTGCCGCCGCAATCCCGGCCATCGTCTCAGGCGGTGTTGCCGAACGTGCCAAGTTCTATCCCATGCTGATCGCTTCCGGCCTGATTGTCGCGCTGGTTTACCCGTTCTTCGAAGGGCTGATTTGGAACGGTAACTATGGCTTCCAGGGCTGGCTGGAGAACCAGTTTGGTGCAGCATTCCACGACTTCGCCGGCTCTGTTGTAGTGCACGCCGTGGGTGGCTGGGTCGCACTGGCAGCTATCCTGCTGCTCGGTGCCCGCAACGGCCGCTATCGCAATGGCCGCGTGGTGGCCTTTGCCCCGTCGAACATTCCTTTCCTGGCGCTCGGCGCCTGGATCCTGACCGTTGGCTGGTTTGGTTTTAACGTTATGTCTGCGCAAACCCTTGATGGCATCAGTGGCCTTGTGGCTGTGAACAGCCTGATGGCCATGGTTGGCGGTATTCTCGTGGCCATGGTGCTGGGCAAGAAAGATCCCGGCTTTATTCACAACGGACCGCTTGCCGGCCTGGTCGCTGTGTGCGCAGGCTCCGATCTTATGCACCCTGTTGGTGCGCTCATTACCGGAGCGGTAGCCGGCGCTATCTTTGTCTACCTCTTCGAATGGGCCCAGGACAAGATCGAACGTCTGGACGACGTTCTGGGTGTCTGGCCTCTGCACGGTGTTTGTGGTGTCTGGGGCGCGATTGCCTGCGGCATCTTTGGCCAGGAAGCCCTGGGCGGTCTCGGCGGTGTGAGCCTGATGTCACAGATCATCGGAGCCGTTGCAGGCGTGATCGTGGCCTTTGGCGGCGGCCTGGTGGTCTATGGGGCAATCAGTGCCATCTCCGGCCTGCGCCTGACCGAGGAAGAAGAGTTCAACGGTGCAGACGTCAGCGTCCACCGCATTGGCGCAACCGCGGTCGAATAAACATCTTTTTTTCCTGCTTTCACAGGCGGCCATCTGGCCGCCTGTTTTATTTTACCCGACCCTAATTGACAGATACCCGGCCGTCGCCTTTTCTTAAAGAACCCAATAATAGCGATCTGACACCGACTGGCCCGTCTTTTGCTGCCTGATACTTCCATAGGTGCCAAATCCACTGGCACGGTCAAGGGAGACGAGCAGAATCATGCTGATTCAGACACCAGGCGAAGGCCTGTATGACGAGTTGTTCGATCAGGACAACCGGGTACGCCCCCATTACAAGATGCTTGAGGAATGGTTGGTCAACGCGGATGAGGGCCTGATCGCTGAAAAACGCAGAGAAGCCGACGTTCTGTTCCAGCGATTGGGCATCACCTTCAACGTTTATGGTGAGGACCAGGGGGCAGACCGGCTCATCCCGTTCGACCTTATACCTCGGGTTATCTCCGCCAGCGACTGGCAGAAGCTTCAGGCCGGACTGCGCCAGAGGGTGCAGGCACTCAATCGTTTCCTGTTTGATATCTACCATGGTTTTGACATCGTCCGGGCCGGTGTCATCAGCGCCGAACAGGTCTTTGCCAATCCCCAGTATCAGCCCGGAATGCAGGACCTGAAACTGCCCCGCAACCTGTACTCCCATATTGCCGGTATCGACCTGATCCGCCATAACGACGGTGATTTCTATGTACTGGAGGACAACCTCCGCTGTCCCAGCGGTGTCTCCTACATGCTGGAAAACCGACGAATGATGATGCGGTTGTTTCCGGAGCTGTTTGCCCACGCCCCGGTGGCGCCCATTGACCATTACCCTAACCTGCTTGGCGAAACCCTGCGGGCCGCCTCGCTCAAGCCGGACCCCACGGTAGTGGTGCTGACCCCCGGTCGTTTCAACAGTGCCTATTTCGAGCATGCGTTCCTGGCGCGGCAAATGGGCGTGGAACTGGTGGAAGGTGCCGATCTGTTCGTGCACCAGAACAAGGTCTTCATGAAAACCACGGTGGGTCCGCAGCAAGTGGACGTAATCTACCGCCGTATTGACGATGATTTCCTCGACCCTCTCGCGGGCAACCCAGACTCCATGCTTGGTGTCCCCGGACTCTATGCCGCCTATCGTACCGGCAATGTCGTGCTGACCAACGCCATGGGCACCGGGGTCGCAGATGACAAGTCTATCTACCCTTATGTTCCGGACATGATCCGGTTTTATCTGGATGAGGAACCCATCCTGAAAAATGTCCCCACCTGGCAATGCCGCAAAGAGAAAGACCTGAAGTACGTGCTGGATCACCTTTCTGAGCTTGTGGTCAAGGAAGCCCAGGGCGCCGGCGGTTATGGCATGCTGATCGGGCCCAAGGCCAGCAAGAAAGAACTTTCCACCTTCCGCAGCCTGCTCAAAGCCCGACCGCAGGATTACATTGCCCAACCCACTCTCAGCCTGTCCACCTGCCCGACCTTTGTGGATGAGGGCATTGCACCCCGACACCTGGACCTTCGCCCGTTTGTGCTTTCCGGGAAAAAGATCCAGATGGTGCCGGGCGGCCTGACCCGCGTGGCTCTCAAGAAAGGCTCCCTGGTGGTGAATTCGTCCCAGGGTGGCGGCACCAAAGACACCTGGGTAATGGAGGATGACTTATGCTGAGCCGCGCTGCCTCCAGCCTGTTCTGGATGGCCCGTTATCTGGAGCGGGCAGAAAGCCAGGCAAGACTGCTTGATGTCAGTCTGACCATGGCCCTGATTGATGTACCGGAAGACCGGGTCGAACAGTTATCGGTCCCATTGCTGGTCTCCGGAACCCGGGAGATCTTCTTTGAATACCACGAGGAAATCACACCCCAAAACCTGATTGACTTCCTGTTACTCGATGACCGCCATCCGGCCAGTGTGTACAACATCATTCAGAATGCCAGAGACAATGCCCTGCATGTCCGCGGCAACCTGTCGGCCGATGTCTGGGAGAGCATCAACCAGGCATGGCTGGAACTCAAGGAGCTTCAAAAGAAAGGGGTAACAGAATCCAATGCCAGTAGCGTTTTTGACTGGGTTCGGGAGCGCTCTCACATGTTCCGGGGTGCAGCTTACGGCACGCTGCTGCGAAACGATGCTTTCCACTTCCTGCGTCTCGGCACTTTTATCGAACGGGCGGACACGACGGCACGGGTGCTCGACATCCGTCATGTTATGGCCGTGAGAGCCATGGAAGAGCACGCCACACAGTCGTTCTTCGAGTGGACAGCCGTTCTGCATTCCCTGGCGGCCTTCGAGGCCTATCAGAACACCTATGGTCACAACCTGGAGCCCATGAATGTTGCCGAACTGCTGATCCTTGAAGCGGATGTGCCCCGCTCTCTGCATGGCTGTCTGAAAGAAATTGCCAGCCTGCTTGAGCAGATTGAGAGTGGTAACGCGAAGCGCTCCCGCCGCCTGGCTTCCAGCTTGTATGCCAACATTCATTACGGCGACCGCGATTACATAGCAGAGCGCGGACTGAACGAGTATCTGGTCGACTTTCTGGATCGCATTCAGGGTATTGCCGGGCAAATCCAGAAAGACTATATGGGGTGGAAGCAATGAGACTCAACATTCATCATCAGACACGGTATACCTACGAAACCCCGGTTCAGAACAGCATTCAGTACATCCGGCTGACGCCGCGGAACACGCCCCAGCAGCGTATTCATGACTGGAAGCTAAGCACGCCGGGCGAAACCAGCCAGATGATGGACGGTTTCGGCAACCCGGTGACCGTGATGACACTCGATAACGCTGTCCCGGAAATTGTTTTGACGGCGGAAGGCGTGGTGGACCTGACCGGTAAACCGCTGACCCGTGACGACTCACCCTTCCCGCCCCAGGTGTTTCTGCGGCACACGCCGCTGACCGAGACGGACAAAGCCCTCAAGAAGTTCGCCAGTCAGTACTCGTGCAACAAGCGAAGCCTGGTGCGCCTGATGAAGCACCTTCGTGAGCACATTGCCTTTATGCCGGGTGCCACCACAGTCACCAATACCGCCAGCGAAGCCTTCAAACTCGGCGCCGGAGTATGCCAGGACCACACCCATATTTTCATTGCCTGCTGCCGCCACATTGGCGTGCCGGCCCGCTATGTCAGCGGCTATATTCATTCCACCAGCGATGACCATGTCGCCACTCACGCCTGGGCCGAAGCCTGGATAGGCAGCAACTGGCACACATTTGATGTGGTCAACACCCTGAATGTGGCAGAGAGCCATATAAAGCTGGCCGTAGGCCTGGATTACCGGGATGCGGCACCCGTCCGGGGCGTGCGCAGCGGTGGCGGCATGGAGCATATGGAAACTCGGGCGTGGGTAACGGAGGCCACGGGCACTCAGTAACAAAAATCATGGAAATGCGTCAATAAACCCTCACACCCGACCGGGAGTTATGATTAGACTACGCTCGTTTTCAAAAGCCTTATCAGGAGGGCTTCATGACTTATTGCGTAGCGATGCGACTTGCCGACGGGCTGGTGTTCGCATCGGATTCCCGGACTAACGCCGGTTTTGACCAGATTTCCACATTTCGGAAAATGCATGTCTTCGAGCAGCCCGGAGAGCGTGAACTGGTGCTGTTATCTGCAGGCAATCTGGCCACCAGCCAGAGCATCATCAGTCTGCTTGAGCGACGGGCAGGCACCGATATCGCTAATCTTTTGAATACGACGTCCATGTTCGAAACCGCAGAAATCGTTGGCCAGACGATGCGAGAGGTCATTAAACGGGACAATCCGGATGGCAAGCTCAACAAGGTCGATTTCAGTTGCTCCATGATTCTCGGAGGTCAGATCAAGGGCGAGGAACACCGCCTGTTCAACATCTACCCGGAAGGTAACTTCATCGAAGCAACAGAAGAAACGCCGTATTTCCAAATCGGCGAGTCGAAATACGGCAAGCCGATTATCGACCGCATAGTGAACTACCGGACACCCCTGGAACGGGCTTACCAGTGTGCGCTGATTTCCTTCGACTCTACGATGAAAAGCAATCTGTCCGTCGGCATGCCTCTGGACGTGGCGATCTATCGGAAGGATGGCCTCAAGCCCTGCTTTACCGATCGTGTGGAAGAGCACTGCGACTATTTCCACACACTGAGACAACAATGGCACCAGGGTATCCAGGAGCTGTTTACCGGTCTCCAGCCGCCGGGGCTGGGTTGAAACAGCCTAGTCGTCATCGTAGCCGGTCAGCTCCATATAGCCCTCTCCTGAATGACTGCCTGAAACGCTGACCGGGCTTTCCCAATAAGCATACAACCCGCTATTCCGGTAGTTGCCTGCGGGCGCCGCCACGTTGATATCAACCTGATAGTCCGGTAACTGAAGCCGCCAACCCGTTGGTGTCTTGCCGCTAAATGCCAGGGGCGTCAGCGTCAAGTCACTGGCATTCAGCATTTTTGGGGGGCCGCTTGCGGGAATCCAGGTTCCCGATTGAAAGACATCGCCTTTATTCCGCAACTGGAACGCCATAAGCTTGTCGCCGGAATCCAGGTGCAGTGCAAACCAGTCCCAGCCCTGCTGGCCAGCTTTAAGAAACTGGCTACTCCATTCCCGGTCAAACCAGCCCCGGCCCTTCACCGCTACTGCCTCACCGCGCATGGTTACCGTTCCCTCAATGGCAATATCCACCAGGCTGAAATACATCGAGCCTTCACCACTGGCGGATTTGGCACTAAAACCGTGGTCACCATGGGCTACAGGGTCGCCATTGATATGCAGCAGCAGGTCATAAGACCAGTCGGACGATTCGACCCGCAGACGCCAGCTGCCGGCGTCCTGCTGCCGGAGCTGCCAGTTGTCCAGCCACACGTGCAACGGCTCCGCAACGGCGCCGGCATGACCAACATCGCCCCGGGCCAGTTTCTCGGCAAACCGGTGTTGGCCATCCAGACTGATAGCGGCATGGGCCATCCACGCGGCCTGAAGCGGCCACTGTGAAGGGAGAGGCGGAACCTCGCTCACCGCTCTGGGCTGAATCGCCTGCCGGAACTGTGTCCACTGTACTCCCAGAGGGCGGCCATCGGAGGTCTCAAGGTTGGCAGTCAGGTACCACCACTCGATCCGATGACGGGGATGGGGGCCAAGGTCCTCCGGGAGGTGCACTCGATCGCCCGGACCAGGCTGCAGAAAGGCTAGCTGTTGCCCGGTCTTTCCTGGACTGGCCAGACCGGCAAACCCGGCATCTTCCGACTCTCCGGAGCATCCGGCAACAACCACAAGAAACACCAGCAACAACCCCAGCGGTCTCATCGTTCACCTCCGGTCTGGCCACTGGCAGACGTTGGCATCGATGCAGGCCTTCGAAGCTGACGACGCATCAAGCCAGCAATACTCAGGCCGACTATCAGGCTGAGCATACCCAGTTCCAGCCAGAATTCAGGATACACGGCCATCGGCAGGGACCAGCCAAAGGCCAGCGGGTTGATGCGATGCACAAGAACCCATGTCAGCCAGACCCCCAGGGGTAACGCCAGCACGGCAATACCGACGGTCAAAGTAACAGACAGCCGCACCAGCTGACCCGCCAGCTCCCTTCGCCGCATCCCCCATACCGCCAACAGCTGGAAGTACCAGACCCGGGTCGAGAAGAACACCCAGCCCATGATAAGCAGTGCGATGGCCGCCAGGACCAACGTGACGAAGGTCATGGCCCGGGTCAGCAGGAAGGTCTGGTCAAACACCGCGTCAGCCAGTGCACGGACCCGCTGGTTGTCACGCACCGTTAGATGCTCCACGTTCCAGACCTGCTTAAGGCCCGCAGTGACTTCCGCCATGCTGGCCCTGCCCGGACTGATGGAAAAGCTTTCAAAGGATGGCACGAACGAATCCGGCAATTGCTCTGCGTTAAGCAACACTTCGCCCGCCGGACGACCGTAATCGGGATAGACGCCCAGAACCGGCAGAGACAGCGGCTCACCGGCGACAACCACCGACAGGGTGTCGCCAACGGCGAAGGCATGCCGGCGAGCCAGCTGTTCATTCACCATGAGCCCCTGCCCGGCTCTGAATTCTGGCCAGGCTTTTTCGGCAGCACTCTGCAGGGTCCACCGCCTGAGCATTGGGCTCACCGGCGCAACTGCAAACATATCCACTGTTTGTTCTGGCTCACCGGATTCAGCCACGAGGCGGGCCTCACCACGGACCACCCGATGCCACTGGCCAGTCTCCGAAAGTACCTGGCTGGCCTGAAGCCATTCGACAGCAGGCCGGTTGTCAGCACCAGCAGGCACTTCAATGAAATAGTCCGCCGCCAGACGCTGGGAGAGCCACTGATCAAAAGTTGCTTCAAAGACAGTCACCAGAGCCTGCACCGCCAGCACCATTGCCAGGGCGAACTGTAGTGCCACCAATGGCAACACAAGTCGGCGCGCGAGGACGCCAAGCTCCGAATAATGCCAGCGTTTCAGAGGTTCCTGCTGGCGCCCGGCCTGCCAGCGCGCCACACCGGCAATCGCTTTTGGTGCCAGGATACCGGCACCCGCAAAAACCAGCGCGACCGCGAGGAAGACAGTGGCCAGTGAGCTGGCAAGGAGCGCAAGAACCAGTCCAGCAACAAGAACCGCCAGTGCCAGCATACGAATCCGGCGGGGCGAAGGATGCAGCAGTGCCTGTCCCGGCAGCTTGAGAACATCGGCAAGACAGACCGAGACCACCACCGCCATCATCGTCAGAACCGGGATCAGCCAGGTTTCACCCTGCCCCGCATAGAGCGGGATATCAAAAAGGCCTTCCAGGGCCTGACCGAAGCCACCACCCACAGTCCCGGCCAGCAACCGGCCCAGCCAGACACCGGGCACGATACAGACGAGTGCAAGCAGGACAATTTCCAGCACCAGCATGCGGTTTAACATTGACCGCTGCACCCCAAACCGCTGGAGCAACACGAAGCTATCGCGCCGCTGGGCTATCCCCAGATGATAAACGCTGCGCAACAGCAGTGCGGTAATCAGCAAGACCAGAAATCCCAGGGCATCAAGATTGAGCAGGAAGCTATCGCCCAGTTCTCCGGTGTCCGGCCCCAGGGAGAATGCTGTTTCGCGATATCCGGGGGGAAATAAGGAAGGATCGGACCGGTCCGGTACCAGCAAGGACAGCTCGGAGCGGACACCATCGGCGGAACCGGCCATGGCTGCCGCCTCACTTATGTCCAGGAATGGTTTGCCATCCAGAGGCTGGTTCCAGCGCTCCACTCCATCACTGCCATCCTGGAAACAGGCTGCCGCCAGCGGGTCAATTCCGATCATGCGCCCCGCCGGCGCCGGTCGAACCACCTCAAGCCAGGGCATGACACAGGTTCCGGCCCGCCGAAGCGTGACAAAATCCTGCACGGTGACTTCTTGGCCGTCTGTACGCTCAACCTGCCTGCGTTCCTCAACGGCCCGCTCACTTTGACCGAGACTGGCCCTCGCCTGGTCGGTCAGGTGGCTGACTCCGGTCCACAGCATTGTCGCGACCACAATCATCACGGCAAGCGCCACCAGTTGCAGGGGATGACGGCGGTAATGACTGAACAGAGCGGGTAACAGGATCATGTTGGGCCTAAACCGAGACCCTGTGCGCAAGATCCAGCCGTTGGCCGCACCTTGCTGCCAGTTCGCCGTCGTGCGTCGCCAGAATCAGGGCGCAACCACTATCGGACTGAAGCCGGAATAATTCTTTGGCGACTTCATCAGCGGTCAGCCGGTCAAGACTGCCGGTGGGTTCATCGGCAAGGATCAGGGCGGGCTTCATGGCAAACACCATGGCCAGAGCGGCACGCTGGCGCTGCCCCCCGGAAACCTGGTCCGGGTACCGACCGGCAAGACTGCCGATGCCCAGACGGTCCAGCCAGCTGGTACAACCCGACTCGTCCTGCCCCGCCAGCTTTGCCCTCAGGCGGACGTTGTCCAGCAACGACATCGCGGGCATCAGGTTAGCTTCCTGGAATACAACGCCAATCTGTTGTCTGCGCAGATCGGACCAGCGCCGTTCCCGGGAACGGCCGTCCATCGCCTGACGGCTATCAAAGGTGTTGCCGAGAATCGAGATCATCCCGGCATCCGGTTGCTCCAGCCCACATAACAGATTCAGGAGCGTACTTTTCCCAGAGCCCGAGCGGCCCATCAGCGCCAGCGACTCGCCACGGGCCAGTGCCAGAGAGATATCCGATAACACCGGAATCTGCTCGGCACCACTGTAGAAGTTCTTGCTCAACCCGTGAACGCCTAATAGCGCGTCTTTCATGCCTTATCCCGTAATCATTCCTCAGCACCCAGAAGCGATGCGGTCTTGCCCTGGCGCCCGGCCCACCATTCCCGGAAATTTTCCAGCCACGACAACAACGCTGGAATCACCAGCAAAACGAGCAATGTCGACAACCCCAGACCGAATGCGATCGACGTCGCCATGGGAATCAGGAACTGGGCCTGTAACGAGGTCTCGAAGAGCAACGGCAACAGGCCACCAATGGTGGTCAGAGATGTCAGCAGAACCGCCCGGACCCGCTGCACCGCGGCTTCATTCAGCGCTTCGGTAATGCCGAGCCCCTTTCGCCGTTGCTGGTTATAGAATGCTACGAGGATGATCGCGTTATTGACCACAATCCCCGACAAACCGAACAGGCCAAACAGCGACAGAATGGTCAACTGAAGCCCCATCAACCAGTGCCCCAGCAGCGCCCCGACCAGAGCAAAAGGAATAATGGCCATGACAATCAAAGGCAGGCTCCAGGATGCGAACACCCAAGTCAGCACGACATACATAAGGCCAAGGCCGATCATCAGGCCGGTCTTCATGTCGTTCATGGTTTCCCGCTGGTCCGCGGCCCGGCCCTCAAAGCTGTAACGCACATTAAACCGGCTGGCGATGTCCGGCAGGGCTTCTGTTTGCAGGCTGGCCAGGATCTGATCGGTGGTGCTAACGCTGGTATTGAGCCCTGACGTCACTTCTACCGACAGTTTGCCATCGGCGTGGCGCAGGGCCTGGAACCCCTGCCGATGGTCAAGATTCATGACCTGGCTGAGCGGAACAAAGCGGCCATCCGGCACCCGTACAGTCATCTGGGACAGCGTGGACAGGCGCTCCCGTTGGGCCTGGGGCAACTGCACCCGCACCTCGACTTCATCCCGGCCATCCTGATAGATCTGGGCAATACGACCGTCAAAGGCCGCCCGCAACTGCCGCCCAAGGTCCGACGTGGTCAGGCCAAGCACCTCACCAGAAGCGCTGACCTGATAGATCAGCTGCTCCCGGCCCCAGGGCATATCGTCTGCCACATCCAGCACCCCGGGCAACGTCGCCAGTGCCTGGGTAAGCTCATCAGCGGCGCGCTTGAGATTTTCGGCATCATCGCCGGTCAGTCGCACATTGACATCACGTCCCGGCGGGCCGGACTGCCGTTCGGAGATGCTCAGGTTATCCAGCCCGGCCGGCAGCGTGAGCCGGTCGCGCCATTCGCTGATAAATTCAGGATTACGCACGGACCGCCGATCGGACGGAACAAGCTCAATCATCATCGAACCCATCTCGTCACCGGAGCGGGAGCTACCCCCTGCACCCAGTGTTGCGCCCCGGGTGGTCACCGCATGCAGGATCAGGTCGCCTCCAAGCGCAGCTTCCGTGTCGTTGAGGGTTCGCTGCATTTCCCCCAGAAAGCCGTTGACCGTGCGCCGATCGGTTCCTGCCACAAAGCTCGCATTGGCATAGAATACGGAGGGTTCCGGCGTCGGGAAAAAGTTGAAACCAAGGCGGCCTCCGGCCAGCAGCCCCACAGCCAGCAACGCAAGGGCAACCGCAGCGGCCACGGTGACTCCCCGATGATTGAGGCTAAGCATTGAAAAGCGGCGGAACGAGCCTTCCCTAAAGCGGTCAAAACGCTGCTCAAAGCCCTTGCGCAAACGCCCGACCGGGTTTTGTTTTTTCGCCGGCACGTCCGGATTGTTCTGTTTTTTACCGCGAGGCACAAAGGCATGGCGCAGATGGGCGGGCAGCACAATAAAACACTCCAGCAGTGACGCCACCAGCACGCAGATCATCACTGTGGGAATGTCACCCAGAATATTCCCGATGATGCCACCAACCACCAGCAGTGGCATGAACGCGGCAACCGTGGTCAGCGAAGAGGCCAGAACAGGCCATACCATGCGTTTGGCCGCACCCTCCGAGGCGTATATGGATTCCTCACCCAGCCGGGCGTGGGCGTCGGCATCCTCACCCACCACAATAGCGTCGTCGACGATCACCCCCAGAGCCATGATCAGCGCAAACAGGGAAATCATGTTGATGGAGCCACCGATACCCCACAGCACCGCCATGGACGCCAGGAAGGCCGTGGGGATGCCGATAGCCACCCACAAAGCAACACGTCCGGGCAGGAACAGGTATAGCAGGCAAACCACCAGCACCAGACCTCCCAGGCCGTTGGTCACCAGTAGCGAAATACGATCATTCAGCAGCTGCCAGGTTTCATCGTACACCTCCAGCTGCATTGAGGGTGGCAGGGTTGGGCGGGTATCCGCGAGCCAGGACGACAGGACTTCTGCCGCAGCCAGAGAGTTACCGTTTTCCGCTCGCTGTAACTGCAGCTCTACCGCCGGTAAACCATCCCGGGTCAGGGTAACCTGACTCTCACGGGCCTCCTGTCGAATGATGGCTATATCGCCCAGCCGCAGCTGGACCCGGTTACCACTGAGCACCGGAATGTTTTCAAAGGCCTGGGGACTCCGGCGCTGTTCCACAGCCCGCAGTTCCCGGGTCGCGTCCTGCTGGGCCATCATCCCTGCCGGCAGATCCCGGGAGATGGAAGCAACCCGGTCAGCAATCTGCTCCAGCGACAAGCCGAGGGTTTCCAGGCGCTCCACTGGTACATCAATACTGACCTGCTGCTCCGGCAAACCACGGATGGACACCCGGTCGATGCCCCGCTCAAGCAGCTCGTCCTCGAAGCGGTAGGCCAGTTCCCTGAGTTCGCTGCGATCCACAGCTCCGAACACCAGCAATCTGGCGACCGGTTCATAGCGTTCCACGCGGGTAACCTGGGGCTCTTCGGCGTCTCCAGGAAGATTGGTGAACTCGTCCACCTGTTGCCGGACATCATCCAGTGCCTGAATCGGATTGGTGCCCTCCTGAAACTCCAGAGTGATGGACGAAATACCCTGGGCTGAGGTGGAGGTCATTTTCTTGAGGCCATCGACACTGCGCAGCCGTTGCTCAAGAGGATCGGTAACACCCTGCTCAACATCCTCGGCCGACGCTCCGCTCCAAACCACCCGGACGCTCACTATGTCGAGGGCAAACGTAGGGAAAAACTGGATGTTCATCCGGGTCAGTGCCAGTGCTCCGCCAAGCAGCATAACCAGCATCACCAGGTTGGCCGCGACCCGGTGATGGACAAAGAAACCAATGACGCCTTTTCTGCGTCTCATTGGCTCGCCTCCCCGGCGTCAGCCGCGAGTTCCACTTTCAGGCCAGTCATGGCGTTTGGCAGGTGCGTGGTGATCAGCCGGGTTCCAGGCTGAAGTGCCTCACCCGCGACCACCAGCTGACGTTCGCCGTTGGCTGCCCTGGCCTCGCCGATGCGTTCAACCGTCACCCGCTCCATCCGGTTATCGTTGTCCATCAGGTAAACGGCGTTAGCACCATACAGGGCACTGAAAGGAATAGCGACCGTCTGCGACCGTTCGGGACGCTCAAGACTCACTGGCAGCAGGCCGCCCGGTCGCAAACCGGCCGGCTCTCCATCAAGCGTCAGGATTGCTTCCGTGCCGGCCGGATCCGAGATGCCGGCAAAACGGGACAGCTCAAACCGGTGCTGACGGTTTTCGCTGAAGGCGTAAAGGCGTTCGCCCCGATCCAGAGCAGCCACCAACTCTGCTCTGAACAGATCCGGCACCCGGGCCCTGAGCTCAAGGCCCTTCTCGGGGTATAGGGAAAGCAGGGGCTCATTGCGGGACACCTGATCGCCCGGGGCTACCTGAACGCCGGTTACCACGCCGTCAAAAGGTGCGATTACGCGGGCCCGTTCCGCGTCCCTTTTTGTCGTTTCCAGGCTGGCCTCAGCCTGGGCCAGTCGCGCCTCCAGGCTTTGCAACCGCGACGGATGTTCATCAATGGCGCGCTGACGGATACTGACCGTGAGTTCTGACCGTGCCAAGGCATCGGTAGCAGATTCCAGATCTTCCCGGGACGCCAGATTGCGCTTTACCAGGGACTCGGTGCGTTCCAACTGACGGCGGGCATTGTTCCGGATTGACTGTTCTGTTTTCAGCGCCGCCAGATCGTTGCGATGGCGTACCTGTTCAGACCGGAGCTGTGCCTGCAGGTCCGCGACCTGGGCTTCAGCCTGCGCCACTACCGGTGTGATGTCCGCATCGTCCAGCGCCACCAGCAACTCGCCCGCCTGCACCCGCTCCCCCTCCGAGACCGGGCGGGCCCCAATACGACCGGCCAGTGTCGCCGTGACATTGACCTGTTCCGGAGCCATCACCTCGCCATACAGAGGCAACACCGGTGTGTGGTTGTCAGGTTCGATGGTCTGCACTTCAACGCGCCAGCGGCGTTCCGTGGCACTGACTTCCGCCGGTTCGGGCCGGGTCATTTTCAGAGCCAGGAAGCCGAGAATACCAAGTGCAAGAATAATCAGGGGAAAGAGTCGTTTGGACATTACTTCATGGCCAGCTAAGGTAAATGGAACCCAACAGGTTAACGGAACAAAACTACTATACAATCAAGGTGCAATTTCGGATTCGAAACCGCACCCGGTGCGTCAATTTCACGCAGGCTTTCGAGCCAGGTCAGTTTTATCGGAGTAAAGCACACTTGTCTGTTGAAGAGCATGTCGGTCTGCTCAATGCGGTGATTCTTAATTTGCTGATTGTGGCGGTGGTGGTACTGATCCATCATGAAGTTCTGCTTCGCCTCAGCACCGCCACCGCCAAAATGCGCCAGAGTCACCGCTTCCGCCTGATCCTGGCCGTGTTCGGCGTGCTCCTGGCTCACACAGCCCAGGTCTGGATCTTCGCCTGCGCCTACTACTTCATGCACCATGGTGACGGCTGGGGGGCGCTGGCCGGCAACTTCAACGGCAGTCTTCTGGACTGCGTCTATTTTTCATTCAGCACCTTTACCACCCTGGGTTACGGCGACATTGAAGCTTTCGGAAACCTCCGCTTCCTGACCGGTATCGAGGGCCTCACGGGGCTTGTACTGATTACCTGGAGCGCGTCCTTCCTGTTTGTGGAAATGCAGCGTTACTGGCCAACCCGGTAATAAACTCTAGTCAAAAATCAGCCCTGGCGCTCAGCAGCGCAACCTGATAAGCCGGGCTCAGATCCACCGACATCGAGCCAGGGTGTAGTAAAGCAGCGGTACAACCAGAATCGTCAGCAGTGTGGACATGGCAAGCCCGAAGATCAGGGAAATAGCCAGGCCATTGAAGATGGGGTCGTTCAGAATGAAGTAAGCACCCACCATCGCCGAAATCGCCGTCAGGGCAATCGGCTTGATTCGCACCGCCCCGGCGAGCACGACCGCCTCATCCAGCTCAACGCCCTCATCCAGCAATTGCCGGATAAACACCACCAGCAGGATTGAGTTACGTACGATAATCCCGGCCAGGGCAATCATGCCGATCATGCTCGTTGCGGTAAATTCCCGACCAAGCAGGGCGTGGCCGGGCATGATACCAATCAGCGTCAGCGGAATCGGCGCCATGATCACCAGTGGCAAAATGTACGAGCGGAACTGGGCCACCAACAGCACGAAAATCATGAAGATTCCGACACTGTAAGCCGCCCCCATATCCCGGAAGGTCTCATAGGTAATCTTCCATTCCCCGTCCCATTTCAGGGTTCCTTGCTCCGGCAACTCCGGGTGGCTGATAAAGAACTGCTCCGGGCCGCCCTCCTGTTGCTCCAGGTTATCCACCATCCGGAACATGCCGTACAGGGGGGAATCGATGGCGCCGGCCATATCCGCCGTTACGTAGGTCACCGGCAGCAGATCCTTGTGATAGATTGCCCCCATCCAGTCGGCCTCTCGCACATCGGCAATGCTGGCCAGGGGAACCAGGTTGCCACTGCGGCTGCGTACCTGGACAGACATCAGCACCGATGGCTGTGCTTTATCGCCTTCATCCAGAATGACCCGGATCGGCACCGGATACTTGGCATGCTCATCATGCAGAAAACTGACGCTGCTGCCTCCCAGCGCCGTTTGCAGTGCACCCACGACCTGCCTCTGGGAGACGCCCATGCGGGCCGCCCGGGCACGATCCACCACAACTTCCCATTGCCGTGTCGGCGCCTCCAGCGTGGTGTCAATATCCACCAACCCTTCCACCTCAGCCATGCCCCTGGCAACACTGCGGGCCATGCCGGAACGACGCTCTTCATCCGCGGCGTAGATCTCCGCGACCACCGGCGACAACACCGGAGGCCCGGGTGGCACTTCGACAATTTTCACCTCAGCATCGTAGCGATCCCCGATTGCGGTTAGCGGCTCCCTCAGCGACTGGGCAATGGTGTGGGACTGCCGGGTCCGGGTCTCTTCGCCGGAGAGGTTGATCTGGATATCACCGTGGTAGGGCGCGCCGCGCAGATAGTACTGCCGTACCAGGCCATTAAAATTGATCGGTGACGCGGTGCCGGCATAGGTCTGCCAACTGGTCACCTCATTTACGGTCTCCAGATACTGCCCCATCTCCATCAGCACCCGCTGGGTCTGTTCCATCGGTGTCCGCTCTGGCATATCAACCACCACCTGCAATTCCGACTTGTTGTCGAAGGGCAGCATCTTGAGAATCACCGCCAGGAACACGGGCAATGAAGCGGCCGCGACGGCCAGGCCGACGACGCCGAGACCGAGGAAACGACGGCGCCAGGGGTGTTCACCCAGGAATGGCGTGAGTAATGTCCGGAAGATCTTCAGGGAAAGCCGGCTGACCCCATCGGCGGAACTGGAGGCCTCTTCTGCTTCTGCCGCGGCCTCTCCCTTCTTGTGTTTCAGCAACCGGAACGCCAGCCAGGGTGCCACGACAAAGGCAACAACCTGGGACAAGACCATCCCCGCCGACGCATTGATGGGAATAGGACTCATGTAAGGCCCCATCAGACCACTGACAAACGCCATGGGAATCAGCGCAGCCATGATGGTGAGGCTCGCCATGATGGTAGGCGTGCCCACTTCGTCCACAGCTACCGGAATAATTTCCTTCACCGCACGCCGGGAATTCTGGATACGACGATTGATGTTCTCGGTAATGACAATGCCGTCATCCACCAGGATACCGATGGAGAAGATCAGCGCGAACAACGATACCCGGTTCAGAGTGAAGCCCCAGGCCCAGGAAAAAACCAGTGTCAGCAAAAGGGTAATCAGCACGGCAACGCCAACGATCAGGGCCTGTCGCCAGCCCATGGCTGCCAGTACCAGGAGCACCACACACAGGGTCGCCGATACCAGGTCACTGATCAGCTTCTGCGCCTTGCGTGACGCGGTATCGCCGTAATCACGAGTGACCAGAATCTCAACACCCATGGGCAGGGCCCGGTTTCGCAGTTTCGCCAGGCGTTGCTGAATCGCAGTGGTAATATCGACGGCATTCTCACCGGGCTTCTTGGCGATGGCGAGGGTGACCGCCGGGTAGACATCTCCCGGACCGGCACTATCCGCAGAGAAAGCCGGGCCGAAACCGGTCATAACGCTCTGGTCCGCGACGGTTCCGCCGCGGCTGACCTCAGCCACGTCCTCCAGATGGACAGCCGCACCATTGTGCATGCCCACAACCAGACGACGGACGTCCTCCACCGTTTCCAGAAGTGTCCCGGCCTGAACCGGAATGGACAGGTTGTCCCGGGTCACCCGGGATTCCTGGGTACTGGCGTTGGCCGCCTGCAGGGCGTTGCCCAGGTCGTTGATGGTGAGGTTGAAGCCCGACAGCAGGGCAGGATCAAGGTGTATATCCACCCGGTCAGGAATGCCGCCAACCGTATAAACATCACGGGTGCCCGGAACCCGCTTCAGAGCCACCTCCAGCATGTGCGAGAGGCGGGTAAGCTCCTCTCCGGTATGGCCGCTGGATGGGTCAAACAGGGTCAGGGTCATAACCGGCACATCATCAATACCCTTGGGCTTGATGACCGGTTGCGTAGCGCCCAGTTGCGGCGGTAACCAGTCCTGATTGGAGTAAACCTGATTGTAAAGCCTTACCAGGGCCTCCTGCCGCGGCACACCAACCTCGAACTGGACGGTGATTACCGCCTGCCCCTGGCGGGAAACGGAATAGACATGCTCCACGCCTTTGATCTCGCTCATTACCTGCTCCGCAGGCGTGGCAATCACACTCTCCACTTCCCGTGTGCTGGCGCCGGGGAACGCCACCATGATATCCGCCATGGTGACATCAATCTGGGGCTCTTCCTCTTTCGGCGTGATGATAACAACGAGCACACCCAGAAGAATCGAAAGCACGGCCAAAAGCGGTGTCAGACGGTTATCCTGGAAAACGCGGGCGATGGCGCCTGACGGGCCGACCCGAGGCAGTTCGTGACTCACTCGGAATCCCCTCTGTCAGAACCAGCGGGGCCTGAAAGGTTGAGGCGTTCACTGCCAATCAGCGACGCGGGGTCTACAACCACCGGCTCCCCTTCACTCAGGCCGGCAAGAATTTCGATCCGGCCATCGTCGCGAACCCCGGTACGCACCTGACGTAACCGGGGCCGGTCCTGATCATCCAGTACAAATACTGCCCGCAATTCACTCCGGTGAATCAGGCTGCTGAAGGGCACCCAAAGGGTTTGCCGGCTGGCGACAGGAACCCCCACCTTGACCAGCATGCCTGGAAACAATGAACCGTTGGGTTCATTGAGCCGCATACGCAGGCGGAAGGTGTGGGTCTCAGGGTCGGCGTAGGGGTAGAAGGTCATCGAGCCGGTTTCCAGCACCCGGCCATCGGCCAGGGTGACCCCGGCCTGGCGTTCGGTGCGGGCCAGATCTGCGTATTTCTGGGGTAAATCCACCACTACCCGCAGCTGCTCCAGGGACAAGCCGCTAAGCAAAGGCTGACCCGGATTAACCGCCTCACCCAACTCCACATGACGTTCGGTCAGTATGCCCCCGTAGGGAGCGATAATCCGGGTGTATCCCAGTTGTTCCTGTGCTTCGGCAAGGGATGCGCCTGCTCTCTCCACCCGCGCTTTCGCCCCGGCCAGATTATTTCGCGCCTGATCAAACTCCTGCCGCGACACCAGGCCTCGCTCGTGAACCGCCTCAATTCGGGCATATCGCTGTTGCGCATCAGTCAGTGCGGCCTGCGCTTCTTCCAGCCCGGCTTGCGCCTGATTAACCCGCGCCCGCTGTTCGCTGTCTTCAAGTTGCACAATCAGATCGCCGGCGACCACAGAGTCGTCCACGTCAAACGGGAGTTTCTGAACCGTCCCGCTGGTCTGAGCGGATACCGTGCTCTGCTGAACCGCTTCAATGACACCGTCAAGCTGCACAGTTTCCGAGAGCGCAGCCCGTTGCACGGGCACGGAAGCTGGCACTTCCCGTGACGGAGACTGGGCCAGGGAAATCGACGATATAAAACAGAGCACAACCGGGAGAACCGATCGCAAACGAAGAATAGTTGCCATCATTGAGCCATCTGGTTATTTGCTAATAATCAAAGGTTATCAGGAATTCCGCGTCAGGAGCCAGACAACACTCGCGTGCCTGCGTTTCCTTCAAGAATGGCAAGCGCGTCGGACAGCCGTCCAATACCGCCGACGCCTCCTTTTTCGGCAAAATCACAGGCAGCCGCCAGCTTCGGCCCCATCGAACCCGCTGGCATGTCCAGCCGACGACCCTCGGACACCGTGAGGGTACTCAGAGGCTTCGCGTTGGCCGTGCCGAAGTCCTGATAGATGGACTCGACATCCGTGAGCAGCAGCAATGCATCGGCCCCCAGCTGGCCGGCCAGTAGCGCACTGGCAGCATCCTTGTCGATCACGGCCTCAACACCAATCATGCTGCCATCTTCACGACGCAACACGGGAATCCCGCCGCCACCGGTGCAGACGACGATCACACCCTGTGCCAGGAGCAACTGAATAACTCGCAAGTCCGGGATTTCCAGCGGTTTTGGTGACGGGACCACACGTCGCCACTTTTCGCCGTCCTGGGCAATGCGCCAGCCGGCTGCAGCCGCCCGGGATTCAGCTTCGGCCTGGTCATAGACCGGGCCGACAAATTTGGTGGGGTGGGAAAACGCCGGGTCCGCCGCATCAACCACGATCTGGGTCAGCAGGGTGGCAACCGGGCGGTCATGCCCGAGCGCATTCTCCAGTTCCTGCTCGATCATATAGCCGATCATGCCTTCCGTTTCAGCGCCCAGAACATCCAGCGGGTAGGCCTCGTCAGGCTTATAGGCAGCCCCCTGCAGCGCCAGCAGCCCCACCTGGGGACCGTTGCCATGGGTGATGACCAGATCATGTCCAGCGCGCACAATCTCGGCCAGCGACTTTGCGGCAACTTTTACATTGCTGCGCTGCGCGCCGGCCGTCAGTGGTTCACCGCGTTTCAACAAGGCATTCCCGCCCAATGCAGCCACTACCAGCATCTCAGCCTCCCAGCGTCGCTACGAGTACGGCCTTGATGGTATGCATGCGATTCTCCGCCTGGTCGAAAACAATGGACACATCGCTCTCAAACACCTCGTCGGTCACCTCCATGGCATCGATACCAAAGTCAGCCTGCATGTCCTTACCTACCGTCGTTTCCGTGTTATGGAATGCAGGCAGGCAGTGCATGAAGCGAGCCCTTGGGTTTCCGGTCTTTTCCATAAGTGCCGAATTTACCTGATAGGGCATGAGCAATTTGATGCGCTCGGCCCACTTTTCCTTTGGCTCGCCCATGGAGACCCAGACATCGGTGTAGACGAAATCGACACCCTGAACCGCTGCACTGACGTCCTCGGTAATAGTGATCCGGGCACCGGTTTCAGCCGCGATTGCCTTCGCTTCCTCCTGAACAGCCGTCCGCGGCCAACAGGCCTTGGGGGCACACAAGCGAACATCCATACCCATTTTGACGCCACCGATCAGCAGGCTGTCTCCCATGTTGTTGGCGGCATCACCAATGAACACAAACGCCACGTCACGCAGTGGTTTTTCAACGTGTTCCTGCATGGTCAGAAAGTCGGCCAGAATCTGGGTTGGATGAAATTCATCCGTTAGACCGTTGTAAACAGGTACGCCAGCATACTGGGCCAACTGTTCAACAATCGCCTGCCCGAAGCCCCGGTATTCAATGGCATCATAGACCCGGCCCAGCACACGTGCGGTATCCTTAACGGATTCCTTATGCCCGATGTGAGTACCCGAGGGCCCCAGATAGGTGACCCGGGCACCCTGATCGTAGGCTGCGACTTCAAAGCCCACGCGGGTCCGGGTGGAGTTCTTCTCGAAAATCAGGGCAATGTCCTTGCCCTGAAGTTGCGGCACCTCGGTGCCGGCATACTTTGCGGTTTTCAGGTCCGCCGCCAGCTTGAGCAAAAAGCTGATCTCACGGGTCGAGTAATCACGCAGCGTCAGGAAATGACGGTTCTTCAGGTTAAAAGCCATAACGGTTGTCCTTGCCGGTTAAACAGAGTCGCGCATCGTGGGACAGCTCATGCATCGACCACCACCGCGACCACGCCCGAGTTCCGCTCCCGGTATTGCCAACACCTCAATGCCTGCCGCCTCCAAAGCGGCGTTGGTATCGTCATTACGGTCGTAGCCAATAACGACCCCGGGGCTCAGCGCCAGCACGTTGTTGCCGTCGTTCCATTGCTCGCGCTCACGCTCGGCGGGGTTATCACCGCCCGTGGGGATAACCTCCAGTTTCTGATAGCCCAGCACATCCGCCACCACCTCAAACAGCGGCCGGGGATCCTGACGGAAGGCGAGGTGTTTCTTGCCTTCCCCCGGGCGCAGGTCATAGCAGACCATTTCGTCCGCCACTTCCTTGAAGGTGGTGACCACATTGCCGCCACAGAAGGTGAACACCGTATCCAGGTGCATTGCCGATCGGGATTTGGGAATCTGGCACGCCACCACCCGCTCGGCCGTGCCGCTATCAAACAACGATTTCGCCAGCTGACCGATGGCCTGGGGAGAGGAACGCTCGCCCATACCCACCAGTACCGCTCCATTGCCCACTGGCATAACATCGCCCCCCTCAAGGGAGGCCAGTCCATGATCCTGCAGCGGGTCCCCCCAGTGCACGTTGACCTTGCCCGAGAATTTGGGGTGGAACTTGTAGATGCCGGCCATCAAAAGGGTTTCAGGCTTCCGCGCCGGCCAGTACATGGGGTTCAGGGTGACGCCACCATAGATCCAGGCGCTGTTATCACGGGTAAACAGGAAGTTTGGCAGCGGCGGCAACACGAAGCCGTAATGACCGAGATGGTTGCCAAACAGGCCCACCGGATCAAACGGCAGATCCGCCACTTCAAGGCCGCCGATAAGAAACTCTGCCAGCTTGGTCCCCGGCAGTTCGTCCATCCATGCACGCAGATCCGAAACCATCCCGACACCGATTTCGTTCCAGGTAATGCGATGATCCAGTATCCATTTGCGCGCCTTCGCAATATCCAGCGTCTCCGCCAGCAATTCGTTGACGTCCAGCACTTCAACGCCCCTGGCGCGCATGAGGCCGGAAAACACGTCGTGGTCTTTCTGGGCCTGCTTGACCCAGAACACGTCGTCAAACAGCAAGGCATCGCAATTGGATGGCGTCAGGCGCCGGTGGGCCAGGCCAGGTCGGCAGACAATAACCTGACGCAGGGTTCCGGTTTCAGAGTGCACTCCAAGACTTTGTTCAGACATGGCTAAGTTCCTTTTATCCAGGATTCACAGCATGGTGCCGGCGCTGATTACGACGCTGATAAACACCGTCAGAATGAGCAGCAAAGGCCAGATAAACGCGATCCACCGATCGTAGGACACCCGCCCGATGGCGAGCCCACCAACCACAACCGCAAAGGTGGGATTGATCAGGTTTACCAGACCATTGGCAGACTGGTAGGCGGTAACCACCAGATCACGGCCAACGTTGGCAAAATCGCCCAGTGGCGCAAGGATCGGCATCGACAACACCGCCAGGCCGGAAGACGATGGCACGAAGAAGCTCATGCCGACTTCAATCCAGAACATCAGATTGATGAACGCAAGCTCGGGCAGTCCGCCCAGCGACGTCTCCGCGCTGTGAAGAATCGTGTCGGCGATCATGCCCTGGTCCATGATGACAACGATGCCACGGGCCAGTCCCACCACCAGGGCAACGCCCAACAGATCCCGGGCACCATCAACAAAACTGCCCGTGAGCTTTTTCTCGCCCAGACGGGCAACCAGGCCGATAACAATGGCGGAACCAAAGAACAGCGACCCCATGCGCGCCATCCACCAGCCCTGGGAGGAGACGCCCCAGATCATGATGCCGAAGGTCGCAGCGAAGATGACCAGCGCAATGATCTGGGTGGTATTGAGGGTCGCATCCTCGAATCCTTCCTCATGCCCTTTGAGGAACAACTTGCGATGCGCATCCCACTGTTTGGCGACAACCGACCGCGACGGATCCTGCTTGACCCTGTGGGCGTAACGCATCACATAAGCCGCACAGATAATCAGTCCTCCGACCAGAAGCACGAACCGGAGCACGATGCCGTCGGTAAATGGAATGTTCGCAGCGTTGGCAGCGATGACTGTGGCAAACGGGTTTATGGTCGAGCCCAGAACACCAATACCGGCGCCAACCAGGATAATGGCCACACCCGTCACGGCGTCGTAGCCGGCAGCCATCATCACCGGGATGAGAATGGCGTAGAAAGCCAGGGTCTCCTCGGCCATGCCATAGGTTGTACCACCAATGGCGAACAGGGTCATCAGTATGGGTATCATCCAGATTTCATGCCCCTCAAGATGTCGCATGGCACTGCGAATCCCCGTATCAATGGCACCGGTGGCATTCATGACACCCAGAAACCCCCCCAGAAACAGCACAAACAGGGCCACATCGATGGCATTGGCAACATAGCTGTCGGGATCATAGAAACCCGCCGTCGGTGCCAGCATCACGTCAACAAACCCCTGCGGGTTCGGGTCCACGGTTTGGTAGGTCCCCGGAACGGCAACTTCACGCCCGACATCTTCGTTCATGGCCCGGTCATACTGTCCTGCAGGAATAATCCAGGTCAGAGCAGCAACTAAAATAATCAGGATAAACAGGATGGTATAGGCGGTTGGAAATCGCGAAGCGAGATCCTTTTCCGGGGCTTCAGGGGGGATTTGGTCGTCGGTCACAGCAGAGCTCCTATCCTTGGCATCAGGGGTCGGTCCGGACCCGAGGCCCAGACCGTATCAACGAACATCAGGCACATGGATTGCGACTGACTGGATTCAGCATAGAGCCTGTTGCAGGCGCCAAGGTTGACCAAGGACAAATTTTGTACAGATGACAACGGGCTCTATAAAAAAGCCCCGGGAGGAGTTGGCTCAACCCGGGGCAAGAGTTACCCGCCGGCTATGAGAAGCGGGCAACCGCCAATGTAAGTCTCACCATCTGGCCGTCAGCGCTGCACGCAGGGTACGGCCGGGCTCATTTACCCGCACAGCTTCGGGATTGAACGGATCGGTATTGGCACGACTGACATGAGGCGCCCAGGTTTTATCGAACAGGTTATCCACCGCCCAGGAAAGCGTCAGGTAGTCCAGCAACGGATGACTACCCGATAGATTCAGCACGCCATAACCGGGAGAGGTGTCGGCATCAAGGCCGGAGGCCAGATCCACACGGTCCTGCCGCCGGGCGACCTGCCACGCCATCTCGACCTGGTGCCCCATGTGCTGCCAGCCCAGGGTCTGGATGAACTGAACCGGGGGAATCTGCGGCAGCGCTTTATCATCGTCGCGATTCTCGCCCCGCACCGCAGACAGCTTGCTGGTCGAGCTCCAGGTTCCGTCACTCCAGCCCAACGCCCCTTCCACGCCGAGCAGGCGGGCATCAATATTGCGGTAGACACTGACCTGATCCGCATTGCGGGTCCGCAGTACGAAATCGTCTACCTGATCAATCCAGACTGCCGGGCGCCAGTGCCAACCCTCACTCTGGCCCGGCAGGGCAACTTCCAGTTTGTTGTGCTTTTCGGTCTCAAGAGCCGGATTGCCGGCCCAGCGCATGGCCGGCATCATGCTCCAGCTGGCAATGTAACGTTCGGTCACACCCGGACTGCGAACGCTTCGGCTTGCGGTCACTTCCAGGGCTTGGCGCGACGAGAAGCGCCACTCACCCGTGACAAACCCGCTGAAGTTGTCATCGGTAGCTTCGGTATTAGTCGTGCCATAAAGAGATTGGTAGATGTCTGCCGCCGACATGGCCATCATCCCGCTACCGAAGGTCTTGTCGGCCGAGCCTGCGTCCATCTCCACACGGTCATAGCGGACACCGCCACCCAGCTGCAGCTCCGGCGTCAGCCGATAGAAGCGTTCGGCGAAGACGCCAAACCGGTCCCGGTCCACATCCGGCCACAGTACCGAGGTAAGCGTATCCAGCGTGGCGCCACCAAAGCGTTCGGCCTCCCAGTTATTGGTCTCGAAATCTGTACCAATGGCCCAGTTAGTCCGTGAGTCCGGGCTCTGGTCCAGAGTCAGGCGGATGCCCCGGGTCCGGGTTTCAGAGGCCGTCAACATTTTCATGGTCGCCGGGCGCAGGCTGAAATTATCCATGATGTGATCCACGTCCGCCTGCCAGGTCAGAAGGCTCCAGTCACCATTGGCAACAGGCGCGCCCAGTTCCAGCCTCGCGATATCCGTA
The DNA here is from genome assembly GCF_023657445.1 of Marinobacter sediminum. Lineage (NCBI taxonomy): Bacteria > Pseudomonadati > Pseudomonadota > Gammaproteobacteria > Pseudomonadales > Marinobacteraceae > Marinobacter > Marinobacter sediminum. Next base: position 3,574,584 of record NZ_JAGTWY010000001.1, on the reverse strand, counting down.
TCGGTTTTTGGTGCATCCATCCCCGAGCCGGGGTATTTCACATCGCGCTCTTCCTGGCGACTCACCAGTCCCTTGACGTAAAAACCATTGTCGGCCTTCCAGGCGGCATCCACACGACCTTCGGTGTTCTGGTAGGCGCTGCGCACCTTATTGCCATCGCCATCTTCGTAATCGTCGGCTTCGTCATAGCCCCCAGCCAGTCGGAACCAGCCACGGTCACTGCCGACCGCGACGCTGCCGTTGGCCAGTTTGCCGTTGCCATTATCCGAGCCACCAACCGTGAGGTGGCCGGTTGTCAAACCGTCCCGGAAATCCGGAGCTGCCGTAGTAGCAACGACCTGGCCACCGGAAATCGGTCCCCAGCGCAGGGTCTGGTTACTGGTGCGAACCTCCAGCACCGGGGCCAGAGCGGAACTGAGCCGGCTGGTGGGCGGGTCCATTCGGTTGGGGCAGGCGCCTTCAACCCGGATACCATCAAGCAGAACATCGACCCGCTCCTGGCCCTGACCACGTATAACCGGATCGAGACCACGGCCACCCATCCGCGAGAGTGCGACCGAGGGATTGGATGCAAGCCGTTCCACTGGTTCTGAGGCGAGGGTTTCAGAAGCTTCCGGTAGGGCCTGTCCCTCCGTTATCCGGATCAGGGGCACCGACTCGCTCGAATCCTGGGCCCACACGGACAAGGGCAGGGTCAGACTACCCGCCAACCACACCAAAGCTAGCCGACTTGCTACATTCACAACCATTACACAGCATCCTGACCAATCTGAATTTGCGCCATGATAATGCGCAGGCCGTGACCGCGCGTGAGACAGAATGCCGCATCCACTTTGAGGTACATGCGCAGGTACCACCAGTTAAAACCGGCTAGAATGCGCCTCATGGAATGGCTTACTCTCTCTCAAACCGGTTTTCAGCAGGCGGCCCGTTACCTTCTGGGTATGCGCCTGGCGATTGTTGCCATTCAACTGGTGGCTCTGGCCATTGCCGAAACCGTCGTCACCCTCGCCTACCGGGTAGAAGCCCTGCTGCTTTGTCTGCTTTACGGTGTGCTGGCAACGCTGGGATGGCTATGGTTCACCCGCCGCCCCCCGAAGGCTGCCATGACTGTGAGCGCCGGTCTCGCCCTTGACCTGCTGCTCACTGGCGCCTGGCTATTCATGACCGGTGGTTACACCAACCCGCTCACCTCATTACTGCTGCTGCCCATCGCCATTGCCATTGTTCTGGTGCCTCTTGAACAGAGTATTGTTCTCACTGTTATCGGCATTGCCGTCTATACCGCACTGGTGCTCTGGCCTACTCCGGTTACCGAAGGCCACCACAGTGCCAATCTGGCCCAACTGCACCTGGTCGGAATGTGGGTCACCTTCGCCCTCACCTCTGGCATCCTCCTGCTGGTCGTGGGAGCCCTGGCCAGACGCCTGCGCCGGCAGCAGTCACAATTGTCGCAAGTCCGCGAAACCCGGCTTCGCGACGAACAGATTATTGCCCTGGGCCTTTCATCGGCGGCTGTCGCTCATCGACTGGGCACCCCGCTCAACACCATGACGCTGTTGGTCGAGGAGATGCGCTCAGGCCTGAATGACGAGGCCCTTAACGAAGATCTGGACATGATGGAGCAGCAACTGAGGCTCTGCAGCGGTCATTTACAGCAGCTTTCCACGGCCGCCGTGCAGGCCAAAACGGCGCAACTTGAAACCATCAGCGTCCAGGACTGGCTGTTACGCTTGAGAGAATCCGCAACCCTGCTCTGGCCCGCGGGTGCCATCGACTGGCAAACACCGTTTCCGGAATCCCGGATCTCGGTGGATGCCACCCTTGATCAGGCCGTACTGAACCTGTTGGCCAATGCACTGACTGCCAGCCCTGCGTGGGTAGGCGTGAGCTCCCGGAACACCGAGAGTGGGCACGTGGAAATAATTGTGGAAGATCAGGGCGATGGCCTGGAAACCAGCCTGGACAATACCCCCGGAGAAAATATTGTGAACTCTGAGAACGGTCTTGGCGTGGGCCTTTTTCTCTCCAATGCTACCATTCAGCGTCTGGGGGGCGCCCTTAAAGCCCGGGTCAAACCAACCGGCACCATAATGATCATCGATTTACCACAGAAAACACCCGGGGGGTGACAATGTCTGACAGTCTGCCATGGCTTCTGATCGACGACGATGCAGCCTTCCTGCAGGTACTCCAGCGCTCCCTTGCCCGGCACGGCATCGAAGCCACCGGTGCGACCTCCCACACAGAGGCACTGCAGGCTCTTGAAGGCCAACGGTTTGCACGATGCGTGCTGGACCTGAACCTTGCCGGTGAAAGTGGCCTGAAGCTGCTACCCGATTTGCTCGCCAAACAGGCTGATCTGGATGTCCTGGTGCTGACCGGTTACGGCAGCATTGCCACCGCCGTCGAGGCCATGCGTCGCGGTGCCGTCAACTACCTCTGCAAGCCCGTTACCGTGAACCAGCTCATCGCCGGCTTCGATTCACTGGAATTATCTCCGGATCTGCGATCCGAGCCACCCTCCGTGGAGGAGATGGAATGGGAGCATATCCAGCGCGTATTAAACGAACAGGCAGGCAATGTCTCAGCCACCGCCCGCGCCCTGAATATGCATCGTCGTACCCTGCAGAGAAAGCTCCAGAAACACTCACGTTGGCGGTAGTGACCAATCAACATCACCGCAATCAACCGAAAAATGATCCTCGTCAAGAATCTTGAACGAAATGGTCATGCCATTTTAACTGAGTTCCAGTAGCATCTGCGGTCTTTCGCTCAGCGGCACGCTCAGGTCGTGAGACTGACCACCTGCCTTACCTGTGCACAACTAGTGAAAAAAGCCCCGGACAGGATCGTCACCAACTCCGGCGAATTTTCAGCAAGGAGAGTCCAAACATTCACCAGAAGGAATACACGTTAGCCGCCTATGCCCATACCCCAGGATTCAACCTCAGCACCCTCTGACCAACTTAACGACCGGCTCGCCAGTGTTGCCTCCATTAGCCGGAACATGGTGATTCTGCTGGATGAGGCCGGGATTATTGAATGGGTGAATTCCAGTTTTGAGGAACACACGGGCTACCTGCTGCAGGACGTTATCGGGCAATCACCGCGGGACATTCTGTACGGACCCGAGACCGACCCCGAAACCATCAGACGGATCAGGCGCCAGCTGCATCTGGGCGAACCCTTCGAAGAAGATGTGCTTAATTACACACGTTCGGGTAAGCCCTTTTGGGTTCAGGCCTACTGCGCACCCATCCTGAGAGAGAGCGAGGCAGTAGAGGGCTTCGTTGTTATTCAGAACAACATCTCTGATCGCAAGCACAGTGAACGCAATCTGCGCATCGCCGCCAGCGTCTTTGATCGGAGCCATGAGGCAATCCTCATTAGTGACCGCAATAACCGAATCCTGGATACCAATCCCGCCTTCTCGAGGATTACCGGATACGATCGCGATGAAGTGCTCGGTTTGACGCCCGCCATCCTGAGTTCGGGACGCCATTCCGCTGAGTATTACCGGTCCATGTGGCATTCCATCGAAAACACCGGTCAGTGGCGAGGCGAAATCTGGAACCGGCGGAAAAATGGCGAGGAATATATTGAGCTGCTGTCCATCAGCCGGGTGCACCTGGAAGAACCCGGGCAGTACTATCATGTAGCTGCTTTCTCCGATATTACCGCCCTGAAAAATCATGCCAAAGAGCTGGACCGCGCCGCAAACTATGACGACCTCACCGGCCTGCCCAATCGTCAGCTATTTGAAGAGCGAATCATTGCCGCTCGCGCCCATGCCGACAGGCAACAGCGAGCCCTGTCGGTGTGCTACCTGGATCTCGACGGCTTCAAAAACCTTAATGATCGTTTGGGTCGCGCCACCGGAGACCAGGTGCTGCGGACACTCGCAGAACGATTGTCACGCTCGCTTCGTACCGGCGATACCCTGGCCCGGATCGGTGGTGACGAATTCGCACTCCTGCTCCAGAACAACAATAAGGAAGGGGTCTACCAGCGCATTCTCGCTACTATCAACGGCCCGATAACAGCTGGTGATGAAACACTCAGGCTGACCGCCAGCCTCGGTATCACCCAATACCCCAAAGACAACGGCGATGCAGAGGGCCTCATCCGACATGCCAATCAGGCGATGTACTCCGCCAAGGAAAAGGGACGCAACCAGTTTCATTTCTTCGATCCCTGCCTCGACAAAGGTCTCCGCGAACGTCGCGATCAGTTAGCGGAGATCAGCCGTGGCCTGCAAAATAATGAGTTTGAACTCTTCTTCCAGCCACAGGTTCAGATTTCCGACTGTAAACTGGTGGGCTTTGAGGCCCTGATTCGCTGGAATCATCCGGTCAGGGGCATTCTGGCGCCGGGACAGTTCCTCCCGGCTGTAGAAAACAGCCATCTTGAGATACCGCTGGGTCAGTGGGTGCTCAAGGAAGCGATTCATCAAATGAATACCTGGAAAGAGGCTGGAGAGGATCTGGCCGTCAGCATAAATGTCAGTGCCCAGCAACTCATGGATCGCAGTTTTTCAGACTATCTGGCGAGCTACCTTCGCAGTCATCCGGAGTTGGACCCGGCGCTCATCACGCTGGAGGTGCTGGAGTCCACGGCACTGGAGGATACCAAGCGAGCCAGCAATGTACTGGCCCGTTGCCGAGCACTTGGTTTACAAGTCGCGCTGGACGATTTCGGCACGGGGTTCTCGTCGCTGACCTACCTGCGCACCCTGCCGGTGGACACCATAAAGATTGATCAGAGCTTCGTACTGAACATGCTTGAAGACGTTAACGATCATGCCATTGTCGAGAGCGTCATCTTCCTCGCCCAGCGTTTCCAACGGCCCGCTCTCGCAGAGGGCGTGGAAACCATGGAACACGCCAGAGCCCTGAGGAACATGGGCTGCCATTTTGTCCAGGGCTATGGCATTGCCCGCCCAATGCCGGCAACAGAGGTTCTGGATTGGGCTACTGAGTGGCAAAGAAGACGATCGTCCGGCACGGGCGGCGACATGCTGGAGCCATTGATGGCAAGCGGCGAGGGCATCTGACCCCGGCAAGGCATCGTCAGCGATAGCGCCTCTGGTCCAGGGTGGTCAGCCGGTCTGGATGAAACACCATCAGGCCAGTCACAAATGTGCCATTCACAAAACCTTCCGGAATCATGAACAGGGGCAGGTAACGGAAGTACTCGTGGATCAGCTCCTGGAATTCGTAGACACCACTTGTCCACAGCATCAGGCACATGACAGTGCCGGCCACCGCCACCGAAATGCCTGCGCCAAAGAAGCCGCAGAAAAAGATATAGGCGAAGAAGTTCCGGAAGTTACGCCGCCGCTCCCAGACCATGATGCCGTGGCTGACCAGGGCCGGCACCATGACCGTGACCAGGCCGTTGGCAGCAAACATCAGCAAGGGTTCCCGGCCGGTAATCACTGTTATGACGAGGGCCAGCAAACCAGACAGGACCGCGAGTGCCCACCCCAGCATCAGGGTAATGACCGTGATGCCGAACACATGGATGGAAAGCCCTGGCGAAATGCCCGCCCGTAACTGCCAGAGAAAACCCAGCACCACCGCCGCGCCGAAAAACGCATGTTGTAGCGCGTTGTCCTTCCGGAAACCCTGCCAGTCGATTGAACGCACAGCCCGGACCAGAATCAGCGCAAACACCAGAAACGTTACGATCCACTGACTGGTCGATAGCAGGTTGTCGGTCATGCCCATGATAAATTCACCGCTGAATCAGGAACCGGGAATATCACTATGATACGAGCCAACCCCACCCATGGCGCAACCGCGTTATCGATCAGCCGGTTTCTTTCAGGGGCTCAGCTTTTCCAATCAACATTTGCCAGGCCTCAAAGGTGCTCAGGAAGACATCCCCGCTCAAATGGGCAAGCAACTCCGTTCCCTTGAGACGATCCATCACAGGCCCCTTCACTTCAGACAGGTGCAAGTTCACGCCGGCATCCCTGAGACGCTCGTTGATGGCCTCAAGGCTTTCCAGGGCCGAGGCATCGACCAGGTTCACCGCCGGGCACACCAGCACAAGGTCTTTCAATTCAGGTTCGCTGGTAACCAGATCCATCACGGTTTCTTCCAGAAACCGGGCATTCGCAAAATACAGACTTTCATCCACCCGCAGGAACGTCACCTTGGGGCACAATTCAACATCGTACCTGAGTACGTTACGAAAGTGCTCGGTGCCGGGCACCCGGCCGACCACCGCGCTATGAGGACGGCTGGTGCGATACAGAAACAGACCTATCGACAGTGCCACACCGGCGATGATGCCGGCCTCCACGCTATGGACCAGGGTCAGCAGGATGGTGGCCAACATGGCTCCAAAATCGGTACGCGAATACCGCCAGGTGCGTGCCAGTGCCGGAAGGTCGATCAGTGACGTAACCGCAACGATGATGGTGGCCGCCAGTGTGGCTTTTGGGAGGTAGGCAATCGCCGGAGTCAGAAACAGTGTCGCAAGTGCAATACCGATCGCAGTATAGGCTCCGGCCGCCGGTGTTTCCGCCCCGGCATCAAAGTTGACGACAGACCGGGAAAAACCGCCGGTGACCGGCATACCACCGGAGAGACCGGCGCCAAGGTTGGCAGTGCCCAGGCCAATCAGCTCCTGATCCGGGTCTATTCGTTGGCGCCGCTTCGCCGCAAGCGTCTGCCCGACCGATACCGATTCAACGAAACCAACCACGCTGATAAGCAGAGCACTCACCGCCAGCTGCTGCCATAGCTGCCAATCTCTGCTCGGCAGGGTCAGCTCGGGCAAACCCGAGGGCACGCTGCCAACCAGCTTCACACCACTTTCCCCCAGCTGCAGCTGCCATGCCACCAGGGTAGTTACCAACACAGCCAGAATCGGGGCCGTTTTGGCCAGGATGTCTGCAATGCGAGCGGGCACCCCCATCCCGGACAGGATCGGTTTCAGACGTTTGCGGGCAAACATGAGAAACAGCAGGGCACCGATGCCGATTGCCAGAGTCGCCAGATTACTGTCACCAATGGACAAGGCCAGGGATTTGCCGATTTCCAGCAGGTTATGACCCGAAGCATCGACACCAAATATGTGCTTGAACTGACTGGCAGCGATGACAATACCCGAGGCGGTAATGAAGCCCGAGATCACCGGGTGGCTGAGAAAATTCGCGAGGAAGCCAAGCCGCAGCAACCCCATGACCGTGAGCATCAGGCCCGACATGACCGCAAGCAGGATGGCACCGGCGACATACTCCGGTGTCCCGGCAGCCGCAAGCGGTGCGAGCGCCGCCGCCGTCATCAATGATGCAACGGCAACCGGACCAACAGAGAGCGTACGACTGGTGCCGAAGATGGCATAGACCACCAGCGGCAGGATACTGGCATAGAGTCCTACCTGGGCCGGCAGTCCGGCAAGCAGGGCATAGGCCAGTGACTGGGGGATCAGCATCACCGTCACAATGATTGCCGCCACCATGTCGCTGGTAGCCTGGCTTCGGCCATACGTTGGCAGCCAGTTCAGGATTGGCAGATAGCGCTGAAGGCTCATCGGCGGCTCAAAACAGGTTGACCGGAACTTTCAGGTATACCTGCCCGTTGTCATCCGCCGGCGGCATATGCCCGGCCCGCATATTGACCTGAACCGAGGGCAGAATCAGCCGGGGCATGTCGAGAGTAGCGTCGCGCTCGGTGCGCATTTTTACGAAGTCGTCTTCAGAAACACCATCGTGAACGTGAATGTTCGCCTCCCGCTGTGCCGCGACTGTCGTCATGTGAACGTATTCGTCGCGACCCGGTGCCATATAGTCATGACACAGAAATATCCGGGTCTCCGGCGGCAATGCCAGAACCTTCTGAATGGACTTGTAGAGGATACGGGCGTCGCCCCCGGGGAAATCACAGCGTGCGGTGCCGAAATCCGGCATGAACAGGGTATCGCCAACGAAGGCAGCATCGCCGATCACGTAGGTCAGGCACGCTGGCGTATGTCCCGGAGTGTGCATAACCCGCCCTTCAAGGCCACCAATCGGGAAGGTATCGCCTTCCTTGAAAAGCCGGTCAAACTGACTGCCATCACGGGCAAACTCGGTGCCCGCGTTAAAGGCTTTGCCAAAGATGTCCTGAACGTCCCGGATGTGTGCACCGATGCCGGTCTTGCCACCCAGCCTTTCATGCAAATACGGCGCTGCCGACAGATGATCGGCATGCACATGAGTTTCCAGAATCCATTCAACCTTCAGGTCGTGACTACGGACATACTCAATGATTTCATCTGCAGAGCGCACATCGGTGCGCCCTGAGGCATAGTCGAAATCCAGCACCGAGTCGAGAATGGCACAGGCCTGACTCTCCGGATCCCGAACCACATAACTGAAGGTATTCGTGGGTTCGTCGAAGAAATGCTGAACGATCGGCTTGCTCATGGCTTTCACCTCTATCGGGCCATATCTATAAATTTAATTCTAAGGATATACTAAAATAGAATATGAGGTGAAATGTTCTTTTCTTATATGCGCAGTATTCCTGATGCTCTAACCACGCAGTCACGACCGGCTTGCATGGCAAGGTAAAGACGATTATCCGCCCAACCAATCAAGGTATCCAGCGACACAGTGCTCTGACCATTTCCCTGCGGGTCCGCCTCGCCAGCACACCAATACCGGGCGCGACTGGGCGCGCCCTCGGCCGGAAATCAGAGCTTGTCGAGCAAATGTTTCGCCTGCTCACGACGGCCAGTATCCGCCAGTTCCCTTCCCGGACGCGACGGGGCAATCAGGACTTTCTCAAGGTAAACACGGGCTCGCTCCGACTCATCCTGTTCACGCAGGAAATCTCCGAAGAAATAGTTCGGGTCCATACCATCAGGGTTAAGCTCCAGCGCCTTTTGCAGAAACTTCTGAGCCTTGTCGTCGTCACCAAAGCCTAACGGCCAGCCCGGCACCTGATAATAGAGGCTTCCCAGAGACGTATAGGCAGAGCCTTGCAGGGCCGCCGGATCAATCGCCATCGCAGCTTCAAGAGACTTGCGGGCATCCTTAACCAGCCCTAGGGCTCCAAGCCCACCTTTCGCCCCTGCGTAGGTGCTAAGCACAATCCCATGCCAGATCAGCGGTTCGGCGCGGCCCGGGTAACTGGCAGCAAACCCCTCAGCGTCCCTGGCCAGGGCTTCAAAGGCCTTTTCCTTCTGATCGTCAGGAACCTGATACTGGATTTCGGCCCAGCGCTGCTGAATGCTGGCCAACTGCTGATCGAGATCCCCCGCCCACAGAGGCATGGCGATGAGGCCCGCAAAGATCAGTGCTATCCATTTCATGACGATACTCCCGAGTTCAGAAAACGCCGTATAACCGGCAGTTGCTTCAACATGGCCTTGTCCACAATCCGTGGCAGGATGCCGTTGATAATCACAAACAGTTTTTCCGGCCATCCCAGGAAGCGACGACGATCATCATTCTCCATGGATTTCAGGATCTCGCCTGCCACCATTTCCGGGGAATCCATGGTATTACCCAGTGCGTGATTGAGTTCACTGACCGCTTCCGGATTCATCGCCGTTGCCGTCGCCCGTGGCGCGACATAAATCACCTGAACCGGGGTATCTGCCAGCTCCCGACGCAGCGCCTCGGAAAAGCCCCTCAAACCAAACTTGGTGGCGCAGTACGCGGTGTAACCGGGAAAGCCAATGCTGCCAAAGGTTGATCCGACAAAGACCAGAGCGCCATAACCGGCTTTCTCGAAGCGCGGGGCAAAATGGCGCCCCACCAGCATGGCGCTGCGCAGGTTTACCGATATCTGGGCATCAATGGCCGACACCGGTAACTTATCGAGGCTGGCAAACTGGTTTTGGCCGGCGCAATGAATGACGCCGTCAATCTCCGGATAGGCCTCGGTCAGCCGCACCAGTTGGCCCTCAAGATCCGGTCCAGCGAGATCCAGGTGAACCGTAGATGCTCCGCTCACATGGGGCAGCGTCTCGGGGTGGCGTGAGGCGACAATGACCCTGGCACCGGCCCGGATCAGTGGCTCCACCAATGCCTTGCCGATACCGCCAGTCCCACCCAGAAGGAGAAATACGCGGTTATGCAGCTTCATGTTGCTGTTCCTCACGACCAGTTCGAAGAGGAATACTGTGGAGCATGTCTCCATAGAGGCGATAGACCACGCGGGCTGAATCAATAATGGCCTGCTGATCTTTCGGATCGGTGATGTCATCCATCAGCTTGCGGAAAAACTCGAAGTGCTCCTGGTCCAGGGCACCGTGGGAATACAAATAGCTGAACGCTTTGTCAGGCAACTCAAGCTGTTTCTGAATCTCCTCACCAAGCGGAGTTGCCAGCTCGATCGAGGTCCCCTCAAGCACTTGTACCATGCCGAAAAAGGCCGCCGGATTGCAGCGATTAATCTGGTCGTAGAGATAAGACACCATCAGCTCAATGGCGATGTCTGGTTTGCCATTACGGATGGATTCCTTGTCGGAGCCACACGCTTCAAGGTCATTGAGAATCCACTCGTGGTGGCCGTACTCTTCCTCGATGTATTCCACCAGCGCTTCGCGGACAAACTCCATCCGCTCCGGCAACCGGCTGCCACAAGCCATCATCAGCGGCACGGTATGTTTGACGTGGTGATAGGCCTGAGTAAGGAACCAGGTGTAACCCGCCAGATCAAAGCGACCTTCCTGAATCGCGCGGATCACCGGTGCACCTGTCACGTGCGCGCGGGCTTCCGCGGTTTCCTGCTGCAATCTGTCAAAAAATGCCATGTGAGATTCTCCTGGCTCGTTGATAAACGATAAAGTGGTAAAAATGGGAAAGGCTTTTGCCAGCAATGCTGGCAAGTCCGATTGAATGCGTGATCGAACCGGCCGGCCATTGGCGGTCAGATAACCTTCTGCCTGGTTCAGCAACTGTCGACGGATGTACACGGCATCCAGCTGTGCATAATCTGGTAAGCGCTCATTCAGCCGCTTCAGGTCGAGAGCGAGCTCGTCCGGAGATCGGCCATCCGTCACCGTGATCAGCGCAAGGGGATGGGGCTCACCGTCACCAAACACGACGGCCTGATGCGCGCCCACCGCCTGAATCAGTTCACTTTCCAGCCATTCCGGATTGATATTGCGACCGAAACTGGTAATCAGCAGATTCTTGGAACGGCCGTTAACAGACAGAAAACCATCGGCATCCAGATAGCCCAGATCGCCAGTTTCAAAGGTTTCCTCACTCTGCGGTGCGTCTCCCAGGTAACCAAGGTGGGTGTTGCCCCCGACGCGGACCTGCCGGTCACCGCCAACCTCCACCTGAACGTGGCCCAGAGGCCGGCCAACGGTTCCCGGGCAATCATCACCCGGGACATTAAGTGCGACCACAGAACCACACTCAGATAACCCATACCCCTCGAACAATGGCAGGCCGGCGGCGCGGCCGCGGGCCAGCAAATCCGGGGAAACCTTGCCGCCTCCGACCGCAAGAAAACGGAACGTCGCCGGATCGAGGGCTCTGTTCTCGGCAGACGCCACCAGCAGGGCGGCCAGCTCCGGCACCAGAATGACCGAGTCCGGCCCTGTCCGGTTCAGACTGTCAACAAGCCTGGGCGCGTCCAGTCCGCTGCTGCCAGTCATTCCAAGGCTTTTAAGAGGCGCCAGCTCGACAACTGCACCCATGAGCAGAGGCAGGTATACGCCAGCTATGTTTTCCAGCAGGGTGGCGAGCGGCAGAATGCAGAGGTGGTGTCGAAGCTCGACACCCTCAAGGCGTTGCTTCAGGGCGAGAGTGGTTGCTGCCATCTGTGAGTCAGACAGGCAAACGCCTTTGGGCGTGCCGGTGCTGCCAGAGGTGAAGGTGATCTTGGCTGTGCCTTCCGGAATCCTCGCCGATTCCGCGGTAACAGGCAGTGTCGCTAACCAGACACCGTGACCGAGGCCCTCCCGGTTCGTTCCCGGTTCCGCCCAAAGCAGGCCATCAAGGCCGGCACGGGCAATGAGGTGTTCTGTCTGGCTCCTGGAGAAAAAAACCGGGACCGGAACACAGACCACACCGGCGATCAGACAGGCAAGATCGGCGATGACCCAGGCCACGGTGTTATCACCGCACAACCCCACACGAGCGACGCCATGCCGTTTCAGGGCAGCAGCAACTGTGGTGGCAGCGTCGTGCAGTTCCCTGCGACTCACGAATCCATCCGGCCCCTTCAGCGCCGGGGCATCCGGCTGGCATGCTATCCGGGCAGCCAACAATTCAGGCAGTGTGGCCATAACGACCTCCCATTGCTGACCTGTTCTCACCGACAACACCAGTGACCGGATGAGTCACTTTCAAAAGCCCGATCGCCCGAAGGGCAACAAGACTCTCAGCCACATTCAGTGCCATCACAGCCGGGTGATGATCGTAATAGTGTCCCCAGCCAGCACCACCGTCAGCCAGGCGCGACGGGTCCGCTGCTGACAGGATATGGGTGGCAATACCAAGGCGGCTGAAGCTGTTCCGCAACTGATCGGTACCGGTACAGACCACCCATTGATAACCGGAACTGTTCAGCCAGACGGCAAGACTGGCAAACAGATAGCGACTGACCCCGGCTTCCACGCCGGCCAGATGGGCAATTTCGGCAATGTGCTGACGCCGGGTTCCCGAAACCGGCATGCGGTTTTCAACGGGCTCTTCCAGATAGTCCTCCAGGAACAATGGCGCCCGGGAGGCATTGCGAACGCCAACCGCAGCCAGCAATGAACCCTGTGCCGTGGTCAGCGCCAGCAGATCCGGAATTCTCAGGACCGGCTCCGCGCCATAGGCCATCTGAAAACGGCGACGAATAAAATCCCCCACGCGCCCAGCCACTTCGGTGTCCGGCGCCACCTCACACAACCAGCGGCCGGCACAGCGAATGGCGGGTACCACCTCCTCTGAATCCAGGGGACAACAGGCGGACATCATCAGCGGGTCTGACATAGGCACTCTCCAGGGGGCCGGCGAACAGGTCGGGCCCTATCAATGTGAATGTCAGAATAGGTCTACAGTCTTAAATCAGGCTTAAAACGAGTGGACAGTTTTCTTAAGCTGCCCTTAAGGTTGTTGTGCCAAACTCAGGCCGTTTTCATGCAGGGATATCATATGCGCATTCTTCTGGTTGAAGATGATCACCTTCTGGCTCATACGATGTTGGATATGCTCCGGGAGGACCAGAACACAGTCGACTGGCTCGATGATGGACAGCAGGCATTAAACGCACTGGGCGACGAACACTTCGACCTGGTCATACTTGACCTGACGCTGCCACGGGTCGATGGCCTCGATATCGTCAGACGAGTACGACAGCAAGGCGTGCAAACGCCGATTATTATTCTGACTGCCCGCACTGAACTCGACGAAAAACTTCAGGGCCTGGATTCCGGCGCCGATGACTATCTCACCAAGCCATTTGCCATGGCCGAATTAAAAGCACGTATCCGGGCAATCACCCGCCGGGGTGCCAGTGCCAATGTCAGCGGGCTCAGCGTCGGTCGCCTGACACTCAGCCCGGACTCCGGGCATTTATCAATTGATAATGAAACTCTGACTCTGCCCAGAAGCGAATTCCAGATTCTGCACTACCTGATGCGACATCCGGATCAGGTAGCGACTCGCCGTCGCCTTGAAGAACAGCTGTATGGCTGGGAACACGGAGCAGAAAGTAATGCTCTCGAAGTGCATGTGCATCATTTGCGGCGCAGGATCGGAAAATCCACCATTCGTACCGTGAGAGGGGTTGGCTATCTGCTGGACAGCCAGGCTGCCGCAGCGGGAGACGATGCATGAGTCTTACCCGAACGCTCACGCTCATGGTGGTTACCACCGTTCTGCTGATCACTCTGATTACCGCAAGCTGGGGTTTTTACGTCAGCAACCACCAACTGGAAGAGCTGTTTGACGCCGAACTGGCCCAGAGCACACGTATCGTTCAGGGGCTGGTTCAGCATCTGTCGGATACCCAGTCACAGGATCAACTAGCCACCATTCTCGCGAAGACCCTCCAGCTTCCAGAAAGTGCCCTGTACGAAACCGAAGACGACGAAATCCTGCCCAGAGGCGCCGGTCACAAATATGAGAAAAAAATCGCCTTTGAAGTCTGGTCGCCAGACCGGGAGCCATTGCTGGACACCCTTCGGGCCGATGACGCACTGGGCCTTTATCCGGGTTTCTCGTGGGCGGAGGTAACCGGATTTCGCTGGCGCACGTTCACCATGAAAGACCCGACGACGGGATTCTGGATTCGTACCGCACAGCGGGAAGATGTCCGTGACGAGCTGAGTGAGGAACTTGCCCTCGGAAACATCCTGCCAATTTTCCTGGCTCTGCCACTGCTGGTCATTGCAGTGATCATCGCCGTACAGGTGGGTTTTCGACCACTTCGACGGCTCGAAAGGCCGGTACGATACATGGCCCCCGAACGCATCCATCCACTGGATGAGCGGCAGGCTCCGAAAGAAGTGGCCGGGCTGGTAAACGCTGTCAACGGCCTGCTCCGACGACTGAACCAGGCCCTGGAACGGGAACGCCGGTTTTCGGCGGATGCTGCCCATGAACTTCGCACGCCCCTGACAGCCTTGCGACTAAATCTCGAGAAATTGAGTGACAAACACCCGGATGATTTCAGAGGACTGACCGCGTCGGTCGACCGGATGGTGCATCTGGTCGAACAGATGCTGCTGCTTAGCCGCGTGGATTCCGGCACAGACTTCAAACCAGAGCCGCAAAATCTCTCGGCGCTGGTGGAACAGAGCATCGCTGATGTCGCACCGCTGGCGCTCCGGAAGGGGATTGACCCTGTGCTTGAGGACACGGCACGCAATGCAGTGGTGAACTGTCACAGCGCACTGATCGCCACACTGATGCGTTCGCTGCTCGCCAATGCTATCCAGTACAGTCCCGCAGGCACCCAGATCAACACCAGAATCAGGAACACCGACAATGGCTTCAGCATCCGGATTTGCGACCAGGGCCCTGGCATTCCAACTGATGCCCGTGAGCGGGCTCTAAGCCGGTTTACCCGCCTGGATCAGCGGCAGGGTGCCGGTGCCGGACTGGGGCTGGCGATTGCGCGCAGGATCGCAGAACTGCACAAGGGCAGCCTGACATTATCGGATCGTGATGACGGCCAGACCGGCCTGTGTGTGGAGATCTGGTTGCCAACTTCCAATGCCAGCCCTGAGCTCCCCGGTATTTCCTGAATACCGGGCGTTAATTTTTAAGATAAGCACCCCGCCTCAATCCGGAAGAGTTCAGCGATTGATGCGGGAAATTTTTGTACCCTCAATGCTTATCCCTGCCATCAAACCCTGTTGGCTGAAGATAAAGGCATAGGCATCATCCTTGAGCGAAGATGTCGACAGGTTTTTCGCAACACCTTCGTCCACCAGAACAACGGTTGGACCCACACCAATCTCCCAGCCTTTCGACTTCTCCAGGTAGTCAACTGCTTCATCTGTCATGAGAAATACGGCATAGGAGTATGACTGCGCACCTATCTGCAGCCCCCAGGACCCGGCAACGGAGTTGTAATAATCAACAACCTCGGAGCCCTTCATCAACACCCCCTCACCATAACTGCCGCCAAATACCAGGCCAGCTTTCACAATATTGGGGAAAACAAGCACTGCCTTGGCCCCATCCGACAGCGTTTTGGCAACGGCATTGGTTCCATAAAGCGTCTCCAATGCCTGCCGGGCATCTCTGTGCAGGTCCTCAGCGGTTGCAGCCACTGCGTGGGGTGCACTGGCCAACAGGGCGATGACTGTCATCGCGAGTATGACTCCGGGAACGTTGCTTCGTTTACTATTCATGGCGTACCCCCCTATTCAGTGCCTGGTATCAGTCACTGATGCGTAGATTAGATTGCCGGGGGTCAAGACGAGACAGGCGCAAATGCCTGGCCCCTCGATAATGCACTGCTTGAATGGTAACTAAGGTTCAGAAGTGACTGCCGAAAGCCGCTGCATCCCTACCATGCGCCTATCGTTGAAACTATAGACCACACGGACAGAAACACAACGGGGCGCGGCGTCTGATGAACGGCTTCAGCTTTCAATCGTAAAAGACAAAATGCGCGAAAGATGGCTGTACGGCATACCGGTCTCCTGATGCCAGCTGTTAAATGCCTCCTGCGCCTGAACCAGTGCTTTTTTACTGCCCGGCGATGCATCAAGCAGCTCTTCCCGGCGCAGGGCGGTGATCACATCCTGGGACAGGATAAAACCGTCCCAGCCCACCCGGCGCAGGAAATACTGGGCCGAAGCTCCCCCCAGTCGCACCCCATGACGCTTGAGCCACAGCAGCAGGCCCACTTCATCTTCCGACGGCCATTGGGCCAGGAAGGCACCAAAGCTGCCATGTTCCCGGGCAACATCCACGATCATGCGGGCGTTTTCGGGCACAGTACGGATTTTCTGCATGTTGCGCACGATGCGCTCGTCCCGGGCCAGGTCCTCAAGCACCTCCGGTGGCACTTGCTGCCAATACAGCGGGACAAAGCCTTCGAAAGCCGCCTCGAAACCCGGCCATTTGCGTTCGATGATGCGCCAGACAAAACCGGCCTTGAAGATACATCGGGTGATTTCCGAGAGGTAACGGTCATCACCCAGCGCTTCCAGGTCTCCGGCTTCGGCAACCCGGGGTAACAAAGCCTGCAGGGCCTTTTCCCCACCCTTACGGGCCAAAGCGCGCTCATAAATTGTGGTAAATGCCATAACCCCTCCCTGACTATTGAAACGGTGCGGCCCGAACTACCTCGCCGGCACAAAAACCGGCGCACCATCAGCCTCAACCGTCACAAGCTTCTGACCATATAGCTGTTCCAGTGCAGAAGGAACCAGCATGGTCTCTGCCTCACCCCAACATGCTTCGCCGCCCGGGTACATCAGCAGCAAATGGTCACACCAGCGGGCCGCCAGGTTGAGGTCATGCAGGCACATGAAGACGGCCCGACCCGCTTTCGCCTGACCGGTGAGCAGCTGCATCATCGCAACCTGATGGTGCAGATCGAGATGGTTGCTGGGTTCGTCCAGCAACCAGATATCCGGGGACTGGGTCATCAGGGTCGCAATTGCGACACGCTGGCGCTCGCCTCCGGACAGGGTGTTTACCAGCCGGTCACGCAGATGGATCACATCCAGAGCTTCCAGTGCCGCTTCGGCAATGACGAGATCTTCACTGCTTTCCATCTGCCATGACGATAACCACGGATGACGACCGATCAGGGCCGTTTCAAGCACCGTCGCAGGAAAACCATCCTGCCGGTCCTGGAATACCAGCCCCAGCCGTCGGGACACCACTTTGCGCCTCATCCCGGCCACCGGCTGACCATCCAGCAACAGTCTGCCACCGCGGGGCTCCCGGAGACCGGCCAGGGTATGGGCCAGGGTGGTTTTGCCAACACCGTTCGGTCCCAGGACCCCCCATATCTGGCCAGGCTGGACGTTCAGATTCAGTGGCACTCCGGATTCCCGGCCAGGAATATCGATAATGAGATTGTCCGTTGCCAGCACTGTCATCATCGGCTCCGGTACAACAGATAAAGAAATGTGGGTACGCCGATCAGGGCCGTTATGACACCGACCGGCAACTGTTCCGGCGCAATCACCACCCGCGCCAGGGCGTCCGCCAGCACCAGCAATGCGCCGCCGGCCAAGGCACAGGCCGGCAGGATCACGCGCTGATCGTTACCCAGCACCAGCCGCAGCATGTGGGGCACCACCAGCCCGACAAATCCGACACTTCCGGCCATGGTCACGGCCGTTGCTGTCAGCACACTGGCCAGCAGATAGATCAACCATTCCACTGGCCGCACAGATACCCCCAGCGCGGCCGCCTGCATGGGTCCACGAGCCAGCACATTCAGTGTCCGGCCCAAAGGAAAGACCAGGACACAGGACACAGCGAGTATCACCAGCGCCGGCCAGGGCGAACCGGCGTGAGACAGATCCCCCATCAGCCAGTACAGCATGCCGGGCAGGCGACTGGCCGGGGTCATGGCCAGAATAAGGGTGATCAGTGCACCCCAACCGGAAGCAACCACCACCCCCGTCAGTAACAGGCGGGACGGGGTCCAGCTGCCACTGCCATGGGCCAGGCCGAACACCAGCATGGTCGCCAGCATGGCACCGGCGAAGGCGGAACCCGACACCAGGAAACCCGCGACGCCTGCGAGCATGGCCAGCAAAGCCCCGACTGCTGCACCACCGGATAGCCCAAGGATGTATGGATCCGCCAGCGGATTTCTCAGAAGCACCTGCATCAGGGCACCGGCTACAGCCAGCAAGCCGCCCGTCGCGAAGGCACTGAGGGTCCGAGGCAATCGCAAGTCCAGAATCAGCGTCTGCTGCAACTCGCTGCCGCCACCCACCAGAACCGCCAGGGTTTCTCTCAGGGCAATGGGGCTGCTGCCGATACTCACGGAAACCACCATCGCCACCAGCCCTGCCAGGGCCAGCAGAAAAAGCGGACGGAGCATGTTAAAGACGGGCACGGGCCCGCTCCAGGGTGTGGCAGAGATGACGGGCGCCGTCCAGCATACGGAAGGTCGGTCGCTGCAACAGCGAAGGAGGCTCCAGGAACAGGTTATCCCGGGCGACAGCCGTCATCTCCGGAAACTGCTGCCAGTGCTCCAGCCATTGCGGGTCACTGTCGCCACGGCCAGCAGTGACAATCACGTCAGGGTTCGCGGCGACTACCGCCTCGGTGCTGATTCTCGGCACCAGCCGGGGCAGATCACCAAACACGTTGATACCACCACACAGTGCAATGGCCTTGCTGATCAGTTCCTCCCGGTTGACGGTCATCAACGGTTGACTCCATACCTGATAGAACACCTTTACCGGGCGGGCAGTGGCAAACCGTTTTTCCAGCGTCAACATGCCCTGCAGAAAGGCATCCGCACGCTCTGCGCCCAGGGCCGGCTGCCCCGTCAGTAAGCCAAGGCTTTCAACCGCGTGGGCAATATCCTCAAAACTCCGGGGAGCAAGCCAGAATACATTGATGCCAAGGGCGGATAACCTGTCGAGCTGAGACCGGGAATTGCCATCCACCCAGGCCACCACCAGATCCGGTGCCAATGCCACTATTGCTTCCAGATCCAGGCGATTGCTGTCACCCACCTCGGGCAGCTCCGCCGCTTCTTTCGGATAGTCACTCCAGGCACTGACGGCCAACAGCCTGTCCCCGGCACCGGCCGAGAACAACAGTTCAGTGGCTCCCGGGGAGAGCGAAATAATACGCCGTGCCGGTTCTGCCAGACAAACGTCGCGGGCCAACCCGTCCTCTGCACACTGCTGGCCCGCCAGAGCCAGGCCCGGCAGCATCAGGCAAAGAACAATCAGGTAGTTGGCTGGCCCGCACACATTCATAAGGTTATCGAACCTGTCCCCAAGGTGGCATTACTGGGCGAAATCATAGCGTACCGAGGCCATAAACGTGCGACCCGCAGCCAGATAGTCGAACGGCTCGAACGTAGTACTGTCATAACCGCGGCTGGTGGAATAGCGGCGATCCAGCACGTTATCCACTTTGAAGCCGGCAGACCATCCCGGGTAGAAACGCCACATCGCCCGTACATCCAGAGTGCCGTAACCCGCCAGCAGGCTGGTATTTTCGGCATCGTTGTAACGGTCGCTTTCAGCGATCAGGCTCGCGCCGACAGACCACTGGTCAAATAATCGATCGATATCCAGTCGAACATTCTTCTCCGCCCGGCGAGGCAGGCGCGCGCCGGTATCACGATTCTCGGTATCCGCGTAGGTCACGGCCGCGCTCACATTCCAGTTAACCGTCTCGAAACCGGAGGAAAGCTCGACACCGCGAATACGGGCCGTCTCCACATTCTCCATGGTGCCATTGAACGTTACCGGATCGGAGACGTAAGTAATCAGATCCTTGATGTCATTCTGGTAAATAGCGACGTCCCAGAACCAGGTGTCATACCGACCGGAAAAACCGGCTTCCACCATCTGACCCTCTTCCGGATCCAGGTCCGGATTACCCGAATAGAAAGGCACGGTCAGATACAGATCATTGAAGGTGGGTGCCCGGAAGGAGGTTGCATAACTCAGGCGCATACGGTGGGCACGATCAAACTGATGACCGACGGCAATGCCCCCGGTTTCTTCCTTGCCATAGGCCTCGTTGTCATCCAGGCGCAGGCTCAGCATCAGATCCGTGGCGTCAAGGTTGAAACGGGCCTGGCCAAAAACAGCACTGTTGGTTCGGCTATCCTCTGCAAACTGGTCACTGCCGTCAACCTCGTCCACCATCAGTTCCGAGCCAATCACAAACTCGTGAACACCCGCCGTCAGGGTATTCTCCCAGCGTGCAGACCGGGACAGCGTATCGTAGACACTCGGGTAGGAGCCAAACGTATCCTGTTCGTCCCGGGACTCGGAGAACTGGATGCGGGTGCGCCAGTAGTCGCTGGCTACGGCTTCCAGATGCAGCCCCGCAGCGCGGATCAGGAAATCGGTATCCCCACCCTCAAATTCGGTGTTGCCCTGGGACTGAAACACAGTCAGCCCGACACCGCCGCCCTGGTCAAAGCGATGATTGACCTTGGCGAGACCGCCCGCATTTCGGAATCCCTTATCTTCACCACCTTCACGGAGGCTGGTACCGTCGGAATCAGAATAGATACCGCCTGCCAACAGCGCGGTGCGACCCTCCCGTCCAGCAATACCTGCCGATGTCTTTGCCGTGCTGTGGGAACCACCGGACAACCCGGCCCACCCCTGGCGACCGGCTTCGGGGTCGAGTGTAAAGGCCTGAATAACGCCACCAACGGCATCGGCTCCATACAGGGAGCTTTTGGCACCTCGCACCAGCTCAACCTTACCCATCAATGCCGGCGGCAAGAATTGCCAGGGAGGGATGCCGGCAGTGGCCGAACGCAGGCGGATACCATCCAGCAACAGGACCGTGCCGGAACTGCCCGCACCCCGGAGGAAGACACTGGTGGTTTTGCCATAGCTGCCATCCGAGACAACATTGATGCCTGGCTGGGCCTGCAGGAGGTCCCGGAACTCAGCGGGTTGCTGGCGCTGTATGTCATCCCGGTCGATCACAGTCACCGAGGAAAGACTCTCGCCCACTGTTTCCGGGCCAAGCGTGGCGGTAACCACGATCGGATCAAGCCCATCGGTCCTGGCCAGAGATTGGGCCGCTACCGTCAAAGGCAGGGTTGCCATGGCCGCGCCAGCCAATACTGCAGGAAAAGGTAATCTGGATATCATGTTTTTTGCTCCGCACACCGCGCGCACCCGCACGGGTATTATGGTTTTGGCTGCGGAACAGAGAGGAAGGGCGGGCGATAAACTGGCATCGGCAAAGCGGACCGGAATGTCGCCCACCCAAGCAGCCCACCGCAACTCCGGGTATTTTTCCAGGCCGGTCTCCGGGCTTGCAGGCGGAACCTATGGTTCCCGGACAATCACCTTCCCATGCCATAAGCACAGTGGCGCACAGATTGTCGTTATCCTGCTTACCGTTGCGGGGGCAGCATCGGATTCGCTCTGGCTGACAGCCAGACTCACCGATTTCCCGTTTCACCCGTCGCGCTATACGACGGACACCTGGAAAAAGTGGGCCAAGGCTAGCAACAGGGCACAAAGTGGTCAATTAAATCTATCAAATCCACGACGTGGTACCTGCGAACCAGCACTGCTATATTCCCTCATCAACAATCACTTTCAGTCACGCCGAACAGGGAGTTTTATGCAGGCCGAGCTCATCGATATTCGCAACCATATGGCCCACTACCCGCCATTTGACGAGATGCCGGAGGACCTGCTCGACCAGGTGGTCGGTAACATTGAAGTGGAGTACTTCCGCGCGGGCAGTACGATCCTGGAGTTCGGCACTGCCAACCATTGGCTTTACTACATTCGTAGTGGCGCGGTGGAACTTTTCCGGCGCTCCGGCGAACTCTACAGCCGCATCAGCGAAGGTGAAATCTTTGGTCAGTTCGGCCTGCTAATGAAACAGAATGTCCGATTTCCGGCCACCGCTCTGGAAGACACGCTCGTCTATCGGATCCCGGAGGAAACTTTCCAGTACCTGTTCAAAAGCGATGACAGTTTCGCCGATTATGTCGAGGTCGAGGACAAATCACGTCTGCGCTCGGCACTCTCCCGTCGGGAAAAGTCCAACGAACTGATGACCTCCCGGGTTACCCGGCTGATTTCCCGGGAGCCGGTGTGTGCCCCGTGCACGGTTCGACTGCAGGAGGCAGCCCGAATCATGACCGACAACGGAGTGTCTGCCCTGCTGTTGATGGATAGCGACAGCGACCATCCTCGACTCAAGGGCATCATTACCGATCGCGATCTGCGTACCCGGGCGGTGACCGAAGCCCTGCCCTCGGAAACTCCCATCAGTGAGATCATGACCGAAGACCTGATCACGATCCGCACCAGTGCCTTCATTTTCGAGGCCATGTTGACGATGCTGCACAACAACGTGCACCACTTGCCGTTGATGGACAAAGACGAGGTCCGCGGAGTGATTGCGCTGGCGGACATCGTCAAGTACGAAAGCCAGAGCAGCCTGTACCTGGTCAGCAACATTCATCGTCAGAAGGACAGCTCCGGCCTGAAGAAAATCAGTCGGGATGTCCGTGACAGTTTCGTGCGCATGGTCAACGAGGATGCCAACTCACACATGATTGGCAGTGCCATGGCCGGCATCGGGCGCAGTTTTACCCAGCGCTTGCTGGAACTGGGCGAGGAAAAACTCGGGCCACCCCCCATCCCATACTGCTTCATGGCCCTGGGTTCCATGGCCCGGGACGAACAACTGGTCGTCACCGACCAGGACAACGCGATGATCCTGGACGACAGCTTTGTGCCGGAAGAGCACGATTCCTACTTTCTCGCTCTGGCCAAATTTGTCAGCGATGGCCTTGCAGAATGCGGCTACACCTACTGCACGGGCGAGATCATGGCCACCAACCAGAAGTGGCGACAGCCCCTGAAAGTCTGGAAAGACTATTTCACTGACTGGATTGAAAACCCCAAGGCCGAGGCCCTGCTGAACAGCAACATTTTCTTTGACCTTGACGGCATCCACGGCAAGACGGACTTTGCCGAGGATCTGAAATCCCTCGTGGCCGAAAAGGCCAGCAACAGTCAGCGCTTCCTGACCCTGCTGGCCCGCAACGCGCTGAACCGGACGCCGCCGATCGGTTTCTTCCGCAACTTTGTACTGGAAGAAGATGGCCAGCACCGCAAAAGCTTCAACCTGAAACGCCGGGGAACTGCGCCGCTGTCCGACCTCATTCGTGTTCATGCCCTGGCCTGTGGCTCCCGGGCCCAGAATTCCTTCGAACGCCTGAAGGTAATTGGCAAGACCAAGCTCATTCTGGATGACGATCTGGGCAACCTTCGCGATGCCCTGGAGTTCATTGCCATTGTCCGGATTCGTCACCAGGCCCTGGCCATTGAGAGTGGCCACGAGCCGGACAACAACGTGCACCCGGAGGACCTGTCACCATTTGAGCGCAGCCACCTGAAAGACGCCTTCCAGGTGGTGAGCAACGCCCAGAAGTTCCTGAGATTCCGCTACAACGCCGGGGTGGGTCGGAATGTCCAGTAATTCCGCCAACGATCCGACAACAGCTCCCAGCTGGCCAGAACGCTTCCAGATACTGGCACAGGAGGCCAGAAGCCCTCTGCTCAAAGACTTCTACGAGGCTGGCTGTGTTGCGCCGGACACACCGATATCCGAGGTTCCGATGGTCGCCCTGGACCTCGAAACCACGGGTCTGGATTCAAATCAGCATTCTATTGTCAGCATGGGCCTGGTTCCGTTTTCCCTGACCGGCATACAACTGGGGGCGGCACGGCACTGGGTGGTTCGTCCGAAGCTGCCACTGCACCAGACCTCTATCGAGATCCATGGCATTACCCACGCAGATATTGAAAAGGCTCCGGACCTCGAGGAAATTCTTGATCAGGTTTTTGGCTTGCTGAAGGGTCGCGTCGCTGTGGTTCATTACCGAAGCATTGAACGCGGGTTTATGGACGTGGCCCTGAAATGGCGACTGGGCGAAGGCATCCAGTTTCCGGTTCTGGATACCATGGCCATTGAAGCCCACCTCCATCCCGATCGCCAGCCGTCCCAATGGCAGCGGTTACTGGGCAAGCAACCGGTGTCTATCCGCCTGGGTGACAGCCGAACCCGGTACGGTCTTCCCCACTACGCAGGCCACAATGCCCTGATCGACGCCATCGCGACGGCGGAACTGCTGCAGGCCCAGATTCATCATCATTTCAGCCCGCAGACGCCCATCAGGGATCTCTGGCTTTAACTGCCCTGGCCACCGGTTACGTCGTCCAGGTATTCACCGTAGCCACGGGCTTCCATGTCCTCCAGCGGAATGAATTCCATCGCAGCAGAATTCATGCAGTAACGCAGGCCTGCGGGGGCCGGACCATCATCAAACACATGGCCAATATGTGAGTCGGCATAGTGGCTACGAATCTCGGTGCGGCTGATGAAAAACGAACGATCTTTCCGTTCTACAACGGCATCCTCGGTAATGGGCCTGGTAAAGCTGGGCCAGCCGGTGCCGGACTTGTATTTGTCCCGGGAAGAAAACAGGGGTTCGCCGGACACGATATCCACATACAGTCCGGCTTTAGTGTTGTCCCAGTATCGGTTGTTGAACGCAGGCTCGGTTCCGTCTTCCTGGCTTACCTCATATTGCAGGTCGGTCAGGCGCTGTTTCAGGGTCTTTTGATCCGGCTTTACGAAACTCTCGGGATCAAAGCCCTTGCCCATGTTATCCATGGTGCCGTTTTTCATCGCCGCCGGCTGAAACTGGGAAAAGTCCAGCTCATAGTCTTCGCCATAAACCTTCTCAATGAACTGATAGCGCCCCGAATTGAAGGTGTAGAATTTGTAGCGAAGCGGATTCTTCTTGTAATAATCCTGATGGTACTCCTCCGCCGGGTAAAATTTCTTCAGCGGCACTATCTCGATCACCACCGGCTTCTCGTAAACGCCTGAAGCCTGCAATTCAGCCTTGGCTGCTTCCGCCAGACGCTTCTGCTCAGCATTTTGATAGAAGATCGCCGGACGGTACTGTTGGCCCCGGTCCACAAACTGACCGTTGGCGTCGGTCGGGTCCATGATTCGCCACAGGCCCTGTAGCAACCCCTCATAGGTCATCTGGTCCGGATCATAGTAAACCTGCACCGCCTCGGTATGGCCCGTCCTGCCGGACGAGACTTGCTTGTAGCTGGGATTCGGCTCGTCTCCTCCGGCATAGCCGGACACGGCCTCGACCACACCCGGAATCTTTTCGTAACCGGACTCCACGCACCAGAAGCAGCCACCGGCAAAAGTGGCGACCGCCAGGTCGGGATTATCGGGAGCGAATTCGGTGTCCTGTGCACCGTGCTTGTCTGCTCCGGCATAAGCCGCATAAAAGGCACCAGCGGATCCCAGCACCAGCGCAGTAATCATACCCATCATTTTGCGTTTCATGAGACATCTCCTGTGAATGATTTCATGCTTCCAGCGTAACGCCGCGGTTTCACGAAAACGTTCACGGATTATTACGAATCTATAACGGAGAAGATTTATTTCCCAGGCAGCCAGACCTGGAATTCGGCACCCACCGATATTCGATTCAGGACGGAAATGTGTCCCCTTTGCAGTTCCGCCATTCGCTGGGCGATGGCCAGCCCCAGGCCAGCATGGCCTGTGCGGGCAGAATCGGAGGCCTGATAAAAGGGTTCAAACAAATGCTCAATGTCATCCGTATCGATACCTGAACCCGAATCGGCCACGACAATCCGGGCGCCACCCTCACTGCGCTGCACCGCCAGGGTCACCTTGCTGTCCGCCGGTGAGTGGCCAATGGCATTGCTGATCAGGTTATCGAGAATCCTTTCAGTCATGGCGATATCGGCCTTCACCATAACCGCGTCGGCACTGAGGATGTCCAGATTAACGGCTGCCCGTTCCGCCTCGGGCTGATGCTTCTGCACCACGTCGTGGACCAGTTCGGCAATCAGGAACGGCTCCAGGTCCGGCTGCTTCTCCCGCGCTTCCAGCGCCGCCAGCTCAAACAGCTCATCTAACAGCTGTCCCAGGCGATGAGTCTCCGCCAACGCAACCTCCAGGAATCGGGCGCGCTCAGCCGGGTTCAGTTCAGCCTGCTTCAGCTGCAGCGCTTCCAGATAGCCCTGAATCGAAGCCAGGGGCGTTCTTAAATCATGGGAGACCTGCGCCACCAACTGGCGACGCTGATGGTCCTTGTCCTTCAGCAGGTCTAGCTGGGCGGCAATGCGTCGGGCCATCTGGTCAAAGCGCGCAGTCAGGTAATCGATATCGTCGCCCTGGGCCGGAACCCGCTCATTTTCCTCAGAGGCAACCGGGCCGGCATCGCCCGCCTCGAAGCTTTCAACCCGCTCGGTCAGCCGTGAGAGCCGCCGGGTCAGCAACCGGAAGAACACCAGCCCCGCCAGCAGGCCGACAAAGAGACTCACCGCCAGGGCGCCGGCACCCATTTGCAGCAGCCGGTTGCTGTGTACCATGCTCTCCGCCATATCGTATTCCTCCCCGCGCAGTACCACGTAGAGGTAACCGGTAGGGTTCTTTTCGGACGGCACCGGCGTCACCGAGAAGACCTTGCGCCGGTCATGGCTGCGTGGATCATCTCCCGGCAGCGGGTAGGTTTCAGGGTTGGAAAGCAGGGTCTGGATTGGCGCCAGAGAGACACGATTGCGTTTGATCTTGTCCGGATCGGCGGAATAGGAAAGGATGCGCCCCTCCCGGTCGAGCAGGTAAATCTCGATACTGGGATTGATGGCCATATAGAGCTCGAACAGCTCCTTGAGCGCATTACTGTTGAGCCGTCCATCGGTCACCAGGTTGCGGTCAGATACCAGGTGGCTGGCCAGATCCCGGTTGAGTTCCTGGTTGACCGCGGCGGTGTATTCCCGCACCGAATACAGACTGAGCACGGTAAACAGCCCGCCCACGATCACCAGCAGCAGGAACAGGCCCAGCGCCAGCCGGGCATAGAGGGTTCGGAACAGCGACAGTGCCATGGCTCAGTCCATAAACCGGTAGCCCACGCCCCAGACAGTCTGGACATAGCGAGGGTTGGCCGGATCCACCTCGATCTTGTTACGGAGCCGGTTGATGTGGGTGTTGACGGTATGTTCGTAGCCTTCATGATTGTAGCCCCAGACCGAATCCAGTAGCTGGGCCCGGCTAAAGACACGGCCGCGGTGACAGGCAAAGTGCCAGAGCAGGTCGAACTCCCGGGCAGTCAGTTCCACTTCGCGGTCATCCACAAAAACCCGGCGACGAACCGGATCAATCCGCAAACCGTCCACTTCCACCTCGTCGGCCTCGGGCCCCTCTGCCTGACGGGCAGAGAGGGCATCCACCCGGCGAAACAGAGCCTTGATGCGCGCAGCCAGTTCGGCCACGCTGAAGGGTTTGGTCAGGTAATCGTCGGCGCCCATCTCCAGGCCCAGGACCCGGTCCAGCTCGCTACTCTTGGCGGTAAGCATGAGCACGGGGACGTAGCCAGGAACCGACCGGATTTCACGACAAACCGCCAGACCGTCCATACCCGGCAGCATAAGATCCAGGATCACCAGATCAACGCCGCCCTGGCGAAAACGCTCCAGGCCGTCGTCTCCGCGATCAACCAGAACCGCCTGCATACCCAGATCAGCTACCTGCATGCGCACCAGTTCGCCGATGCCGGGGTTGTCTTCAATGATCAGTATGGTTCGCGTCATGAGTTCCTGGCTCTGATCCCCTCTGCGGGCACCATCGACTACATGGTGTCCTTGTCATCCATGGTCTTATCGTCCATCGGCTGGCCTTTCATGTCATCATCTTTCATGTGGTCCATGTCGTCGGACTGCATGGTCTGGTCTTTCATACCGTGCCCCATGTCATCGGCCATGTCATCCTTTTCCATGCCATCATTTGCCATGCTCTGCGCCATGGGCTCATCATCCATCATGCCAGCGTCGTTCTTCATTTCTTCAGCCACCGCCAACGGCGCCATCAGCGCCAGGCCGGCTATTACAAGCATTCGGGTCATGTGTCGCATTGTGATTTCTCCGTCTGATTTTTGGTCTGAGCCGACAGCATGCCGGCCACACCAACAGTCTTGCAGCGGCCACTCACGGTGGAATCACAACACGATAAAGAGTGTATAGCGGAAATATCACAAAACCATCACGCCCAGCCAGGTAATGGCGGGCGTGACTTGAACAGGCGGGGCTGCCGGAGGTTTAACGGTTCTGCGTCAGGAAGCCTGTGAGGCGCTCCCGAACGATGGCTTCAGCATCGGCCATGATGCGGCTGACCAGCTCATCACAGGTCGGGATGTCGTGAATTAATCCGGCGACCATGCCGCAGCTCCAGGCAGCTTCATCCATCTTGCCTTCCTGAAGAACCAGCCGACCCTTCGCACCGGTTACCAGATGCCGGATATCGTCGATGGTTTCCGCCTCGCCCTTTTCTGCTTCAATCCGGATGATTTCCTCCACCGCGGCGTTCTTCATGACCCGCTCAGTATTCCGCAGGTTACGCATGATGAGCCGGGTCTGAAGTTCATCGGCTTCGAGGATTGCCTGTTTCACATTGTCATGAATGGGCGCGTCTTTCGTAGCCAGGAAGCGCGTACCCATGTTCATGCCCTCGGCACCGAGGGCCATGGCAGCTACCAGACTCCGGCCATCGGCCATGCCACCGGAGGCAACAAACGGAATAGTGAGCTCCTCCGCCGCCCGGGGCAGCAGGATGAAATTGGGGATGTCATCTTCACCCGGATGACCACCGCACTCGAAACCGTCCACACTGGCGGCATCGCAGCCAATCTTTTCAGCTTTCAGGGCATGACGAACCGAGGTGCATTTGTGAATCACCTTGATCCCCGCCGCCTTGAGCTGGGGCATATACTGCTCCGGGCTCCGACCTGCGGTTTCCACGGCTTTCACCCCGCCCTCTATAATGGCGTCGATATACTCCGGATAAGGCGGCGTCTGGAACGAGGGCAGGAAGGTGAGATTGACGCCGAAAGGCTGATCAGTCATCTCATGACAGCGGGCAATTTCCCGCGCCAAATCTTCCGGTGTAGGCTGGGTCAGACCGGTAATAATCCCAAGCCCCCCTGCATTGGAAACAGCAGAAGCCAGCTCGGCAAAGCCCACATGGTGCATGCCGCCCTGAATGATCGGGTACCGGATGCCAAATAATTCAGTAATTCTGGTCTTCATAGCGGCTTTCCTTTTTTGTCGTTAGAATGAAATCAAACTCCGGGATGAGGTTTCAGTGACAGCGAAAGCAACAACCAGAGCGACGCCGGCCGATGCGTTCAGACGGGCCAGGCGTATGTGGCTCAAGGGCGAACGCATTCACCTGGCGTCCCTTTCTGATGAACTCAATATCGGTCGTGCAACGCTGTTCCGCTGGGTAGGCAACAAAGACCTCCTGTTGGGCGAGGTGCTCTGGTCACTTTACGAGCCAGTGCGGCTGGAAGCTCTGTCGACCGTGCCGGGGCACGGAGTGGACTTCATTGTTGGCGTCTACCGTCAGATCAACTCCAACATCCTGCACTTTGCCCCCCTGCGCAGGTTCATTCATGAGGATCCCGAATACGCCCTGAAAATCCTGACGTCGTCCCAGTCCACCCTGCACAGTCGCACCGTGGAAGCCAACACCCGCACCCTCCGGGATCAGGCGGCCTCCGGCTACATCAACCCGCCCATGAACATTGATAGCCTGTCCTACTTCATGGTCCGGCTGGCAGAATCCTGTCTGTACAGTGACATTATCGGTGGTCGCGAACCTCGTGAAGAGGAGCTGGAAGATGCCTGCACCGCCGTGCGGATTCTGCTCGGCGGCAAGGCCTGAGTCCGGAGTCTGGCCCCTGCGGCGCGGCACCTTTTCTTCTGGGAAAAATAACTCGCTGCGCTCAGACATCTTTTCCCCGGCAGAAAAGGCACCCCACCCCAGTGGCCGGTCCAACCTGGTTCATCAGAGCTGCAGCGAGCGGACCTCCAGAAACTCTTCCAGACCCCACTTGCCGAATTCCCGTCCGATGCCCGAATAACCGAATCCTCCAAACGGCGCCAGCGGGTTAAACGCCCCGCCATTGACGAATACCTGACCGGTACGCAGTTTACCGGCGACCTTCTTCGCCCTGTCCTGGTCGGCAGACCACACAGCCCCTGAAAGGCCATACGGGGTGCCATTGGCGATCCGGATGGCTTCTTTCTCGTCACTGTAGGGAATGACACTCAGCACCGGCCCGAAGATTTCTTCCTGGGCAATACGGCTGTCCGGCTTGACGTTGCCAAACACGGTCGCTTTGACGAAATAGCCTTTTTCGCAACCCTCGGGTGCGTCCGGACCACCCGCAACCAGGGTGGCGCCCTCTTCGATACCCAGCTTGATGTAATCGACCACCCGGTCACGCTGTTGGGCCGAAGCCAGCGGTCCCAGACGGGTGGTTTCTTCCAGCGGATTGCCCGGTGTCATTTTCGCGACCGCAGCCGCGGCCAGCTCACAGGCTTCATCGTGCTTGTCGGCCGGCACCAGCATGCGGGTCAGTGCGGTACAGGTCTGCCCGGAGTTCAACAGGCAGTTGTTAATCGTGCCCTTTACCGCCGCACCCAGGTCGGCGTCCGGCAGAATAACCGAGGCAGACTTGCCGCCCATTTCCAGGGCAATACGTTTGAAATCATCCGCCGCCGAGTGAGCGATGAGATGGCCGGTACGGGTGGAACCGGTGAAGGACACCATCCGCACATCCGGATGCTTGATCAGCGAATCACCAGCAGTATGGCCGGGGCCACAGACGAGGTTGAAAACGCCCTTGGGCAGATCGGTACCATCGAGTATTTCAGCCAGTATGTAGGCACTCTGGGGCGCAATCTCCGAAGGTTTGAGAACCACGGTGCATCCGGCCGCAATGGCTGGAACAATTTTCAGGATGACCTGATGCAAAGGGTAGTTCCAGGGGGTCACACAGCCGACCACACCCACCGGCGCATACTGCACCTCCGAATTCCCGGACTGCTCGGTAAACGGGAAGTCCGGCAGCATTTTCAGGTAGGTCTTGGTGATCGTTGCCGGCAGCCCTGCCTGAATGCCGGTGGCAAGCTTGATGGGCATGCCCACTTCCCGACAGATGGTCTCGGCAATTTCCCCACCACGCTCTTTCAGCCCGGCATGAAGCTGCTCAAGCACCTTGATGCGTTGCTCCAGTGAACTCTCGGACCAGCTTTCAAAGGCGTCGTCGGCTGCAGCGATGGCCTGTTCCATTTCCTCCCGACCGGAAGCAGGAACCTTTGCAATCACCTCGCCGGTGCCAGCTTCGTGCACATCAATGGTGTCGCCATTCCAGTCGATCCACTGGCCGTTGATGTAGTTCTTGCTAAGAATGTTCATGCTATTGCTCCTGACTCAGTCAAACACAGTCACGCCACAGGCGTTCTTGCCTGCCACCATATCATCGAAGGCCTGACCGGGGCTTAAACCACCTCAAAAAGACCTGCAGCACCCTGGCCACCGCCGATACACATGGTTACCACCACATATTTCGCACCGCGGCGCTTGCCTTCGATCAGCGCATGGCCAGCCAGGCGTGAGCCGGTGACGCCATAGGGATGGCCAACAGAAATAGAGCCGCCGTTCACGTTCAGCTTGTCCATGGGAATACCAAGACGATCGCGACAGTAGACCACCTGGGACGCGAAGGCTTCATTCAGCTCCCACAGATCGATGTCGTCCATTTTCAGGCCGGTACGCTCCAGCAAACGCGGGATGGCGAAGACCGGACCAATGCCCATCTCGTCCGGCTCGCAAGCGGCAACCGCAAAACCACGGAAGATACCCATGGGCTCAATGTTGTTCTTTTCCGCGTAAGTGCTGTTCATCACGGTACACACGGAGGCACCATCAGACAGCTGACTGGCGTTGCCGGCGGTGACAAACTGATCCTCACCACGCACCGGATTCAGGCCCTGAAGACCTTCGAGAGTCGTGTTCGGACGGTTGCATTCGTCACCGTTCAGGGTCACATCCTTCTGGCTTACCTCACCGGTTTCCTTGTCTTTCACCAGCATGGTCGCGTCGAACGGAACGATCTCGTCGTCAAATTTGCCCGCCTGCTGAGCCGCCGCCGTGCGCTGCTGGGAGAGCAAAGCGTACTCATCCTGCGACTCACGGCTGACGCCGTATCGCCGGGCCACGATATCCGCGGTCTCGATCATCGAAAGGTACAGTTCAGGCTTGTTCTTCATCAGCCAGTCATTGGTGGCGTGGAAGCTGTTGAGTTTGTCGTTCTGCACCAGCGAAATGGACTCCACACCACCGGCTACCATGGCCGGAACCTTCTCCGATACCACCCGCTGGGCCGCAATCGCAATGGACTGAAGGCCCGAACTGCAGAACCGGTTAATGGACAGACCTGCGGTGGTCACCGGCAAGCCAGCACGAATAGCCGCAAGGCGCGCCATGTTCTTGCCCTGGGCGCCTTCATGGAAGGTCGCACCGAGGATCACGTCTTCAACAATGTTCGGATCGATACCGGCACGCTCAACCGCATGCTTGATCACATGGCCGGCGATATCCACGCTGTGGGTATTATTCAGAGCACCCCGGTAGGATTTACCAAGGCCTGTCCGGGCCGTGGAAACAATAACTGCATCTGACATAAGACTTACCTCACCATAAAGATTTTCAGCCACCAAAAAACAGGAGTGTGGCCAGAGATATAACTGCGTTGTCTAGCAGGGCCCGGCGCGGGGAGTCTTTTCTGCCGGGCCCCCGCACCCAATCATCAGGCTACCCGGAGCCCACCATCAAACCGGCCCTTGCCAGTACCCTCAGAGCTCGCCGAAGGTCTTGCCCTCTGAAACCAGCCTCTTCAAAAGGGCCGAAGGCTTCCACTGCTCGCTACCGGTATCGTCGTAGTACTTCTCCACGGCATTCAGGATGGTGTCGAGACCGATCTGGTCCGCCCAGAACATGGGACCACCACGGTAAGCGGGGAAGCCATAGCCGTAGATCCAGACAATGTCGATATCCAGGGAACGATCGGCAATGCCCTCTTCCAGAATCTTGGCGCCTTCGTTAATCATCACATACATGCAGCGCTCCAGGATTTCCTGATCGGTAACCGCACGCGAGGTAATGCCCTGTTCCTTGCGGAAGTCTGCAATCAGCTGGTCCACTTCGGGATCCGGAATCGGCTTGCGACTGCCTTCCTCATACTTGTAGACACCCGCCATCGTCTTCTGGCCCAGGCGATTCTGCTCTGCCAGCTTGTCCATCCAGCTTGGCGCTACATCTTCTCCGGCATTCCGGCGCTCTTCACGAATACGGTAGCCAACATCAATACCGGCAAGATCCGACATGGCAAACTGCCCCATCGGGTAACCCAGGTCGGTCAGTACCTTGTCCACCTGCTGCGGAGTCGCACCTTCGTTAACCAGAGACATGGCTTCGGCACCACGCTTGTGCAGCATACGGTTGCCCACAAAGCCGTGGCAGTTGCCAACCAGCACACCGACTTTCCGAATCTTCTTGGCAACCGCCATAACGGTGGCCTTAACTTCGTCAGAGGTTTTGCTGCCACGAACATTTTCCAGCAACTTCATCACGTTAGCCGGACTGAAGAAGTGCATGCCCACTACGTCTTCGGGGCGTTTTGTGGCTGAAGCGATTTCATCGATATCCAGCGTTGAGGTGTTGGAGGCCAGAATGGCACCCGGCTTACACACACTATCAAGCTTGGCGAAGATCTCCTTTTTGATGGCCATGTTCTCGAACACCGCCTCGATTACCAGATCAGCATCCCGGAAATCATCGTAAGTCAGGCTGCCGTTGATCAGCGCCATACGATCTTCCACCTGCTGCTGGGTGATACGACCTTTCTTCGCCGAGTTTTCGTAGTTCTTGCGGATAATGCCGAGCCCCTTGTCCAGGGCTTCCTGTTTCACTTCAACGATAGTGACTGCGATACCGGCATTGGCAAAGTTCATGGCAATGCCGCCGCCCATGGTACCGGCGCCAATGATGCCCACACTGGTGACATCACGGACCGGCGTGTCTTTGGACAGTCCCTTGACCTTCGAGACTTCACGTTCGGCAAAGAAGGAATGGATCAGGCCTCCGCGTTGCGGCGAGTCCATACATTCCATAAACAGTTCGCGCTCACGCTTCATGCCGGCATCAAACGGCAGATTAAACGCAGCCTCGACCGCGTCCACGCATTTGAACGGGGAAAACAGGCCGCGGGCCTTCTTCTCCAGACCGGCACGGAACTGCTCGAATACATCGCTACCCTTATCGGCTTCAATCTTGTCGGTAAGATCCCGCACCCGGCGCACCGGTTTGCCTTCATCAGCAATTTTCCGAGCGAAACCCAGGCCAGCGGCACGAACATCACTGCCCTCTTCGACCACATCCACGATGCCAAGCGCGAGCGCGTCTCTGGCATCGACAAACTCACCGGAGGTAATCATTTCCAGGGCTTTCTGGGCGCCGGTGAGTCGCGGCAGCCGCTGAGTTCCGCCAGCACCGGGCAGCAGGCCAAGCTTCACTTCCGGAAGACCAACTTTCGCACTGCTCAGTGCAACCCGGTAATGACAGCCAAGCGCAGTTTCCAGACCGCCACCAAGCGCGGTGCCGTGAATGGCGGCAACAACGGGCTTGTCACTGTTTTCAAATTCCGCAACAACAGCAGAAAGCCCCGGCTCCTGCATCGGCTTGCCAAATTCGCGAATGTCAGCGCCAGCAATAAAGGTACGGCCTTCGCAAACCAGCAACAGGACTTTGGCGTCCGGGTCCTGCCGGCCTTGCTCGAGCGCAGCCACCAGACCAGAACGAACGGCATGACTGAGGGCGTTGACCGGCGGATAATCCACGGTGATCACGCCAATGTTGTCTTCCCGGTTGTAAGTTACGACCTCAGACATAATTCCTCCTCGCTTTATATGAAATGTAGTTTTAACAAGCGAAACATTGGAACGATTTAATACAAGTTGCTGACAGGTTTCAACCATCAATTAAAGACAGGCATAAAAAAACCGCAGAACGAATTCTGCGGTTTTTTGTACGCAAGCAATTACAGCAAGCGGGGCCTGGGGCTCATCAGACCCCCAGGGATTCAATGTCACTTGCCAGCATCGCCAGCTGGTGGGCGATGGATTCCCGCAGCTTTTCACCAGGCACCAGGTAGGAAGGCGCGGCACAGGTCAGCGCCATGATGGTGCCGTCCTGCAGGTGAATAGGCACGCCCGCAGAATTGATATTACGATCCCAATCGCCCAGGGAAAGGCAGAAGCCGTACTTATCGTAATCTTCCTTGGCACGCTCAAGGCCTTCTTTTTTCTCAGGCCAGCCTTCCGGACCATATTTCACGGCCATGGCATCTTCAATAACCTTACGCCCCTTCTCGGCAATCGCGCAGTAATAGGCGCGACCCGCAGAGGTTGTCGCCATGGGCAGTTTGAGGCCAATATCCATGCGCAGCAGGGAAGCTTCCGGCGGCAGGCGATTCTCCACGTAAATCATGTGCAGACGGTCCCGACAGGTCAGCCCGACGGACATGTTGGTCTGGCGTGCAAACTCGTCCATGTAGGGTTTGGCCAGCTGCCGCACCTTGAGATTGGAGACGTACGCATAACCCAGAGCCAACACACCGGAACTCAGCTGGTACTTTTCGAGCTGGGTGTTGTAGCTGAGATAGCCCAGCTTGGTCAGCGTATAGGTCATCCGTGAGACCGTCGGCTTAGGCAGACCGGTAATCCGGGCAATATCCTGATTACCCAGGATCACCGACCCCTGACTGAAGGCACGGAGGACATCGAGGCCCCGGGAAAGTGCTTCAACAAACTTGCGATCTTTCTCCGGCTTCACCGGTTCGCCGTCACCGGACGCAGCCATCAACTCCGGTGAGGTGGTTTTTGCTTCTGACATATAACGGCGTCCTCCAACAGCATCGCCCAATCCGATGTCCGGGATATAAGTCTCATGAATAGAAAAGATGAGGCATTTTAATCGTTGGTGAAATCAAGTACCACAAAGTCTTTTCAAAAATCGTGCCTGATGTGAAACACTTGACCTT
The DNA here is from genome assembly GCF_023657445.1 of Marinobacter sediminum. Lineage (NCBI taxonomy): Bacteria > Pseudomonadati > Pseudomonadota > Gammaproteobacteria > Pseudomonadales > Marinobacteraceae > Marinobacter > Marinobacter sediminum. The sequence continues at coordinate 3,538,459 of NZ_JAGTWY010000001.1, read as the reverse complement.
TATGCTTCGAAAAAGCACCCATACCTCAGGACAGCAATCCGGATCTGCGGCTTTGATTCAGCACCCGGTTCTGCTTAGCGAAACATCATAATTAATTATTCATCGCGTTGCGATCCCGGAGGCCCAATGAAGGTCGTTTTTGTTGCTCAGGACCCGAAACCAGAACGCTGGACCGCGCCAATCCAGAAACTACTGCCGGGAGCGGAAGTGCACGCCTGGAATCCGGACGGCACTGCAATCGATGCCGACTACGCTATTGTCTGGCAGCCCCCGGCGGAACTCTTTGAGCGGGAGCAAAAGTTGAAGGCGATCTTTAACCTCGGGGCCGGGATTGACGGGCTTCTGACTGTCCCCAACCTTCCGCCCAACCTGACCATCGTGCGCCTTGAAGACGCTGGCATGTCAGTCCAGATGGCAGAGTACGTCCTGCATCAGCTCGTGGAAGCGAGCCGGGAAATGGAAATTTACCGGGAGCAACAGCGTGCAGGCACATGGAAAATTCACCGCCCGATCAAGCGCACGGACTGGCCCGTGGGCATTATGGGACTCGGCCAGATAGGCAAGCGGGTTGCCCGGACACTGGCAGATCTCGATTACCAGGTCTTCGGGTGGGCGCGTAGCGAACACCAGCTGGACAACATCACCACCTTTGCCGGCCGGCAAAATCTGCCGGATTTCCTGAAGCACACCCGCGTACTGGTGAACACCCTGCCGCTCACGGACGAGACCCGGAATATCATCGACTATGACGTACTTGCTCAGCTGCAGCCTGGCGCTGTCGTCATTAACGTGGGCCGTGGTGAGCATCTGGTGGACGAGGATTTGCTGAAGGCGCTGGATGACGGCCTGGTTGCCAGAGCGTCACTGGACGTCTTCCGTAAGGAGCCACTGCCATCGGACCATCCATTCTGGACCCGCAAAGACATCACCATCACACCGCATATTTCTGCCCGCACTCTGCGGGAGGAGACTCTCGAACAGATTACCGGGAAGATCCGGGATCACGCCAATGGCAGACCAATTACCGGCATTGTTGATACCTCCAGAGGCTATTGAGTCCCGCAAGTCTGCCGGCCCTTACCTCACGGCCGGCAGCAGCACCGCCTCGAACACCAGAAGCGCCAGTAGCAGCGGCACCGCGATCAGAACAAACACCCCATTCCAGCGAAACGCCACTACCCAGCGGGATACCTGGCCGAAACGGGACAGCAGCATGACCGAAGGCCCGAAAGGAGACAGCATCATGGCAAGGGAAAAACCGATCACCAATGCCACTGATATCAGCAATGGGTCCATACCTTCAGCAACCAGCCCGGGCAGTAATCCGGCCTGAATACTGAGGACGGTGATCGGAATAATACCGATCGCGGACAGTAACGGAAGCATCAGCATGCCTGTCGTCGCCAGCATCAGCACACCACCGGTTGAACTGACCAGCCCGCTCAGAACATCCCTCGGAATGATACTGGAAAGTGCCACCCCCAGAATCGCCGAGGCGGCAAAAATCGCCATTTCATTAATCATGCCCGAGACCTGTGAGGCAGTCTCCTCAAGCACGGTGCCCGGTGAACGGTCTTCCCAGCTGATATACAGAAGGGTAACCGCAGGGACAGCCAGCATCGCGGCCGCCGACACTTTCAGGCTGGTCAATGCAACCAGGCCAGCCATAACGGCAAAGACCAACAGCACGAGCAGTACCAGCTTCAGTGTACCCGCCGGCCAGTGCTCCAGCACAAGGCGTTCACTGCTGACCTGACGGAACCGACGGTGTTCCAGCAACCAGCCCACGCCGATCAATAAAACAGCGGCAACAACACCGAACGGAAGCAGCATCGACCAGCTCAACTCTGGCAACTCCCGGGTCAGGATGGCAACGGCCACACTGGTCGGTGCGACCAGGGGCACCAGGGCAAAACCTCTGAGGGCACTGATCAGAACACACCGCAACCATTGCAAACGCGACGAACCGGTCACGCCCCGCGCCCTGAGTGTCTCCGACAAGCTGCCACACAGCAGATTCATCATGCCGAAGCTAAGCACCGACGCAATACCACAGCTGACCAGGGCGTACTTCGGGTACAGCCAGACGGCACGACCACCCAGCAGCACATCATGAATCCGGCGCAGTACCTCAAAACGCCTCACCAGACATTGCATCATGCCCAGGCTGCCAAGAAAGGCCGCATAAAACGCAGCATCTCCCGACGCCTTGACCAACTGAGCCATACTCAGTTGGTCACCAACAGCCAACCAGGCCGTCACCACCAGAGACGCAAGCAGAAGCGCACGGGAATAACCCTGCAGACGACGGCCAGCCAGCAGGAAACAGCCCAGAAACAACACCCCCGCCACTGCACTGAGCGGTTTATTCGAGGCACACATAGCCACCAGTTCGAGCAAAACCGCAACGGGCAGCAACCAGCGCACCACTGCACTCATGGCATTACCGACCCAACGACCATTAACGTTGCTTGCATTTCCAACACACCCGGATTAGTCTTTTTGAGAACTCAATACAAAACTGTATTCCGCTATACGAAACTATAGTAACATTAATAACAAGGCAAGGCCGGCCTGACCATCAGCGATATGGATGTTATCGAGATTAACGAAGTGATTGCCAGGGCATTGCTGCTGTGATTGAACGGGCTAACAACTGATTTTATAACGAGGAGAAACACCATGGCTTCTGCACCCTGGGATGACCTGCTGCAATTAGACAGACAACTGGATGAGACCGAGCGCCAGGTTCGCGACAGCATTCGCAGCTTCTGTGATCAGCGACTGATGCCGGGCATCACCGAGGCCAACCGCCATGAAAAGTTTGACCGCAACCTCTTTAACGAGATGGGCGAACTGGGCATGTTGGGCGCCACCCTGCCAGAGGAATACGGTGGCCCCGGCCTGAACCACGTTTGTTACGGTCTGATCGCCCGTGAAGTGGAGCGGGTAGATTCCGCCTATCGCTCAGCGCTGAGCGTGCAATCGTCGCTGGTGATGCACCCCATCCATGCCTTTGGCCAGGAGGCCCTGAAAAAGCGCATTCTGCCCAAGCTGGCCTCTGGTGAAATGGTCGGCTGCTTTGGCCTGACCGAGCCCAACCACGGCTCTGATCCGGCGGGCATGGAAACCCGCGCCAAGAAAGTTGACGGTGGCTACCTGCTGAGCGGCTCCAAGACCTGGATAACCAACTCTCCGATCGCGGATATCTGCGTGGTCTGGGCCAAGCTGGACGGCAAGGTCAACGGCTTTGTGATTGAGCGTGAGGGCGCCAAGGGGCTGGACACTCCCAAGATTCCGGGCAAGTTCTCCCTGCGTGCATCCGACACCGGCTCCATCTTTATGGATGAGGTATTCGTACCGGACGAAAACAAACTCGAGGTAGAAGGTTTGAAGGGACCGTTCAGCTGTCTCAACAAAGCCCGGTTTGGCATTAGCTGGGGCTCCCTCGGTGCTGCGGAATTCTGCTGGCACGCGGCCCGCAACTACACCCTGGAGCGCAAGCAGTTCGGCAGACCCCTGGCTGCCAACCAGTTGATCCAGAAAAAACTGGTGGACATGCAGACCGAGATCACCCTCGGGCTGCAAGCGGTATTGCAGTTGGGCCGTATGATGGATGACAGCACGGCAACACCGGATGCCATTTCACTGCTCAAGCGAAACAACTGCGGCAAGGCACTGGATATCGCCCGGGTTGCCCGCGACATGCATGGCGGCAACGGCATTGCGGACGAATATCATGTAATCCGGCACGTCATGAACCTGGAGGCCGTGAATACCTACGAAGGCACCCACGATGTTCATGCCCTGATCCTGGGTCGTGGTCAGACCGGCATCGCCGCTTTCAGCTGAACCCTGGGCGCTCCGGGGCTCAATGCCAAAAGGTCTGCACAGAACTGGCAGCCTGGCTCATGACACTCAGCAACGGAATGCTGCAGGAAATCCCGGACGAGCTTTGGCTCACCCTGCCTGAGCCGCCCGGAACAAATGGCAACGTGACGATACAGTCCCTCGACCGCTTCCAGACTTGAACTGTAAGGTCCGAGTTCGGGAATTTCCCGGGTTCGGACCAGCCACTCGCCATTTCGGAAGACCAGCCGCCGTTCGACCTCGAACAGCAGTGTGGCTTGCATAAGCTCCAGCATGACCTCTCCTCCTTTCCAATGGCCCGGCCCGGTCCCCGTCAATGACGGCCCCCGGGCCGAGTCCCTCTCGATAGATGCCTTAGCGAACACCGGCCCTGCGAAGTGCTGAGGGCGTGTACTCCCGTGAACTCCGCTCGGTGCCATACTCGTAGGGTGTGTCCTCCTCATTGGTCATACCCATTACCAGATAGCGATCTGACAGCAGGTCATAGAGGGTTTCGAAGGCGTAGGCGGGGATGTTGGCGTCGTAGATCTGCATGGCATGAGCTTCTGCAACCCGCCACAGGTTGCCCCGGCCATCGTAATGATCCACCAGTGCGATCTGCCAGGTGTCCTCATCCAGGTAGAAATCCCGCACTTCGTACACATGGCGCTCTTCATCCTTGAGGGTCGCCCTGACATGCCAGACCCGGTGCAGTTCGTAACGCGCCAGCTCCTGGTCTATGTGCCCGGGCTTGATGATGTCGTCGTATGACAGCTCGCCACTGGCGAGACGGTACGAGTTATACGGGATGTACATTTCTTTCTTGCCGACCAGCTCCCAGTTGTACCTGTCGGGGGCGCCGTTATAGAGATCCAGGTTGTCCGAGGTGCGCTGGCCGTCTGAGGCGGTACCCGGGCCATCATAAGCAACATTCGGTGCCCGGCGAACCCGACGCTGGCCGGAATTATAAAGCCACGCCCGGCGCGGCTCTTTCACCTGGTTGATGGTCTCGTGCACCAGCAGGACGTTCCCGGCCAGTCGCGAAGGCGCGGTAATCGCCTGCTTGAAATAGAACATCACATTCGGGTCGTCGGCAGGATCGTAGTCCTTCAGTGCAACGCGCTCGGTGAACGACTCGGTGAACTTCACCGGGCTGAAATCACCGTTGGGTTGCGGAGTCACCTGCGCCACGTTGCGTGTAAACGAGCCACCCCGGTAACGGGTAATGTGGTTGAAGATCGCCTCCAGGCCGTTCTCGGGTATCGGGAATGGCGTTGCGGTCTGATAGTTCTTCAGACCGTTGCCACTTTCAACCAGTTCCACCCTGGTGGCATTTTCCATGGTCTGCTGTTGCACCGCTTCCGGATAGGTCGCAGTCCGGCGGGTCTGGTAGACGGGGAGGAAGTAATCATCGTGGGACCTGATCATAGCAACCTGGCCAGGACTCAGATTATCGGCGTACTGTTCCAGATTGCTCTGATCAATGCGGAAAAGCTCCTGATCACCGGAGAACGGATCGACATAACGACCGTCACCCTGATAACCGGCCGGGGCTTCAGCCAGACCGCCGTCCCAGGCCGGAATGGCATCGCCGTTGCCAGCCTTTTCCGCGCCCATCGGGGTCAGGGTGTCGCCCAGTTTGGCCGCTTCTTGCGGCGATACCGCGGCAACCGCAGACCCGGAGGCCAACAAGGCACTGGCCACAGCGCCATACATAAGGTTTCTCATCGTGTTCATGGAGAATCGCTCCTGTCAGGTCAGATGTTCGTTAAAAGGAATAGGAAATGGAGGCGGCGATAAAGTCCCGGTCATTGGTAACGTTGTAATCGCCGCCGAAGTAATTGGTGTAACTGATGTTCGCCTTGTAGGCGTTCTGGTACGTAGCTTCGAGGCCCAGTCCCAAGGACTTGTTGCCTTCTTTAAAGTTGCCACCGGGATCCGGCGCATACCCTTTCACATCGTGGGTCCAGAACAGTTTTGGTCGCAGATTCACGCCCGCCACTGCATCGGGATAGTCCCAGACAAACAGGGTCCGATAGCCCCAGGAGAAAGACGTGGTGAAGCCGTCACCGCGGCAGTTGCTGGCGTTAATGTTGAGGCGCGGATTGTCGTCAGTGCCCTGGCTGCAGTAATCGCCGGTGAAATTTGCGCCATCCAGCGGAACCGGGCCAACACCGTAGATACCGGAGCGGCCGTAACGAGCCTCAGACTTGCCGGGCAATTCGTGAATGTAGGTCGCACCGATCTCGCCAACGATGATGAAGCGGGCTGCGCCCATCACGCGGTCAATAAAGTGAATTGCGGTCGCCTGGGCCTGGGAGACCTTGAAGCGGTCATAACCATCCACAGCGTCGCCTGCATAGTTACCGCCCCTGGCCCGCTCGCGCTGTTCCAGTTTGCTGACCACCTGGCCGTCCGGGCCGCGCTGCTGAAGCCCCCCATAGATCAGCTCAAACGTGTTCCACTGGATCGGCATGTTCGGGCGAAAGCTGTATTCCGCGCCCAGTGAGGTGCCGGTGGGCAGTGTGGTGTTGATACTCATACCTAAAAGGTCGATGCCCTTGGGGTACTCGATGAAATAACTCGGGAAGCGGGAAAATGGCTTGCTCGGGTCGTTGAACTGGTTTGCCTCTGGCGACTCCGGGTTATTAACCACGCCACTGATGTAGGGCAAGCGGCTGTGATAACGGGTGTAAAACAGACCGAGTTCGGCATCCAGGTCGGTCACAAACCAGCGGGCGGCAACGCCGAACTGATCCTTGTCACCGGGTTCCCTGTCACCCAGTCGGGGAGAGACAAATCCCTCGGCCAGCGCCTGGGAGTCCGGGACCTGGCCGGCGAGCAGAACCGGTCCGCAACCATCGGCGGCAACATCGGCCGAAGAGAAGAACGTGCCACAATCATCGATCCGGAATGGCTGCCAGTCGGTTTGGACAAAGGCTTCGATAGTCACTTCCGGCGTAATGCCAACCGAGGTGTACAGCATCTCGACCGGCAGAAGTACGTCCTTCAGTTCCGCACCCGGAGCCCGGAAGGCCGGAACGTCAATCGGATTCACCGCGTTGATGCCGCCAAGAATAAAGGTGCTTTCGCCCCAGTTGGCTACCTGACGACCATAACGAATGGACACCGGGGTATCGCCAAAATACCAGTCGGTGAAAACGTAGGCGTCAAGCAGGTCTGCTCCCGCCGCATTGTCCCTGGCCTCCTCATTCAGCTCACGGCGCTGGCCCACTGGATCCACAGCCCGGGGATTATCCTTGAGCTCGTAGTCATAGTAATAACTGCCGCGCACCAGAGCACCAACGCGGGTCAGGGTGTCACTGTCCGGCGCATAATCCAGGAACAGTTCACTGCGACCGCGAAGGATCTGGGAGTACGGCTCACCCTTCTCAAAATTCAGGTTGCCGTCATCGAAGTTATTAGAGGATGCCCCCGTGTCACTGAATGCAAACTCCTGACCCAGGTTACCCTGTGAGATCAGGTCCTTGTCCTGGTCTTCGAGGCGGTAGGCGATGCCGGCAGTCAGGGTAGTGCTGAATGAGGCATCAATCTCGTAGACGTCGAAGTCAAAAGCCAAAGCCGACGTGGAAAGGCAGGCCAGTTGCAACGCCAGTGCCGGGCGAGCCAGCCTGGACAATGTGGAGTTTCTTGTTGTCATTGCGTTTGCTCCGCAAGTTTTAGGCAAAGCCTCCCCGTGTGGCGAGGCTAACGCCATGATTTACTTAATATCAGAGGGAATTCGGGTGGCACCCCGGTTGCCCGGGATGCCGGATCGGGATCAGATCGGCAGACCACCATCCACGAGACCACCACCGGATTGGTCCCCGCCGCCGTCACCACTTGAACCACTACCATCGCCGGAATCGGTACTGCCCTCGGCCGAGCAGTCGGTACCGGATGCATCCGCATCCTTGACGACGCAGGGATTGTTGACCGTGACCGGATCGTCCCCGGTAAACAGCGTCAACATCTGGAAAACCATTTCGTCGAAGACGGCTCGGGAGGAGAAGCTATCCGCGCTCTTCTGGCCAGCAGAAATCGGGTTGCCGTGGGAGCCTTCCAGATAGCGGGTAATGTAGGGCGAGCCTGCAGCCAACGGAGTGGACTCGGCTGCCATGGCCGCGGCCAATGGATCCGTTCCCGCCAGTGGCATGTTCTCGCCCTGGATCACAAAACCGGTTTCCGGAATTGTGGTTGCCAGCGGTCCGAGCGGGTACAGCAGAGGGTCTGCGGCGTTGGGGACCGTGTCGTCCGTAGGACGGCCAGCGTCATCGGAAACCCCGACAATCTCAGTCAGCAGTATCTGCTCAGAGTCGTATAGGGGTGCGAAGGCGGTGGGATCGGCAGAATCCAGCAAGCCCTGGAAGACATTGAAATAGATGTTTAGCTCGGTCCGGCCCTGAGCCAGAACACCATCGGAGGCTGCATCAAGGCCTGGCAACACACGCGGCGCGATGGACGGTGAGTTCTCCACCAGGCGGGTGAAGCCTCCCCCGGTATTCAGGAAGTTGGACGCCGTAACCGGATGGAGGTCGGTATTACCCGCATCGATTGCCGCATTGTTGACATGGGGGAAGGCGGCGCCTCCCATGCCACTCAGGGAATGGGTCAGGAAGTAGACCCGGTTCGGATCCAGGTTCAGTGTCTGGGGGCAATCCGCGCACGCGTTGATCGCATCCTCAATAGCCTGCAGCGACGCGTTCACATTCAGCAGATCGAGAGCACCCTGGCGCATGTTGTCGCGGGTGTTGGCGTAGTTGGCGAAGTTCAGAAACAGGCTGCCGGATTCCGGCGCTTCCAGCTCCCCGGCAGGCACGGCGTCGAGGTTCGAATCCGCGGCAAAACCGAAATGACGCTCCGTGGCTTCCGCCGAGGCGCCGTCCTGGGACGTGATGGGGTTAAGACCAACGGTGCCCTCACCAAAGATGCCGTGCAGTGGCTGATCGATACCAATGGTCACAAAACAGTCGTGACCGTTGGCGGGGTCCGCGCAAAGCAGCCCGGCTGCCGTCGCCATGGGCAAGATGGCGGAGCGGTCGGTGGTCACGGCATGTTGATAGATGATAACCGGATACCCGTTTACGGGCTGCTGGCCGGCAATGGTCAGGTTATCGGTATCCGGGGCCGCAACGACAAGTGGCACGGTGGTATCAGCGACCTTGCCCGCGAACGGGAACCGGTAAGTGATCCGGTCAGAGGGCGCCGCACTGAGGGAGGCGTCGTCCGAGAAATCGGCCGGCACCCAGCTTTCGCTCTGCAGCCTGGAACCGTCGCCCTCGGCTGGCACGGCCTGAAAATAGGGCAGGGTAATCTCGCCCTCGTAGACATGAATATTCAGGGGCGTACCGGCCACTTCCTGTGCCAGCGCCTCGTTGACATCGCCTCCATCACGCTGGCTGAACACGTTAACCGGGCGAGGCTTGGGCGTATCGACCACCGTCTCGGCGGCAGCGGCCAGAGTCTGGGCCTGGCTATCAACATCCATACTGGCGTCGGTTGCCAGGGCAGTCGCCACCTGAACCATATGCGCGATGCGGCGATCGGCCTCGGCATCCGCAACAACATCGCCATACCGAACGGTGGTTCCATTGCCGTTGGCGTCCATCAGAATGGTTGCCAGATCTTCGTCATACAGGCGGAAACCCGGGTCTGTCAGAGTGGCGTAAAGCGCCGAGTTAAGGCTGGACTCTTCATCGCTTGCGCCCTCACCCAGAGGCTGGTCACTGAGGTTGTAAACGCCACCCACCAGCTTGCCGAGTTCCTGCTGGCGCTGGGCAGTAGCCAACATGGAACGGTAATAGGTAACCGGTGCGGCGTTGGCAAGAATCACATCCTCCACCGCTGTAGTGGTGATCGCGGTGGTGTAAACCACATCGTCAAAGCCGGAGGTGAAACCGGTTGCCTCGGGAAATTCCCTCTTGAAATCAAAGTAATCGGCGGCCAGGTTTCGAGCCGGCAGCATAGCATCCCGGAACGGCTGAAAGCCGGCATTCGACAGTGTCTGTGCCGGGTCGGCGACAGACTGATAGGCCGGTGAGCCAACCAGCGGCTCGCCATTGGCATCAACAAGGTCGTTGGTCAGGGCCAGAACATACTGTGTTTTTGCCGCCAGAGGCGTCAGGGGCAATACCCGGACGAGGTTGTTCAGCCCGCCGTCGATGTCCAGCAGTTCAACCCGGACCTTCTCCGCCAGCAGGTCGCTGAAGATGGCGTCAGCGGCTGTGGTATCACCCTGCTCCCGCAGGCGCAGTGCCTGACGATAACGGGCCGCAGGCGTCAGGCCCGGTGCTTCCGCATCCAGCGGCTGAAGCGCATCACCACCGGCATACTCAACAGGGATCAGGAACACATTCTGATCGGGATTCGGCACTACCTGGCCATCGACTTCGACAAAATCACGGGCATCAAGGGTCTGCTGGTCATCAAGGCTGGCGCTGATCTTGATATCAATGGGCGCCAACACTGAAGCACCGTCCAGGAATCCGATGCCCTGGGTCACCGGATTGGCGGGATCGGTGCCGTTCAGCATGGTGCCATCGTCAACTTCGCTCAGGAAAAACAGGGCATCGCTTGGAATGACGAACTCGGTTTCCAGCGGATCAAACAACGGGTGGGTGCCGCGCTCAATCAGACCACTATTGATCTGATAGTCGGGGCTGGCATTCTTCTGAGTCTGGCTGCTGCTGTCCAGACAGCCTGTCAGACCTACTGCGGCTGCCGATAGGGCAGTGAACAATACGTTGCGAATAAGCATACTCTGTCACCTTTTGGTTTCTTGTAGTTCGGCATGTCCATCGCCTTTAGCTGCCCTCCACGTAGGTCTAATTGCGAAGGTTCCAAAGTCGCAGGGTAATTTTCCAAAAAAATTGGCAGCAGGAATTTAAGCCGCTGATTTATAGACATTATTTTCCGTTCTTTTTTTTACAATCGCGACATACCCGCCGACTGCGTGCGCTGGTAGACTAGAAAATATGATAAAAATCAGAAAAGTCCTGAAGCACTCTCACAGTGCAAGGTGATTATCAGGGGTACTCATTTGGCCTTGCTTCCGTTTCGCCAGTCCAAGTCAAAACGTTTTGAACGCCTGGTCTATCCGCATCTGAGACCACTGCATACCTTTGCCTACCGGTTGACCGGCAGCCAGCACGATGCCGAGGACCTGGTTCAGGATGTGGTGACAAAGCTGTTCCCGAAAGTGGACGAACTGGAGCGTGTTGACGAACTTCGCCCCTGGTTGCACCGGGTTCTGTATCGACAGTTTGTGGACAATGTGCGCAAGCGCCCAGCTGGCCGCGAAACCAGCGCCAGTGCACTGGACCGGCCGGATCAGCAGACCTCATTTCTGGAAACCCTGCCCGGGCCTGAACTTGACCCCATGACCCATACTGACAACCACAGGCGAAGTGCGATCCTGCGTCGGCTGGTCGGCGAACTGCAGCCTGACCAGAGAACCCTGTTGCTACTGCACGACTCCGAGGGCTGGCGCCAGGAGGACATTTCCGAGGTTCTGGATGTGCCGTTAGGCACCATAAAATCCAGACTGCACCGGGTGCGTGCCCTGCTCCGGACAAAATTGCAGGAGGAAATGGAACCTTTTGAAGAGCAACAACGTGGCTGCCAATGAGGTGAATGCAATGAACTGCAGTGAATTCAAAAACAATGTGGATGCCTTGGCGGCCGATGAAATTACTGAGGCCACCCTGAGCCAGATGCGCGGGCACGCCGCATCCTGTGATTCCTGCGCCGAGGCCCTTTCGACAGCGACTTTTATTGCCCGGCAGATTGCCGACGACCGCACTCCCGAACCCGATTTTGATTTTGAGGCCCGGATTCTTGACCAGGCCATGGGCAAGACTCACACCGGCCGGCAGCGTCGCTGGGGCACGCCTGTCTGGGGTAGCGCGGTGGCCGCAGCGCTGGTGATCGGCGTGTTCATTGGCGCCCAGTTCACCCAGACATCGCAAACCGGCACAGAGTTCGCCGGAGAGGCAGAGCCTTTAGCGCTGGAAGCCTCGGACTCAGCCCAACAGACGGTTCGGCTTGCGTTCACGTCAACCGAAGCACTGAAGGACGTGACCCTGACCCTGGAACTGCCACCCAACATGGAGCTGACACCGTTTCCCGGACGACAGCGGGTTAGCTGGAAGGTGAACCTGAAGCCCGGTGACAACCTGCTGGCACTGCCGGTGAACATACTATTCCCGGGTGAGGGTACGCTGGTCGCGCATCTTGGCGAGGGCAAAAAACGCAAAACCTTCCGAACGGATATTGGCAAGCAAACGGAACCATCGTCATGAACCCAAATACCCCCAGACAATGTCGATTTGCCTGGATACTGCTCTCTGGCTTTTGCCTGGCGCCAGCGATGGCGTTGGCGGAAGACGATTACAACGTAACCATGAGAATGGTTGCGGATGAAGAGGCGCTGGACAACGCTTTTGTCCAGGAAATGCAGATACCGGAGTCGGTCAACGACCTGAGTGACACCGAAAGCCCGGACCAACTGGATGCCAATGAGCTATCCAATGAGGCCTGGGATCTCGAAGAAGGTGTGTCCTCGCAGTCCCGCGAGACCCGTGATGCATTCGGCACCGAGCTTCCCGGCGAAGACCTGCTTGAAACACCGATAGCCGGGCAACCGGGTACGGACCTGCCAGGGATTGAACTGCCGGGTACAGAATTACCGACAGATGGTGACCTGCTGAATCCCGACCTGGACGTGCTCAACAACAGCCAGTCCACGCTCGATAACGTAACCAATCAGTAGCCGCGGAAATACTGGAGTGGCTCGAGGAAAAGTGCGTTTGTTCCACCGACTGATCACGATCCTGCTGGTTTGCCTCTGCGTTCAGTTCGCCAACGCGGGTCAGGCCAGCGCTTCGTCATCGCCGAAGCAGAAATTCAGGGCTGGTATCGAAGCCTTCCAGAACAACAACCTGGAGCGCGCCCGTGAGTTACTGGAGGCCGCCGCCGAGAGCATGGAGTCGCGGGCACTTACCTATAACCTCGGTGTCCTCTACTTCAAGATGAAGGACTACAGCAGCGCCAAGGGCATGTTTCAGCAGTTGCTTTCCTCACCCCAACGGGCGCTGGCGTTTTACAACCTTGGGCTGATTGCGCTGGCCCAGGATCAGACCGAAAAAGCTCGTGGGGCATTTCGCGAAGCGGCGCTGGCAAGCCGTGAGGACAACCTGTCCAAGTTGGCCCGAGGCCAGCTTGCCAAGCTGGGTGCGCCACCGGCACCCGACCGATGGCAAGCCCTGCTCTCGCTGTCGGCGGGATACGACGACAACATTGCCCTTTTCCCTGACAGCGTTGCCAGCTCCCTGGGCGGCGCTTTTCTCGAGTCGGTCAACGCACTCTCCGGCTACCCGTTTCGCTCCGGTGACCAGGCCATCAAAACGGATCTGCAACTTTATGGCCGTGAGTATAAAAAGCAGGATGACTTCAACACCCACCTGGTCCGCCTTAACGTTGCCGGCGTCCATTCCCCCGGCAGCTATCGGCTGAGTCTCGGGCTGGGTGGCGACCAGCTCTGGCAGGGCGGGCAGTCTCGGGAACAACGCGCACGCGTCAGTTCCACTTTCCAGAAATCAGATTGCGCCTTCAGCACCGAAAACGCCTACTGTTTCGTCTCTCTCGATGCAGAACAGGTGGCCGCCGCGGACCGTTACCGGGCCTATGACGGCCAGCACTACCGGCTGACCACCCGCTATAAGGCGCGACTGGATTCATGGCGGGCAAGCCTGAAATACCGGCTGGACTATGACGATCGCCGGAATATCGATACCGGCACTGAGTATTTCAGCGTTTCTCCGCTCGGCCAGACCCTGGCAGTGAGAGCCGGATACGCCGTTACCGCCTCCCTGGAACTCGGCACATCTGCCAGTTACCGCTTCAATTATTACCGAACCCCCCATCGACTGGAGGTTCCGGAGGGCCTATGGATTGTCCGCCGGGAAGATAACCGGCTGACTTTCTCGATTGATGGCGAGTACCGGACAAACAACACCGTTTCAGTGCTGCTGCACATGCAGCTGGTTCAAAACAACAGCAATATTGCTCGCTACGACTACAATCGGCGAACGGCCACGCTGGGCGTAGCCGTTCGCCTCTAGCCCTGTCACCCATGGAGGGTATGCCGGGGCAAATCGAACCGGTGACGTCTAAAAATTCCCCTGCACAACGTTTACGATTTCCGAAAACGAAGACGCGCGATGCTCGAGATCAATGGGAATATGCAGTTTCTCGACAAGCTGGCCGGCCGAGATCATGCCACGCAGGTATTGTCGCCTTCGCGGTAACGATCGTCATCCACAACCAGGATGTACTCCTAATGCACGGCCCGGAAAGTACTGACCAGATCACCCACCGTTGCCCGACACAGGTCCTTGTAATGAGTAGCCGGCAGACCGAATTCCCCTGACGGCGAATCCCCGGAAGAATCCAGAAGCGCGAACTGGAATGACGTGGAAAGTGCTGGCACAGCCGCTACCGCCCGAGCACCAGATTCGCAGTGCGGTATCTTATGATCTCTATATTCCGCTGAGCAGTACCCATTTTTGCATTCTCTTCTACCAAAAAATGCGGGGCGCCCAATAGGGCCATAAAGCCACCTTTCGGAAAGTCGGTTCGTACTGGGTGTTTTCTTGTTTCATTTTCGTTGACAGCGACGGAACCGTTGAACGATCATTGAGTAATTCTGCTATGCGGTATATATTTTCGCTGTAACGCAAAACGAGGTTATTTCATGAACATGAACTACACGGCCGAGGAACTTGCCTTCCGTGACGAAGTGCGGGCATTCCTGGATGAGAAGCTGCCGGCGGACATCGCCGCCAAAGTGAAGGGTTTCCGCCGTCTGTCTAAGGAAGACCATCAACGATGGCAAAAAATACTCAGTACTCAGGGCTGGTATGCCAGTCACTGGCCGGAGGAGTATGGCGGCGTGAAGTGGACTCCGGTCCAGAAGCACATCTGGGACGAAGAGTCCTGCCGTTACGGTGTACCCCGCTCCATTCCGTTCGGGGTTAACATGGTAGCGCCGGTTATCATCAAGTTCGGCAATGAGGAACAAAAGCAGCATTACCTGCCACGCATCCTCAGCGGCGAAGACTGGTGGTGCCAGGGTTACTCTGAGCCCGGCGCAGGTTCCGACCTTGCCTCGTTGAAAACCCGTGCCGTGCGTGAGGGCGAGCACTATATCGTTAACGGTCAGAAAACCTGGACCACTCTGGGCCAGCACGCCAACATGATTTTCTGCCTGGTGCGCACCAACACCGAGGTTAAGGCCCAGGAAGGCATCTCCTTCCTGCTGATCGACATGGATACGCCAGGCATTTCCGTAAGACCCATCATCACCCTGGATGGCGAGCACGAAGTGAATGAAGTCTTCTTTGAAGACGTCAAGGTGCCGGTTGAGAACCTGGTGGGCGAAGAAGACAAGGGCTGGACCTACGCCAAGTACCTTCTCACCTATGAGCGTACCGGTCTGGCAGGGGTTGGCTTGTCCAAGGCCGCACTCTCACACCTCAAACAACTGGCGTCCCGTCGCATGAAGAACGGACGTCCGCTGATCGAGGATGCGTCATTCAGCCAGCGCATCGCCAGGGTTGAGATCGACCTGACCGCCGCTGCCATCAGTAACCTGCGCATTATCGCGTCTGTCGAAGGTGGCGGAATGCCCGGTGCCGAAAGCTCCATGCTCAAGGTCAAAGGCACTGAAATCCGCCAGTCGATCAATGATCTGGCTCGGCGCGCCATCGGACCCTATGCGATTCCATTCGTCGAAGAAGAACTGGACCTCGATTACGAGGGCGACTTCCTCTCAGACGAAAACGCGGCACCGTTGTCAGCCCAGTATTTCAACAACCGTAAGCTCTCGATTTTCGGCGGATCCAACGAGATCCAGAAGAACATCGTGTCGAAAATGATTCTCGGGCTTTAAGGAGGCGACCATGGATTTCCGACTGAATGAAGAGCAGCAGATGCTGCAGGACACCGTGGCCCGCCTGGTGCGCGGTGAATACAGTTTTGAAAAGCGCCTGGCATTTAGCGAAACCGAAGCCGGCTTCAGCGAAGACTTCTGGCAACAGCTCAGCGAACTGGGCCTGACCGCCGTTCCCTTCTCTGAGGATCTGGGCGGTTTCGGCGGTGGCGGTGTTGAGGTTCAATCTGTCATGACCGAACTGGGTCGCGGCCTTTGCCTCGAGCCATACCTGCAGTCCGTCATTTTTGGCGGCGGCCTGATCAGCCAGGCTGGCAATGACAGCCAGAAAGAAAAGTGGCTGGGCGGCATCGCCAGCGGCGAGCTGAAAGCCGCGGTAGCACTGCAGGAGCCCCAGAGCTTCTATGACGGTAACGATGTGGAAACGCGTGCCGAAAAATCCGGCGATGGTTACGTTCTCAACGGTCGGAAAGCGGTCGTGATCGGCGGCCACTGCGCCGGCCTGATCATCGTGTCTGCCCGCACCTCCGGGGCCAGCCGCGATGCCGATGGTATCAGCCTGTTTGCCCTGACTCCGGATGCCGCCGGCATCGACCGTCGCACCTACCCAACCATTGACGGCTCAAAAGGCTGCGACATTGCCCTGAATGATGTTCAGGTCAGTGCCGATGCCCTGCTGGGTGAAGAAGGCAAGGCGGCCGATATCATCGAATACCAGACTGGTCGCGCCATAGCCGCGCTCTGTGCCGAGGCGGTTGGGGTAATGGAAGTGGCGAACGACCTGACCCTTGATTACCTCAAGCAGCGCAAGCAGTTTGGCGTACCCATTGGGAAATTCCAGGTGCTGCAACACCGCATGGTGGACATGATGTCGGAGCTGGAGCAGGCCCGATCCATGGCTATTCTGGCCGCCAGCGTGGCCGACGAAGAACAGAGCGATGAACGTCGCCAGGTTCTTGCCGCCGCCAAAAACGTCATCGGCCGCAGTGGACAGTTCATTTCCGAGAACGGCATCCAGTCCCACGGCGGCATTGGCATGACCTGGGAATACAACTTTGCCCACTATGCCAAGCGCCTGATCATGATTAACCATCAGCTGGGCGACGACGATTTCCACCTGGAGCGGTATGCAGCCCTGTTAAAGGCCAGCTAACCCCGTCCGATAGTGAGCCAGGGGCCTCTGTTCAGCCAGAGGTCCTGTTCGGGGGTGGCCTTTTGGCTGCCCCCTTTTTTGTTTCCGGATAGCAGCAAGGTGACCACAAGATGACAACAAGCACCGCAACCACCGAGACAGAAACACTCAGAAAAGCCGAATGGAGAGTCCGCACGGAACTTGCCGCGGCCTATCGCCTGGTTGCCCTGTTCGGCTGGGACGACCTGGTGTTCACCCACCTGTCAGCACGGGTGCCCGGCCCGGAACACCATTTCCTGATCAACCCCTATGGCCTGCTCTTCCATGAAATCACCGCGTCATCACTGGTGAAGGTGGATCGCGACGGCCAGGTGGTGACATCGGGAGGCCTTGGCCGCGTCAATCCCGCCGGCTTCACCATTCACAGTGCCGTGCATATGGGCCGTGAAGACGCCGGGGCAGTGATGCACCTTCATGCTGCTGACGGGGTTGCTGTCTCTGCACACCGGGACGGCCTGCTGCCACTCAGCCAGACCGCCATGCTCTGCCTTGACCATCTGAGCTACCATGACTACGAAGGCGTAGCCCTGAACCTGGACGAGCGTGAACGACTGATCCGCGATCTTGGCAACAAATCCATGATGATGCTGCGCAACCACGGCGTTCTGACCGCCGGGAAAGACGTTCCCGAAACCTTTACCTACCTGTATTTCCTGATGAAAGCCTGTGAGATACAGGTAAAAGCACAGAGCTGCGGCCCCACCTGGATGCCCTCTGAACAGGCCATCCAGACAACAGCGGAACAGTCCCAATCATTGGGGGCGGCCTCCAAACTGACCTGGCCGGCGCTTTTGCGCCTGCTGGACAGCAAGAATCCGGGCTATGGCGTGTAAGGAGAGGAACACGATGATTGAAGTCAAACTCGAGGAACTGGCTGATCACAAAGGCACTCTTGTCAGCCACAGCCCCTGGCTGACCATCACCCAGGACATGATTGAAGCGTTTGCGGACGCCACCGGGGACCACCAGTGGATTCACCTCGATGTCGAACGGGCAAAAAGGGAATCACCCTGGAAAAGTCCGATTGCCCATGGCTATCTGACCGTATCATTGATGTCGAGGCTAAACCCGCAAGCTCTCAAGGTGACCGGCCCCACGGCAACCATTAACTATGGTATGAACAAGTTGCGATTTCCGTCCGCGGTTAAATCCGGGTCGGATATCCGCACCAAAGTAGAATTACTGGATGTGGCTCGGGTGGACGAACAACGAACCCTCGCTACCTACCGGACCACCATCGAGATCAAGGGCGAAGACCGGCCCGCCTGTGTGGCTGAGAACCTTGTCATGTACGTCGCCTGATACGGCATTGCCTGTCTGAATGGTGTTCAGGCGGGCGCCGGGAAGCAGGCAACCTCAACCCGATCTGCAGGCCACGCTCCGAAAAAACATTACAACCCTCCAGCCCCGGTCTATCCTTTAAACGGAATCATAGCCAGCAATGCGCCTTTAAATAAATGCTGTTACAGCCTTTTTCCAGCGTATTTATGTGCTTTATGCACCTTTGTGTATTACGACTTTAGTCTGTAATATCATGATCTTAGCCAACAGGTAGATCACATGAATCTAGGGCAGGCAATCAGGCGTTTGAGGAAACAGCAGGGGATGACCCTGGCCGAGTTAGCGGACCGCTGTGATTCCCATGTCGGCAACCTGTCCCGGATTGAGAGAGGCCTGGCGAGGCCAAGCCTGGAACTGCTGTATCGGCTTGCTGAAGCTCTGGATCTGTCACTGACGGACATTTTCTCAGTGGCCGAGAAAAAGCAACTAGACTCAGAGCAGGTCGCGCTGAATGCTGCCTTCATTTCCCTCCTTGAAGAGGACCGTCAACTCCTGCTCGATTTCGCTGAACTCCTGCAGCGAAGGTCAACCAATCCGATGACGTCTGTCAGCGTAGGACAGGACTCTTTACCGGCCGACAAATCCGGTTCAGGGTCGCCGAAAGACGGCATCGAAAGCACTCCAAAAAGATCCTGAACCCGGTACGTCATATCGGGAAACAAAAGCTGTGCGGCCGCCCGGGCCACCACAGCCTGTTAATGAGAGAGCCCCTTACCTTTTAATTCCTGCCTTCCAGTCTGGCTCGCATCTTCAGGGCAACCAGTACGGTATTCAGGTGAGGAACCCGGACACCATGACGCTGGGCAATGGCCACCACATTGCCTATGACGGCATCTCTCTCGATCGGGCGACCATTGATGTAGTCGAGGGCCATACTGTTCTTGTAGGCTGGCATCTTCCGTGTCCCCTCAATGTTCTGATCAATCAGGGATTCGTCCATGGGATACCCGTCGGCGGCAGCCACGTCCATCACTTCCTGAATCATGGCCCGAATCAGCCCCTCGCCGCCTTCAGTATCCAGAATCGTTTTCGTGTCAGCACCGTTAGCAATCACCGACAACGGGTTGAACGGGGTATTCCACAGGCATTTGCGCCAGCGCTCACCGACCACCGCCTCGGTCAGGCCCACCTTGATTCCGCCCTCGATGAATAGCTCCGATAGAGTCCGGCAATGCTCGTCGATCCCTTTGGGGTAACTGCCCATGACCAGTTTGCCATAGGCCTTGTGCTCAACCACGCCCGACTCCAACCGGCTGGCGGCAATGAAGGCCAGGCAGCTGATGAGGGGATTGTCAGGAAACGCCTCCGCCAGTTCCCGCTCGATGTCCAGACCATTTTCGATCAGTACCAGACGGGTGTTCGGTCCCATCCAGGGCTTAACCAGTTCGGCCCGATTGGCGCCGGGTAACACTTTCACACACAGAAGCAGGTAGTCCGGCATGGTCTCCGGTGTATCGCCGTCGCGGTATACATGATCCGGCTGGTACGACAAATCCCCCAAAGGGCTGTTGATACGGATACCCTTTTCCTTCACCACTTGGTAGTCGGAGCGCAATACTGTGCTTACCGAACAACCAGCTTTCTTGAGAATGGCGCCGTAAAAGCCACCTATAGCGCCAGCGCCAACAATCAGAATGCGGGGTTTCGCATTCATACCATCCGCTCCTTCTCCTTCCACTCTTCTTCCTGGAGCGCGCGCCACATCAGCTTGCCCGTGGGGGACTTGGGCAGGGAGTCCACAAACTCGATAATGGTAGGCACCTTGTAGGCCGCCATCTGCTCTTTACACCAGCCAGTGATGTCCTCTGCCGTGGTATTGCCTTCAGCTTCCGCCGTGAGCACGATACAGGCCTTTACGGTCTCACCCCGTTTGGGGTCCGGGGAGGAAATGACGCACAGCTCGTGGATAGCCGGATGCCGATACATGAGCCCCTCGACTTCGGACGGCCATACCTTGAACCCGGACGCATTAATCATCCGCTTCACACGGTCCACCATGAAGAAGTAGCCGTCTTCGTCGTAATAGCCCAGATCTCCGGTGCGGAAGAACCGCTTGCCATCAATTTCCACGAACGCCGCTTCCGTTTCCGCGGGACGGTTCCAGTAACCTGTAGTGACCTGAGGGCCGAAGGAGACGATCTCGCCGGTTTCTCCGGGCGCTTTTTCTTCCAGGGTTTCCACATCAATAATGCGGCTGTCTACGTCAAACACCGGAATGCCGAGGCACTGGGCCTTGGGCTGTGCGTTCGGATTGATGTGCGTCGCGGCCATGGTTTCCGACAGGCCGTAGCCTTCGACGTAATCCAGACCCGTCATCTTTTTCAGTTTCTCGGCGACTGCGACCGGCATGGCGGCACCGCCACCACCGATCATGTTGAGGCTGCTGAGGTCGTACTTGGAGAGGTCCGGATTGGACAGGAAATCCACCGCCATGGTGACAATATTGGTCCAGCCGGTTACCTCGTAGCGTTCGATGAGCCTGGCCGCCGTGGTGCGATCCCAGCGGGTCATGATGACCGATGTTGCACCAGAGAAGATCGGTCCGTTCATCGACCCTGTCATTCCGGTGACATGGAAGAACGGCAAGGTGGCCAATTGAACACTGTCCGGTGTGGTCAGGTTCCAGAATACCCTGTGTACCGCGGTTGCCATAACAGAACGGTGAGTGTGCATGCACCCCTTGGGCGCACCCGTGGTTCCAGAGCTGTATGGAATCACCGCCAGATCGTCCGGCGTCGCCGTGTGTGGCGAAGGTGAGCAATTTTCTGCCATGGCAGCTTCCCAGGTCACCACACCCGGAACGTCTTTTGACCAGGCCGGCGCGGCGACTTCAGCCGGGAGGTCAAGATCGGTATCCGGTTTTATGTAGGTGCTGTAAGACGCCACTACCACCTGCTCGAGATCTGTTTCTGCCAGTAACGGCACAATGAAGCCGGCAAGCTCCTGACCGGCCAGACACATGGCAGCACCGGTATCGACAATGCAGTGTTCAAGTTCTGCAGCCCGGTTCATCGGATTTACCGGAATCACCACCGCATCAGCGCGCAGGATTGCGTAGTAAGAAATCACATACTGTGCCGAATTCTGCATGTACAGGAGCACCCGGTCACCCTTCTTGACGCCCTTCGCCTGCAGGTAGCCGGCCATGACTTCGACCTCGGCCAGCAGGCGGGAATAGGTCACCGGAGCGTCATAGAAAATGAGGGCGGTATGATCTGGATAGCGTAGGGCCGAGATTTCCAGGTTGGTAAAGACACTGGTCTTCGGCAGAGTCATGGTCTTGGGCAGTTCCTTCGGCCAGACCTTGTAATGGCGTGTGAACATGGTTGTTGTTCTCCCCGGGGTTTAATCAGTTATCCGCACAGGTGGCCAGATCAAATTCGTCGGTGCCCCCTGGCAGGGGGTCTTCGTGTCGTAAGGGTGTAATCGCAATCGCGTGGTCTCGCAGTACGGTCACGTCGGCATCCGGCGCCACAATATGACGGGAGCTGCGCTCAAAACCGAGCCACCAGTAGGGCAGACTGCGGGCATCACGGCCCGCCAGCAGACGGGCACGCTGAATGGAGCCGGTAGACTGGCGGCACCAGCGGGCGAAGGCGATCTCGTCAGCATCACAGGCGGGAAAGTTCACATTCCAGGCGCGTACTTCCCCTGCCTGCCACAGCTTTCGAATCACCCTTTCACCAAACCGTTCGACTGGTGACCACTGGATGCCTTCACGGGAAAGAAAGGCCTGGCTCAGTGCGATTGCCGGAATGTTCATATGCAGGGCGCTGAGCACCGCGCCGACCGTGCCGGAGTACTGCACGGAGTCACTGATGTTGGCGCCGCAATTCACCCCGGACAGCACCAGGTCCGGCGGTGTTTCACCAAACCACTGGGCGAGGGAATAGAGCACGCAGTCTGCGGGGGTGCCGGAAACCGCGTAGCGCTTGTTTCCAGTTTCATACACCCTCAAAGGGTCATGGATAGAGATACTCTGGCCGGCACCGCTTCGGTCGTGCTCGGGCGCAACAATCCAGACCTCTTCCGCCAGGTTGCGGGCGATGTTTTCCAGCACTGCCAAACCGGGGGCATTGATGCCGTCATCGTTGGTGATCAGTATGCGCTGAACGATTGGCTGCCGGGTTGTGCCGCTCAAATCATTCATGACCGCTTTCCTTCACTGGCTATCCTCCATCCCACCTGCGCGAGCAGACTGGCGCGCCTACCCACTTCCAGGGCGTTAGCATTGGCGGCATTGCCATCCAGCGCCCGCTTGTAGACACCCTGCAAAATGGCCGCGAGCCTGAACAGGGAAAATGCCAGATAGACGTGCCAGTCATCGATTCCGTCCCGGCCGGTTTTGGCGCAGTAACGGGCGATGGTCTCCTGCTCATTCGGTATACCCAGCGCTTGCAGGTTTTCACCCTGAAGACCGCGCATTCCTTCCAGGTCCGACGGCAGGTAATAAGGAAGGCAGTAGTAGGCGAGGTCCGCCAGGGGATGCCCAAGCGTGGACAACTCCCAGTCCAGAATCGCAATCACTTCCGGCTTATCCGGCGCCAGCATGAGGTTGCCGAACCGGTAATCACCGTGGGCGATGGCACATTCATCCGTCGATGGCAGATTTTCCGGCAGCCAGGCCATCAATTCGTCCATCCCAGGCATGTCATCGGTCTTGGAAGCCAGGTACTGCTTGGTCCAACGCGAAACCTGACGAGCCACATAGCCTTCGGGACGACCGAAGTCACCGAGACCGATGGCATTTACGTCCACAGAGTGCAACTCAGCCAGGGTGTCGATGGCGGACTGATGAGCAGGTAGCCGCTCACTCCGGTCCAACGCGCGCAGCGCCGCATGGCTGACGATCCGGCCTTCCATGTAGTCCATGACATAAAACGGCGTGCCGATGATCGAATTGTCCTCACACAGCACCCGAACCTTCGGTACTGGCACGGCGGTGTGCTCCGACAAGGCACGCATGACCTTGTATTCACGCTCCACCATGTGGGCGGATGGCAACGTCTTTCCAGGGGGTTTCTTGCGCAGGACGTAGCGGCCGCTGTCGGTGTCCAGCAGGAACGTAGGGTTGGACTGGCCGCCCTGGAACTGCTTTACATCCAGGCGCTTACCAAAACCCGGCATGGCTTGCTGGAGCCAGGTCAGAAGTTTTGCTTCATCGAACTTATGGGCTGGCAGTACGTCCACCAGTTCCGGCGTTATAGTCATGATTGTCTATGCCTTCAATATTGGCTGCTTCAACAAATGGTTTCGCCGCCATCGGCTACGATGACCTGGCCGGTAACATAGGCGCTGGCCCTGGTGGACAGGAAAACCGCCAGGCCGGCGATATCCACCGGGTCGCCGATTCTGCGCAGCGGCGTTTTGTCTTCGGCGCGTTTTACCCGTATCGGATCTTCCCACAGCGCCTTGGCGAAATCGGTCCTGATCAGACCGGGGGCGATGCTATTCACGCGAATGCCTTTCGGGCCCCACTCAACCGCAAGGTTGCGGGCCAAGGCCGCCTCCGCTGCCTTCGACACGCCGTAAGTACCGATGGTGGTGTTGCCTCGAATACCGGCGATGCTGGACAGAAGCACGACTGCGCCCTCGCCTTTCTCCGCCATCCGCGGCAGCACCATGTTGGTGAGCCAGAAGGTGCCTTTGACGTTGGTATCCATGATCTTGTCCCAGGCTTCGTCCGTCATTTCGGAGGTCGGACCGTAGACCGGGTTGGTGGCGGCATTGCACACCAGCACATCAATGGAACCCCAGGCTTCGTTGGTTTTGCTCACCAGATTTTGCAGGTCGTCTTTCTTGCCCACATGACAGGGAATGGCAATCGCCTCGTAACCCTGCGCCTTCAGTTCGTTCGCCACCTGTTCGCAGGCCTCGGCCTTGCGGCTGGAGATCACGACTTTCGCGCCCAGACGGGCCATTTCTTCCGCGATGGAACGGCCAATGCCCTTGGTGGAGCCGGTAATCAGGGCAACCTTGCCAGTCATATCGAAAAGCGGGTTGTTCATCTTTTGATCCTCATGCTCAGAACTGGAGGAACACGTGGACAGGGGCCTGTTTGCGTGTTCCCTCGCCCAATGTCACGGGCCGTGGTTCAAATCAGCGATACTGACGAAGTTCCAGCTTGGCCACGGAATCCAGATGCACCTCATCCGGGCCATCCGCCAGACGCAGGGTGCGAACCTGGGCCCAGGCCGCTGCCAGGAAAGTGTCCTGACTTACCCCGGCGCCGCCGTGTAACTGAATCGCACGATCAATCACTTTCAGCGCCATGCTCGGAGCAATCACCTTGATCATGGCGATTTCCTGACGGGCCACTTTGTTACCCACGGTGTCCATCATGTGGGCCGCTTTCAGCGTCAACAGACGGGCCTGTTCGATTTCAATCCGGCTGCGGGCGATATCCTTGCGAATGGAGTCGAAGCTCGACAGCGGTTTGCCGAAAGCCTCGCGCTCATTGGCGCGTTTGCACATCAACTCCAGCGCGCGCTCGGCAACGCCGATGGTGCGCATGCAGTGGTGGATGCGGCCAGGCCCGAGCCGGCCCTGGGCAATTTCGAAACCACGGCCCTCACCCAGCAGCATATTGCTGGCCGGTACCCGCACGTTCTCATAGTGGATCTCGGCATGGCCGTGAGGCGCGTGGTCGTAGCCGAACACGGTAAGCGGACGGATCATCTTCACGCCCGGGGCGTCCAATGGCACCAGGATCATCGACTGTTGCTGGTGTTTGGGCGCATCCGGATCGGTCTTGCCCATGACGATGGCTATCTTGGTTGTGGTGGTCATGGCACCAGACGACCACCATTTTTTACCATTGATCACGTACTCATCGCCTTCGCGACGGATCTCGCAGGCAATATTGGTCGCATCCGAGGAGGCCACGTCCGGCTCGGTCATGGAGAAGCAGGAGCGGATTTCTCCCGCCAGCAAGGGTTTCAGCCATTGTTCCTGCTGTTCTTTATTACCATAGCGGGCAATGGTTTCCATGTTGCCGGTGTCCGGCGCGGAGCAGTTGAACACCTCCGGCGCCATCTCGGAGCGGCCCATAATTTCGCACAGGTGGGCGTATTCGAAGTTGGTAAGGCCGGCACCGTATTCGCTCTCCGGCAAAAACAGGTTCCACAGGCCCGCGGCTTTTGCCTTGGCCTTCAGCTCTTCAATAATGGGAACCGGAGCCCAGCGATTTTCGGCCTGCTCAATCTGTTCATGATGCTTGTGCTCATTCGGATAAATGTACGCATCCATGAACTCATTCAACTGCACCTGCAGTTCTTTCGCCTTATCAGACAGCTCAAACATGTCCGTTTCCTCTTATTGGTATTGGCATTTAATCAGTGACCGGCCACCCGGCACGATCAGCTTCGTTGTCAGGCTCCATTGAGCATCAGATCGGAACCCCCTCGGGCTTGTCACTGCCGGACCGTATCCGGAACGTACCCTCGGCAATGGCCAGCAAATTGCCCTTGTCATCATGCACCTCACCGGTGCTGTTGAAGATCCGTGTGCCGCCTGCACGCCTGCTTCCGGTTACCCGGATGGTGCCGCTGGAGCATTGCCCGGTAAAGGTAGTGGTCAGCGACAGGGTAATGGCCTTGCGCATGCGCCCAGGGTACGGGCAGTAAGTACCCGCCTGTGCCATCGCAATATCAAGCAGGGAGGTCAGCACGCCACCGTGAATGACCCCGCCAAGATTCAGGTGCCGGGGCTGGAGTTCCAGGTCGATCACCGCTTCGTTCTCTTCCCAGGAAGCCTGGCGATAGCCCAGCAGGCTATGGAAGCCCGGCAGATCTTTCCCGTCGATGAAATCGGTCTCTTTCTGACTCATTACACTTTCATTCCCGGGAGGTTCAGGGAAGCCGTGTTACCGCCATCCACCGGCAGCGCCTGGCCGGTGATGTAACTGGCATCGTCACTGGCGAAAAACAGAATGGCGGCCGCAACCTCTCCGGCATCGCCATAACGTCGTAATTCGCAGCGGGAACCGAGTTTATGGGCTTTCTCGTGGGCACGGGCATAATCGAACACCGCCCGGGTCATACCGGTTTCCACCAGGCCAGGGCATACGGCGTTCACACGGACATTGTCATTTCCCAGGTCGCAGGCGGCCGTCATGGTCAGGTTGATCACGGCCGCCTTGGAAGCACTGTAAGCGTTACCGCCTGCGCCGGACCGGATCCCTGCAACCGAAGCGGTGTTCACGATAGAACCCAGCTTACGTGCCTGCATGTGCGGGGCAACGTGTTTGATAAAAAGCATGGTGCCGATGAGGTTGACCGACAGAACCTTGTCCCATTCCTCCCGGTCATTTCCGGTGACCGGAGGATGACCACTTCCGGTGCTGGCAATGCCGGCGACATTGCACAGGACATCGATCTTGCCGAAGCTGGTCATGGTTTCGTCCACCAGAGCCTTCACCGCTTCTTCATCCGCCACATCGACCCTTCGCCGGAGGCACTCCGAACCTTCTGGCAGCATGTTCTCGGTTTCAATAAGGCCAGCTTCAGAAGTATCTGCCATCACCACACGCGCACCTTCCCGTGCCAGCCGCAATGCCGTGGCACGGCCAATACCGCTGCCTGCTCCGGTCACTATCGCTACCCGATGATCAAAACGGCCCATACCGCGATCCCTCATATTTCGAATTTTGTTTTTTTGTTTGGCGGCATTTACTGCTTCAATAATTTGTCACGCCTTCCGGTTTTGAGTCAATATATTCGAAAGCTAATTTCACTAGATAAAACACAATAGCACCGGAAGGGCAAAAAATGAAAAATGCTGTGAATGCGATGCCAGTCTATGCCCCTGTGGCTCATGACGAGGTCATGGAGGCCATCGGGCACAAAATCCAGGACCATGCCCTGCATCGCGGCTCCCATCCGGCACTGATCAGCGATCATGGCATTGTCAGCTGGCAAACCCTGATGAACCGGGTCAACCGGATTGCCAACCGCCTGAGAGAAGCCGGCCTGCAACAGGGCGATTCCGTCGCAGCCCTGTCAGAAAACAGCGCCGAGTATGTCGCCCTGTATCTGGGGACACTGACCGCAGGGGGCTGCATGGTGCCACTTTCAGGCATGGCCAGCGCAGAGTCCCTGGCGCTGATGCTGAAAGACTGTGAGGCGCAGTTCCTGTTCGTCTCCCGGAAAAACCGGGACCTCCTGATCGCCTTCCGGCCACAGCTTGAACTTCTTCCGGATGAACGCATCATCGCCCTCGGCGAGCAGGGAGAGGGCATTGGCCAGGGCCTGTCGGACTGGCTGGGGCATGGGCCAGGCGATCCACGACCGGCAGAGGTGTCACTGGATGACCCCTTCAACATCATCTACAGCTCAGGAACCACGGGAACTCCGAAAGGCATCCTCCATGACTACCGGTTCCGCCAGCGGCAGATAATGCGCCTGAGCCGGTTCGGGCTGGATGGTGATGCCATTAACCTGGTTTCTACCCCACTGTATTCCAACACCACACTGGTCTCGGTATTACCCACTTTGTTTTACGGCGGCACCCTGGTGATCATGGCGAAGTTCGACGCGCATCGATTCCTTGAACTGGCCGAAAAGCACCGGGTTACCCACGCCATGCTGGTTCCCGTGCAATACCAGCGTGTTCTGGCCGACCCGGATTTTGACCGCTTTGACCTCTCGAGCTTCAAGGTAAAACTGTGCACCAGCGCGCCGTTGCGCGGGGATGTGATCGCTGATGCCATGGCCCGCTGGCCCGGCAACATCCGGGAAGTATATGGCCTGACCGAGGGTGGCATTTCCACCAGCCTCGACTGTGCCGCACATCCCGACAAATGGGACTCTGTCGGGCTACCCACGGAAGGCGCGGAAGTACGGGTTATCGGTGAGAATGGAAAAGAATTGCCCCCGGGAGAAACGGGCGAACTGGTCGGCCGGGCAATTTCCATGATGCGCGGTTACATCAACAGGCCCGAGCAGACCCGGGAAATGCTTTGGACCAGCCCGGAAGGTGACGTCTTCTATCGAAGCGGTGATATGGGCCGTATCGACGAAGAGGGATTTGTTTACATTCTTGATCGCCGCAAAGACATGATTATTTCCGGCGGCTTCAATATCTATGCAGTCGACCTGGAGAAAGTATTGCTAGCCCATCCGGCGGTCGCTGATGCTGCAGTGATCGGTATTCCCAGCGAACACTGGGGGGAAACACCCCTTGGCCTGATTGTTCGCCGGGCCGGGCACGACGAAACCGAATCAGAGATACTGGAATGGGCTAACGGCCAACTGGGCAAAGCCCAGCGCCTGGCGAGCATTGAGCTCCGGGAAGAATTGCCCCGCTCCACCATCGGCAAGGTGTTAAAGCGGGAACTGCGCGGTCCCTATTGGAACAAGGCCGCCCAGTAACCGCCGTTAGCGCCGGGCCAGTCGTTCCAGGGCAGCCCGGCAGTCGTCAGACCGGAGGCGCTCGAAAAACACCGGGCGCTCCCGTTCCAGCGCTTCCTTTACCTGCTCACGCCAGGGCGCACGAATCAGGCGTTTGCTGGCTCGCAAGGCGTCACGGGGCTTTTCCGCCAGACGGCGAGCCAGCGTCATCGCCTGTTCCACGGCATTGCCATCGTCCACCACAGTACTCGCCAGGCCACATTCGCGAGCCTCTTCACCGGTGAGGACCTCGCCAAGTAACAACAGATCCACCGCGCGGCGCATACCAAGATGCAGCGGCATGGTTACGGTTGAAGCAGCCTCTGGCACCAGCCCGAGGTCCACAAACGCGGTTTTGAACTTTGCGTTCCGCGCCGTCACCACCGAATCGCAATGCAACAACATGGTCGTGCCAATGCCGATGGCCAGACCCTCAACGCCCGCAATAACCGGGGTATCGCAGTTCATCAGTGTTTCGATAAACGCCAGTCCCGCCGACGGCTTCGGGTTATCGTCCGTCGCCCGGGCCCGAAAGTCGTCAAGATCGTTTCCTGCCGTGAACACGTTACCCATCCCGGAAATGACGATGGCATTCACCTGCCTGTCCTCATTTGCCCGAACTACCGCGCCGGCGAGACTCTCATACATGTCACGAGTCAGGGCGTTTTTCTTTTCCGGGCGGTTGATAACCAGGTGAACCACACCGTCGGACTGCTGAACATCAATCATTGAGCTATCCTTCTGGGACCATTCTGTTGTTGTCGTCAGAAAACATCCTATTGCAAAAGACCAGTCTTGTGATAGATTCAAAGAATGCTAATTCACTATGCAGTCACCAATTCTGCACAGTGAAACAGTAGAGAAGTGCCACTACAACAATGAACGAGGCCAAGTCATGAATCTCTTCGCCAATGCACGCAAGACCCTGACCGTTTATGCGTCAGCCCTCACCCTGGGAATTTCCGCCGCGCTTTCTGCCGCGCCCGCAGCCGCCCAGGACACCTTCACGTGGAAAGTCCAGTCGCACTGGCCGGGCTCCAGTAGCTCGTATACCGATAGCCTGATGCGACTGCAACGGGTTCTGGACGAGCGCACCGATGGCCGCCTGAAGCTGAAGCTGTACGAGGCCGGCGCACTGTTCAAGTCGAAGGAAATCTTTAACGCCGTCAGCCGCGGCATCCTTGAAATGGGCACCATCTCTCCGGCTTACGCCCAGGACAAGGTTTCCCTCGCAGGTATCGCATCCGGTCTGCCATTCGCCTTCCGCAACGTATGGGAAGCGGCCTACTTCCACAAGAACATGGGCTTTGAGCAAATGCTTCGTGACGAAGCTGCCGAACACGGTGTCTACTGGGCAACCGACAAGGTTTATCCCACCGAGATGGTGGTCAAGGAGCCAATCAAGAGCTGGGAAGACTTCACCAGCCTGAAGATCCGTTCGTCCGGTGCCCTGCAAACGTTTCTGACCGAAGCCGGCGCCGCGGCGTCCTATATCCCGGGCAGCGAGCTATATTCCGCGCTGGACTCCGGCATTGTTGACGGTGCCCACTGGGGAGCTTCCCAGGGTGCTTACAGCATGGGCCTTTACGAAGTGGCCAAGTACCACGTGAAACCGGCCCTGAACATTGCCGGCACTGACGTCATCATTGTCAGCCAGAAAGCCCTCGACAAACTGCCGGAAGACATGCAGAAGACGGTCAAGGATGCGCTGAACGAGCAGTTCTGGATCCGTACCAACGAGTACCAGTACAAAGAGCGCATCACTCTCGCCAAGGCCATCGCCGAAGAGGGCGTGGAAGTCAGCGTTTTGCCGGATGACGTGCAGGCCAAACTGGTGCAAACCGCCCAGAAGATGTGGGACGAGGAAGGAGAGCGCAGCGAAAACGCCAAGAAGGCTCTTGATATGCTGAAGGGCTACCTCGCTGAGCTCGGATACCTCTGAGCACTGCAGTTTAAGTGAGCCACTAAGGCCGGAGCCTCTCGCCTCCGGCCTTTTTATCCCTGCATAAAACCAACGTCCTCCTGGAGAATACCATGAGTGTGCTGACCGCATTCATGAGAGGGGTTACCCGTCTCAATGATTTTGTCGGGCGCTGGATAGCCCTCCTCATTTTTGCCATGTTCGGGTTTCTGTTGCTGGAAGTGGGTTTCCGTTACCTGCTCAACTCACCGACAGTCTGGACGAACGAGCTCACCCAGATGCTGTTCGGGATTTACGCCGTCATGTCGGGTGGCTACATCATGGCGCACCGGGGTCACGTCAATGTCGATCTTCTGCACTCCCATCTGGTGCCCCGCAAGCGCGCTTTCATGGATATCGTCACCTCACTGGTGTTTTTCATTTTCACCCTGGCTCTGCTCTGGTTCGGTATTGATATGGCCAGCGAATCCATATCCAGCTGGGAAACCTCCTACTCAGCATGGAACCCACCGATCTGGCCGGTGAAACTGGCCATTCCCCTGGGCACCGGACTGCTGGTCCTGCAAGGCCTGGTCAAGTTGCTGGAGGACATAGCCATCGCCTTCGACCTCGACTACTACACCCCTGAAGACAACGAGTCCAAAGGAGAGCAGCTGTGAGCATTGAAGTCCTGACCCTGCTGTTCTTTGGCGCGCTGCTGTTTTTCCTGATGCTGGGACTGCCGCTGGCGTTTGTCCTTGGCGGCGTATCCGTGGTTTTTCTCTATTTCACCTGGGGATTCGACTCCTTTTACATGGTTGCCTCGCAAATATGGGGCACCATGGGCAGCTTTACCCTGGTAGCCATTCCACTGTTCGTCTTCATGGCCATGGTGCTCGAGCGAACCGGTGTGGCAAGGGATTTGTACCGGATGATGCATCTTTGGTGCGGCGGCCTTCGGGGCGGACTTGCCCTTGGTACGCTCGGCATCTGTGCAGTGTTCGCCGCGATGGTCGGCATCAGTGGTGCCGCCGTGGTCGCCATGGGCACAATCGCCCTGCCATCAATGCTCGATAGAGGCTACGACAAGAGCATGGCTCTCGGTGTTATTAACACCGGTGGCGGCTGGGGCATCCTGATCCCACCCAGTATCCTGATGATCCTGTACGCCCTCATTACCGGCGTATCTGTCGGCAAGATGTTTGCCGCCGGTATCATGCCCGGGATTCTGTTGATGGTACTCACCGCTATCTACATCCTGGTAAGGTGCCACCTTCAACCGGAACTCGCTCCGGCGCTCCCAAAAGAGGAGCGTGGCACCTGGCCTGAAAAATTACGCGCATTAAGGGCCGTGCTCCTGCCCATTGGGGTAGTGATTATGGTCCTCGGCTCGATCATCGGCGGCATCACCACCCCGACAGAGGCGGCTGCCATGGGTGTTCTGGGCTCCCTGATTTCCGCAGCGGTCTATCGGCAGTTCAAATGGAGCATCCTCAAGGAAGCGGCAATCCGGACCTTCAAGCTCACCGGCATGATCATGTGGATTCTGTTCGCCGCCCACGCCTTCAGCGCTGCCTATCAAAGCATGGGCGCCCAGGAACTTATCGAAAGCCTGATGAACATGATCCCTGGCGGGCCGTGGGGCATCATCATTGCGATGATGGTGATTGTTTTCCTGCTGGCCATGGTGCTGGATCCCGTGGGCATCATGCTGATCACCCTGCCAGTGTTCATACCTATCGTGGAGAGTCTGGGGTTCGACCCGATCTGGTTCGGCATCCTGTTCGTGATCAATATGGAGATTGGTTACATGACCCCGCCGTTCGGCTTCAACCTCTTCTATCTGAAAGGTATTGTGCCGCCAGACATCACCATGAAAGACATCTACAAATCGATTATTCCGTTCGTCATTGTGGAGATTATCGGTATTGGCCTGATCATGGTATTTCCCGAGATCGCCACCTGGCTGCCTGATCTCTTTTTCTAACCGTCACCCTCGGGCAATGACCTGCCGCACACAGGGTGCGGCCATAAAAAAAACCCGGCCTTCACAAGGCCGGGTTTTCTTTTGCTCAACCGGTTACGGACACCTGATCAGGACATCAGGTTATAGACAAAGACAATACTTACCGCAATGGGTGTAACGAAGCGGATCAGATTGAACCAGAGCTGGAAGGCCCCGCCGTCCAGGGCAAGATCCGTTTTCAGGGACTCCTTCGCAACAAACCAGCCGACAAAGACGGCGGTCAAAAGCCCAGACAGTGGCAACATAACGTTGGCCGTGAAGTAATCCAGCAGATCGAAAATGGTTTTACCTTCGAAGCGCGCAAACATGCCCAGCGGCGTCACGTCTGACCAGATGTTCAGGGAAAGAATCGAAGTAATCCCCAGCGCCCAGCAAAGCACGCCAACCATAACGGCGCTGCCGGATCGCTCCAGGCCCGTTTTTTCTTCTACCCACTCAACCACGGGCTCCAGCAGCGAAATGCCCGACGTCCAGGCGGCAAAAAGAAGGAGCACGAAGAAAAGAGTTCCGAACAAACTACCCATAGGCATGTTGCCAAACGCCAGAGGCAGGGTCTGGAAGATCAGGCCGGGACCAGCCCCCGCCTCCAGACCGTTGGCGAACACCACCGGAAAAATGGCGAGGCCCGCCAGCAGGGCAACGACCGTATCCATGAGTGCGACGCTGACAGCCGTGCGGGCGATGGAAACATCCCGCCCGAGATAGGAACCATAGGCCATCATAATAGCCATACCCAGACTAAGTGTGAAAAAGGCATGGCCAAGGGCAATGAGCACACTGTTGATAGACAGGGCCCCGAAATCAGGCGTGAACAGGAAGCTGACCGCTTCACCGAAATGGCCGGTCGTGGTGGCGTAGCCCACTGCAACCAGCAGCAGGATGAACAGCGCCGGCATCAGAATGGTTGCCACACGCTCAAGACCACCTTTAAGGCCACGGGACACCACCATGACTACCAGTGCCATGAAGAGGCTGTGCCAGATCAGCAACTGCACCGGGCTGGCCAACAAGCCGCCAAACAGGTCACCGATGGATTCGGCGGTGCCACCGGTGAAATCACCCGTGGCGGCATGACCAACATAGGAAGCGGCCCAGCCACCAATCACCGAGTAGAACGACAGAATCACAAAGGCCGCAATCATTCCGACAATTGCGGAGATCCGCCAGACCGGTGATTTCAGATTGCGCTCCGCGACCAGTCGCATACTGGTGATGGGGTTATGGCGGCCATTTCGGCCGAGAAAAACTTCCGCCATCATGATGGGAATACCAATCACCGCGATACAGAACAGATAAACGAGAACAAATGCGCCGCCACCGTTTTCACCGGTGACGTAGGGGAACTTCCAGATATTGCCGAGGCCGACAGCGGAACCGGTAGCCGCCAGGATGAATGCCAACCGGGAAGACCAGAGACCACGAGAAGCCGCCGCGCCATTACCCGAAGCCGAGTTGGACTGAGTCATGTGTTCGTCCTGTGATTTTGGCTGAGGAATATTGAAAAAAGCGAAATGCCGGGGCGCCTGCCGCGGCAATTGGGGCGGGATTCTGCCAGCACTGGAGATGTGATGCCAGCACCGGCAACGCAATGGCCGGATAGCCCCGGACGCGTTGCCGCAGGAAGAAAAGCTAACTAGCCGTTTTTGCTGATAAAGCGCGCAACCAGATCTTTCAGACCACGGGACATGGCGCTGAGCTTGTCACTGCTGTGTTTCGCAGAGCTGGCCTGTTCATCCGTGTGATCCGCCAGCTCGGCGATATTGATGACCTGGCGATTAATCTCTTCCGAGACCTGACTCTGTTCCTCAAACGCCGCTGACATGTTGATAAAGCTGTCAGAAATGGTCTGGATGGATGTCACGATATCCCGCAGGGAATTCTCGGCTTCGCGTACCTTATCAAGACCCTGACCAGCCACTGCCTCACCCTCACGAGTGGCCTGAACCGCCGATTCCACCTGTTCCCGGAAATCATTGATGACATCCTGGATACGGACAGTGGACTCACGGGTACGACTCGCCAGAGAACGAACTTCATCGGCGACGACGGCGAAGCCGCGGCCCTGCTCACCAGCCCGCGCCGCTTCGATAGCAGCATTCAGGGCCAGCAGGTTGGTCTGCTCAGCAATCTCTGATATCAGACTGGCTGCCTCGCCAATGCTGTTAGTGGACTCGCCCAGCTTGCTGATGGTCTGGCCTATGCCATTCACCCGACTCACCAGTTGTTCAATCGCCACCAGGGCTTCGGCGCTGCGATCACTGCCAACACCGGCCAGGCGGTTGGCTTCCTCTGCTTCCCGGGCGTTACCAGTCACCGAACCGGCCACTTCCTGGATAGATGCGGTCATTTCAGTAATTGCGGAGGCCGTCTGATCCGTTTCCGCTCGCTGACGGGCAATGGCGGCGGCGCCCTCACTGATATAGCCGGTGGATGCATGAGCCTGTTCATAAAGAAGTTCGGCCTGATCATCAATTCGGGCAAGGGCAGTGCGAACGCGGGCGTCCTCGCTGATCAGCATCATGGACACCTGTGACAACAGGCCACGCTCGTCGCTGTAGGTTCGGGCCACAATGGGGTCACGGAAGGCATCGGGCCGGAGATCCAGCAGTTTTCTCAGCCGGTTGGAGATCGAACCGAATACCAGCGAGAAGCCAAGTAGCTGACCAACCACCACCAGTGTTACGGCGAGCCACGGCTGCTCAAGCCCAAGCGCAGCCAGGCTGAACGCCAGAGAGATCCCAAATGGCCAGCCGGACCGAAACATGGACAACGCCCGGTTGCGGAGTGGCGACGATAACCTGCCCGACGAAATCTTGCCATAAAGCCTCTCGGCACGGGCAACCTGCTCCCGGGTCGGCTCTACTCTTACCGATTCGTAGCCTACCATCTGGCCATTCTCACGGATCGGCGTCACATAAGCGCTGACCCAGTAATAATCGCCGTTTTTAGCCCGGTTCTTAACCACGCCCATCCAGGCCTTGCCTGCCTTGAGATAATCCCACATGTCCTTGAACACAGCCTGGGGCATGTCCGGATGGCGGATCAGGTTATGCGCCTGTCCCACGAGCTCATCACTGGCAAAACCACTGATCTCAACGAACTCGTCATTACAGTAGGTAATCACACCCTTGGGATCGGTGGTGGAGATCAGCCGTCCCCCCTTGCGCATTTTCACTTCGCGCTGGGTTACCGGGAGATTTTTGCGCATAGACTTGTCTGCTCTTGAGTTCGGGCCGGGAACGGAATTATCGGGCTGCAATCATAACGTTTGGCAAATACCTTTGGCATTGGTCAAACGTAAGACTGCGTTCGGAATTGTATCGGCGGCAGAGCCCGAAACCTTAGCCAATGTAATTACTTATACAGCCCCCACCAGGCGGGCACGGGGATGGAAGCGGGCATTGACCCAGAGCGAAAAGGCAATCACGCCGCCACCGATAACCAGGCGCAGCAGATCCGCATCCCGGTTCCAGATCAACAGATTCACCAGCAGACCGGCAGGCACCAGAGCATTATTCATGATGGCGAGGGTACCTGCATCCACACGACAGGCTCCCCGGTTCCACAGGAACAGGCCCAGCCCGGAGGCTGCGAGTCCAAGCCATGTCAGAATGCCCCACTGCAGGGATGTGCTAGGCATTCTGTCAGCATTGCCGAAGATCAGGAACGACGGCACAGCGATGATCAGTGCGCCAAAGAAGAAGTAACCGAAGGTGCGAAATGCCGGAATCCCGACCGTATAACGTTGCATGACGTGTTTATAGCCCACCTGCCCGGCAGCAAAGGTGAAGTTCGCCACCTGGAGCAACAGGAAACCGGTAATGAAATCTTCACTCAGGCCATCGTAGCGGATAATGCCGGCGCCAACCGTGGCGATACCAGCGGCCACCAGTGCAACCGGAGAAAAGCGCCGGAACAGGGCGTCATCAATCAGGGTGACATAAAGCGGAGTAAAGATGGTAAACAGGAGGACTTCCGGCACCGTCAGATAACTGAACGAACGGTACAGGCACAAATAGGTGATGCCGAACTGCAACATGCCCGTGACAAGAATTCCAAGCTTCATACCAGAGGGCACACCACGCCAACGGGTGAACGGCAGGAACACCAGGGCACCCAGAAGAACCCGGGTAAGCACCGCGAAGTCGCTGTCCACCTGTCCGGCCAGAAACTCGCCGATCAGGCTGAAGGAAAAGGCCCAGAGAACTGTAACAAAAACCAGTAGTGCCATCGTGACCGCCATCTGTCTGAATCAAGCCGCGTACTTTAACGGTTTTCAGCAGAACTTGCAGCGTCATAAACGCGCACAAAGCCCAATGCCCTGATCCCGTTCAATCGGGTACCATGCGTTTCCTGTCTGCCTGGCAGGGTCAAAAAGACAGTCATTTAAGGACAACCAGACGCGGATCACCCCCACCTATGGACGAATCCCATCAGCCCTTGCCGGAAGCACGTCAGCCACTGGTCATACGGACACTGACCGAATGGCGTACCCTCGCAATTCTGGGCGGCCCCATTCTCATTGCCCAGGTAGCACAGATGGCCAACGGTGTTATTGACACGGTGATGGCCGGCCATGCAAGTGCCGAGGACCTGGCCGCCGTCGGCATTGGCAGTAGCTTGTGGATGCCCCTGTTTCTGTTTTTCATGGGCATGCTGGGGGCATTACAACCGATTATTTCGGGTTATAACGGTGCCCGCACCCTGGAGAAAATCATGCCTGCCACCTGGCAGGGTCTGTATCTGGCAGGTGCCGGATCCGTCATCATGATTCTGCTACTCACCCACGTTCATCCGGTCCTCGCCCTTTTGAATCTCGAGGCCAACACCGCACGCATTACCCAGGGCTACCTGGATGCCTTTGCCTGGGGCGTGCCCGCACTGTTGCTAATGACAGCCCTGCGGGGCCTGACCGATGGCTTGGGACATACCCGGGTGATCATGGTGTTTTCCGTTATGAGCACGTTGATTAACCTGCCGCTCAACTACATCTTTATCTACGGAAAACTGGGGTTACCTGCACTGGGCGGTGTCGGTTGTGGCTGGGCCACATCACTGTCCAACGGCGTTGCTGCCATTGCCCTGCTGGTGTACCTCAATCGCAGCCGCGTCTACCGCAAGTTCCACCTGCTTGCCGACCGCGCAAAACCGGATCTTGCTGGCCTTGCCTACATCCTGAAAATTGGTGTGCCAATCGGTTTTACCATTTTTGTGGAAGCCAGCCTGTTTTCAGTGATCGCTCTCTTTTTGGCACCACTCGGGCCGGTTGTCGTCGCCGGTCACCAGATCGCCCTGAATGTTGTCTCGCTCCTGTTCATGCTGCCCTTGAGTATCGGCATGGCCCTGACCTTGCGGGTAAGCTTTCTGATGGGCGCAGGGGCGGCGCATACCGCGGCGCTTATTTCCCGAAGTTCGCTTATCCTGGCTGCCGGGACCGCACTGGTATTCGCCCTGTTGCTGTGGAGCTTTTCCGGTGGGATTGCCGCCCTGTATACCAGTGAGGAGGATGTGCAGGCTGTTACTGTGCGCCTGCTTGCGTTTGCTGCGGCATTCCAGATTGCGGATGTTATTCAGGTCACCTGCATCAGTGCCCTGAGGGGCTACAAAGACACCCGGATTCCGATGTTTATCATGCTGTTTTCATTCTGGGGATTGGGACTACCGATGGGTTATGTACTGACGTTTACCGATGCATTGAAGCCAGCCATGGGGGCAGCAGGATTTTGGGTCGGGCTGACCTGCGGTCTCACGTCTGCAAGCATTCTTCTGGGCTGGCGACTGTTTCGCTACGCGCCGGCGCCAGATCAATGAACACGCAGATTTCAGACCTTATTTGCAGACCATCGTGTCAAATCAGGTAAAACAAACATTTGATTTCCAACCGATATAGAGTGAACACCGCTTCGGAGTTACACTCGCAGCATAATAAACCTGTGACCAGGACATCTGACGTTGAGTAACCTTATTCGAATCGCACCCGGTGCCCTTGAACTGGGCAGCCCTTTACCATGGAACGTCTACGACGCCGACGGTAACGTGCTGTTACGCCAAGGTTATGTGATTCAGACCAATTCACAGCTGGAGCAACTATTCGAACGGGGGCGCTTCAAACCCCGCAAGATTGAGCGACCCCAGGAAGAAATTGTCGAGGATAACGGGGAACGAAATCCGTTTGCGGATTATCCGGACCTGCTGCAGGAACTCGAAGCCACCCTGAATGCGATCACCAGTACCGACCCCTCTGCCCAGAAGCGGCTACTGGGCCTCGCCCGGATGATAGAACGAAACTGCATCGAATCCCCGGATGCCAGTCTGGCTCTGGTACATCTTTATGCCCTGGGCCCGACCATTCACGAACAGATTCTGTTCTACGCAATTCTCTGCCAGTTCATCGCCAGGCAGTTCGGTCTGGAAGAGAAACGCATCAGCGTGCTGACCGCCGCTGCACTGACTGCCAATCTCGCGCTTGCCCCGATCGCAGATCAGTTGAACGCTTCGAATAAGGTACTGAGCCCGGAACAACGAAGCGTGATTCGTAAACATCCGGAGCGGAGCATCCAGGCCCTGAGGGCCGCCGGAATTGACAACAAGCTGATGCTAAAGATCATTGCCCAGCATCACGAGCAGGCGGATGGCAGCGGTTATCCGGACGGGTTGAGTGGCACGGACATCCGGCCCGAGGCAGAAATACTGGCCCTGTCGGAACGCTATGTCGCCATGATAACCAGACGGGCTTATCGAAATCGCATGAATGTGACCGATGCACGACGGATGATCGCTACCCTGGCAGATGGCAAGTACAGGCCCGCAATTCCCAAGGCCTTGTTACAGGTACTTGGAGAGTATCCACCAGGAACTCTGGTCCGGCTGGACAACAACGAAGTGGCGGTGATAACCCACCGGCCAGTTCGTGCCCGCGGCCCCTTCGCGAGAGCGATAATTGGCCCAAGGGGCAACCGTTATAGCGGAACATTCGAACGGGACTGCAGCCTGCTGGAGTTCAACATCCGGGCTCTCGAAGAGCCCGAAGTCATGCCCGCCATGGACTTCAGCCTGACCTGGGGTTTTCATTCCTGACCGGTTACAACCACACTACCGCAGCCCCAGCGCCTCCGCATGGTGGTTCAGGTGGTCGTCGATAAACGATGCAATAAAGAAATAACTGTGATCATAACCGCGGTGCATCCGGAGATTGATGTGATGGTGGAACTTCTCACAGGCATCCGCCAATGCGTCGGGATTGAGCTGGCTGTCCAGGAACTCATCGGCTGTGCCTTGATCCACCAACAGCGGCAGTCGCTCACGCGCTGTCGGAATCAGTAGTGTCGCATCCCACTCTGCCCAGGCACTGGTATCTTCACCCAGATAGCCCTTGAAAGCCTTCTGCCCCCACGGGCACTCCGTCGGGTTGGCAATCGGCGCAAACGCAGACACCGAGGCATAACGGCCGGGATTCTTTAGCGCACAGATGAGCGCCCCGTGGCCGCCCATGGAATGACCACTGATAGAACGCTTGTCCGTCACCGGAAGTTCGCTCTCAACCAGCTGGGGCAGTTCTTTCACCACATAATCGTACATTCGATAGTGGGGCGCCCATGGCTGTTGAATGGCATTTACATAGAAGCCAGCCCCGGTTCCAAAATCGTAACTGTCATCCTCGCCCGGCAAATCAAGACCACGCGGGCTGGTGTCCGGACACACTATTGCCATACCCAGCCTGGCCGCAAGCTTATGGGCTCCAGCCTTCTGCATGAAGTTTTGATCCGTACAGGTAAGACCCGACAACCAGTAAAGCGTCGGCACCTTCTGCAAATTCTGGCCAACGGCCAACGGCGGCAGGTAGACCGCGAACTCCATGTCACACTCCAGCGTCGCCGAATGATGACGATAACGACGGTGTTCGCCCCCGAAACTCACGTTCGTGGATAAGAGTTCCATAGTCTCCTCAGTTCGGAACAGGTGAAATCAGTCCTCGGCGTTTGCGTATCTGGGCAGCTCAACCCCGCAACCCACCCGCGCCAGTTCGGACAGAATAGCCGCACGTGTCACGATGCCGATCAGTTTGCCGTGGTCGACCACAGGGTACACTTTCGGTTTTCCTGCGCCGAGGTTTTGCGCCAGATCTACCACCGACAGCTCCGGAGAGATGGTAACCGGCTCGCGGAACATAACATCGTCCACAATAGGGTCACCCTCGCAGTGGTAACTGCTGACCAGCAAAGCATGGATGCAGTCCTGCTCGGAAACAAAGCCGAGCACATGGCGGTGGTCATCAACGACTGGCAAGCCGGACACGTGATTTTGCAAGAGCGTTTTGACGACACTGGTCAATGGTGTACCGCACCGAATCGGCTCGATATGGTTCCACATGACATCAGAGGCTTTCACTGAACGCATGGGCAGAATCCTTCTCCGTTGGTTGCTATTTTAACGCTCCGGAAACGGAGCCTCTTTCCCTAAACATAGGCAATGCATAAGAGAAAGGAAAATGAAAAAACGGGTCTTTACTCTGGCCGTGACCCACATCAGTTTTGCCATCCTCGAAGCCCCACGTACCCTACTCACGTGCCCGGCAGCCATGCAAGCAATGGTTTACAGGAAAAAACTATTTCTTAAAATCAGCCGGTTACACCTCAAAAGGGCAAAACTGACAGCTTCGGGAGACCCCCATGGACGCCGTTTCAACCTTAATCAGCCAAATCAATTCACTGGTGTGGGGGCCTCCCATGCTGGTTCTCATCCTGGGGGTCGGACTGTTCCTGAGCCTCGGGCTTAAACTGATGCCGGTACTGCAGCTTGGCTCGGGGTTCCGGTTAATGTGGCAGGGCCGAAAGTCCACCGGCGCCGACTCTGACGGCGAGATTCCGCCGTTCCAGGCGCTCATGACCTCCCTGTCTGCAACGGTAGGAACCGGAAACATTGCCGGGGTCGCGACAGCGGTTTTCCTTGGCGGGCCAGGCGCGCTGTTCTGGATGTGGCTGACGGCACTGGTGGGTATGGCTACCAAGTACTCCGAAGCGGTGCTTGCGGTTCGCTTCCGGGAGGTGGATGAACGTGGAGAACATGTGGGTGGCCCCATGTATTACATCCGCAATGGCCTTGGCAGAAAATGGGCCTGGCTGGGTGGGATGTTCGCGGTTTTCGCGGCGATCGCCAGTTTCGGTATCGGCAACACGGTACAGGCCAATTCGGTAGCCGATGTCATCGAAGCGAGTTTCGGCCTGCCTCACTGGCTCACCGGAATCATACTGATGGCCCTGGTAGGCGCTGTGTTAATTGGTGGTATCCGTCGGATCGGCCAGGTTGCCAGCGCTCTGGTGCCGCTTATGGCCATTTCCTACCTGCTGGCCGGGCTTCTGGTTCTGGCCATCAATGCCGCAGAAATCCCCGCCGCCCTGACCATGGTAGTTGAGCACGCATTCAGCCCGGTCGCCGCCAAGGGTGGCTTTGCCGGTGCGGCAGTCTGGGCTGCCATCCGCTTCGGTATCGCGCGTGGTATTTTCTCCAACGAGGCCGGCCTCGGCTCCGCTCCCATTGCCCATGCCGCGGCCCAAACCAGAAGCCCGATTAACCAGGGCATGGTGGCCATGCTGGGCACCTTCATCGACACCATCATCATCTGCACGATCACCGGCCTGGTGATCATCACCTCCGGCACCTGGACCGCAGGGATTTCCGGTGCGGAACTGACCTCAATGGCCTTCGCTGAAGCGCTGCCGGGGGTGGGTAATTATCTGGTTACCATTGCCCTGGCAGTCTTCGCCTTTACAACCATCCTCGGCTGGTCCTTTTATGGCGAGCGTTGCATCGAGTTCCTGTTTGGCGTGAAAGCGATCCTGCCGTACAGGATCGCCTGGATCATCGCAATTCCTGTTGGCGCCACCCTGAATCTTGGATTTGTCTGGCTGGTCGCAGACACATTGAACGCCATGATGGCACTGCCCAATCTGATCGCTCTGCTGTTGCTGAGCCCGGTGGTTTTCAGGCTGACCAGAGAGCATTTCGCAAAACAGCAGGCCTCTGACTGAAACCAGGCCCTTGTATTCCGCACAAACACGACCCACGTTTGTGATATAGACTCA
Organism: Marinobacter sediminum; assembly: GCF_023657445.1. Classification (NCBI taxonomy): domain Bacteria; kingdom Pseudomonadati; phylum Pseudomonadota; class Gammaproteobacteria; order Pseudomonadales; family Marinobacteraceae; genus Marinobacter; species Marinobacter sediminum. Next base: position 3,495,731 of record NZ_JAGTWY010000001.1, on the reverse strand, counting down.
GAGAAATAAACCGGCAAACGATCATGCCGGTGATACAGGAATTTTCGGAGCATCACCAAAAGGAGGAAACACTATGAGTTTACGTCTGGGAGATACCGCACCGGATTTCGAACAGGACTCCAGTGAAGGCAACATATCGTTTCACGACTGGCTGGGCGACAGCTGGGGTGTACTATTCTCGCACCCGGCAGACTTTACCCCGGTATGCACAACAGAGCTGGGCCTGACCGCCAAGCTCAAGGACGAATTCGCCAAGCGCAATGTTAAAGCCATCGCGCTGAGCGTGGACCCGGTGGCTTCCCATAAGGAATGGATCAGGGACATTGAGGAGACCCAGGGCTGCTCAGTCAACTTTCCGATCATTGCCGATGAGGACCGGAAAGTCTCTGAACTCTATGACATGATTCATCCCAACGCCGACAGCAGCCTGACGGTTCGTTCCCTGTTCGTGATCGACCCGAACAAGAAGGTCCGCCTGATCATCACCTATCCGGCCAGCACCGGCCGAAACTTCAATGAGGTGATTCGGGTTATCGACTCCCTGCAGATGACCGACGAGCACAAAGTCGCTACTCCGGGTAACTGGGAACGTGGTGGTGACGTGGTTATCGTGCCATCTCTCCAGGATGAGGAAGAGATCAAGCAGCGCTTCCCGCAAGGCTACAAGAAGGTGAAGTCCTATCTGCGCATGACTCCGGACCCCAAATCCAACTGGAGCGGTGACTGATCACCCCAATCAGTCCGAAAACTGAAAAGGCCGGGCAGCGAAACTGCCCGGCCTTTTTTATCATGTCCTGTCACAGCGGCGCGGGGGCCGCAATCAATCAGAATGCCGGAACGACGGCACCCTCATAATTTTTCAGGATGAACTCCTTCACAGCCTCGGAATTCAGCGCCGCCGAAAGCTTCTGCATGGCCTCGCTGTCCTTGTTGTCCGGGCGGGCAACCAGAATGTTCACGTAGGGAGAATCAGGGCCTTCGATCACCAGCGCATCTTCAGTCGGGTTCAGGCCCGCTTCCAGCGCGTAGTTGGTATTGATGAGCGCCATGTCTACCTGATTCAGAATCCTTGGCAGGGTAGCTGCCTCCAGCTCCTTGAAATCCAGATCTTTCGGGTTTTCAGCGATATCACGGGGCGTCGCAGTGATCTTGCTGGCATCCTCAAGCTTGATCAGGCCTTCCTTCTGAAGCAGCAGCAGGGCGCGGCCACCGTTGGTCGGATCGTTCGGGATGGCGACAACAGCACCCTCTTCCAGTTCGTCAAGGGAATCAATCTTGCTCGAATAGGCGCCAAACGGTTCCACGTGAACACCGGTTACGGTCACCAGGTTGGTGCCACGACCGGCATTAAATTCATCCAGATACGGCTTGTGCTGAAAAAAGTTGGCGTCCATGCGCTTCTGGTCCACCTGAATGTTCGGCTGGATATAATCCGTGAATACCTTCACGTCCAGCTCCACACCCTGCTCGGCCAGCTGCGGCTTCACAAATTCCAGAATTTCCGCATGGGGCACCGGGGTCGCGGCAACGGACAGCTCTTCGGCCGATACAGCGCCAGAGAAAGTGGCGGCGGCGGCCAACGCCGCGAATGTTTTCTTCAGATTCATAAATCGGTTCTCCTGTTAGAACACCAATGAGCATATTGGCTTGCCCGAAAACTTCGGGCCCGCCATGGGCCTGCATCGAGACAAGCCTATTTGCGGCTGAAATACAGAACGAGACGGTCACCGACCATCTGCAAGACCTGTACAAATATGACCAGTAACGCCACGGTAATTACCATGACGTCGGTCTGGAATCGTTGATAACCGAAGCGGATGGCCAGGTCACCGAGACCGCCGCCACCGATCACGCCGGACATGGCCGCGTAGGACACCAGGGTAATGGCGGTAACCGTAATGCCGGCGATAATGCCTGGCAGGGCTTCAGGTAACAAAGCCCCGAAGATAATCTGCTTAACACTGGCTCCCATGGCCTGGGTCGCCTCGATGATGCCCCGATCCACTTCCCGCAGGGAGGTCTCCACCAGGCGCGCGAAGAAGGGCGCACCGCCAGCGACCAGGGGAGGAATCGCACCGGCCACACCGAGAGACGTCCCGATCAACATCACGGTGAACGGAATCATCACGATCAGCAGAATGATAAAGGGAACCGAACGTAACACGTTCACCACGAACGAGAGCACCGCGTACGCTACCGGCTGTTCCAGCAACTGACGCTTGCCGAAAAGGAACAGCAGGACGCCGACAGGCAACCCGATCAGCACGCTGAACAGCAGGGACATACCCACCATCACCAGCGTATCCCAGCTGGCCCAGCCGATCTCCGACCAGTCCACGTTACTCAACAAACCGTCCATCAGGGCTTCCATCAGCGCAGCACCTCCACATGAACGTCCGCCGCCTCAAGCGCCTTCATGGCAACATCAAGGTCACCTCCCACCAGCGACAGGGTAAGCTGGCCGTAGGGCGTATCCTTGATGTGGTCAATCCGACCGGAAAGAATACTGAAATCAACCCCGGACTGGCGGGCCACGCTGCCCAGCAATGGCTTATAGGTAGCCTCGCCCTTGAACGTCAGGCGCATGATACGGCCATCCGCCTTGTGAAGATCTTTCTGCAACTGCTCACCGTCGATGCTCTCGCTTTCGAAGACAAAATCCCGGGTGGTTGGGTGCTGTGGGTGCAGGAAAACTTCGCTGACCGGTCCCATCTCCACTACGCGACCGGCATCCATGACCGCGACCCGGTCACACACCCGCCGTACCACGTCCATTTCGTGGGTGATCAGGACAATCGTCAGGCCCAGCTCCCGGTTGATATCCGCCAACAGCCTGAGCACTGATTGGGTGGTTTGTGGATCGAGCGCACTGGTGGCTTCGTCACACAACAGAATGGTGGGACGACAGGCCAGGGCCCGGGCGATACCCACCCGCTGTTTCTGGCCACCGGATAGCTGTGACGGGTATTTATTGGCGTGGTCGGCCAGGCTAACCCGCTCCAGGAGTTCCTGAACCCGGTCGCGGATTTCCGCTTTCGGATAGATGCCCGCCAGCTTCATTGGGAAGGCAATATTGTCCGCCACCGTTTTGGAGGACAACAGATTGAAATGCTGGAAAATCATGCCAACCTTGCGGCGGAACGCACGCAGTTCAGCGGCGCTGTAATCGGTAATGTTCTCGTCGTCGATCAATATGCGACCGCCGGTCGGCGGTTCGAGCCGGTTGATCAGACGCACCAGCGTGGATTTGCCCGCGCCGGAATGGCCGACGATGCCAAACACCTCGCCGGTTTCTATGGCCATATCGGTTGGATGCAGCGCGGGGATCGCCCGGCCGGCTACCTGATACGACTTCTGTACCTGGTCAAATACAATCACGGTCAGCGCCTTGTGGGTGCAGCATTAAAAGCCGGCGATTATAGCCCATTCGCGAGCCAAACCCGAACCGACCAGCTTGGTAGTTGCCCTTACACAAACGGTTACCTGACACCGCATCCCGGTGTGCACTAGACTGCCCTGTCACAAACAGTCATAACTTTCCGGCACGCGCTGCCCTGAGGCTCCCCCAAGTGACCAGCCATAACGACAGAATGCCTTCACGGATGAACTCGACCCAGGCATGGGTCAGCTATCTGAGCAAAGTGGAACTGCCGGTACTGGCAAATACGCTCCAGCGCATCGGTGAGCTGGCACACAGCCGCAATAGCACGGTCAATGAACTCGCCAGCGTGATTCTCAATGATGCCCAGCTCACCTCCCAGGTACTGCGGCTGTCCAACACCGTGTTCTATAACCAGACCCGGACCCAGGTAAGCACCGTGAGCAGGGCCATTACCCTGATCGGATTCGATGCTGTGAAATCCATGGCCATTTCATCCCTGATCGTGGACTCAATGCTGCAACGGAACGACCGGCCACACCTGCTGCGTTGCCTGGCCCGGGCTATTCACGCCGCCGTCCAGGCTCGTTGCCTGATGCCAAAACGCAACGAAACAGCACTGGAAGAGGTTTTTATCGGCGCCTTGCTGATGAATATCGGGGAGCTGGCGTTCTGGTCATGCGAGACCGAGCAGGCCACTGAACTGGAGCAGCGACTCCGATTGGAAGAGCCGCCGGTGGAGGCTCAGAAAGCGGTTCTGAGCACTACTTTTACTGAAATTACCCGGGGTCTTGTGGACGCCTGGTCGTTGGGGCCATTCATCAGGGATGTTGTTTCACCGGGGCAGGCCAACTCCCCTGCAGCCAGCCTGGTCCGAAACTCCGTGGAAATGGCGCGCCTTTCAGAAAACGGATGGCGCGGTGCCGAAATGGACAAGGTGTTGGAGCGCCTGGGCAAGGATATCGGTGAGACAACAGGGGCAGTGCGTGATCAGATCAAGGTCAACGCCACCGAGGCAACCCGGGTCGCCGTATCCCTTGGGATTCCGCAAGTCACCGCATTGATGCCCGGCAATCAGCAGGACACCGACAGCGCGGCCGGAAAGGCACCGGACATGGACCCGGAGCTTCAGCTTCAGATTCTCCGGGACCTGACCCAGAGCCTTGCTGAAAAGCCGGATATCAACGAAGTCTGCCAGTTGGTGATCGAAGGCATTCACCGGGCCATCGGCATGCAGCGGGTTGCCCTGTTAATGACTGACCGCAGCGGACGGGAGCTGGTCCCGCGCAAGCTCAGCGGTCGCGGCACAGAGGAGTGGGGAGGCAACTTTACAGTCAGCCGGGATGGCAACGGTCCACTGGGCAGTCTTTTGCCCGGTGCCAGCTGCTCCATTTACCGGCCTGGGCCCAATGCCAAAGCAATGGCCTACGACCGCTGGCTGGGCCGGGTACCCGCTCTGATCGGCCCATTAAAGGCCAACGGCCGTCTGGTTGGCCTGTTCTATGCCGATAATGCGGGCGGCGACTACGTGCCATCGGAACAGCAGTTAACTGCGTTCGGGCATTTTATCCAGAACGCCCAGCTGTGCCTCACGCTGATGGCTACCCATTAGGGAAAGATTTTTCTCGCAAATGATGTCTTGAGACAGAACTCCGACCGCCCCTGAGGAGTCGGCGGAGTTCGTGTTTTCAGGTCAGTGCAGTGCCCGCATCTGACGAGGATACAGCGCTGCGCTAACTTCCGGTTCCTCCAGAAGGTCGGCCAGTTCCCGGTCAACGGAGGTTTCCTCGCCCTCATCGGGAAGAGGCTCAAACAGGGTGCTGAGCCAGGAGGTGACAGACGGTGCCTCATGCCGTTTGTAGTCAGTGGACAGTGCCTTAATGCGGCGGAAGCCGATAATGCGCTGATGCTTTGGATCCCGAATCTGCTCAAAGCCACGCCAGTACACATGATCCCGTGTATGGAGCTGGACGAACAGGGTGTCTATGGGCCCGTTGCCACTTTCGTCAGAGTCCTCAGGAACTTTCTCCTCTGCGCTCTCGGCTTCCAGTTCAGGTTTTTTGTGACGGATGGTAGTCCAGGCCGGGTAAAGCACTGCCACCGCATCCGCTTCCACGTGCTCGCGGGCTGCGCGGAGGATCAATCCCCAGCGGGCCTTGTCGGCATCGGTTTCAAGAGAATTGATGGGCAAATCGTAGCTTTGCTCACTGGACAGGACGATGGCCATCATCGGGGCGTCAAGCTCCCCCATGGCCTCGGCCTGTGCTACTGATACCAGATCATCGATTGCCATCGGTTGGTTCATAATACGCTCGCCTCCTCGATGCCATCAGGGTCTGTCAGGAAGAAAGGGTCTCCCTGTCTGACAGCATAGCCTGTTCCGCACTCAAAGATAAACGTGGAGTTTCAACAAGCGGATCACAACCCCCCCCCCTAATCGTCGAACGCGGTCTCCAGCTTCTCGTAATGACCAAACCAGGGATTTGCCTCTTCCAGCTGAGCTGCCAGTTGCAGCATACGAGCCTCATCGCCATGGCGGCCTCCGAGCTGCACACCCACCGGCAACCCTGCGGCGGTCCAGTGCATGGGTACCGACATAGCCGGTGTCCCGGTAAGGTTTGCCAGCTGGGTGAACGGGGTACGCGCCAGGCTTTCCATCGCCATCTGGTCCACCTGTCCCGTCCGGTGCAACAGTTTGCCGGCTTTAAGGGTCAACATCAGCCGGGCAGTCAGTTTCAGGTGAGCTGGTGTTTCCAGTTCACCGATCCGGGCCGGCAGCTGGCCGGTGGTGGGGCAAAGGTAGAGGTCATAACCCTCAAAAAAGGCGCCCAGGGCTCTGGCAAAATCATTCCACTGCTGTCGACGACGAACATAGTCGGGCAGAGGCATGGTGTTGCCCAGCATGCCAATCAGACGGGTATCCAACTCGAAATCGTCATCCGCGGCGCCGAACTGCTCCCGGGCCCTGGCCATCAGTGCGGAAACCTCACCAAAATACAGCCCGAGGTAACAGCGTGCCAGAGCCATGCCATCAAATTCCGGACGGGCGTACTCCACCTGATGCCCCAGATTTTCGAGAATCCGCGCCGTCGATTCCACGGCGGCCACGCAGTCAGGTGCCACAGCTGTGTCGTATGGCGAAGAGGTGAACACACCGATTTTCAGGGTGCCGGGCGACTGCTGCATCAGATCAGCATACTTACCGGCCGGAGCCGGGATCTGGAACGGGTCACCGGAAGCGGGCCCACCAAGTACATCCAGCATGGCAGCGCTGTCCCTGACGGTACGGCTGACCACATGGTCCGTGGATGCTCCCGTCCAGGCCTCCCCGACAAACGGTCCGCTGGAGATTCTTCCGCGAGAGGGCTTCAGGCCAAACAGACCGTTGTAGGCAGCCGGAATGCGGATAGAGCCACCACCATCGTTGGCACCGGCCATGGGAACAATTCCCGCAGCCACGGCCGCCGCAGACCCGCCGCTGGAACCACCCGGTGTGAGCCCGGTATCCCAGGGATTTCGGGAAGGCCCCCAGAGCGCCGATTCCGTGACCGCCTTGAGCCCGAATTCCGGCGTTGCAGTGCGCCCCAGAAATACCAGTCCGCCTTTCCGCGCGCGGCGAACGAACTCGGAATCCTGAGGTGCAATATTCTTCACCAGACCACGGCTACCGTAGGTGCAAGGATGGCCCGCCTGCTCTTGCGCCAGGTCCTTTAAAAGCAGAGGCACGCCAGAGAACACCGACTGCTCCGGAAATTCCTGGCCCAGCGCTTCGGAAAACTGGGGGTAACAGATGGCATTCAGGGTACCGTTAACATGGGTTGCCCGTTCCACAGCAGCCTCGCATACTTCCCGGGAGGTCATTTCCCCCCTCCTGACCAGGTCGGCCAGTGCCGTCGCGTCGTATCGCAGATACTCGGATTGTTTCATGATCGATGCCATTTGCTATTGTGTTATCAGGAAAGTCAGCGGATTGCCATGTATGAACTGTAGACTCAAGAGCTTACGACAGCTTTGCCTGTTTTTCATCCTGGTTGGCGCTGTTCTGAATCAAGCCCGGGCGGAGCCGGATCCGCCTGAACCTGAAAATGACTGGACACAGGTCGTCCGGTCCTCGCCTTACTGGGTGAGCCAGGGGGTTTACAGCAATATTCTCACGATCCGGGGCTGGGTGCTGAAAGAGTCAGGGTACTGTGCCGAAATTGACCGCCACATCCTGTTCGATATGCGCGGACAGTTTCTCTCCTGGATTGCCGATGGCGCCAGTCGGGACGATACCCAGGCCCAGCTCAACGACACCCGTCGTTCGCTCTACGAGCGCGACCGCACGGATACCTGGGTACCGGGAAGCGAGTACCAGACCGGCTACCCGTTTGCCCTCGCCTGTGACCAGCCCCATGTCAACCTGGACGAGGCCGTGGCGCGCTACCTCGGAACGCTTCCGGCAGACCGTATCTGGGGGGCCTGGGACGACCTGTCATACGCAACAAGTGAGCAACCGGGCTCACTGCACGAAGCGCTGATGTACGTCTACGGTAAGCGTCTTGATGAGGGCCGCCTGACATTGCCGGACGCATTACCCCGCTATCTGGCCGGCCAGATTCTGATCGAGAGCGGAGGCCAGGCCCGTGCCCACTCCGGCGCGAACGCTCGCGGCATCTTGCAGCTATCGCCATCAGCCCTTTCAGACTGCCGGATCAAACCGAGGAACTTCTGGCACCGGCTGGCCCAGATCGATTGCGCTCTCAAACTGATGAACCAGAACGCCCGTAACCTGAGACCGGTGTTTGCGCAGCGATTCGGACACCTGCCCGACGACAAGCGCAACCGTCTTTTCACGCTGCTTCTGGTACAGGCTTATCATGGCGGGGCGGGGCGAGTTCAGTCACTGCTGGACGATGAGAAACTGTCACAACCGGCCGCCTATTTTGCCGAACATCACAAGCGGTTCACTGCCGGCGACATCGCCTTCGGTATGATCTTCCATAATCTGGGGCGGGACCGGCTCGGGCTGGCTTCGCTCTATTATGTTGCTGATGTGCAACTGGCCACCGAGGCGTTATGCCGGAGCGCCCGACTCAAACCAACGGACTTCTGTGCATGGAACTGACCCTGATACCCGACAGCCTCAGCCTTCCTGTTGCTGCCTTCCTGCTCGTCAGCTCCACAATCACCTCGATGATTACCGCCAGCCTTGGTGCCGGAGGCGGGGTACTGCTGCTGGTTCTCATGGCAACGTGGATGCCACCGGCGGCGATCATTCCCGTTCATGGCATGATCCAGCTTGGCTCCAACAGCGGCCGGGCCCTGTTAACCCGAAAGCACGTCGACTGGAAGGTCATTGCAGCTTTCGCCCCCGGCGTTCTGGTCGGCGCTGCGCTTGGTGCCTGGCTACTTATTGACCTGCCGGCTCACCTCTGGCAACTAACCATTGCTTTGTTTGTACTGTTTCTGTGCTGGGGGCCCGCCCTGCCCAAGGGATCATTCGGTAACACCGGCGTCTTTGTCGCCTCTGCACTCACCAGCTTTATCAGCCTGTTCGTCGGTGCTACCGGGCCACTGGTAGCCGCGTTCATCAAGCAGATTCACACAGACCGGTTCACCACGGTTGCCACTTTTGCCACCGCGATGACCCTGCAGCATGCACCCAAGGCGCTGGTATTCAGCGTGGCCGGGTTTGTATTTCCAAAATGGCTGCCTTTCATACTGGCCATGATTGCCTGCGGGTTTGCGGGCACCTGGCTCGGGCTACACCTGTTGAAGTCCTTGAGTAACCGCTGGTTCAGCCGTGTGCTAAATATCACCCTGACGGCACTGGCGCTGCGTCTTCTATGGCAGTCTGGCAACGCTGCCGGCTGGTGGACCGGGTAAAGATCAGGAACTCTCCTGGTAAGGATCATCAGGTGGCGCGGGCACCACAACGACGGCATTACGGCCGCGGGACTTGGCGATGTAGGAACCTTCATCAGCCCGAGCCATGACTTCCCGGGGGCCACTGTCACTGGGCGAAAGCTCGGTCAGACCAATACTGGCGGTCACGCCGAAGCTGCGCCCACCCTGCTCAATGCGCAGCGCCTCGACGCCAGCCCGAATACGTTCGGCCAGATCTTCCGCGCGGGCAAGACCACAAGCCGGCAGGATAATACCGAACTCGTCCCCGCCCAGTCGCGCCACGGTATCTGACTGGCGGACCGAGTCCTTGAACAGGTCCGCCAGCCGTTTGAGCAGGTCATCCCCCAACAGATGCCCGCCCTCGTCATTCACCGGCTTGAAATAATCGAGATCGATCAACACCAGAATCGAGCGCACCTGCTGACGAGGCGCCTCACTCAGACATTGCACCAGTGACGCGCTGAATGCCCGTCGGTTCAGCAACTGGGTCAGGCTATCGTGGGTTGCCTCCCAGGACAGGCGCTCTTCCTCGCGCCGGCGCTCACTGTCGTCACGCAAGACAAATACCATCCGCTCGTTGTGGTGTCCCTTGCGGACATGGAGCAGGGTCAGGTCAATATCAAAGACCTGACCACTGTCATTCCGGAGCGTAACGTACAGACCGTCCAGGTCTTCGCCAGCGAGGAAGTCAGTATGCGTCAGGGTCCGCTCTCCATCCTGGATTAGTGCCAGCTCAAAAAAGTTGTGGCGGAGACAGTCCCCCCGGGCCCCAAGGAACTGGCAGGCAGCATTGTTGGCGTAACGAATCAGCCCTTGAGAATCTACCATCAAAACCCCTTCCTGAAGCACACCAAGGATATTCTCGGCTCGCTGCTGTTCCTCCCGCAGCGCTTCTTCCACCTGCAGTTCATGGGAAATATCCCGAACCACGGTAATCGTACCCAGTGCCTTGTCCGGGGTTTCAATAACGGACGTCATGACATCAGCCCAGATTAACTGGTCATCGGCCCGACTGCGCAGACGGAAACGCCCCCGGAATACTTCATGATTTCGGAGTGACTGTTGCCAGCCCTTGAATGCCAGCTCACGATCCGGCTCATAAACCCCGGACATCAGGTAACTATGCTGTAGCTCGGAGGCAGGGCGGCCGATAAGCGCCTCGAAGGCCGGATTAACAAAATCGATCCGACCCAGAACATCGGTCTGAACAATTCCGATGGGCGCGCTTTGGGTCAGTGAGCGGAAAAAGGCTTCCCGCTCGGCGAGAGACCCCAGCACCTCATCCCGTTCATCCATGACGGTGTTGAAGATCTCTGCAACCTGCCGAATCTCGCGCCCCCCGGATACGTTTACCGGGTCGTTGCGAACCCCCAGGTGACGTTCGTTTATTTGCTGACCCAGCGTTTTAAGCGGAGCCATCAACCTCCGGAATACCCAAAGCGCCAGGGGGGCAAGAACGACAATGGCTGCCAACAGAATCCAGACAAAGGCGTCCGCCAGCCGGGTGATGGGGGCATAGGCTTCACGGGCTGGCCAGACTGCCGCCACAAACCACGGCACCTGGACCATCTGTTGCACCGACATGATGGTGGCACTTCCAGCGCCATTGTGGGTCTGCCGGGTGCCTTCAAAACCCTCCATGGCATCCCGGAGCACCGGGTTCTCAACCCTGACCGGCGCCATAACCTCCCCACTACGGCCATGGGCAAGGGTAATCCCGCTTCGAGTAGCAATCCCGAGGTAGCCGGTTTTCCCAATCCGGACGTTGCCATACTCCTCCATGAAATTCTCACCTTCCAGGCGAATCGCACCACCAAGAACCCCAATAAACTGTCGCTGGTGATCAAAAACCGGGGCCGCAATCATCACCGCCGGCTGATCCTGATAGTTGGACACATACGGCTCACTGATTACCGGTGTCAGGTACGACGATGCCGCCTGGAAATACTCGCGCTGACTGACATCCAGGCCTGTTTGTTCAAACGCTTGAGGATGCTCGGCAATGACCCGGCCGTCCCGGTCAATAAGGTAGATACCATCGAAAAAATGCTGGAGGGCTGTCCGCTGACGAATGAGCACCCGGGCCCTGGACTCAAACGCTTCGGCATCCATCGTAAAGCTCTGGGCAACATGATTCAGGGTTTTCAGTCGCTGGGCCAGTTTGTCATCAAGCTCACCGGCAACGAGGCGGGCGATAGTTTCCACCTGATTTCTTGCCTGCTGCTCCAGCTCGCCCCGGCTGAGCAGAGAACCTGCAACCGTTACCACCAGTGTGGATAGCAGAATCACGACAACGACTAGCGCCACCGCCCGGTTCACAAGGCTTCCGAACCAGCGCTTGATCAACACGGCGTTCTGTCTCCGGTATATGAGGCTTTTGGGTGGATAAAACGATCTCCGATGGCAGCCCGTCAGGGGCCAGTTGAGTTGCAGCCACCTAATCCCCCGATTTTAACAGACCTGAGGGCGTTATCGGATTAATCTCCTGCAAGCCTGCTGTGAATCCTGATCATTCACCTGCAATGTCTCATGCGCGAGACGACACCCCGTGAGATATCGACATAACCCCATTCAAAGCATTCCCTGAGGAGCCATCGGACAGTTTTCCGAGATGGGCGGCCGTTGTTTTTTTACCCTCGCGCTCACGAAGAGTATTATCAGTCCAGATGACAACCGATAAAGCACCTCCACGATGAATACCGTCCAAGCTAGCCAGGTTGGCCAATTGATGTGCGAGGCCACACACAGTGTTCTCTGGCAACCAGCCTCCAGTTGGGTCCGGAATCGGCTCCCCGGCAGCTCTATGGTGTGCCGGGTCGGGTCAGGCCAGGCCACCTACCACCGATTTGAGCCGCAGTTGAAACAACACCAGATCACCTACGGCGTAAGGATGATCAAAGCCAAGTACCATCCCGACACTGCCAGCGGCTGGCTGTCAGGCCGGGAAATCTTGAAGCGGGGTTATTTTAACGGTGAGCTAAGCCCACTCAACCTGCTGGCTCATACCTGCTGTCACGAGTTCGCCCATCTTTTGCAGCACAGTGCGGGGCAGAGATTTCGCGGCTCGGTCCATAACCGGCATTTCTACGCCATTCTCGACGAACTGCATGACAGCGGCGGTGCCGAGGCCACTCGGCAGGCACTGGCCAAACGGGCCGATGAACAAAACCTTACCTTGCCAGAAATGCCTTTTGAACTGCCGGATCCTCATCAAAAACGAACCCATTGGCAGGTCGGGCAGGCCATATATTTCGGAAATGCTTCCAAAGAATTCCATGGAGAAATCGTGCGGGTCAACCGCAAGACCTGCACCGTCGATGGCACAGGCAAGTCCCGGGGAACCCGTTACCGGGTGCCGATGCAGATGCTCCGTAAGACCCACGGGGACGACTAGCCGTCCAGCATACCAATAGCATCTCAGAGCACGGGCAAGAGGCCTCAAAGTCGTGCAGCCCGCCCCAGCACAGGGCAGATTATACGGCCCTCGCGCCACATCTTTTCTCTGGAACTCACAACTCTTTGATTTTTAATAGGCAAAAAAACTGGCACGAAGATCGCTTAGCGGAAGAGTAAGGATGAACGTCCCGGCCAAGGATTCGGCCGGACCATCAGATCATTGTTGTTGGCATTGGCGCCGGACCATCGATTCCCCTCGGGGATGAGATGCTCCGGCTTTTTTTGGTTGTTCAGAAAGTAAGGGGAACAGGTATGACCGGAACAGGGGGCTCACACTGGTCGTCTGTGGCCAAGGCATGATGGCGCAGCGGCTCCCCGCTTTGTTTGCCATCAGTCACGCCGATCCGTTCAGTGGCGTGAAAAGCGTTCCCGCCAGCCCAGCACCATAATGGTCAGCGCTGGCAGGAAGGTCACTGTCACGATGGCCGCGCCTACCAGCCCGAACAAGACAATGGCACCCACACCACGATACAGCTCCGTGCCCTCGCCGGGCAGGAACACCAGCGGCGACAGGCCACACAAGGTCGTCACGGTGGTCATGGCTATGGGCCGCAAGCGGGTTCTTACCGCGTCAGTGACGGCGTCCACCACCGAGCCACCCTTGTGCCGGAGGTTCTGGCGGGCCTGATCCAGTACCAGGATCGGGTTGTTGACCACTGTGCCCATCAGAATCAGGAAACCCAGCATAGTGATCATATCGAAGGGTTGGCGCAGCGGCTGCAACCCCAGCATCGGCAGCAGCCCACCGACCAGGTTCATCAGGGCCAGGCCGACGATGCCACCGGCCACGCCCAGGGGAATCGCGGTCAGGATCAGCAGAGGGAAACCCCAGTGTGCAAAGATGGCCACCAGCACCAGATAGACGATGGCGATGGCGATAAGGAAATTGCCGGTCAGAGCATCGCGGGTGGCGTTGAGTTGGTCGCTGGCCCCGGAGATATCGACGTTCACGTTCGCGGGTAGCATGCCCTCCTCGCGCATGGCCTGCAGCAAATCCGTTCGCACTCGCTCAACACCCGCCTCCAACGGAACGTCGCCCGGCGGGATGACGTTGAGGGTAACGGTACGGCGACCGTCCACGCGCCTTACCGTGCTGGTATCCACGGTTTCCTCAATGGTTGCCACGCTGGACAGCGGCAGAGTCACGCCTCCGGGCGTATGCACCATCACATCCGGCAGCCTACCCAACTGCGACTCCCGACCCTCGCGGCCGTAGAGGTAGATGTCAATCTTGTCGTCGTCCAGGAAGAAATCATCGATGTAGCTGCCTTCGGTGAGCGACGCCACGGTAAAGCCGATGGCTTCGGTGTCCAGCCCCAGTTCGGCCGCCCGGTCCCAGTCCGGGCGGATCTGGATTAGCGGCTGGGCCAACGAGAGGGTCGACGGCTGGCTCTGGATGCGGGGATTGTCGAAGATGTCCTCCGCTTTTCGGTAGGCGGCATTGGCCGCCCGGTAGACAGACACCAGATCGGGCCCGGAAATATCCAGATTAATACTGCGGGTGCCACCGTCATTGCTGGAAATGATCGACCCCTTGGCAGCAAACGCTCGCATTCCCGGGAACTGCTCGTAGACCCGGGTAATCTCATCCATCAACGCCTCAATGTGGGTGGGTTCCAGAGTTTCGGCGATAATACGCACACGGGTAGGGGAGACTCCCATGTTCAGGTAAGCCAGGGGCGGCACCCGGGTCTCACCCGCTGCATAAGCGGTACCGTCCGCGTCCACATGAGGCAGGAAATGGTCCTCCACCTGCTGGCCGATAGCCGCCATTTCATCCAGGTTGTAGCCGGGCGGGGCGCTCATGGCGGCAAATGTCTTAGGCTCCTCGCCCTCCGGCAGGTATTCCGCCGGGGGCGTCAGGACCAGGATAATCCAGGCGCTGACCATGACGGTCGCGGCAATCACCAGTATCCGGCGCAGAGAGCCGGCCACCAGCCAGCGCACGGCAACCATCACCGCCGAGGCCCAGCCGCCGGCGGTTTCATTACCGTATTGGTCGACTTTGACCGAGCCGCGCCCGAAATCGAGCCGGGCACAGAGCGTGGGAATCACGGTGATAGCCACCAGCATGGAGGCCAGGATGGCAGCGGAGATGGCAATGGCAACGTCGGAGTAGAGTTGTCCGGCTTCTTCATCGATAAACAGGATGGGCAGGAAAACCAGGATGGTGGTCGCAGTCGAGGCCAGTACCGCCGGCCAGACCTCCTTGACGCCCTTGAGTGCAGACTCGAACCGATCCAGCCCCAAACGTCGGTGGCGTTCGATGTTCTCCAGCACCACAATGCTGTTATCCACCGTCATTCCGATGGCGAAGGCAATGCCCGCCAGCGAGATCACGTTGATGGTGCGACCGGCAATCAACAACCCGATGAAAGCCGCAATGGCGCACAGGGGAATGCCACACACACCGGCCAGCGTCGCCCGGCCGGAGCGGAGAAACAGGTACATCACCAGGGTCGCAAACACCACACCAATGCCCAGGTTGGTCCAAACATTGGCGACAGACGCCTCAACATACCGGGCATCATCCGCCGTCAGCTCGAGAATCATACCCGCCGGTGCCAGAACCTCCTTATTGATCGCCGCCACCTCGTCCATCATGTCGTGCTTGATGTTGATAACGTTGGAGCCGCTTTCGCGCCGGACCTGCAAGCCAATGACGCGCTTGCCATTGATGATCGACAGTTCCCGGATGCGGGAATGGCCTGACTGCACCTGTGCGACGTCTCCCAGCCGGACGACACTATCGCCTTGCCGCCTTACCACAAGCTGTTCCAGTGAGGGGATGTCATCAAACCGGCCGACAGTGCGCAGCAGGTATCGGCGTTTGCCCGCATCGATCTCGCCTCCGGAAATATCCCGATTGCGATCAGTCACCGCATTACGTAAATCAATCAGGCTCAGCCCTCGCTGTGCCAGGGCGGCCTCATCGACGATGATCTGCATTTGCCGGTCAGCGCCGCCCCCGACCGAAACCTCAGACACACCGGTCACGCTCTCCATTCGCGGCCGCACGCGGTCTTCAATGAAATCGCGCATGAGTTCGATGTCCAGCTCCCGGGGGTTGCCCTCCAGGGTGGAGACACGCAGATACATGAACGAGTTGGAGGAGAAAGAGGCAGCGACAATGCGGGGCTCGTCCACGTTGCTGGGATAATCCGAAACCTGACTAAGGGCATTATTGACCTGGATGAGCGTCTCGGTGATATCGACGCCAAACGGAAATTCCAGTTCGATTTCTGCCCCGCCACTGGAGGCGGTGGCCATCATCCGGCTGAGGTTGGGAACGTTGCGCAGGTACCGCTCCTGCTCGATCAGGATTTCTTTCTCTATGTCCTGCGGCGTTGCTCCGGGCCATCGGGTCTCGACCGTTATGGTGCGGACCTCCAGGTCCGGGATCATCTGCACCGGTATCCGGAGCGCGGCGGCAGTGCCTAGAATGGCGACAATCAGAGCGATGACGGCAACGAGCGTGCCGTGACGGATGATCCCGGCAAACATCAACGTGCCTCCCGCTCGGCAATCCTTACGGTAATGCCCTCGGTGAGTGATTCGTTGCCCCGAACCACCACCTGTTCACCACCGATCAGTCCTTCGGTCACCTCAACCCGACCCTTGAAGACGGTGCCCAGGCGGATACGCTTCTCGCTGACGGCATAGGCGTCACCGTCGCCTCCGGTGGCGATCCACACTGTCACCCTGCCTTCCGGATAACGGTTGATGGCATCCCGGGACACAGTCAGTCCTTTCTCGCCGGTGCTCACCCGCAGCACCGCCTGCACCGCCATACCGGGCCAGAAACCGGTCGCTTCCGGCTGCAAGGCCCGTAACAGAAAGGTCCTGGACTGGGGATCGGTGACCGGGATTCGGGCGCTGATCTCCGCGTCGACGAGGCTCTGGCCGTCGCGCACCAGCAATCCCGAGCCATCATCCAGGCGGGTGAGGTATTCCTGGGGCACCTGGAAATCCAGACGCAGATTGGTGGTATCCACCAGCCGCAGCAACTCGTCCCCCGGGGTTACCCACTCGCCAAGGTCACTGCTGCGTTCGCTGACCACCCCATCAAAAGGCGCCTCTACGTGGTGCCGGCGAACCCGGACGGCCATGCGTTTGAGCACGGCCTCCAGCCGGGCAAGGGCTGCACGGGTGGCTACCACATCACTCTCGCGGCTACGCACTTCGGTGGCGGCAATGTTCCGTCCGGCGCCCACCGAGCGAGCCTCCGCCAGACGCCGCTCGGCTTCGTCCAGCAAGGCACGGGCCTGATTGGTTTCTGCCCGGGCGGCCTCGAGTTCGAACACGGCCTGCTCGTCATCCAGCTCAACCAGGACATCGCCTTTCGAGACCCGGTCACCGGCTTCGACCCGCACTGTATCCAGCAACCCGGCTACGGCTGGCGAAATCCGGGACACCCTCAGTGGATTGACGGTGCCATTGAGGGACACTTCCTGGATGATGGTCTCTTCGGATACGGTCTCAAGCTGAACCCCAGGGGCCTGCTGCGCCCATGCCGGACCGGTCAACAGGCAGGTCAACACCAGGCCCCACATTCCAATCGCAGTATAAGCGGTCTTCAAACCTTGCCCTCCCGACGTTCGCACCAAAAATCCCCCTGATATAATTAGTACCATGAATCAATTGCTACGACAGGAATGCCGGACCGGACCTGACTGGCAGGAATAGCCGATTTCTCATACCGGCCAATTCAAACCGGGGTCAATTAAGCTACTATCGAGGGCATAAATCCCAACAACAAGGATGTCAGAGTGAAACCTCTAAGCCCCACCGACCAACTGTTTCTCTGGCTGGAAAAGCGCCAGCAACCCATGCACGTAGGTGGATTACAGCTATTTTCGTTTCCCGAAGATGCTCCGGACGATTACGTGGCGCAGCTCGCAGATCAGTTACGCCAATATACCGAGGTAACATCTCCCTTCGACCGGCGTCTGGACACCCGGCTGTCACAACCGGTGTGGGTGCACGATGATCATCTCGACCTGGAACATCATTTTCGGTTTGAGGCCCTGCCCACCCCGGGGAGAATCAGGGAATTGCTCACCTTTGTCTCCGCCGAACATTCCCACCTCATGGATCGGGAAAGGCCACTGTGGGAATTTCACCTGATTGAAGGTCTTGGCCACCGCCAGTTTGCGGTCTACATCAAGATACATCATTCGCTGGTAGACGGGATTTCGGCCATGCGTATGATCCAGCGAATGCTGTCCACCGATCCATCGCAGCGGAACATGCCACCAATCTGGGATCTGCGAGGACAGGTCACCCGGGATAATGATGGCGACGGTCTATCCATTTGGCGGAGCATGGTCCATCTGCTTGGAGAATCGGGAAAGCAACTGGGTACGGTGCCGACGGTGGCGCGGGAGCTGCTACGAACCATCAATGAAGCCCGCAAGGACCCGGCTTACGACTCCATCTTCCGCGCTCCACGCAGCATTCTTAACCAGAAAATTACCGGTTCGAGGCGCTTCGCCGCGCAGTCCTATTCCATGAAACGCATCAAGGCGGTGTGTAAGGCCTTCGGTGCCACGGTGAACGACGTAGTCACCGCCATGTGTGCGACGGCTTTACGAACCTATCTGATGAACCAGGATGCCCTGCCGGAAAAGCCGCTGATCGCCATGGTGCCGGTTTCGTTACGTAAGGACGAGAGCTCAGAGGGGAATCAAGTGGGCGTTATCCTCGCGAACCTGCACACGGATGAGGGCGACGCCGGCGAGCGCCTCAGGAAGATTCATCAGGGCATACAGGAAGCAAAAGATCGATACGCCAAAATGTCGTCCGATGAAATCATCAACTACACCGCACTCACCCTGGCTCCGGCAGCTTTCAATTTTCTTACCGGCATGGCACCAGGTTGGCAAACTTTCAACGTAGTGATATCCAATGTGCCAGGCCCGAAGGAAACGTCTTACTGGAACGGTGCCAAGCTTGAGGGCATGTACCCGGTTTCTATTGCTATGGACCGCCTGGCCCTGAACATGACGCTGACCAGCTACAATGATCAGATCGAGTTCGGACTGATCGGATGCCGCCGCACCCTGCCGAGCCTGCAGCGCATGCTCGATTACCTCGAAGATGGCCTGGCCGAGCTTGAGCAGGCGGCAGCGCTGTGATCAGCCGAACCGCTGCTCCTGGTTACGGATGGATACCTGTTCGTTCATCGTCCAGAAATCGTAGAGCACACCGAGCAGGAACAGGCCACCGGTAAGCAGGTAGATAATGCCGCTGATCCATTTGCCCATGTACATGCGGTGCAAGCCAAACACGCCAGTAAAGGTCAGCAGCAGCCAGCCAATGTTGTAGCTGACTTCACCTTCCCGGAATCGCAGGTCCGCTTCCCGATCCATCGACGGAATCAGGAACAGGTCGATGATCCAGCCAATGAAAAACAGCCCCAGGGTAAAGAACCAGATGGTACCGGTGACCGGCTTGCCGTAATAAAAACGATGGGAACCCAGGAATCCGAAAATCCAGAGCAGGTACCCGAAGAGTTTGCTGTGCGTGTCCGTTCTGTCCATAGTTCTCCCGTTTTCCCCGGTAATTAATGAAGTGCCGGTTATTCACAATGTGGTGCTTGCTTTCGATTTCACAAGTGTTTCAGGGTATGGCGCCGGGCCCGGCATTATTCTCAGCGCATTGCGGTCAGGTATGGCTCAGGATCTATCCGGGACTTGCCTGCCCCTTCACTATAACCTCACCTTTTCGCCACAACCGCCATTCGCCCGGCTGGTAAATATCCCAGGTTTCATCCGTGGTAAGCGGCTCGGTGACGATCACACTGACCACATCGTCCGGCGTGGTCTCCGATTCGAAGTCGACGATGACATCCGCATCTTTAAGCCGCGCCGGCCCGAAAGGAGCCCTGCGGGTAATGCTGGCCATCTTGGTGGAGCAGTAGGTAAAGAGCCAGTCACCGTTGCTGAGCAACAGGTTAAACACACCTTCTCTGGCGTAGGCCCGCGACAATGCGACCAGACGTTGAACAATCTGCTCGGTGGCGGTGTCACGATCGCAGTGGACCCGGAGGTGGTTGAGAATATCGCAGAAGAGTGACTCGCTGTCAGTGCTCCCGACCGGTTCGTAAAACCCCGGCTCCGGCCGAAACCCTGAAATCTGGCCATTGTGGGCAAATACCCAGTAGCGCCCCCAGAGTTCACGCATGAAAGGATGGGTATTTGCCAGACAGATTTCCCCGACATTGGCCTGGCGAATGTGGCAGACCGAGACCTCGCTCTTGATCGGATGGGTCTGCACGACCTCGGCAATCCGGGAGTTGGCGCTGGCGTCGCAATCATGAAAGCTGCGGACACCCTTGCCCTCATAAAACGCCACCCCCCATCCGTCCTTGTGAGGGCCGGTATCACCGCCACGTCGGGTCAGACCGGTGAAACTGAAACAGAGGTCGGTAGGGGTGTTGGCACTCATAGCCAGTAATTCACACATGGAACGGGTATTTTCCGGGAGGTTGCGAGCGATGTTCCAAGGGTACCGGATTCAGCAGGCGCTGCCAGTCAGAAGATCGCCCTGATTGGGATTAATTCCGCCACCGGCCCGGGCCACCTGATTACGACCTGCCCGCTTGCCGCTGAACAGGCAACGGTCTGCAACGCGGAACAGTGTCTCGGCCTGACGGCCGTGTTCAGGCCACTGGGCGATGCCAAAAGAAGCAGTAACCCGGACTTTCGCCTCGCCATAGGAGAGTTGGCAATCGGCAATACGCTGGCGCAACTCATCCATGAGGTCAAACGCATCGGTAGACTTCACATCCCGGAGTATAAGACCGAACTCCTCGCCTCCGAGGCGACCAACAAAATCCGTGATACGCAAACGCTCGGTCAGGCACTGGCCAATATGCTTCAGGACATGGTCACCGGCATCATGGCCGAGAGTGTCGTTAACCAGCTTGAAGTGGTCAATGTCCATAATAACGAGAGCAAAGCCCGCACCACTCCGCTCGCACTCGGCAATGGTCCGGTTCAGGGTTTCCTGGAAATTGCTCCGGTTTGCCAGCCCCGTCAGGGCATCCGTCTGGGCCATATTCACCAGCCGTTGCTCCGCCTCCTCACGACGCATTTCATACATGTGGATAAAGGCAAGCATCAGGGCTCCGCATAGCACCATGTTAAGCAGATCAATCATTGCGTGAGGATTATCAATACTGCCCAGGTAAAAATAGTAGATAACGCCGCCTGCCAGCATGAACGGCACACTGAGAATCATGCCCTCGTGTTTGCCAAGCAGCAGGTAAGCCAGCACCGGCATCATCAGCACCCAGACAAAGGCGGCTACGGAAGCCTCCGGCAACACCATGATGACCAGGAAGAAGAAAAACAGTGTAACCAGGTAGGCGTAGATCCACTGTTGCAGGTGGGCTGTGCTGCGCAGTCGCCAGACCCCCAGGTAAAGGATCGCACTGGCTGTGAGCTCACCCGCAGCAACCCACCAGAAGCCATTAAGAATCTGCAGGCCGGCAAAAACCACCAGAGCGGAGCCGGTTACAGTAAAGAGAAGCCGCATCAATGAACGGCGGTGGCTATCGTGCAGGCCTGAGCGGCTCTCTTCCAGAGTGGCCCCCAGGTCAGAATGATTAGACGTATTCATGCTGTCTCTTTCCCTAGATGAACAGCAAGTATAAGACGTTTTGACTGTATGTAAAATGTACAGGAGGTTGTGACCGGGTCACAACCTGTCGCTATTTTCTCGCGCCTCAGATATACAGATTCTTTTTAGAGAAACGTTCTACGAGGGGCTGGTAGCCCGAGCCCAGTAACCGGTTGATAGCCTCGATGCCCCAGGCATCCGGGCCGACCAGAATTCGCGACTCGTCTTTAAGAATACCCTTAACAATGGTCTCCGCCGCTTTTTCCGGGGTCGTCATCGCCAGCTTGTCGAACCCTTTGCGTTGTGCGGCGGCATTCTCCGACTTACCCATCCGGGCAGAATTCGCGATATTGGTGCGAATTCCGCCCGGATGCACGCAACTAACCGAAACCGGCTGATTTTCCAGTTTCATTTCCTGGCGCAGGGACTCGGTAAAGCCCCGGACCGCGAACTTGGCTGCGTTATAAGCGCTCTGCTTGGGCACGCCAATCAGGCCAAAGACACTGGAAATATTCACCACATGGCCATCCCCGGACGCAATCAGGTGCGGCAGGAAAGCACGGGTGCCGTGGGCAACACCCCAGAAATCAATGTCCATGACCCACTTGAAGTCGTCATCGGTCATTTCCCGAACGCTGGCAGACAATGCGACCCCGGCGTTGTTTACCACCAGGTTAACCTGACCAAAGTCCTTCACCACTGCCTCTGCGTGGGCATAGATTTCATCCCGGCTCGACACATCCAGCCGATAGCTTTTTACATCAGAGCCTTTCAATGCCGCCACCGTCTCCGCCAGCCCGGTTTCATTCACATCCGAGAGCGCCATCCGACAGCCCCGAGCCGCCAATGCCAACGCAAGGGCACGTCCAATGCCCGAGCCTGCGCCTGTGACAACCGCAACCTTGTTTTTCAGATCCTTCATGGTCCAAGACCCCTTTTTGTGGTTTCGTCCGAGAGCAGCCAGCGCTAACCTGTCGACTGGTGATTCAAAGCACTCCGGCCACTGCTAATTAAAGCAGATACTCTAACAGTTGCCGGAGCCCCTGATATGGCTAAAGCAGATCCTGCCCGGAGGCATTACCGCCGGCCTCTGACGCGGCGGCCGGATTTGGGTACAATCGATGTCCGCTGACAGGCAACCCGCCTTCAGCTTACTACCCTGGATCAACGGTACCTTGTATGGAATGGAGTCTTACACATTTCTGGCTGATTCTCGCCCTCGTCCTGAGCCTGGCTGAACTCACCTCCGGTGTCCTGCTATTGCTCGCACTGGGCTTTGCAGCTGCTCTCACGTCTCTACTTGCGTTCTTTGAGGTGCCTTTTGAATGGCAACTGGTGGGCATGGGTGTGTTTTCCGGCATTCTGATTCCTGTTGTCATCCGCTGGATACGCCCACGGTTTTCGCCAAAAGGCGTTGCCTATGGCACCACCGGCACCGGAGTGGAACAGGGCGAACGTTATCGGACAGTCAAACGGGACTTTGATGGCGCCTGCGGCATCAAGATCAATGGCGATTTCTATCGCCTGCGAGTCGCCAATACGGGATCCACGGATCTCCCCGAAGGCACCGAGGTTATCTTCAGCCAGTTCGACGGCACGACCGCCGTCGTCGAACCGATCACACACAAGGAGCAGTAAGCATGGAATCGTTTATCACACCAGGACTGGTTCTCAGCCTGGTATTTGTTGTCATCGGCATTTTCATCATCGCCAAGGGCCTGGTTATTGTCCGCCAGTCCGAGGTAATGGTAATTGAGCGTCTGGGTTCCTTTAACCGGGTTCTGGAAAGCGGCGTTAATATCATCATTCCATTCATCGAGCGTCCACGTCCCATTACCATGATCCGCTATGTTCGTATGGGTGAGGAATATCACCCGGTCAGCAGCGACGAAACGCGCATCGACCGCCGGGAAACGGTCATGGATTTCCCGGGCCAGCCAGTGGTCACCACCGACAATGTCACCGTGAAGATCAATGGCGCGTTGTACTACCAGATCATCGATCCCCGTCGTGCGGTATATGAAGTCGCCAACATGAGCCAGGCGGTGGAAGTCCTCGCCAAGACCACCCTCCGCTCTGTGGTGGGCAAGATGGAACTGGACAAGCTGTTTGAATCGCGCAGCGAGGTAAACAACGCCATTCAGGCGGAGATGGAGGAGCCGGCTTCCAAATGGGGTGTGAAGCTTACCCGGGTGGAGGTTCAGGACATCAGCATGCCGGAGGAAGTGGAAGAAGCCATGCGCCTGCAGATGGCCGCCGAGCGGAAGCGCCGGGCGACGGTAACTGAAGCGGAAGGTGAAAAGACGGCAGCCATCGCGATGGCCCAGGGCCAGCGTGAATCCGCCATCCTCAACGCCCAGGGCGACAAGGAATCGGCGATTCTGCGAGCCCAGGGCGAGCAGGAATCCATCCGCCTGGTACTCAGCGCCATGGGCGACTCCGAGGACAATAAGCAGACAGTTATTGGTTACCTGCTGGGCCAGAGCTACATCAAGGTGTTGCCGAATATGGCGAAAGACGGCGAGCGAGTCTTCGTTCCCTACGAATCCTCCGCTCTGCTGGGCTCCATGGGTATGTTCCGGGAGCTGGCTGGCAGCCCCGAGGATGCTGTCCGCCAGTCACTGCGCCGTGATGGCCTGAAAGGCGGTCTGGTCGGCTCCGCTGCCGACGCCTGAGGCAAAGCACCACAGCCTGCTGGGGGTGTCACGCCAGCAGGTTGTCCAGTGGCTGTTCATAGCTGGGCGCAAATACCTTCATGAAATACGCCACCTCTCGCAGGCCTTCCTCTTCCAGGCGGGCCCGAATCTGACGCGCTGCTGGTTCAAATTCCTTGTTGCCGGCACGTATCTCAGCCTGACACTTGAGCCATGCGGACAAGCGATCCGCGGCCTTGATCAGCTCCCGGTCTTCTGCCGGCAATCGGGACTCCCGCACATAGGGGGAGAAATCATCTCTTAAATCTTCTGGCAAAAGCGCCAACAGTTCCGCCTCCGCCTTGTGCTCGATGTCACCAAAGGCCTCCCGCATAACCCGGGAATGGTATTTCACGGGCGTAGGCATATCTCCGGTAATCACTTCCGTTGCATCGTGATAAAGGGCTGCCGCCGCAATGCGATCGGCATTGACGTTGCCACCGAAATGCCGGTTACGAATCAGCGCCAGTGCATGGGCAAGCGTCGCCACTTCCCACGAATGAGTTGCGACGTTTTCGTCAATAGCGTTGCGCATTAGCCCCCAACGCTTGATCCAGCGCAGGCGGGAGACATAGGCAAAGAAATGGCTGAGAGACTGGGCCATGGCAATCATTCCTGTTTTGCATAACTTTATAATCTTGAGCTTCCAGCGATTAGCATTGCAATGGTAATCTGAACGCGTATTCAATTGTTACATGTTTGGGATCCAGCGTGTCAGTCATTCAAAAAACAACAAGAAAACTCGCGTTGCTCCCCATTGTGCTCCTGGTGACATGGGCGTCTGCAGCACATCCGGAAACGGAGATCAGGGTCGGCGTCTACCATTTTCCTCCGGTCGCAAGTGTCAGCCCTGATAAACAACCGACCGGCCTGTTAGGTGATCTCCTCGAAGAGCTCAAGCAGATTCACAACGACGTTTCCTTTCAGATCGTTTACACATCCCCCAAACGCCGCTACCTGGATTACGAGGCCGGCCTGTATGACGTCATTTTTTTTGAAAGCTCCAGCTGGGGCTGGTCAGATCGGGAGGTAACCGTCAGTCGTCCGATCCTGACTGATGAAGAGCTCTATGTCGCCCTCAAAAAACCGGGACGAGACCAGTCTTTTTTCGATGACGTCAGCAATCGCCATATCGTTGCCATGTCGGGCTACCATTACGGTTTTGCCAACTTTGAAACCGAGGCTCAGGTTCTGCGGGACAACTTCCACATCGAGTTTTCCGACAGCCACAGCCGCAACCTGCAACTGATCATGGCGGATCGCCCCTCAGTGGCCGAGGTTGCCATCGTCGGCCGCTCCTATCTGCAGGCGCATCTGTCCAAACACCCCGAGGACCGGGAGAAACTGCTGGTTTCGGACAAGCCCGATCAGCACTACAAGCTCAGGATCATCGCCCGCAAAGACGGTCCTTTGAACGCCAACGATATGATCGACCTGCTCGCCCCCCTGGTGGAAGACGGCTCATACCGCCGGATGGTGGAGAAATGGGGCCTGCAACTGCCTCCCGAATTTCCTACCGGTTCCGAGACGCCCTAGCGCACATCGAGTGTAAATCCGACCGTCACCTCGCCAGTGTCGTTAACAGCGGCCTCTCGGGACGGGTCCAACAAAAACAGCTGGTCTTCGGGCACCTCATGGGTGTCCTGCAAAACCTTCCTGACCGCAAGGCCCCGTGCGGTCGCCAGATTGTTCAGCGCCTCCGGCTCCAGCTCGCGCTCGCCAGCAAGATAGGCCTCGCGGACAGCCGCCCAGGCCTCATCGGAAAGCTCTTTCTGCCCACCGCCAGTCAGTTCCTCGCGCAATAACGCCAGTCCATCC
The DNA here is from genome assembly GCF_023657445.1 of Marinobacter sediminum. NCBI lineage: Bacteria > Pseudomonadati > Pseudomonadota > Gammaproteobacteria > Pseudomonadales > Marinobacteraceae > Marinobacter > Marinobacter sediminum. Next base: position 3,469,871 of record NZ_JAGTWY010000001.1, on the reverse strand, counting down.
GCCTCCGGTGCAATACCGCCACGAATGTTCAGCAGCAGATTCGGCCGTTCCAGGAGGGCATCGGCGAGCGCGGCAAGCTTGGCAGGTTCTCCTTCCGCCAACTCAACGCTGCCAGGCTGAAAGCTGACCTTACCCAGTTCTTCGCCACTCAGCCCCGCCATCTCGGCAATGGACCCAAGCACACTGAACGGTGATGTCGCTGCCTTGACGAGAAGATTCACAAAAGTGCGCATAACCACTTTGCCAACACGGAAATCCGGATCGGAAAGATCGCCGCTGATCGGCAGGTCCACCTCAATGACGCCGTCCTGATCCCGGAGTAGTGCCAGCCCGAGCTTTACCGGTGCGTTCACCGCGTCTTCACTGGCAATCGCCTGGCCCAGTTCCAGCCGATCCATGACAACCAGATTATGGGCATCAACACGGGTGCCGGCTATCTCGTATTCGAGATTCAGGTTCAGCTTGCCGCTATCGACCCCATAACCGATGTAGCGACCGAAATAGGGCGAAAGCACAGGCAGTGACAGGTTTTTCATGGCCAGTTTCAGATCACTGACATCCTCGGTTCCCAGTGTCCCAATGGTGCCCTGGAAATCGACGGTGGCAACCTTGCCAACACGACCGGTGATGGCCACCTTACCCTGCTGTGGTGGAATATTGCTGAGCCCGGTGACTGATCCGGTCAGCTCATCAAACGATGTTGTAAAAGCGGGACTGATGGTCCGGTCGGTGTAGGCGAGCGAACCGTTCTCAAGTATCAGCTGTCCGATCCGGAAGATGAAGGCAGACTCTTCATCGCCATTACTGGCCGAGCCGGCTGTGTCAGACGACCCTCCGGTTCTGGCAATTTTCTGTACGTTATGGACGTTGTCAGATCCGCGGATAATGCTGACCGCAGGTTGGCTCAGGGTAACGGTGCCGATCTCAAGCCGGGCAGGGTTGACGTTATATTCAATCGGCGCAAGGCGCAGGGAATTGTAGGAGACCATCTGGTCATCCGTTCCGGGCAAGCGCAAAGAGAATCCGGCAATTTCCGCGGTGCCACTGAACGTGCCGGTCAGGGGGTCCTGTTGACCATCCAGATCCAGATTGCCATCAACACCCACGCTACCGCCGCCGATAGTCAGATTGGCCCCCTCCTGAATATAGGGCTCGAAGGCCGCCAGGGCGATATCTGATCCTGAAACAGCCGCCGCCAGGGTAAAGGGTTGCGGTGTGACCTGACCGCTCAGAGACAACCGACCGCCACTGGCCAGTGTGGCATTCGCCTTGTAGGTCACCGGCTCTTCGAGCTGATGGCTAATCCTGCCGGTCGACAGCGACAACTGTTCAAGTGCCAGATCCGCCTCAGCTTCCGGCTGACGGTCCTGCCAGTGAACACGACCGTTGGCAACAGACACGCCTTCGACAGACCAGCGGAAAGGCTGCGTCGCGGCCGCTGTTTCCGGAGCCGATTCCGGTTCATCATCAGCCGCGGCGAAAGGCGCCAGCCAGTCGATATTACCCGATGCATCCCGGGCCAGAGTGGCATCAAGGTTGTCCAGGCTGACCTGACCGACATTGGCCTCCATGGCGTTGAGATCGAAGCCGATCTGGTCCACACCGATGGTACCGGATGTCAGACGGGCTTCCTCGCTCCGTTCGTCAATGGCGATGGCCAGATCATTCAGTGCCAGGGTGCCATTGCGAGTGGTCAGATGAAAAACCTCGCCGGCCTGAAGTTCGTAATCAGAGCTCAGGGTGACACTGCCCCCACGAATATCGTAGGGCACGTAGGAGGCCAGGAAGTGTTTGAGCGTCTGATACCCGACCTCGGAAACGCGAAGAGAGCCTCTGGAATAGAGCGGCGTAACACTGAGATCCCCCTCCCATTCAATCGTCTGACTGCCAATAGCCGCCAGCAGGGAATAATCGCTGTCGCGACCATCCCGGCGCCAGGTAGCAAGATCATTCAGGGTCAGATCCAGCGGCGTTATCTGAAACTCTGCTGGCTGTTGCTGACTGAAATCCCGGAACAGCAATTCGCCACCACTGATAGCAATCTGCTGGAAGTAGAGCCGGGGTGGTGCAGATTCGCTGTCTGGCTGTTGATCTTCAGATTCCGGCTGCGCCGGCGGTGGGTTGTTGCTTTGCCAGTCCCGGACAAAATTGACACTGTAATCATCCAGCAGATCCAGCCGGATGTAGGGTTCCTGCAGCTCAATGGACTGAAAACCAACAATACCCCGGAACAGCTGAAAAAAGCCCAGATTCACGAACAGACGGTCAAACCCGACCACCTTTGTGCCATCCGCTTCCTGAGCAGACAACCCAACGGTCTCGACACTGAGGGCGAAGGGATTCACCTGGACGCTGGCAACCTCACTCTGCCACCCCATACGCTGGTTGAGCTGCTCCGGTATGGCTCGCTCCATCCACCAGGGAAGCAGCAGGAAACCCGCTAGTGCGTAGAGAACAACGAAAATGAGGAGCCCGATGACCAGGTTCCTCATGAAATGACTGCGCTGACGGCTCTCGGCCACAAACCTCTCCTCATGGACGGCGGGTTCCGGAGGCCATCTTGGCCCCCTGCCTGATTACAAGGATAGTCGGCCGAGCGCCATTTTGTCAGCTGTTGATCTGACCGGGCATCGCCAGTTCCGGGTCGGCCTTCATGCCAGAGAAGTGCCCGATCCTCTCCGGATCGCGGGGAATCATGGCGGCACGAATCAACTTGCGGCTGGAGTTACCGGTCAGCGGGTACATTGATTGCCCAACACGCCAGGTTATTGCTCTATCAGCAGCCTTTATCTTCCCGTCCAGATGGCGTAGGCGCTTGTACATGAACGCATGGTCGGCATTCTGGGGGTCCGGGACCAGCGCAAAGAAGGAGCTGGCAGAATAACGGGCAAGGAATACGCTTTCGGTCAGACTCTCCTGGAGCACGCCAGTAACTTCGCGAATGGCTCCATTGAGCGTCAAGGCGTCAAGTTTTTCGGAAAGCTCCCGGAAATTGGCGATATCCAGATAGATCAGGGCAAAAGAATACTTGCGGGAATTTTCCCGGGCGAGGGTATCCAGTATTTTCTGTTCGAGTCCCGACCGGTTGGGCAGGTTGGTCACCGAATCAACGAATGCCATCTGCTCAACCCATTCGTTTTCCCTGGTCTTGCGTTCCTCGAGCAGGCGCCGGGCCCGAATATCCATGACCGTAACCACCAGCGCCACCGCAATAAGGGCAACACAGGCGACCGCCAATGGAATGCCGATCCATTCCCCGGTCAGGCCATTGTCAGCCGCCGGAACGGCACCGGCCGGGAACATCATCGCCATCATACCGGTGTAATGCATGCCGCAGATTGCGGCCGCCATGACCAGCGCGGCAACAAACTGGATCACCGTGGCACTGCGGCCATTCATGGTCTGGAGTTTCCGGCACATGCCCAGCGCAGCCCCGGAGGCCAGTACAGCAATAGCAATGGAGAGGGCGAAGAACCCAGCATTAAAGACCGGGTCGGCCGACATGCGCATTGCGTACATACCCAGGTAATGCATAACCACAATCCCCCCTGACATGGCGAGGGCCGCGCCGGTGAACAGGCCGCTGCCTATTTGCTGGCGCCCGATGATGCCAAGAGCCACACCCGAAGCGACAACGGCCGCCAGCCAGGAAATCAGTGTCATGGTGGTATCGAAAGATATGGTGGCTTCCATCGGCATGGCACGCATGCCGACGAAGTGCATGGTCCAGACACCAGTGCCCATGACCAGCGCGCCGGTAACCAGCCACCAGCGCCGCTCACTTCCCCGAGCGCTGTTCAGCCGGGTACCAAAATACAGAGCAGTATAAGCCGCGAGAACAGCAACCACGTATGACGCAATCACCAGTGAGAGATCGTATTCAGCCATCATCGTACCCAACTCTTTCACTAATTAACGGACGTGTCCGGCAGGCAGCTTTTCAGGCCCAGACCGGTCGATGTGATGGCATTTACGCTTCAAAAGTGAACGAGGTCTCATTCTTTTGTGGTAGTTATGTAACCAGCGAGGTCATGCGCGGCACTGACAGCGACGCTCGAACCCGATATGCTCACCAGTCGTAATAGCTCCAGGTATCTGATCTTGAGGGAAGGTGTTATGGACATCGGCGATATGCGTCGGGATTTCGAAAGCGAGGGGCTAGACCGCGATGCCCTTGATAACAACCCGGTCCGGCAGTTTCAGGGCTGGTTTGAAGATGCGCGGGAGGCAGGGATCCTGGAGCCCAACGCCATGTCACTGGCTACCACCGGCAGTAGCGGCATGCCCGACCTGCGAACTGTCCTGCTGAAGTATTTCGACGAGCACGGCTTCGTATTTTATACCAACTACGGCAGCCGCAAGGCCCGGGAGATCGAGGAAAACCCGCGGGCTGCTCTGCTGTTTCCGTGGCTCGGACTGAACCGCCAGGTCCGCATCCAGGGCGCGGTAGAGAAGGTCAGCAAGTCGGAATCGCTACGCTATTTCGCATCACGCCCCCGTGGCAGTCAGATTGGCGCCTGGGTGTCGGAACAGAGCAAGGCCATCACCTCCCGCGGACTTCTTGAACAGAAGGTGGCCGAAATCAAGCGCAAGTTCACCGAGGGGGAGGTACCACTGCCAAGTTTCTGGGGTGGCTATAGGGTCGTTCCGGAACGCATCGAATTCTGGCAGGGCCGCCCAAGCCGCCTGCATGACCGCTTTGAATACGTGAGAGAAGGCGATGCCTGGCTCATCCAGCGACTACAGCCCTGATCAATCGCCCGCGATCTGGCTCTGCCACGAAGGTGAGGGGGATCCGTCCCGCTCGCCCGGCTGGCTGACGTCCTATGAACGAAATACCTCAGAGAAATTCAGCGGCCCGCGGAAACGGGAGTATCTCTCCAGCCGCTGGCTGATTCGCCAGGCCATTGCCGGTGCCAGTGGGCACAAGGCGTCATCCTGCCGACCGATAAACGGCCGGCCCGTTCAGTCCCAAACCCCGGCCGGATGGAGCCTGTCACTAAGTCACAGCCACGGACTCTCTGCCTGCGCCACCAGCTGGGGCCAGCCGATCGGTCTGGACATCGAACCGTGCCACCGTCACCCGCAATGGCAGAAGGTAGCCCGACGCTGGTTCACGCCACAGGAACAGGAATGGCTGCTACGCGAGGACAGCTCGGATACCTTTCTGAGAGTGTGGACACTCAAAGAGGCGTGGCTGAAGGCGACTGGCCGTGGCATCGCCGGTAACCTGCAAACTCTGGAAGTCAGGCCAGGATTTGAACTATTTGGCGATCAGCCAGAACCTGACTGGCAGGCCTACTGTTGCTATGTTCGGGGCTTCCTGGTGACGCTGGTGTACCGGCATTCGGTTCAGGGTCCGGATCGGCCGATGCCGGAACTGACGTTGCTGGCAGCGCCACCCGGAGATCTCGCCCTGTCATGCCCCTCAATTCTTGCCGATTCAGAAACCCCGGTATTACACCGCTTCATACACACTCAATAGGAAAGGAGAAACCAAAGCCGATGGCAAGCCCGCAACGCTGTCCGTGGTGTGGAACCGATCCACTCTACGTTCACTATCACGATACGGTATGGGGAAGACCGGAGTATGACGACCTGGCACTTTTCGAAAAGCTGTGCCTGGACGGCCAGCAGGCAGGGTTGAGCTGGCTGACCATCCTCCGCAAGCAGCAGGGCTACCGGGACGCCTATGATGGTTTCGATCCCGAGAAAATTGTGCACTATAACGACGAAAAAATTGCCGAACTCCTGAAAAATCCGGGCATTATCAGAAATCGTCTAAAAGTACACTCCATCATCAAGAATGCGAGGGGATTTCTCGAGCTTCGGGAAAAAGGCATCCATTTCGGCGAATTTTTGTGGTCGTTTGTGGATGATCGCCCTATACAGAATCACTGGCACAGTATCGAACAGGTGCCGGTAAGCACTCCGGAGTCCGCCGCCATGTCGCGGGAGCTGAAACGGGCCGGCTTCAATTTTGTAGGTCCAACCATCGTTTATGCTTTCATGCAGGCAACCGGAATGGTCAACGATCATCTGGTGAATTGCCCCCAGCATCGGGAGTGTCTTTTACTCGGCGAATGATCCCAAAGCGCTCCGGAGTCGTAAGTCTGGCAGTACAATAACCCCGGAGCTTTACTGTGAGAATCACCCTCGAAGAACTCAGGAACAGCACTGACCCGGTCATCGATTTGCTGGAGATTTTTTCCCTGGAAGGTCAGCATTACATGGCACGGCTTAGCATGGGTGACCAACTGTTTCTGCTGTCCGACAAACAGGGAATAACCAGCCTGTTCCGAAGTGCCTGGCAGGTCCAGGACACCCTGGCCTCGTTCAAGATCCGCGAAACTGAAGTGGTACACCCTTCCGCTTATCACGAGATGGTGGGAATGGCGCCCTCCGACGTTGAACCTATGCGTATAAGGGTCCAGAGGCAGAAAACGTGATTTCGGTAGCCAGACTTGCCATCCTGGTGGGCATCGCCGGGCTCATTCCTTTCCTGATCGGCGTCGCAGGCCTGTTTCTGGTGCCGCAACACAGTGTGACGATCCTGTCATGGTTTTACTTGTACAGTGCCGGGATCCTCGCCTTCATGGCCGGTATTTACTGGCCTATCGCCATGCAGCTGGACAACTGCAGTTATCCCCAGTCTCCGCTGGTTACCATGCTCCTCAGCCAGGTGTTTTTTGTGACTGCCGGACTGGGGCTGCTGCTCGCGACACCAGGCCAGATCGTGTTATACACAATCGCCTATATCGGCTTGTATATAGCAGATGCGAAGTGGATGCGGCTGTACTGGCCAGCGTGGTACCTGAAGATGAGACTGGTACTGACATCGGTAGTGATGGCGTGTCAGGTTACCGTAGGGGTCTGGTATTTCATGATTCATGGCGCCTGAGCAAGCATCAGGCGCCGAACGCATCCCCGGGATTCTCGAAGCGGCCCTGTAATTTCTTCAGGGCTGATTTTTCAATTTGGCGAACCCGTTCCCGGCTTATGCCCAGGTCATCGGAAATGACCTGCAGCGTCTCTGGCTCAGGTAGACCCAAGCCATAGCGACGAGAAAGAATGTCCTGCTCACGAGCTGACAGCTCACCCAGCATGGCAGTCAATGTCCGGCTCCGGTCCCTGTGGGACATCGGATGATCCGGCGTCAGTTGTTCCCGACCCTCAAGGCTGTCACCCAGCGTGACCGAGCCGTCATCGACCAGCGACACGTCCGTGGACAGTTCTCGGGTGGCAAGCGCTCTTAGTTCGCCAATACGTGAAGGTGATGCCTCCATTTCCCGGGCCAGCTCCGCCTGGGAAGGCGTACGGCCAAGGTTCTGATGCATCTTCAGAGACACTTTGTGAAGTTGCCGAATCTCGTCAACAACGTTTTCCGGCGTGTGCACCAGGCGCGTTCCCCTTTGCAGGCAACGCTTTACCTCTTCACTTATCCACCAATAGGCATAGGTGGAAAAACGAAAGCCCTTGCCCGGATCGAAGCGCTCTACAGCCTTTATCAGGCCGACATTCGCGTCCTGGATCAGGTCCGACATCGGGATGCCGTGCTGACTGTACCGGCGCGCGATATGTACCGCCAGACGAAGATTGCTCTGGATCAGTTTGCGACGACACGCGGTTGCCAGGTGGAAAGCCCGACGGCAGCGCGTCGAAAAGGCACACGCGTCGCCGAGGCTGCCAACCACCTCCCGAAAGGTCTGCGGCGTTTCGGCCGGCAGTGCCAGCTCAGTGCTAATGATTCGGTAGCAGAGTATCAGTTTCCGGGAGAGACGACGCTCAGCCCCATCACCTAACAATTCATACCGGGACGCATCCCTGAAGTACAGTCCAACCAGGGAATCCCTTTCGCCATCGTTGGACGTGGTCGGAGACGGTCCCAGCCTGTGGGTCTTACGCATGGCTATGGTACCGGTCTGGAATTTACAGAGAATACGTTAGCCAGGCGGCGATGGATTTACATCAGGGCAGGCGGGCGGTTGCCCGGGGGCTGCCAGAACAGGGGCTGGGAAAAAGTGGGGAAGGTGATCGGGCTTTGCCCGGTTGAGCAACCCGCTGAAGCGGATCGGCCAACCGGGCAAAGCCCGATCGGGAGGCAAGACACCCTCCATTACCCGGAAGCGGAGCGACCGGTTCCGCTTGCGGGTAATCCTTTACTCGATCGAGGCCGCAACAATAGCGTACTCGTGGTTGTGAGGCTCAATAAGAACGCCATGAAGGGCAGCGATCGCCTTCTCGAAATGATCCTCATCCACCACAAACTGAATATCAACCTGGCGCATACACTGGTGGATTGCCAGGATACCGATTTCCTTGTCGAACAGTGATTTTACGGAACGGGCCAAAATGCCGGGCACCTTCATATCACTGCCGATTGCGGACACCAGCGACACTTTGCGAGTGCTGATTTCCGCATTCGGGAATTCTTCCTTGAGCGCCTTGACCACACGCTTGACGTGCTTAAGCGTGCTGTCCACATAGTGGGTGATGGTGTTGGCATTGGTGTCTTTGGCCATGAAGCGCACCTTGAAACGGCCCAGCACATCCAGGATCCGGCGGTCAGAACCCGGCTCACCCTGCATATCCTGATCGAACACCTCAATGGCAAACACGCCTTTGGCTCCTGCAATGATCTCTACCTGTGGCGTCTCACTGATGTAGTCACCCGTGATCAGCGTACCGGTGTGCTCCGGCTCGAAGGTATTCATCACCCGCAGAGGAATTTCGTTCTGGCGCATGCCTTTACCGGCACGGGGGTGAATGGCTTCCATCCCCAGGTTTGCCAGCTGGTCCGCAACGTCGTAGTTGGTGCGACCCAAAGGAACCACCTTGTCTGCACCCACGATATTGGGGTCAGCGGAACTCAGGTGATATTCCTTGTGGATGATCGCCTCACGAGCCTCGGTGATCACTGCGACCCGGCTAAAGGTCATTTCGCTGTAGCCCCGATCAAAGGTTCGCATCAGACCTTCCCTGCACTGGGCATAGCCAGTCACAATCGGCAGCTCACGGGTCAGATCAACCGCGTCGAAGGCCTGCTTGAGCTTCTCGTCCAGCGGAAGAAGCTCTGCGTCGCGCCAGCCGGTAAGATCAACGAAGCGGGCGTTAATACCTTCCTGCTGAAGCTTCAGGGCGGTGTTGAATGCACTGTGAGCCTCACCGATACCGGCCAGCATTTCCCGCACGGTCAGCAAGTGCTCTTCAAGCTGGAACTGGCCGTAAGAACACAGACGCTGGAGGTCAATCAGACAGCCACGTACGCCTTCAATACGGTCGGTGATGAACTGATCGGCCTGCTGCTTGAGCATGGAATCCTCAAACAGTTCACCGTTAATGTCAGTGAGAAACTTCACCAGCTTGGTGAGATCGTCGCCCCACGCCCAATCCGATTCAGCATCGGCAAACAGGGCGTAAACGCCCGGCTCACCCGTCTTTTTATGCTCCAGCAGTTCGTTGGTAACACCACTATAGGCGGAAACCACGAATATACGCTGGTAGAGGTCGTCCTTGGTGCGATTACCAATGATGATGTTATCGCGGACAGCCTCGTAGTTGCTCATTGAAGTACCGCCGATTTTCTCAACGGTATGTTGTTGGGTAGTCATAATTTTGCCTTCGCTATCCTGCGGAATGAATGTCCTGAGTTGCGGGGCGCCTCAAGACGCCTCGCTGATTCCTTCCTGCATGATCTCGTTGACGCTTTCCTCCAGAAGTGCGGCACCTTTCTTCAGGTCTTCCTCACTGGTGGTAAGCGGCATCAGGCACTTGATGACCTCGTCGTTCGGACCGCTGGTCTCGATAATCAGACCACGTTCAAACGCACGCTTGGTTATCGGACCAGTCAGGTCGGCATTCTTCGCCTCGATACCGCGCATCAGACCACGGCCTTTCATTTTGAACTCGCCGGGATACTTATCGCAAATCGACTGCAGCGCATCGCCGAGGACCTTGGTCTTGGCCTTCACTTCGTTGGCAAACGCGTTGTCTTTCCAGTAGGTTTCCACCGCGGTGCGAGCCGTGATAAACGCCATGTTGTTACCACGGAAGGTACCGTTGTGCTCGCCCGGGTCCCAGACATCCAGTTCAGGCTTGAACAGAACCAGCGCCATCGGCAGACCGTAGCCACTCAGGGACTTGGAAACGGTCACGATGTCAGGCTTGATACCGGCAAACTCAAAGCTGAAGAACTCACCGGTACGGCCGTTGCCTGCCTGAATATCATCCAGGATCAGCAGGATATCGTGCTTCTTGCACAGCTCGGAAAGACCTTTCAGCCATTCCGCGCGACAGGCGTTAAGACCACCCTCGCCCTGAACCGCTTCTACAATTACGGCAGCCGGCAATTCAAAACCGGACGAACCGTCGGTGAGCAGCTTGTCCATAATGGCCAGGCTGTCTACGTCATCACCCAGGTAGCCGTCATAAAACATGAAATCAACGTTGCCCAGCGGCGTACCGACTCCACCCCGGTGATGCTTGTTACCGGTGGCTGCCACAGCCCCCATGGTCACACCATGAAAACCGTTGGTGAAAGAAATAATGCCATTACGGCCTTTGACCTTGCGAGCCAGTTTCAGGGCTGCTTCCACGCAGTTGGTACCGGTCGGACCGGTGAACTGCATTTTGTAGTCCAGGCCACGGGGGTCAAGAATATGCTTCTTGTACGATTCAATGAAGTCGTGTTTGGCCGTGGTAAACATGTCCAGGCCCTGGCTAACACCGTCCGCTTCAATGTATTCAAGCAGAGCTTTCTTCAGGATATCGTTGTTGTGGCCGTAGTTCAGTGAACCAGCACCGGCCAGAAAATCCAGGTATTCCTTGCCGTCTTCGGTGTACAGGTGCGCATTCTTCGCACGGTTGAAGATCACCGGAAATGCACGGCTGTATACACGTACTTCGGATTCAGTTGAATTAAAAATTTCCATTGTCTTGCCTCTTAGCATGTCAGGTTCGAGGTAGATGCGCGGGGGGCCTATCGGGCAATTTGGATTCGGTCGCGATAAGCCCGCCGTGCGTTGCTTAAAGCCTCATGACGGACCTACCTCAGTAGTCCGCCGGCTAGCCCAAAACACAGTCTCTCAGTCGATCGGGGCCGGCTTTCACCGGCGTAGACCGGGGCTCTCAGACAGGCTTCGTAAAGGGACCAATACGCAGCAGGAATTCGGGGTCGTGCTTCCCGCCAAAATGGGTCTCTTTCTCGAAGTGCTCGTGATAGGTGAGCTCAGCTCCCATGTCACGTGCAAATGAACGGAACAACGCCCAGGAGGCCTCGTTGTCTGCGGTAATGGTCGTTTCCATGTGCGTCACGTCTTTACACGCATCACGGCCGACGATTTCTTTCAGCATCCGCTTGGCGAGGCCCTGTCCACGACCTTTCTCGTGAACCGCCACCTGCCAGACAAACACGGTCTCGGGCTGTTGGGGAGGGATGTATCCGGAGATAAAGCCGACCAGATCGCCTTCCTTCTCCGCGGCCACGCCGGTTTCGGCGAAGTGGCTGCACTGCAACAGGTTGCAGTAAATCGAGTTGGGGTCCAGCGGGGGGCATTCTGCAACCAGCTGGTGGAGCCTGAAGCCATCATCCTTCGTCGGTGTGCGAAGCGTGATGGCGGTGGTATTCGATCCTTTCGATGTCATAACGTGATCAATTCGCCTCATAAAGTTAGTGCTGAATTATATAGACCACAAAATATATTTCAAGTCAGGCCCAAAATACACACGGCAAATCTCCCCGGCTCTTTCTTCAAGAATAGACCGGATTGAAGCTTTCGCCAGTGACAAATTTGTTAGGCGCCGGAAGGGAAAACGACCTGCCCGGCAGCCAGGGAGGTCCCGTTCAGGATACGCTGACGATAGGACTCCGCAGCGTCCGAACCCGCCGGCCACAGCTGGTCAAAACGGGACAGCCAGGCCGCCGTATCAAAGGCGACCGGCAGCAAGGAAATTTGAACACCCTGCTGCTCACAACCGGCCACTGGCTCAGTGGCCGGATCGGACAAACCTATCCGGGTAATCAGGCCGCGGGTATCCGCCCGCAAATTACCCATACCCGCGGAGCCGTTGTTGACCACAGCCCGGGACCGTTTCCCCAGCTGCGCAGACCAGAGCAAAGGCAGACAGGTATGAGTGCAGGCAATCACATCGGCGCCGGTGGCACCCAGCCAGTCCAGCACAGCCGAATCGTTAGCAGCACTGAAGGATTCATGTGCGAGCCCCCAACCAGCGAGCGATTCGGGATCACCGTGCAGAACCAGAACCTTTAGTCCTCCAAAGATCAGGCACCGATAACGTGGCAGAAGCGATAACCGTTTCTGAATATCCGGGTGCTGTTCGGCAACCCCTTGCAGCCGCTCCATAATACGGTTCGAGCGTTCGACGACACCCTGATCAACGCACTCCGGGTAGGCACAGCCACAGCCGGCACCCGCGCTGGCATTTGCCAGCTCGTATTCAACATTGCCAAGACTGGCGGTATGACCCAGCACCCGATTGTTGATTTCCCGGAACAGGCTGTCACTGGCGTTAAACCAGTTGAAATCGCCATTAAAGACCAGCTTAACCCGGCGGCCCTGGCGCTCTTCGGCAAGCGCCATTTGCTCGATTTCATCAAGTGCGAAAGGGTTTCCGTAAAGCCCACCAATGATATAGAGCACATCTTCCGGTACTTCCTCCGGCGACTGACACAGAGACTCAGGCGAGTATCGGTAGGCCAGGGGGCAGCTACGACCTTCAGTCATCGTGACTCCTCATACTTCTCCGGCCGCCAGCGACCGCCTTGCCAAACGCCGGAATGCCAGCGGCAGGAAAAAGCCACCCGTGCAAATCAGGAAGCCATAGGCATTCACCCCGAGCAACATGGCGTACTTGCCATCCCCGATCGCCCAGCTTTCCGGAATCAGCCCGACTGCCAGCAACACCCCAAGACCGAGCCCGGTCCAGAAACTCAGATGGAAGCTCCAGGGCGACCATCTGGTAAAGCCATAGAACAGGAACACCGGTGCCAGACCCATCACCATCGTGCCCGAAATCGTGGTGGCCTTGAGGATATCGGTACCAGCAAACATCGGCAGATTGCCCGCGAATGCGAAGATGATCATCACCACTGCGCCGACACGCACACTCGGCAACCTGTCCTTGGCCCGTTGCGCCAGACGCGGAAGATCCACCGCCAGCGACTTGGCCAGGGATGTAAAGGTGGAATCCAGCGTCGAACCCGCCGATGTCATCATCACCACACTCATAAAGAACAGCGCCGCAAGGCCCAGTGACTGCCCGACCGCTGCCGGCGCATTCCCCATCGCATCAATACCGTTTAGCCGTGCATGCACGCCCACCAGACTGAAAATAAAGACCGCCACAAACCCCAGCAAACCGGCGACCACAAAACTTTTGAGCATGGTCTTTTCCTTGTTCACGAAGCCCCGGTCAGTCAGGACCGGATCATGGAACGGATAACTGAACATCTGCAGCAAAGCCACCAACAACAGATCAAAGCCCGCATCCAGCTTGAACTCGCCGCTGCTCAGCAACACGCTGGTGTCGTTGGCTGGAATAATCAGGAGCAGCACCGCGCCGACAAAGAACACAAATACAAACGCCTGAATTACGTCTGTGAAAATTGATGACCGCAAGCCGCCTTTGAGGCTGTAGGCAAGGGTAAACACGGTAAACAGCATGGCCGCCGCGTAGTACTCCCACTCACCCGGCAGACCAAAGTAACCGCCCACCACCGCAGTGTTGCTCCACACCTCGTTGTACAGCCGGATCAGAATCGCCGCCGCGAAGGCCAGGGCTGCCAGCCGACCAAAACGGGAGGTCAGAAAATCCTGCAGACTCCGGGCCCCGGTCTGGGTCCGGATCAGGTAGATGATGTAGCCGGCTACCGGAATCGACAGCCAGTAGCTGGCATAGGCCAGACCACCGGTCACGCCATAGGCGGCGCCCAGGTTCGCCGCGTTGGTCACCGACTTGGCAAAGATCCAGCTGATAAAGATACTCGCCGTCAGCGACCACTGACTCACCGGATTGCCCTGATCATCAGCACCCTTGTAGAACGAATTCGCGTTCTTGCTCTTCGGCGACAACACGTACATCAAAATGCCGTAAACCACCAGAAACCCCCAGAACAGGGCACCTTCAAATGTCGTCATCACAAAAATCCACATCGTTATTAGCGAACAGCGCGGCGACCGGTGTGGTCTGTGGGCCGCAGGCCACCAATGCCCAAGCAGCAGTCCTGAAAATCAACCAGGCGCAGAACAACTGGCCCCGAACCGATAACAGGAAAAGCACCGGTGATGCCGCAACATAATGCGCTCATCCATGCTCTCCGCCAGCGAACTGCCCAGATCGTACTGAGGGTCGTCATCCACCAGGGTGCAGGCATAAACCCGAACCTTGTCAGCCTTCTTCACCAGCATCCGCGTATAGGTACACATAAAGTGCGCCCGGCTCTCCTCGGTCGGATACTTCTCCATGCAGGTTTCGGTAACCTCGGGGCTGCCATCTTCAGAACCCGGTGTGCCCAGATCCGGAAATGCCGTAAAGCCCAGATCGGTGGGAATCTGCCAGTCCTGAAAGATGTCACGGAACGCCGCCTCCACATTCGCCGGAATCTCCTCCGGGTCCGTCTGACGAGCAATGGACACCTTGAAACCCTGCTCAATCAGCCAGTGAATGCCCTCCAGAGCCTGATCGAAACTGCCTTCACCACGGTCCTTATCGTGGCGGACACGATCCGGGAAATCGAGGCTGACACGGAAATGAATCGGGTACGGATTATCCAGCAGCGGCAGCACCTGATGACGGCGCTTCAGCAATGGCTCGGTCGCGTTAGTGAGCACGAAGCAGGGACGGTGCTGACTGGCGTAATTGAGGATATTGACAAAATCCCGAATCACAAACGGCTCACCACCGGTAAATGAAAACTGCTCCACCCCCATATCTATCGCTTCGTGGATAAACGGCTTTACATCACTCAGTTTCATACCCGGAATGCGGCCATCACCGGGATGGGAGCCTTCCAGGCAGAACGGGCACGACAAATTGCAGGCGGTACCGGTATGGATCCACAGCTCTTTCAGCCGGTCTGCATCAATATAACCACGGGGGTCACCGTTGCGGGTGTGAGTCCAGCTGTCGAACGCCCTGGGCTCCAGGACTTCGACAGCCGGTATACGTTCACTGCGGACCGGTCGGGGGGAGTCGGTCAGGGGCATAAATGCTCCTTGATGTTATTGGCATTGGGACACGGACACAGGCGGTGCTGTCCTGTTGCAGCCACCACCTGTTATTCAGCCTGTAGTCACTTCTTTATGTTTCACCTGTTGGCCTCGGCCTTTTCCACGACGCCAGCCGTGCAGTTTTTCGAGCAGTTTCAGAATGCCTTGTGGCGCGTGAGCGCGCTTCCACTCGCCCGCAGCGTACTTGGCGGACTCGCTCCAGGTCGGATACGGATGGATCGTACCCAGAATCTTGTTCAGGCCGAGGCCGTGCTTCATCGCCAGGGTAAACTCGGACAGAATTTCACCGGCATGGGAACCAACCACTACAGCACCAAGAATTTTGTCCTTGCCCGGTGGTGTCAGCACCTTAATGAAACCATAGTCCTCGCTTTCAGCAATAGCCCGGTCCAGATCGTCCAGACCATACTTGGTGACTTCAAAGGCAATACCTTTCTCACTGGCTTCGGCTTCGCTCAGCCCGACACGGGCTACTTCCGGTGAGGTAAATGTCACCCATGGCATAACCCGGTAATCCACCTTGAAGCGCTTGAACTGACCAAACAGGCCATTCACCGCGGCATACCATGCCTGATGTGCGGCGGCATGGGTAAACTGATAGGGCCCGGCAACATCACCACAGGCAAATACATTCGGATAGCGCAGGCTCATGTCGTCTTCCACCGGCACGGTGCCATTGGGCAGAGTTTCGATACCGATTTTGTCGAGCCCCAGGCCTCTGGTGTTCGCGGCGCGGCCCACGGCAACCAGGACCTCATCAAAGGCAATACGCACCCGCTCACCCTCATGCTCGCAGTAAACCACTTTCTCGCCCTCTTCCATGACGAACTCTCTGGCCGCATGCTTGAGGCGAAGGTCCACACCATCATTTTCGAACCGGGTTTTCACCAGCTCTGATACGTCGCTGTCTTCTTTGGCCAGCAAACGATCACCCATTTCCACCTGAATCACCTGACTGCCCAGGCGGGCAAAGGCATGGGCCAGCTCGGAACCGATGGGACCGCCACCCAGCACCAGCAAACGCTCCGGCTGCTCCTGTAACTCCCAGAGATTGTCAGAGTTCAAAGGCTGCATGTCTGCAAGCCCTGGGATCGGGGGCATGGCCGGTTTGCCGCCGGTGGCGACAATTATGCTTCGTGCCGTCAGCCGTTCGGTGTGACCATCGCTGTGCCTCACCTCCAGCTCCCAGGGCGATACGAAGCTCGCCTCGCCAGAGATGCAGTCCACCCCCAGCTTGCGGTACCGCTCGGGGGAATCATGGGGCTCTACTTTGGCAATGACGTTCTGGACACGGTTCATGATGTTCTTGAACGAGCCTTTTACCGGTACCGAATCAAGACCATAACGATTGGCGTGACGCAGGGTGTCCGCTGCCTTTGCGCTTCGGATAAGTGCCTTGGAAGGGACACAGCCGGTATTCAGACAGTCACCGCCCATTTTATGCTTTTCAATCAGCGCCACTTTAGCCTTAACGGCCGCAGCGATGTAGGCAGAAACCAGACCGGCCGAGCCACCGCCAATCACCAGCAGGTTGTAATCAAAACTCTCGGGCTTCTGCCAGCCCGCATACACCTTGCGACGGCGGATGAAACCCACCACAAATTTGGCAATCAGGGGGAAGAGGCCGAGCAGGGCAAAGGAAAGCAGAAGATCTGCAGAGACGATATCGCCGGTGGACTGGATCTGACCCAACTGGGTGCCCGCGTTCACATAGACAAAGGTTCCCGGCAGCATGGCAATCCAGCTCACCAGAGCGTAGGTGCGCAGCTTCATCGCTGTCAGGCCCATCGCCAGGTTGATGAGAAAGAACGGGAACACCGGGACAAGTCGCAGGGTTGCGAGATAGAAAGCGCCATCCTTTTGTATTCCGCGATCCATTTTGGCAACCGTTTCCCGGTAGCGCTTACGCAGGGTGTCACGCATCAGGAATCGTGCCACCAGAAACGCGAGGGACGCACCCAGAGTTGATGCAACGGAAACCGCCGCCAGACCATAAAGGTTACCGAAAAAAGCGCCACCGGCCAGCGTCATGATGGTCGCCCCTGGCAGAGACAGGGCGGTTACTACCACATAGATTGCTGCATAACCGGCAACCGCAACCAAAAGATGCTGCTCGATCCATTGCGCCAGAGCATCCTGGTTCGCCTGAAGATTCTCCAAGGTCAGCAGCTTGTGCCCGTCGAAGCCGAGAAAAATACCAACGATCACGGCGATAACAAAAATGAGTAAAAGCTTGCTACGATTCATATGCGTGCCTATAAAAAGTGTATAAACCAATACGCTGTTATCGCTAAGACACGATCACCTACTGGATGTTACATCACTCCTCGATTAAAATTTTTGAGCACTTGCTCCAGAATACCGGAACTTTTCTGGATTCCGAAACACTATAGAAACATAACGACCCCGCCGAGACTGATAAGGGACGCAATCTCATGGACACAGTGGTGAATCCGGAAACCGAAGTTTCATTAATCGACGAGCTGAAAAGAGGCGATTCGTCTGCCTTCAAAAAAGCCGTTCGAGAATACTCTCCGGGCATGCTGGCCGTCGCCCGTTTTTACCTGGACCACTCGAGCGCGGAAGAAATTGTCCAGGACTGCTGGGTCACGGTGATCGATGCCATTCAGAAGTTTGAGGGCCGGTCCGGCCTGAAAACCTGGTTGCACCGAATTGTCGCCAACCGCTGCAAGAACAAGCTCCGATCCAGCAAGCGTGAAGTGGCCACCGATTTTTCAGAGAATCTGGAACCGGAGCTTGCCGAGCGCTTCAATGCCACAGGACGCTGGGACCTGCCGCCAAAGCTGCGTTTTGATGAATCTGCAGATACCTTGTTGGAGAACGGAGCGCTCAGTGATTGCCTGGATAAACACCTCTCCGCATTACCAGAAACCCAGCGCTCAGCCCTGATGCTGTACGAAGCCCATCAACACAAGTCCGAAGATGTCTGTAACATTCTGGATGTCAGTGCCTCTAACCTTCGTGTACTTTTACACCGTGCGAGGCAGAAAATCTTTCTCATGGTGGAAACCTTCCAGGAGACGGGCGAATGTTAATGTGCAGGGACCTGGCTGAAATTGCCAGTGATTACATTGATGGTGAACTGAACGTCCAGAAGAACCTGTCCGTGAAAATGCATCTGATGATGTGCAGGGACTGCCGTTCTTTTATCGGCAACCTTCGCGCCAGCACAGAACTTATGAAGGCACATTCCTCCGGCAATCCGGACGAGGAACTCATGCGCCGGATTGATGAACGGGTAGCGGAAGCACTCAAGAGCCGGAATGCCCATGACAGCAATAATGAATGATGATTCAAATTTCATTCTAAAGTGCCATTGGCCACCTGCCCCGGAGGCGCTCCGGGCGAAGCACCCACCTACATTGCCATGGGGCACCTGTACTTTGACTCGGTGAATGACTTCGAGGCGGCTTTCGGGCCACACGCCAAGGAAATCCTTGGCGATATCCCGAACTTCACCAATGTCCAGCCTACGGTCCAGGTCAGCGAAGTCATCGAATAAACCTCGGTTGCTTCAGGGGCGCTCTCAGTGCCCCTGTATGTTTTCGTAATCTCGAGTGCTTTCCAGCCGGGAACCTTGATTACGCCTTGACTGCTCCGCTTTCAGCCTGTCTGCCCAGCTTTCCACATCGACCGGGATGGTCCCGGTGATCTCCAGAGAACGGTCCTCAAGCACCTGCTCAAGACCCTTTTCCTGCCGTTTTGAGATAACCTCGTCCCGGTGATAAAGCAAGGCTTCGATCTGCGGTCTGAAACAACGCACCATCGCCGTCAGCCAACGATTCACCGGCCAGCTCGGATAGGCGTGGTCCATGGCAAACTCCTCTAATACTGTCACAACCGTCTCTGCCGGTAGCCAGCTTTCGTCCGTCACCCAGCGGTTTACCGAGAACAGGTCGGTGGGGTAACCCCAGGCGTCCATTGAAATCGCGACCAGATGAGCTACCCGGTCCTCGCCCGCTGGTCCCAAAACCGGTTCCGCACCTTCGGGTAAGGCTGCGTTTCTGAGAAACAAATGGAAATGACCGTGCTCGGCATGATCCTCGCGATGGGCGTGATAGTAATACTGGGACGCCGTGTCCCGGTCATAGACGTCCTCTTTCGGGTAATGATCCATCTCATAAAACGGGCCCTGCCCCTTGAGTACTTCACCAACAACATTCAAGCCGCCTTTCTCCAACACCCGATAGCATTCCCGGATATCAGCAATGGCGGCCAGGCTGGCCGTCAGCTGACTGTCGCTAAGACTCGCCAGTTTGGGAATCTGAAGCTCTGTCATAATCTCTTATCTCCTGCCAGCGCGGTTTCCGGAATATCCGGAAACCGCGCGTCAGACATAGGCTGCCTTATGCAGCTGCGTTCGCCAGGTTTTTTCCCGCATTGGCTGAACAGGGGTTCTTTGCCGCACAGGGATTCTTGGTAGCGCAGGGGTTCTTACCCGCACATGGATTGCAGGCACCGCATTTGCCACCCTTGAGTGCGCACGGATTACTCGCCAGCTGTTTATGAACCTTCCCCATATAGGTGGTTAGAGCCGCCAATTCCTCGCTGTCCCATGGCAAAGGTTCCGACGCCATAGGCTGGACCATGCAGATCTGAACCATCTCATCCAGGTGGACAGAGTCTATGCCAAAAATATCCCGGGCCATGGCCACAGAGTGCGGGTAGGCATTGGCAAAGGTGGCATTGTAGCCGGCGCCATCGTTGTGGCAGGTCGAACAGGACAAGCCATTACTGCTAAGTGATTGATCGTTAAACAGTTTCTCGCCCATCGCCATCAGTTTGCAGGGATTACCCTCATAGGGCTGATAGTTGGCGGGCCGGCTCACCTTTTTAGCCGCACAGGGGTTGGGTTTGGCACCACACTTACCTGCAGCAGCGCACGGGTTACAACTTTTCACGGCGCAGGGATTACAGCCTTTGGTGGCACAGGGATTTTTGGCAGCACAGGGATTCTTGGTCGCGCACGGGTTTTTCGCTGCGCACGGATTACAGGCGGCCTTACAGCCAGCTTTGCAGTGTTGCCCGGCCTTGCACTTGTTTTTGCAGGGGGAACACGGACTGCAGGCGGCAGTGGCCAGCCCGCCGGTGCCGAGCATGGCGGTCATAACTGCGGCGGACCACCAGGTGGTGCGACGGTGTTCATAGGAACTGCGAATGGCTTTTCTCAGAGGATGTATTGTGGACATTGTCTCTCTCCTGATCCTGGAGTTATCGGATAGACCGTCAGGGTCCCTTGCCGCTCGAAGGGGCGGCTAGGACAGAGACACATGAGTTCCACAACTATTACATCCATTCATAATTTTAATCAGTTTCGAAGATTCGGGTTTCCGGATGAAAGGTGTACCAGGCAAACCAGAAAGCCCGGATTGCCGGAAGCAGCCTGCCAGACTCATCACGCAATTCGGCCGAGGGTACATCCGGATTATAGTGGATGCTGACGGTCTTGCCCCCTATCTGATCTTTGAGAACGGCATCATGGGCGGCCAGTTCCGGAAACGGCCAGGCCTTACTCTCGCCGTTGTAGGTCCAGCCAAGCACCCAGGTTTTCGGGTGATATTTCCGGCTGGTGTGGGTCACCGGAAAATAGAGCCGTTCCGAATGATCATAGTCACCGTAGGGCGACATTCGATAGTTCCGGCTGTGGCCGGTGTCAGTCGAAAGCACCTGACCCGCAGAGCCAACGCGTTCCCGCCAGCCTTGCCAAAGTTCGTGGCGAATGGACACGGGCTCCAGTTCTGTGCCTGCCAGGGGACCGGAAACCGCCCGCCCCTCAATCTGCGACCACAGTGACTCTGTCTGGTGGTCGTACATCAGCAAGTCACTGTTGTAGAGCAGGCCCGACACACCGAAAGTCAAAGACCGGCCATCCACCAAGGGGTCGAACGCAATGCCTGTACCACACAGCGGACAGAAGGTGATCAATACCTGTTCCCCATCAATGGCGTGATTGACGATTTCATGCCAATTAAGAATGCCGACAGGGTAGGCGAACCGGCTGTCTCCATGGTCGTAGGTCAGCATCAGGTCATCAGCACGCCAGGGCAGTGCTTTCGATGGCCGCTCAAATTTCGGCTCGTTTATTGAGGGGATGCCATCACGGGGCGGGCCACCACGGAGGATTTTACTCACCGGTATCCGCGCGTTGCTGATATCAAATCCGTTTTTCCCCTCGGCGATGGCCGGTTGCACTGCTGCAACCAGGAGAGCAACCAGTACCGAAGCAACAATATTATGCATGTTCATCATCATGGAACTCCTGATATACCCAGCTCCATCAGAAGGTGCTCCAGCCTGGGAACGGAAAAGCCGTGCATGGGCTCACCACCGATTAGAAAAAATGGCGTACCCCGACCGCCCAGACGCTCAAAGGCATCCATGGCGGCTCTGGACGAAGAGATGTCTAATTCGAGGTACGGGATCCGGTGATCGTGAAAATAGTACCGTGCTGCCTCACAACCAGCGCAAAAGGGCTGCGAAAACAGAACAACATTCCAATCCGGCGTATCCGGTGGTTTTCCAGAAATACTGTCGGCCAGCAGCACACCGGGCCAGCCAACCACCAGCAACAGGATTGCGATCGTGCGTATCATTTCAGTCAGCAACTTCATGATAACCACCTCGTTCGCGGGAAATTCAGGCCCGACGGCCTACTAGAGTATGAGACTCCTGAACAACCCGAGTGTTACGAAGGATCTTCCTGAAACCGTGTTTTTTGTGCTTCCTCGTGCACCGACTGCTCTGCCGCCTCGGCTTCACGGCGCAGATACAGATCCTTGCTGACGCTGGTATATGTCGACACCATGTACGGAACGCAATAGGTCAGCGCCACTTTCATCCAGTCCATGGAAGCTGCAGCGACCACTGCCTCCCACTGATTGATCAGGACCAGAAGCGTACCAACCACTGCCGCCAACCTGGCCGCGCGGCGGGGCGTGCCGTAACCCAGCGCAAGCTGGCAGGCCTCTCTGAACTTTGGAAAAGGGCAGCGCAGACTTCCCGAGCAAGACATAAGGCAATCCGTAGTTTTTAATAATTGAGAAGAAGACACGGGCGCGTCTGAATTGTTACGCGGGATAGACCAGCAAACGGGCCTGCTGTAACAGTCGTCTCCGTCGATTGTCTCGTCTGTATGGTCTCTCTTCACTTTAACGGGGCATCGTCATGATTCTGAACTGGCTGTCGAAGCGACTTGCCGCTTATCTTTCGAAACAGATCACGCAGCATTCCATCAGGACGTCAACCTGGGACGCGCTGGAAGAAACCCTCCAGCCCGGGGACGTGCTTCTGGTGGAGGGGAACACACGAGTCAGTGTCGCCATCAAGTATCTCACCCAATCCACGTGGTCTCACGCAGCCCTTTACCTTGGCCTGGATGCCCACCTCGGAAAAGCCAGTAACCATGAGCCCAACGTTCTCGTTGAGGCCGATCTTGAGGAGGGTATTCGCGCACTGCCGTTATCTTTTTACCGACATTCCCACACGCGAATCTGCCGGCCGGTCGGGCTCAGTGATCAAGACCTCCAGGAGTTGACGGATTACTCCATCAGCCGGCTCGGCCACCAGTACGACATGAAAAACGTGTTTGACCTGGCGCGCTACCTTTGCCCGACACCGCCAGTACCTGCAAGGCACAGGCATAAACTGCTCACATTTGGCAGTGGCGATCCTACCCGGGCTATTTGCTCAACATTTATTGCCCAGGGGTTCCAGCGTCTGCGCTATCCCATCCTACCGATCGTGAAAACGCGACCCGCAGGAGACCCGGACTGTGAGGACTGCGTTCAGGAGCGTTTCCGTATTCGGCATCACTCTCTGTTTACCCCGCGGGATTTCGATGTCTCCCCCTATTTCCAGGTCATCAAACCCACCGTTAAAGGCGACTTCGAATACAGAACCATCGACTGGGAGGACCGGTAACCTTCGGGCTCCGGACGACCCAGCGGCCCCCCCTGAAGTTCGTCGCATCCGGCGCTTTCATGGTCCAATCCCACGTTTGGCGTTACATTGAATTCCAAGTACCATCGGCACATCAGGTTTGCGATTGTTACCAGCCATACACCCGCATTTCCAACGCTGTACCAGAATAATCAGACTATGGGTGCGCGTATGAAACTCCCACAAAAAGCCGACCTGATGCCATGGATGGCGCGAGTGATTTCCAGCCCGACAACCCGACACTGCCGTCAGGCGGTTTTTCGCTGGAAGGCACAACTCAAAGGCGAAGGAACAGTAGTTGACGTCTTCATCAACCCCCGTGACCCTTTCAGTTTCGTCCTGCTACAAGCCTTGCCCAACCTGACCAACCGGTTCGATATTCAGCTTTGTTTTCGGACTGTCTGGCATCAGCCCGCAGATATGTTTCCGGAACCTGCCATGTGGGCAGACTGGGCGATCCGGGATGCCGCCCGGCTGGCCGATTTATACGGGCTGGAGCCCCCCGGATTACACACACCACCCACCGAAGCAACGCTGATTGCCTGCCGGGATTACCTTCTGGGTCTTGAACGCGCCGGAAGTTACCTGGCCCAGGCCTCCGCCATCATGGGGACGCTCTGGCAGACCGGAAAACCCGGCGCTATCGAAGAAGGCGCGCCAACAACGCCCGAACTGGAGGAAAGGCTTGGGAGCAACGAGCAACATCTGATCAGGCTCGGTCACCATCAGGGCAGCATGCTGCATTTTCGGGGTGAGTGGTTCTGGGGCGTTCCCAGTTTCCGTTATGGAACCGTCAGCTGCTGGGGCCAGGACAGGTTGTGGGTGATCGAAGGTGAGATCGCGAAAGAGATGAAGCCCCATGAATAGGGCACAAAGCAAACTTATGAGTATCCGGTTCTGAGACTGTTCAGACTCGCTTACAAAGACCACGCTATCAGGAGGTATCCGCATGAATCATCCGTCCAGGTCCGGGGAAAACACACGTCTCATCAACGCCCTTGCCGGCGGCTGGGTAGCGGACGCGGCCAGCCTCGGTCTGCACTGGCTGTATGACAGTCAGCGCATCGATGAGATTGGCGGCCGGTCACCGGAGTTCCTGCCGCCCCGGGCCGACTATTTCACAAGCGGGTTTGGGTATTTTGCTCATAAGGGCAAACACGCCGGCGACGTTAGCCATTATGGCGCCGCCACACGGGTGCTGACAGACAGCCTGCTGGCCACTGAAGGGGCCCTGAATATTCGTGATTATCAGCGGCGCTTTCGCACTTTCTTTGGCCCCGGTGGCCTCTGGCAGGGTTACATTGACAACCCGACCCGGGTCACACTCGACAATCTCAACAGCATCGAAAAGGAAGCCATTGAGCAGGCCAGGTCGACAACCACAACTGAACTGACAGACAAACAGAAGCGCGTGCTGGTTCAGAAGGTCTTGCCCTACACCCGGTACCTGAGCGGCGCTCAACTGGCGGAACCGGTCCGCAACGCTATCAACCTCACCTATCACGAACCGGAGGTTCAGGAGGCGGGCGTTCACCTCGCCGAAACCATCGACCGCAACCTGCTGCCGGAAAGCGGCGCCGACGACATGCAACTGCCGGCGGTTTCCAAACTGCCACCACTGGTAGCCAGCTATTGCGGCCAGAGCAATCTGATGGAAGTCACAGAAGCCGCGGTCCGGGTGACCAATCACAACGACGAAGCCGTAGCCTGGGCCCGATGTGCCGCCCGACTCCTGGATCACCTGTACCGGGGCGACTCCCTGTCAGCGGCTCTGGACGCGGCCACCCGGGAAGCACCAGACCCGAAAAGCCTGGCCAACGTCCGTTCAGGCTCCTCGCTGGATGCGCCAGGTGCCGGCGATACCTACGGACGCACGTGTTACCTGCACGAAGCCATGCCGGTGATCTTTCATATCCTGAGCCATGCCGACAGCTTTACCGGGGCCGTGCGCGCCAATATCCAATGCGGGGGTGATTCCTGCGGGCGGGCCTGGATCATCGGGCCGGCGATGGCAGCCCTGCACGGCGTTGGTGGGGAATACGGCATTCCTCTGAGCTGGCTGGCACGAGTGACCGATGCCCCTGCCATCCTCGCGGATATTGAGGCGCTGGTTAACCAGACATGGACGCCGACGGAGCAGACCCATGAACGCCCCGGTTGCCCGGCGGATTGAGCATGCCCTTCGGGGCATGTTCATCAAGCTGGAGAAGTTTTTACCAGTTTTCCCCGAATGGCCTGATATCCAGCTCGAAGGTCCAGGCTGAAGGATCCTGCTGGCAGAGGCTCCAGACAGCATCAGCCAGGGCGGCCGGTTTCACGAAAAAGTCGTCCGGTTTGTCCGCCAGCCACTCACGGGTCCGGGGAAGATCCACCACGCCATCAATCACCACATTGGCGACATGGATTTTCTCGGGCCCAAGCTGGCGCGCCAGTGACTGGGTCAGGCTGCGCTGAGCTGCCTTGGCCGAGGCAAAGGGTGCGGTATTGGCCCGGCCCCGGGTTGCCGCCGAGGCACTGGTGACAATGATACTGGCAGTGTCGTGCTGGCGCAGCTGCGGCAACGCCGCTTTTGTGGCGGCCACCAGGCCTCGCACATTGATGCGCCAGTTGGCTTCGAAGTCCTCGATGCTGGCCTCTTCCACGTTCTTGAAGACACCGCCGCCCGCGTTGTAGAGCAACACCGATACAGGTCCCAGCTGTTCCTCAATGTCCTGGAACGTCGACTCTACCTGGCTCAGATCCGTCGCGTCGCACTGAAACACATGGGTATCCGGGATACCCTTTGCCAGAGACTCGAGATAATCCTGGCTTCGGGCCAGCATGGCCACCCGATAGCCCTCCTGGCTGAAACGGCGAACCAGTGCTTCGCCGTTTCCGGGCCCCACACCAACCACCACGCAAACGCTACTCATCATATGCCTCCCGCCAGGCAAACTGGCTTCGTGTGCCTGAAATTGTTCAGTTCCTTGTTGACGGGCAAGGCGCCCCGCAAGGCGCACAAGCTGTTTCATCCCGCTGGCTCAATGCTGTTTCAACATTGCCCTGCCCGGAATTGAATGCAAAGGTCGGGCTGTTCAGGTGATCCACCAGGATCAGTGCCAGAATGATCCCCAGCATCACCAGGATACGGGTACGACTGTAGGCTCGCTCCATGGTTTCAGATTCCCCCATCAGTTTGGCAGCCGGAACCAGGGCCGTAGCCGGATACCAATCAGCGACCCGACAAAGGCGCTGGCGAACCATATCCAGGCGTGCAGGCTGGCCGAGGCAATGCCGGAAAACAGCGCTCCGATGTTGCAGCCAAAGCCCAGCCGGGCACCATAGCCGAGCAGCAATCCACCCACCACTGCCGCCAGAAACTGGCGGCCTTCGGGCCTGTTTCGACTGGCTTCATTGAACCGGTTCGCCAGGCCCGCAGCGAGCATGGCACCGAGCAGCAATCCGAAGTTCATCACCGACGGAATGTTGGTGAGCACTGAGTCCTTCAGTGCCATAGCCGGGTAATCCCACTGCCAGAACTCGAACTGGGACATGTTGACGCCAACCACTTCCAGGGCCTTGGCACCCCATACGTTGAACGCGAAGGTAATACTCCAGGGTGCGCCACCGATGGCCAGGGTGAGGGCATTACCGGCGGCCAGAATCAGGATCGCCCAGGTGAACGGCCAGCGGCCGCTGAGCAAGGTACGCAATACGCCGTGCCCCTGGCTTTTCCAGAGCAATTCATCCCGCTCAACGGTGCCATGGGTTTTGCGCTCTATGCGGTTGACCCACCAGGCAATGAGCCCCAGCCCAACAAACTGGGTAATAATGGCACCACTGATACCAAGGGTACTGACCAGCGGCACCGGATCGAACCCAGGCTGATCCAGCCACCAGGGCAGGTGAATGGAACCGAGAACGGCGCCGGCGATAAAGAACACCAGCGTCACCACCATCCGTATGTTACCGGCACCGACGGTAAACAGGGTGCCGGAGCCACAGCCACCGCCCAATTGCATACCAATACCGAACAGGAAAGAGCCTACAACCAGGGAGGTGCCTACCGGTGCCACCGCACCCACCAGACCCTCCTGGCCACTGTGCAGCATGGGCACCATGATCACAGACGTCACTGCGAACAGCAGCAACTGGGCCCGCATGCCGGCACCGCGCCTGTTGACCACAAGGTTGCGCCAGCCGGCAGTAAAGCCGAAAGCGCCGTGGTAGAGCGCCATGCCAAGCACCGTGCCCAAGACAAACAGCGCCACCATGAACGGGGCCGTCTCCAGCCAGATCAGCCCCCCCAGCAGGGCAAGACCAAACAGGGCCGTGGAAACAATAAAGCGGTCCACCTGCCAGGCCGGTTGTTGAAGACCGGAACGGAGAACAGCGGAATCAGTCATTACGTCTCCAGTCAGTTAAACAGGTCCAGGAGTTTACCCAATCCTTTTCTGGCAACCTGGAGCGGACGATTGCTGTCCTGGGACCACTCCGCCATGGAGCCGTCGTAAAGTGCAACCTCCTGGAAGCCCGCCAGTTCGCTCAGCACGAACCAGTCCGTGGCCGCCCAGTGACCGGTATTGCAAAAGGAGATTGTCCGGGCCTGGGGGTCCAGCTCCACGGCGTTAACCTTCTCGGTGATAACTTCCCGGTTCAGGTAAAACACCTGATTTTGCTGATTGATAAACGAGTGATGAGGCAGATTCTTCGATCCGGGAATGGTGCCGGGTGCTTTGGCGGCCGGGGACTTGGTCTCGCCACGGAAATAATCCACAGGGCGGGCGTCCACGAGCTGCGCCTGGGTTTCCCGGGCGGCCTCGACTTCTTCCAGGCTGGCAATCAGACGATCCTGAAGCTCAGCGTCGAATTGTGCCACCGGCAATCGCGCACCCTCGCCCTCGGCAACCTCATAGCCCGCAGCTTTCCACCCGGCAAGGCCGCCATTCAGGATGGTGACTGACTCATGCCCCAGTACCTTGAAGGTCCAGTAGACCCGGGCGGCACTGCCGAAGTCGGTGACGCCAGTGCCGGCCGGAACCAGAACGACGGTATTGCTGTTGGTAATCCCCAGGCTGCCAATCAGGCGCTCCAGGGAGCGGAGCGGGGGCATCAGACCGGTCACACCGTCCCGACTTTCCCGCCAGCCATCATTGGTATAACTGCTGTAAACAGAACCGGGAATATGGCCCTGCTGGAAGCTGCTACGGTCACCGCCGTTATCAATGCCCGAGCGCACATCCAGCACTACAATCTTTTCCTCGTCCAGGCGCTCATTGAGCCATCGGGCATCCACCAGGGCAGGGACTCCCGGCTCTGCTCCATAGCAAAACGCACTAAACATCAGCAGGACAAACAATGTCGTTAAACGATTCATGGAATCATCTCCAACTTGGAGTTCATTTTTGACTGAATCATTATCGATTTTTAAATTGGTTATGCATAGACTCCCTACTATTCTCTTTTAATCTATGCAAATCAAAAAAATGTCCATTACTAAATGCGCGCCCCTCTGTAACGGACCGCCAGCAGTAGCGGGATCCATCCTCGCCACTTTTTCCGGGAAGTACACCAGTCCCGGTTTTCACATCAGTCGAGATCTGCCACCCGGCGTTAGCAGGCCGATTGAGAGAGCACAGTTCAAGGCAAAGTGGACAGGGCAAGAACGCCTGACACGAATCCATAACCACGCATAATCACTCCAAGGTCAGTCAGATCGGTAACAATTGAGAATCATGACTACAGACCAGGACAACGCCGTTCTGTTACACAGACAATGGCTGAAACCTCAGGCTTCAGCATTCAGGTGCAGCCAGCGGGCCAGCCGGGAGTGGGGACGTCTGCTGAGGTACAGGGGTAACGTACTCATAACCACCAGGATGAAAACCGCGGCCACAACCGTCAGCATCGGATTGAGTTCAAAGCTGTTGCCCAGTCCGGCAAACACGAAGGTCATGGGTAGCATGCCAACGGTTGTCGCGAGCGCATAACGCCAGAGAGAGATCGCCGTGACACCGGCGGCATAACTGATCAGGGCAAACGAAAAGAGCGGGATCAAACGCGTCAACATAACCGCTACAAACAGAAAGCGCTGGGACCCCTGGGCTGAGAACACCGGGTTATCAGCGAGCTTGCATCGAATCGCTTCACGCCCCAGGATCCGCGCCAGGTAAAACGCAATAATGGATCCCGAGAGGGCGCCCACGACCGCGATCGCGGTTCCCGTAAACATGCCGAAAACGAGCCCTGCGGCTGCACTGACAGGAAGAGTGGGGATTGGCCCGACAACCACTGCGAGGATCATCATCAGCATCAGAAGCACTGGTCCGAACATACCCTGTTGATTCAGCCATTCAGACAGCGCTACGGGCGCCAGACTCGCTGGCATACCCAGTTGGCGAAGCACCAGCCAGATCACAGCCATCACGAGCGCGACGATAACCAGCACGGAAAGACGGAAAACCCATTTTGAACGGTTCATCGGGTTATTGTACCCGTCAGGTGGGAGGCAGGAAGAGTCGGTGAGAATTTGCAGACCGCGCGGAACTTCCCACGCGGTCTGTGAGGCCATTACTGGTTCTTGCTCCAGGCAAACTTTTTAAAGGGCTCGTCGACCGGCGTTTCGGCGATATGGTTGACGTAGTTACTGATCACTTTCTGTGACAACACCAGAATCACCTCCAACACCTGGCGGTTGTTGTAACCGGCCTCGAAGAATGCGGCCATGTCTTCCTGGCTGACGTTGCCCTGTTTGTTCATAACGGCCAGCGTGAAGGTCCGCAAAGCTTCCAGTTTTTCGCTGGGCAGAGGCGTTTCATCCCGCAAAGGATTGATAATGTCGTCGGACACGCCCATCATTTTCGCAATCCCGGTGTGTGCCGGCACACAGTAATGGCAGGCGTTCTCAACGTTGATGGTCTGCCAGACCACGGTTTTCTCGTCGTTGTCGAAGCTGGTTTCCAGCACTAGCTGATGCAGCTTCTGGTATCCCTCAAGCAACTGGGGTGATTCTGCCATAATCCCATGAAGCCCCGGAATCCTGCCCATGTTTTTCTGTGAGTTTTCCAGCAAAGGCTTTGCGCCTTCCGGCGCGGTGTTCATATCGTGTTTTTTAAATTCCGCCATGTGTACCTCCAAATTAATGAGCGATCATTCAAGTACTCCTTAACCCTATCTGTTAATGAACGATCATTCAAGATATAATTGAGTGGACATTCAAAATCGCAATCAACGGTGACACTCATGGCCAGAAGTCCCAGTTTTGATCGGGAAGCTGCTCTCGGCGAGGCCATTGGCCTGTTCTGGAAGAGGGGCTATCACGGCAGCTCAATGAAACAGATTGAGCAAGCTCTGGATATGCGCCCCGGCAGTATCTACGCTACCTTCGGCAGCAAGGATGGCCTCTATTCCGAGGCCCTGGTCCGCTATGCCGAGGCCGGCGGCAGAGAGTTGGCCGAGCATATGACCCATTACGATTCCATTCTGAGCGGGCTCAAAGACTACCTCCGGAAAATCGCAAATGGCTGTACCGACAGTGAGGACGTGCCGTCCCGAGCCTGTCTCATCGTTAAAACCCTGCTGGAGTCGAGCAATACACACACGGGGCATTCAGACCAGGCCCGGGAAATCCTGGGCGCAATAGAGCAATCATTCTCGGAACTGTTGGAAGAGGCTAAACGACGGGGCGAACTGAAAGAGTCAACGGATTGCAGCCGTCTGGCCCGACTGCTACAGAGTCAGATCATGGGCCTGCGTTCAATTGCGGAGCGAAACCTCTCTGCTGCAGACCTGGAAGCGCTGGGCAACGACATGGCACAGATTCTTGACGCCTACAGCGCCAAATGACGTTTCGTCATAACCGACTCAACTTTGACCTGCAAATAATCTGTAATCCTTCGTTGGATCGCGTGTCCAAATAGCGAAAGCCACCTCCTTTGGCTCAAGCCACGGCAAAAGGGGGACGGCCGTTACCAACGAAGAGGACAGAATCATGAAAACCCTGACACTGATAAGCGCTCTTTTCGCCTTCGCATTGGGAGCAACAGCCCACGCAGAAGGAGTAAGTATCGACGACATGGAAGCCGGAAACCATCCGGCGAGTGTCCATAGCATGGCAAAGGACAACAGGGGATCATCCAGCTAACCGATTGACCTGCTAAACGAACCCGGCCGGCAAGATAACAAGCCCCGGCCGGGTCTCTCCGCAACGCCCCGGATGGAATCTCAGACCTCCTGGTGCTCTCCCGGCTGTTTTACGGCCAGTTTGGACACCGCAGAGAGCTCCAGACCGGTGCACCGAACGCCTTCACGAACTGCCGGGCTATTTCCCGGAACCGGGGTGAGATGGCTCCGGCAATAACGTGGCTATCAGCAAGCTATTGCTAATGAATTAACGCAGTTCCGGATTGAGAGTGTAGGTTCCCGTCACCCGGGCACTCGCCAATACATGCCCGGCCATGGCTTCCCGGACATCATTGCCGTCGAACTCGCCTTTGAGGCCAAGGCTGTCCACATCAAGTGCATGTACTTCGAAATGGTAGTGGTGAATAATCTCGTCATTCCAGGGCGGGCAGGGGCCATCATAACCGCCATAGGTTCCAGCCATATCCGGATTGCCGGCAAGGAACTGGGTGTAATTGTTCACACCGCGAATGCCGATGGGGCCCGGGCCTGGCTCTTTACCCTTGGGAATCACACCATCGCTGTCCTCACCCTCGGGAATGCGGCTGATGTTGGCGGGTATATCCACCAGAAGGCAGTGGAAAAAATCCACTCTCGGCACGTCCGCAGACACGGTTTTACCTTCCTGGTTCACATTATCTGCCACACTGGGCACATCCGGATCAAACACCATCACCACAAAGCTTCTGGTACCTTCTGGCGCAGCTTCCCAGATGATTTCGGGGTTACGGTTAGGCCCGAAACTCATGTGATCTTCTTCGTTGTAGACGCCAAATGCGAACTTCTCCGAAATTGGCTGACCCTCTTCAATACCTCGAACATCTAGCTTCACGCCGCTGCCTCCTGTAAGTCGTTGGCTATTGTCTTGTTACCTGTCTCTGGAACAAACCAGATCTGTGATACAAAGGTTTTAACAGTGGTCTTGTGCCTCTGTCCAGATTAGCAGACAGGGTGTATCTGAACGTACACTCGCACACACCCGACAACTCACTGTCCACGGAGCCACCATGAGCGACCAGAAACCCGGCCAGCCACAACAGCCCGAGAACCAACAGGATGAAGACGCTATCGCCTTTGCCAGGGGCATCTTTGAACTGGCCCGGAACGGCGGTACTACCATGCTTCACCCATTGCTGGAAGCGGGTGTGCCGGTAGATATACGCACCAGTGAAGGAGACAGCCTGCTCATGCTCGCAAGCTGCAACGGCCACAGGGAAGCCGTCCGAATGCTGCTTGAAAAGGGCGCAAGCCCGGACCTGGCCAACAACCAACAGGAAACACCGCTGATGATGGCCGCCAGACACAATCGCGGAGATATCATTGACCAGCTGCTGGAAGCGGGCGCCGACCCGGAAGTATCTGACGCAGACGGCAACACGGCACTCAGCCATGCGAAGACCATGGGTGCAGAGGATGCGATCACCAAGCTGAGCCAATGATCGCCGTGTTCAACCAGGGAGAGATTGTTCACCACACCCGCGATTCACTCGGCAGTATTCTGGTGGTCGATTACCGCAAACACCGGGTCCTGACCTTCAATTCGATCTTCGAACAGAGCAAGATTGACCGGCGCTGGCCGTACCTGCCCGTCCACGAATACAACCGGGCCATGATGCTACCGGCAGCGTTCAAAAAACCCGGGCACGTGACTATCCTGGGGCTTGGCGGAGGTGTCATGGCCAGCGCTTTCCATCACCTTTACCCGGAGTGCCACGTCCATGCGGTGGAGTTACGGCAAGCCGTGCTGGACGTTTCCCGGGAGTTCTTCGACCTGCCGGAAAGTGACCGACTGACTGTCACCGTCGCCGACGCCCGGGTAGCCCTGGAGCAAATGCCCGAGGCAAGCACGGACCTGATCCTGGCGGATCTTTACAACGCAGACCGCATGAGCCCGGCCCAGGCCCAGCGAATGTTCATTGATCACTGCAGCCGGGTGCTCAGCCCCGGTGGCTGGTTGGCCCTGAACTATCACCGCTCGCCCGATCCGGAGGGGCCCTATTTCCGGCAGATCAAAAAGCATTTTTCGGTCGTCCTGATGTTCAGGAGCAAGAGCAACAATACGGTCATTTACGCCAGCAAAAGACCTTTCGAAGCCATGCACGCCAGAGATCCTCTGCTGAGCGAACTGGAAAAACAACTACCTATCGACTGGCGACGGTTGATGGCCAAAGTATCTCGTCTGTAAACCACCCCTTGATCAATGGACAGGATGATCCATAGTTACAGTAATGATGACCATAAACGAAAGGAGACTGACCATGGCCGAAGAAGACTACAAAAAACTCCACCCGATCCTCACCCAGGTCACCGAGACCTATGTCAATCTGTATACCAACAAACCCAACGAAAAGAACCGGGAACAGCTGATCAAGCTGGAAGCACTGCTGCACGAAAAGCTGGAAAAGCTGCAAAAGGCACGTGATGAAAACCAGTGAACCTGGCCGCAGGTTCACTTAAGCGGAAGCGGCGTTTTAGAGCGCCGCCTCCGCAGTCCGGCGAAGGAAATAATCACGGGAGAGCCGGACTACCAGTGGTGAAAGCAGCAGGATGGCGATCAGGTTCGGCACCGCCAGCTTACCAAGACCCGGAACGGCGGCATCGAATGCCATGGTCAGAGGCCCCCAAACGACAGCCCCAGCGCCCTCAACAAGTTCCTGCATTCCGAGCCGTCCTTATCGGCACTTCCGGTGCATCACTCAGGTCCATTTTTCGTGGGGTGGGGTGTAGTTTCTGAAACCCTCAACCAGTTGCTCGGGCGTTTCCGCGAGAACGAGCATGTCAATGTATTCCTGTTTCATGAACCCGGCTGCTTCCATGGTTCTTACCATGTCCAGCAACGGTTTGTAGAAGCCGTTCACGTTATAAAGAGCACAGGGCTTGTGATGAAATCCCAGCTGGCCCCAGGTCCAGGCCTCGAAGATTTCTTCAAGGGTACCTATGCCACCGGGCAGGGCAACAAAGCCGTCCGCGAGCTCCGCCATCCTGGCCTTGCGCTCGTGCATATCCTTCACTACGTACAGTTCGGTCAGACCGCTATGGGCCAGCTCACGATCCCGCAGGTGTTCCGGGATTACGCCGTAGACCTTGCCACCAGCGGCCAGAACGGCATCAGCAACGATGCCCATCAGGCCAACATGGCCACCACCAAATACCAGATCAACGCCATTATCACCGAAGAACCGCCCCAGTTCGCTGGCTTTATCCGCATAGAGGGAATCGTTTCCAGACCGGGAACCACAATAAACCGCTATTTTCATTTCCGTCTCTCTTGTTTTGTCCAACGTCGAATCCGGTCCGCAATTTCCTCATTTTCTCCTCACAAAGTAGCAGACAGCTGGCTCCGAGGTCGCATTGAGCGTGCGGCTGAAAACTCTAGCATGGAGGTGCAAACAAGAAAAAATGACAGGAGTCCCCCATGGCAGGGCGCATCATGCTCCTTTTGGCCTTTTTGATGTTGTTGCCCTCTGCCCATGCAGAGCTGACGGACAAAAAGCGGGCCCTGATTCAGGAGCTATTCCCGAAAGCCACAGTGATTGAAGACAAGCTGGCGGACTTTCCCGTGTACCCGGTGTATCAACTCCAGGAGTTGCTGGGCTATGCCTATGACTCGGTAGATCTGAGCCGCTTGCAGGGATTCGCTGGCAAGCCCATCAGCATGCTGGTCGGGCTGGACGCCCGCGGGCGCTTCACCGGCGTCAGAGTCCTGGATCATCACGAGCCGGTCTTCCTGCACGGGCTGGGCGAGGAGCCACTGTTCGAATTCGTTGATCAGTACACGGGGCGGTCTCTGCGCGAACAAATCATCGTCGACACCTCGAATTCCAGACGTGGCGCCCGGGATCCGAAGAGCAACGTGGTTCATTTTGACGGTGTCAGCAAGGCCACAGTGTCCGTGCTGATCATCAACGACACCGTATTGTCGTCAGCCCTGAAAGTCGCCCGAGCCAAACTGGAAGGTTTTACACAGTCTGCACCGACCCGCGCCCGCGCTGATTTTTTCGAGCCACTGTCCTGGCAGGAACTGGTGGATCGCGGCTATATCGGCCATTGGCAGGCAAGCGCCGCGGCCGTGGAAGAGATCCTTGGCCGACCACTGGCCGACTACCCGGGGGCTCCTGAGGCCGTGCCCGGAGAACCGTTCACCGAGTTATTCTTCGGTTACATCAACTCGCCCATGGTTGGTCGCAATCTGCTGGGAGACGACGGCTATAATCGTCTGTTGGAGAAGGCCGGCAAGGGTGCTCAAATCCTGGCGGTGATGTCCCGCGGACCCTTCACTCATCTGTCGGATGATTTTGTACCCGCCAGTGCGCCCGACAGGCTGGGGATGGTCCAGAACAATCTTGCGGTGGAAATGCGGGACCTCAACATGTTCGATGGCACCATTGAGCTCCAGGCCGAGGGCATGCCGGATTTTGCGCAACAAACCCTGTTCCGGGCGGGCGGCAACGCCGGCTTCAACCCGGGCGCGGACGCCAAACTCAGGCTGAACGTCGAACTCGCCCGCAATCACCTGATGACCGACCGGGCCACCCTGGATGTGCCGGTGGAATTCTCTGACGATCTGTTTGAAACCGTGGAGGTAGCACCGCTACCGGAGCATAGCCGCGAACCTGTCTGGGTCAGTCTGTGGAAGGAACGCTGGTGGCAGATTTCCCTTCTGGTAACAGGTCTTGCCGTGCTGACCGTCTTCTTTGCCAGACAGAAGTCACTGAGCCGGCATCCCAAACTGGTACACCGCTTTCGCTGGGGCTTTCTGTTCTTCACCCTGTTCTTCCTTGGGTTTTACGCCCAGGGCCAACTCTCCGTGGTCAATATCTATACCCTGTTTCTGGCCCTATGGGACGGTTTCTCACTGAACGTTTTCCTTCTCGATCCGGTCCTTTTCATTCTCTGGACTTACACCTTCATTACCTTGTTCATCTGGGGCCGAGGCCTGTTTTGCGGCTGGCTATGCCCGTTTGGTGCCCTGCAAGAGATGGCGGCCTGGCTCGGGGAGAAACTGAAATTCAGACAGGTCAGGGTGCCGGAGCGCTGGCATCGCAAGCTGATTCTGCTCAAGTATCCGATCTTGGTCGGACTGTTAGGCACCGCCTTTTATTCGCTGACTCTGGCAGAACGGTTGGCCGAGGTAGAACCGTTCAAGACCGGCATTACGTTATTTTTTGTCCGCTACTGGCCCTTTGTGGTTTATGCCGTCGGCCTGCTGGTGATCGGCATGTTCATCCACAAATTCTACTGCCGCTACCTGTGCCCGCTTGGCGCGGGACTGGCCGTACTGGGCCGCTTTCGTCTGTTCAACTGGCTGGACCGGGTAGAACTCTGCGGCAATCCGTGTCAACACTGCAAAAATGCGTGCGGCATCAATGCCATTCGCAAGGACGGTCGGGTGGACTACGACGAGTGCATCCAGTGCCTTGAGTGTGTCGTTATCCTTCGGGATGAGGATCAATGTGTGGACAAAAGGCTGAAAAATAAAAAGAAAAATTTGCCAGAGATACTCGCCACGGATGCCCGGACAATTATCGAAGTAACATGACCAAGGGCGTAGGCACTTCCGTCTAATTGTGCCCGCCGCCCCGGCCGAGTTAATATTAACCGTGCAGCATTAGCACCCTACCTTTCGAGAAGTCGCAGTGAGGACAGCCAAACGCTTTCCGGCCAGAGTGCTTGGCTCTCTTCATTTACAGAGTGCTTGGCTCTCTTCATTTAAAGGTCTGACTGTTATGGATAACCCTCACCATATCGTCGTTGTTGGCGGTGGCGCTGGCGGTCTTGAGCTTGCCACCAGCCTTGGCAACAAACTGGGCAAAAAACACAAAGCACGGGTAACCCTGGTCGATGCTGGCCTGACCCATGTCTGGAAACCCCTGCTTCACGAAGTCGCCTCCGGCTCCCTCGACGCCAATGCCAACGAGATCAATTACCGGGCCCACGCCCGGAAACATCACTACGAGTTCCAGCTCGGCCGCATGAGCGGCCTTGATCGCAAGACAAAAAAGCTGGTGATCGCGCCGTTCCATGACGAAGAAGGCATAGAGGTTGTTCCGGAACGACACATCAACTACGACACCCTTGTCATCGCCGTAGGCAGCACTGCAAACGATTTCGGCACACCCGGGGCCCAGGACAACTGCCTGTTCCTGGACAGCCTGAGGCAGGCACGCCGCTTCCATAACCTGATGCTGAATGCATTCCTGCGCAAGAACCACGAAGCGCTTCAGGGGCATGACCACACCCTGAACATCAGCATTATCGGGGCTGGAGCCACCGGTGTTGAGCTGGCTGCTGAGTTACGCCTGGCTTCCCGTGAACTGCCGGTCTACGGCATGAATCACCTTCAGTCCTCAGATGTATCCATCTCTGTGATTGAAGCCGCAGAGCGCATTTTGCCCGCCCTTCCCGGGCGTCTGTCGGCAGCCGCCACCCGGGAACTCGAACACCAGCATGTGAAGGTATTGAAGGGCCAACCGGTGAGTGAAGTCCGGGAAAGCAGCATTATTATGAAAGATGGCACAGAACTGCCCTCGGAGATGACCATCTGGGCTGCCGGTATCAAGGCGCCCGAGTTCCTCGCGGAACTCGACGGCCTGGAGGTCAACAAAAGCAATCAACTCGTGGTGGAGCAGACCCTGCAAACCACCCAGGATTCCGACGTATACGCTTTCGGAGACTGTGCTGCCTGTCCCCAGCCAGATTCCGACCGTCCGGTACCCCCCCGAGCCCAGGCAGCACATCAGCAGGCCGATGCCCTGTTCGAAACCCTGTGCAACCGGCTTGAGGGCGGCAAGTCCGTGCCCTTCGTCTACAACGACCACGGCTCACTGATCAATTTCAGCCGCTACACCACCGTTGGCAACCTGATGGGCAATCTGTCCGGTCGCAGCATGTACATCGAAGGCAAGGTGGCAAGATTGTTCTACGTTTCACTGTACCGCATGCATCAGGTTGCCCTGCACGGATTTCTGCGCACCGGTATTATCTGGCTGATGGATAAAATCAGCCGTGCGATGCACCCGCGTCTCAAACTACACTAGAAGGGAATCCTGCCAGGAAAGGCACTGGAGCGGGTGAAGGGAATCGAACCCTCGTCGTAGGCTTGGGAAGCCTCTGCTCTACCATTGAGCTACACCCGCTTTTCGATGGCCGCGAGAGCAATATAAGCGGTCTGCCCGCTTTTGGGCAAGCATTCTGTCTGGAGCACGAATGGATCCAATCCTCACCCTGATCGGCGCCCTGATGCTGGTAATCAGCATTGTGCTAAGCCCGCTATCCAGCCGGGTTGGCATGCCTGTGCTGCTGATCTTTCTGGGGGTCGGGATGATCATGGGCGAAGACGGTCCCGGTGGTATCCAGTTCGATAATTTTGAGCTGGCCTTCCTGATTGCCAACCTTGCACTGGGTGTCATCCTTCTGGACGGCGGTATGCGCACCCGGGCCGAAACCTTCCGGGTTGGTTTGCGTCCTGCGCTGGTGCTGGCCACCCTGGGCGTATTCATGACTGCTGCCGGCGCCGCCATCGTGGCCCGCTGGGTATTCGATCTTCAGTGGCTGACCGCCCTGCTGATCGGCGCCATCATTTCTTCCACGGACGCGGCCGCCGTATTTTCCTTGCTGCAAGGCCGTGGCCTGCACCTGAATGAGAGGGTCAGCGCAACTCTCGAGATCGAATCAGGCAGCAACGATCCTATGGCAATCTTCCTGACCCTGATGCTGGTTACTCTGATCAGCAACAGTGGTGAAGGCGCAACCTGGGCGGCGCTGATCATGCTGATAAAGCAATTCGGCATTGGTGGCCTGGCTGGTATTCTTGGCGGTTTTGCCGTTGTGGAGCTGGCCAACCGGATCCGCCTGACGCCATCTCTTTACCCGCTATTGGTCGCAGCCGCCGGAATTTCCGTGTTTTCTGCCACCAATGCTCTGGAAGGGAGTGGTTTTCTCGCGATCTATCTGACCGGTGTGGTTATTGGCAATCGTCCCGTCCGGATGATGCCTATGATTCTGCAGGTTCACGACGGCCTGGCCTGGCTTGCCCAGCTTTGCCTGTTCCTGATGCTGGGCCTTCTGGTCACCCCCTCGGACCTGTTGCCGCTTTTGGGCAGTGGCCTGATTCTCGCGTTGTCGCTCATTTTCATCATCCGTCCACTGACCGTCATGCTCACGCTCTGGCCTTTTGCCTTCAACCGTCGGGAGTTGGGCTTTATCAGCTGGGTCGGGTTGCGAGGCGCAGTGCCGATCGTACTGGCGCTGTTTCCCGTCATGGCAAACCTCCCGGAGGCCCAGCTTGTCTTCCATGCGGCCTTCTTTATCGTACTGGTCTCGCTGGTGGTGCAAGGCACCACAATGGCACCCCTCGCCCGGATACTGCGCCTGGAGGTGCCAGCCGGGGACGATCCCTACCGTCGCCTGCCCCTCGATGCGCCCGCCGCGGGAGATCACGAGCTGATGCTGTTCCCTCTACGTGGCGAGACCTGGGAAACACCCCGGCGCCTCAGCCAGCTGCGATTCCCTGAGAACACCGCCGTCGCTGGTGTGTTCCGCAATCGGGTGTGCCTGCAGCCCAAAGGCGACCTGGAAGTGTCCAGCGGTGACATGGTCGCCATGTTCGCAACGCCCGGTGTTCTTCCGGAGCTGGGCAAAGCCCTCAGTGGCCGTCATGCCCCGAAGTATCTTGCCGAGCGTGCATTCTTTGGTGACTTCGTCCTGAATGGCGACGCTCTGTTAGGCGATGTGGAGCAGGTTTACGGCATTGAATTCGATGATCTGCCCCCGGAGCTGTCCCTGGCGGAATGCTTTGCCAGACGCACCAAAGGTCATCCGGTGGTAGGTGACATCGTGACTCTGGGACCGGTCACGTTGGTTGCCAGAGCAACCAGCGCGGATCAGGTCACCAAGGTGGGCCTGAAGATGGACGGTTCACAAAATAGCCTATCAGGAAAAGAGATAGCCAAAAAAGTTAACAAAACCTCTTAACAGCCAACCGGCAGGCTGTGTTATAAAAAGCATATTACGAAGATTAACCATTGGTAAGTTAGGATCATGTTTACTCGTTATCTGACCATCGCCTGTCTTCTGGCAAGCTCCATTTTAGTTCCGGTATCGGCCTCTGCGGCGGATCTGCTGGCCAAAGCTGATTTGCGCATGCCGACAGCAAAGCCGTTTCAGGAAAACGCACTGGACATTAACAGGGTAATGGTTCGAAAAAGTGAACGACGCCTTGATCTGATGGACGGGAATCAGGTCATAAAAAGCTACCGTATATCCCTGGGCGACAATCCGGACGGACACAAACTCTACGAGGGAGACGAACGTACCCCGGAAGGCAACTACACGCTGGACTGGCGCAACGCCGGCAGTGACTTCTACAAATCGATCCATATTTCCTATCCTAGCGACAAAGACCGGGAACTCGCGCAGGCCTGGGGGCTCAACCCGGGCGGCAGCATCATGATTCACGGCCTGCCCAATGAAGCTGGCGATATGGCGTTTGCGTACCGTGGACTGGACTGGACAGACGGGTGCATCGCCGTGACCAATGAAGAAATGGACGAAATCTGGCAACTGGTTGCAGACGGTACACCCATCAGCATCCTGCCCTGAAACCATCATGACAACAGCATTAAGTTGTTGTCATATCCTAGAAAAATTTCCGTATCGTTAGTTAACATTTTGTCTCAGAGTGTTTTACACTGTTTAACGACTCCGGTAGTCAACGCCATTTGGCCCAGGCGGACAGGAAGTCGTCTATACTGTCTTCCGGACACAGGAAATAACACGACCAACAAGGGGATTTATAATGCGTAAATTGATGATCGCTGGGTTTGCACTTGCCACCGCTCTGACAGCAGGCTGTGCGACCAATCAAGCGGCTCTCGATGAGGCAAATGCAACTGCAAGCTCTGCAGAGCAAACCGCTGATAATGCACTGAACACCGCTAACAGCGCTGCCAGCTCTGCACGTACTGCTCAGCAGACTGCAGAAGAAGCACTGGCCGCTGCCAAGGCAGCTCAGAAAGCTGCTGACGAAGCAAACGAGCGCGCCAAGCGCATGCTTGAGCAATCAAGCATGAAGTAAGGCTTACGCCGATGCTGAAAAGGCCGGATCTTCCGGCCTTTTTTTATGCCTCAGGCTCCGGCTCTTGAGGTGATGCCGGTTTGTTCTGCTTCAGAAACGTCGTCATCAATTCCATAGGCAACGGGAAAACGATGGTGGCAGAATTGGTATTGCTCATGTCGGCCAATGTCTGCAAATACCGGAGTTGCATCGAGCCCGAGTTCGCTGACATCACATCCGCCGCTTCAACCAGTTTCTTCGACGCCTGCAATTCGCCTTCGGCGTGAATGACCTTGGCCCGACGTTCCCGCTCGGCTTCTGCCTGACGGGCAATGGCACGAATCATCGATTCATTCAGGTCCACATGCTTGATTTCAACGTTGGCGACCTTAATACCCCATTCCTCAGTCTGGGCATCGATGATCTCCTGAATGTCCGAATTCAGCTTGTCCCGCTCCGAGAGCATTTCGTCCAGATCATGCTTGCCCAGCACCGATCTCAGCGTGGTCTGCGCCAGCTGGCTGGTGGCCGAGTTGAAATCCTCGACCCGGATAATGGCTCGCTCAGGATCCACTACCCGGTAATAGAGAACTGCATTCACACGGACCGTAACGTTGTCCTTGGAGATCACATCCTGGCTGGGCACATCCAGGGTAATGACCCGCAGGTCGACCCGCACCATCTGTTGGATTCCAGGGATTATGATCAGCAGGCCAGGGCCTTTCACCCCCTGGAACCGACCCAGAAAAAACACCACGCCACGCTGGTATTCCGGCATGATCTTGATGGCCGAGCCGAGAATCAGCAATAACACCACAATGGGTGCGAGATAGGGAACCAGTTCGCCAATCATAGAGCCTCCTTGTTTGCCGTTGTCTTCTCTCCGTCCAGTCAGTCGCTTTCGCTTGCGACCTCAACGGTTACGGTTAAGCCTTCCATACCTGTGACCCGAATCCGGTCACCGTTACTAATTGGCTGCGGGCTGACCGCATTCCAGCGTTCGCCGCTAATACGAACATGTCCCCTGAAGTGCTCTCGCTCACGGGTAAAATCATCCAGGGCCAGCCCTTCTTCATGGGTAATCTGTTCACTGCCGCTGACCGGATGCTTGCGGCGCAAACCGATAAACTTCGTTACCGTCCAGAGGATAAACCCGCCAGCCACAAGCGCTGTGCCGCCGATCGTGGGCAGGGAAATATCCCGGTGGCTGCCATCCATCAGGATCACAGAGCCAGACACAAAGGCAACAATGCCGCCAACCCCCAGCATGCCAAAGCTCGGCACAAAAGCCTCTCCGACTATGAATGCCAATCCAAGCATG
Organism: Marinobacter sediminum; assembly: GCF_023657445.1. Taxonomy (NCBI): domain Bacteria; kingdom Pseudomonadati; phylum Pseudomonadota; class Gammaproteobacteria; order Pseudomonadales; family Marinobacteraceae; genus Marinobacter; species Marinobacter sediminum. The sequence continues at coordinate 3,427,129 of NZ_JAGTWY010000001.1, read as the reverse complement.
ATCAGCGCGAGGCCGGCGTAATTCACCGACAAAACCTGAAAAGCAAACAGGGCGAGGATCAGGCTGATGGCACCGATCACGCCGGGCACCATGGCGCCGGGGTTGGCGAGTTCAAAGATGATGCCGTAAAACCCGATGATCATCAGGAAGTAGGCGACGTTGGGATCAGTAATCACAGAAAGCAAACGGGTGCGCCAGTCCGGCTCCGACCGGACAATCTCCAGATCGGCGGTTTGCAGGATCATGTCACCGGAGGCCATGGCCACCGTGCGACCGTCAATTTGACGCAGTAAATCCCGAAGATTTGGAGCCACCACATCAATCACATTCTTTTCCAGAGCCTCGCTGGCGCCAAGGTTTACGGCTTCACGCACTGCTTCCTCGGCCCAGTCGGCATTCCGGCCGTGACGTTCGGCCAGGCCCCGGATATAACTGACCGCGTCTTCAAGTACCTTGCGTTCCATGGCGGTATTACCACGACGCTTGCCATCGTCACTGGTCTCCTCACTACCGCCTGTTGCTTCACCTTCCGGATCACTGCCACTGTCAGGGCTCTCGGACTGTTTCTGTGTCGGCTCTGGCGCTTGCTCCGGGGTGCCCGGCAAGCCGCCCATCTGGACAGGCGTCGCGGAGCCCAGATTGGTTGCTGGCGCCATGGCGGCAATGTGGCTGCCATAGAGAATATACGTACCAGCACTGGCGGCACGGGAGCCCTGGGGAGAAACGTAGGTAGCAACCGGCACCTCAGAGGCGAGGATGGTCTTGATGATTTCCCGCATCGAGTCCATCAGGCCGCCGGGGGTATCCATTTCCACAACCACCAGCCCCGCATCCATAGACTCTGCCCGGCGAATACCCCGGGTGACGTAATCCATGGTCGCCGGACCAATGGCCCCCTGAACCGTCAGCACCAGCGCCTGATCGGCGGTTTTCTGCTGGGCCAGCACCTGGTGTGCCAGGGATCCAAGTGTCAGCAGGACACCGCCCAGAAAAACGACAGCCCATGCCCTGAGGCGACCTTCGCGGGTTGATCTCTTGGCACAGTGTACCGGCATAATGGCTCCCTGGATCCGTAAGAAAGGCGTGCTCGTTACCCTTTTATTGGCTTAGATACGAATACAGCCTCAATACAGTGTAGTCACCTGGCCCGCATATTTCGCCGTAGCCAGGAAAGCACAACCTTCAGAAGTACAGCTTCTGCTCCGGCTCTCCGGCGGCTTCCGGCGTCTTTTCTTCAACAGTCTCGTCGGCCGCCATGTGGGTAACCTGCTCACCAATCATTGTCGGAAGGCCATCGGCCTGGTCCACCGCAATTTCAATGGCCCGGCGCTGCACCTCAACCCCCGGATGTTTCTTACGGAACACCTCGACTTCTTCAAACACCTGGCGCCAGAGATGGTCCCGGTCTTCACGGGGATAATCATCGTCAGGACGATGCACCTCCAGCCAGACTTCACCACGGGACAAACCGATCTTCACCGGATCCCGCACGACCTGTACCGGAGTGCCCTTTTCCACCTGGTAAATAAACCGGGAAATGTCCTCGTTGTACATGCGGAAACAGCCATGGCTGACCGCCATACCCACACCGAATTTCTTGTTGGTTCCGTGAATCAGATAGCCTTTCTCGCTCAGTAGCAGAGCATGCGTGCCCAGAGGGTTACCAGGGCCGGGCGGAATCATCCTGGGCAGGAAATCTCCGCTTCTTTCATACTCTGCACGAATACTGGCCGGGGGATACCAGGCCGGAGATTCCAGAGGCATCGTAACCTTGGCATTGGTCAGTGGCGACGGGTTTTCCTCAGTACCCACACCAACCGGGTACACCTGCACACCCTGATCCGTGAAGTAGTACAAACGGTACTCCGCCAGATTGATCACAATGCCTTCGCGACGGGCATCAGGCATGACGTAATGGCGCGGCAAAGTGATGGTCGTGCCCTCGCCGGGCAGCCACGGGTCGACACCGGGATTGGCCTTGACCAGCTCCAGATATCCCATGGCAATGCGGTTTCCAATGTCGGCGAAGGTATCTTCATAGCGGGTGGTAAACGCTCCCAGTTCGCCGGCAACGTCCCCATGCAGTGCAAAGGTGGGCACTCGAGGTGTCCGGTCCGGCTCATCACTGGATGCCGGATCACCGGACTGGGCCTCGGGCACCTGGTCAGGCTGATTACCCGGCGCCGCGTGCAGGAGCTGCACCGGCACAGTGAAAGCCAGCAGAAATACCGTTAAAAGTCTGAGCCACATAGATATCTTTCCAAAAGTCTAAACTATCCGCATACAGTGACAGCGACCAGCTTCAGGAGTTCATGAAAGTGGCCCACAAGGTCACAACCGCCAGCACCACAAACAGAATGCTCGCGCTGATTCTCGCCGTGGCAAGGGGAAGCCTTTCCATCAGCCAGCGCCCTGCCATGATAACCGGTATATTGGCAATCAACATCCCTACTGTCGTGCCCATGATTACCCAGAAAGTCTCTGAAAAACGTGCTGCGAGCACAACCGTTGCAATCTGGGTCTTGTCGCCGATCTCTGCAAGGAAAAACATGATGGTGGTGGCCATGAAGGCGCCCATCCCCAGAAATTTCGAGTCGTCGCTGTCATCCTTGTCGGGAATCAGCAACCAGGCGGCAATGGCAACAAAGCTCACGGCCAGTATCCATGGTAGCCAGGTTTCCGGAATAAACCGGGCGACCCAGGCGCCAAGCCAGGCCGACAAGGCATGATTCAGGACAGTCGCAACAAAAATGCCGAGGATAATGGGCAGGCGTTTCGCGTAACGGGCAACGAGGAACAGGGATAACAGTTGGGTCTTGTCACCAATTTCAGCAATGGCGACAGCAACCGTCGAGGCAAGGAAAGCGTCCATGAAAAGATCCAGGGCGGATTGTCAGACATGAAGCAGACCACCTTCCGCCCAATGGAGGTGAACCTGCCTCAGGTCTTGCCAATTCCACCAACGCCGTGATGGAACATGATAGCCATGGAGGTTGAGCTCCAAGTGTGTTGACTACCATCCGCCCGTGACACATTGGCCGGGTGCGGAGGCTACTCCCCTGAAGGAGCGGGTATCTTAGTCAATTGTCCCGATGCTGGCAACTATGCGCGCATCTTCCACACCGGAATCGCAGCCACGGCAACAAAGATCGCCACCAGCCACCACGCCGCATGGAATGCGTTTATGGTGGGCATACCACCGCTATGCTCCCCGAATTCAATGGTCAGGGCGACCATATTCACACCAAAGGCGCCACCAAGCTGGCGAGTGAAATTAATGGTACTGGAACCCGCCCCCAACTCCTCCTTAGCAAGAGGGTTCAGCGCCCCCGTGGACAGCGCCGGCAGCATGAAACCGATACCTATTCGGCCGAGAACAGTCCACAACACAAGCCACCCAAATGCCAGTGACAAATCGGACAAAGCAAAGAGTGCTGCCGAACAGGCAAACAGGACTATGCCAAATATCACCAGCTTGCGGGCACTCTGTTTATCCGCCAATCGTCCCGCCAGAGGGAACGTCATGCCAAGCACAATTCCCGCCGGCAACATGAGCAGGCCGGCCTCAGTGGCGGTGAAATCCAGGGCGGTCTGGACGAAAAGGGGCACCAGGTAAGTCGATCCGAATAGCGCCAGCCCCAGGGCCATGGCACCAAGGTTGGCGTATAGAAAGGTCGGTTTGCGAAGCAGGGCAATATTTACCAAGGGATGCCGCGTGCGACGTTCGCGCACGACAAACAGCAACAGGAACACAACCGCAATACAGCCGCCGACGGCCACACGAAGCTGTTGGCCGGACAGGTCCTGCAACCGGTTCAAGGTGTCAAGCGAAAGACCAATGGTAGCGCCAAGCAGAAGAAGACCGATCAGGTCAAAACGATAGGGTTCGGGACGGGAAGGTGGCAGCGGCAGGAAACGCCAGGCCATGAGAACGCCGATGATGGTAACCGGCGCCGGCGCAAACATGACGTAGCGCCAACTCAACTGATCAACCAGAACCCCGCCAAGCACCGGACCGAGTGCTGGCGCCAGAATCACGCCCATGCCATAGATGCCCATGGCCTGACCGCGCTTGTCACGGGGAAAGATTCTGAACACCAGATACATGCCCATCGGCTGCATCAATCCGGCCATGGCACCCTGGCCCACGCGGGCGGCGATCAGCTGTTCGGGCGAGACCGCAAAACCACCAGCAATGGAGATCACGGTAAACATGAACATGGCGCCGGCAAGAGTCTTGCGAACCCCGAAATGGTCCAACAACCAGGAGGATGCCAGCATGGTTGTGGTCATGGCGGCAATAAAACCGGTCGCAAGCCAGTGCACCTGACCCTGGCGGATGCCAAACTCCAGCATGATGTCGTGGAGAGCAACATTCACTACCGTGGCACTGAGCACGGTGGCCATGGTGCCGAGCATCACGGTAGCCACGGCCAGCCAGCGCCAGCGTTCACCATAGCGGGCCCTCAGGCCCTCGACAGTATTGTCACTCAGAGCGACCACCCCTGTGCTTGCTTCCGTGCCTGTGGCAGTCGCCCAGGCACGACAATCCGGCTGAATTCGATTACTTCTGCCTTTCAGCGTTTTCCATGATTCGTTGGAACACCTTCACGGTGCATTCGATTTCCTTGTCACTGATGCCTTCCAGCATCTCTTCCCGCAGCTTTTCAGCCCGACCGGAAAGAACGTCCATGAAATCACGACCCGCATCCGTCAGGTGCAGTCGGCGAGCACGGCGATCACTGGGACAGGGCCGACGCTCGATCAGGTCCTGCTCTTCAAGGCTATCCAGCAACCGCACCAGGGTCGGGTTCTCGATAGCCATCAGGCTTGCCAGTTCACGCTGCGTAAGGCCTTCACCACCCTTTTCCAGATACACCATGGTGCTCCATCTGGCCTGGGTGACACCGAGATCCTTGAGGCGCTCATCCAGCATTTTTCTCCAGCGGCGGGTAACCCGGGCTACAGCAAAGGGAAATTGATCTCTCATGTACCAAAACTCCGTTCAAGGGGGAGGCCAAGGCTAAACCTTCAATCGGCTACGGCGATCGGCCAGATACTCACATTATCGGAAAGTCACCAATAGTATGCTAACCATTGTAATAGAAACAGATGCGGATATGAAAACGAAATTGGGGAAAACCGAGGGATACGTCAGCCTTGCTGACGTATCGCCTCTTCATCAACTCTGTCGACTTCCGACGACATATGGAAGTCTGCATTGCGCGGATCCATCTCAGTCAGGACAACAGACGTTTCTGGCATCGCAGCGACAAAGTGCTCCTGATCTTCAACCGCAACATCTTCGGTATGGCTGATGCGGTAACTGGTGACGATCGCAAGGGCAAGGAGGAACCCGGTATTGCCGAAAAACAGTCCCGAGGGGCCCACAAGGTTGATCAGCTCTGCCATGGCAATGGGGCCGATGACGCTGCCAATCCCATAACTCAGAAGCAAGGTGGCGCTGGCGGCAACAATCCGGTTGCTCTCCATCCGGTCGTTGGTGATGGCGACTGCAATCGGGTAAAGGGTGGCGGATAAACCGGTGAAAAGCCCGACAAACAGAGTCAGCAACCAGACATCGCCAGCACCCAGTATCGCCACCGCGGACGCCGAAGCCGCAGCCACCATCGCCACCCAGAACATAATCCGGCGGCGGTCAAAATGGTCACACAGCCGCCCGAGCGGCCAGGCCAACAACATCGCCGCCACGATGGCACTGGCCATGAAAGTGGAGGTCTTTGCCACGTCCAGGCCAACCAACGTGGCGTATACTGGCCCCAGGGCGTAGAAACCACCAATCATGACGCCGCAGATCAGCGCCCCGGCGATACCGGTAAAAGACTCGCGGGCAAGCGTGAAGAAGGAAATCCGCTGAACCTGTTCAATGACTGGCGCTTCCATGCGGGTCATGGAAATGGGGACCAATGCCAGGGTCAACAGAATTGCCGCAATGGAAAACGGCATAAAGTTGGACGGATCGCCAATGTTGACAACAAGCTGACCGCCGGCGGCCGAGAGATAGAATACGACCTGGTATACTGCAAACAGAGCACCACGGTTGGCGTTGGTGGCCCGACTGGAGAACCAGCTCTCGATGACCACCAGAACGCCGGCAATGCTGAATCCCGAAATGACTCGCAGAACCGCCCAGAAAATTTCGGAAACAGCCATCGGGTACAGCAGCGAGGTTACCGCTGATATTGCCGCAAGCACCGCAAATGCGCGGATATGGCCCACCCGACCAATGATCCTGTGCACGTAGAGAGTGCCGAGAACAAAGCCGATGGAATAGCACACCAGAATCCAGCCGATAATATCGGGCGAGATGGCCTCAATACTCAGACGGATACCCAGCAACGTCATCAGAAACGCATTACCGCTCACCAGTAAAACGATGCTCAGGATAAGGGCAGACAGAGAAGTGACCATTCTGGTCATTACAGGCGCTCCGGCATTTTCGGGGGGGATAGCTCTGACTTATGGGTAAGGTAGCATCAGGATCCGGATTGTGCCGGCCAAGTATTAGAGCAGCATGGGTTACCCGCTACCACTAAGCACTTTCCGAAACCTGTGACCGATGTCTCAAAACGGCTGCAAGGCCGTCGCGGCGCGGCTTAACAGGGTTTTACATTAATGTGCCGTAACAGACCCCCGTTGCCAGAGCAGGTAACATTAAGACGAGCTATTCATTGGACCCGTGAGCGCCTGGTTATGAAAAAAACGGACTGGCCCATCCGCTGGGATTTGCTACTTCGCTACCGACTGATTGAAACCATTGCCCTGTGGGAAGGTCGGCTGACCACCAACCACATCTGCCACAGCTTTGGCATCGGTCGTCAGCAAGCGTCCAAGGACATCAATACCTACCTGCGAGAACTGGCTCCGGGTAACCTGACGTACGACCGTCACCTGAAAGGGTATGTTCCCGCGGAGAAATTTAACCCCGTCGTCACCCGCGGTCAGGTTGGCGAATACCTGGATCTGCTCGCACGTCAGCAAACTCTGAGCAATACCTTTGAGTCCCTCAACATCGACTTGCCTGACAGCGCGGTGGTGCAGGGGCCAAACCGGATCATCTCCCCGGAAACCATGCGTGCTGTGGTCACCGCCACCCGCCATGGCCGTCAGATGCGAGCCAGCTATGTGTCACTGAGCCGGCCGGAAGCGATGGAAAGCATTCTCGAGCCCCACACTCTGGTGTGCACCGGAAACAGCTGGCACCTGCGCGCCTGGTGCGATTCCAACCGGGAATTCCGGGACTTCGCCCTGAGCCGCTTCCACAGACCGCCCGAAGCTCTGCGCCAGCGCGCAAAACGCTCCGGTCAGCAGGATGACGACTGGAACCGGAAGGTAACCATGGTGATTACGCCAGACTTGCGTCTGACCGAGGCACAACAGGAAATCATTGCCCGGGACTACGGCATGAAACGGGGCCACCTGGAGATTGAGTCACGCGCGGCGCTGGCGCCCTACGTACTGTCCCGACTCGGTATCACTCTGGACAACCAGCATCCGGACCCCCTTGTCCAGCAGCTTGAACTGGCCAACCCGGAACAGCTCGGCTTTGGCAGCAAACGGGAGCGGGCTTTGAAAGCGGTCGCCGGCCTCTGCTAGAGAACACCCGTGACAGCGACCGGCCGCCCCTGTTTGTTCGTTCACATCCTGATTCTGCTGGCCCTGCCCTCAATGGGAGCAGCAGCCTCGGACTGTGGTCAGCCTGCGACGCCCATTGCCCGAATCCAGGGAACCGATGACCGCTCGCCACTGGCGGGCAAAACCGTCACTGTTGAGGGCATTCTCACGCTGGATTCCAGAACAAAAGGCGGCTTTCGTGGCTTTTATCTGCAGCAGGCTGACCACCAGACCGACGATAACCCACTAACCTCCGAAGCCCTGTTCATTTACACCCGTCGCAAAGCCGGGAAACCCGGTGACCGACTGAGAATAACCGGTACGGCAAAGGAGTATCATGGCCTCACCGAGCTGACAGGGATCGAAAACCTGATCGTTTGCGGTCAGGAAACACTGCCCCGGCCGGTCCCGCTATCGCTGCCCTGGCCAGAGAATCCGGAGACCCGGGAAAACATGCGGGTCGAATTCCGGCAGCCGCTCACCATTATCGATAACTACAACCTGGCCCGTTTTGGCGAGCTTACCCTTGCTGCCGAAGATCAGGTCATTGCCACGGAGTATCAGCGTCCGGCCCGATCAGCCACCCAACTCAGCAGGCAACGTCAGCTGCAACGCGTACTACTGGATGACGGAAAAGGAGAGCAGGATCCGGTGCCGGTACCCTGGCCACCAGGCGGCCTCGATCCGGAACACACAGCCCGAGCCGGAGGTACCGTGAGCAACCTGACCGGCGTTCTGGATTTTCGCTTTGGCAACTGGCGAATCCAGCCGGAAAGCATTCCCAGCTTCAATTCTGCCAATCCCCGGCTGCCGCCGCCAGCACACCCGTCAGGTGATCATATTCGAGTGCTGAGCATGAACATGGAGAATTATTTTAATGGCGACGGCAACGGGAACGGCTTTCCAACGTCGCGCGGCGCCCGGACTGCGGCGGACTACCGTGAACAGCATCGCCGTCTGTTGCGCGCGTTGAAGGCACCGGATCCGGATATCCTGGCCCTCACGGAAATTGAAAATGACGGTTATGGCCCGGACAGTGCGGTAGCCACACTGGCTCGGGCTCTGGGGCCTGACTGGCACTTTATTGCCACGCCGGATAGCGATGGCAACGATGAGATTCGTAACGTTCTGCTGTACCGGAACGACCGGATCATGACGATGGGTGATCCCTCCAGGCTGACTTCCGGCCCTTTTCAGAATCGCGGCCGACCGCCACTGGCACAGGTCTTTCAGCGCCTCAATGGAACGGCCAGTGTGCGGGTGGTTGCACTGCACCTGAAATCCAAATCCTGCCGTGGCGCCACCGGCGGCAATCTCGACCAGAACAACGGCGAGGGCTGTTACGCGCAGCGTCGGGCCGCATCTGCAGTAGCCATTACGAACTGGCTGGAGGCAACTCCAGCACCCGGGACCGCAGCCGGGACGCTGATTACCGGTGATTTCAACAGCTACGCCCGGGAAACGTCCCTGGAGATACTCCGGGAAGCCGGGTTCACCAGCATGGTTCACTGGTTTCACCCTTGTCAGCCCGGCTCATGCCCTCACTACACCTATCGTTACAAGGGTGAAAAGGGATCGCTCGATTATGCGCTGGCGTCCAGTGAGCTGAAACCCCACATTCTCGGCGCCCATACCTGGCTGATCAACGCCGACGAACCACGTGCGATCGGTTACAAGAGCTCGCTGGATCCCATCAAGTCGCTGCCCTGGCGATCCTCCGATCATAATCCGGTCATTACCGACATCCGGCTCTGAGTGGTCTTTCGATAACCTGAAACCATACTTTGTATTTGCCTCGTTGCCGATACCTCCCGGCTGCCGCTCTCCTGCGCCGGCAGGTCTATTGGCCTGTCTGGCCCATTACCCCGTCAGCGCAGTCATGGGGACAGGCCCCGAGACGCGTCATAATCAGCACAGATCTCCGATCCGCCTTACATAAAAAGAACCGCACGTAACGAGGAAACCCCATGCGCGCCTCAGTTTCCACTGCACAGGACCTGGGTATGCCAGCCATCTATCTGCATTTGCTGGCTGAACTGCTGCACACCATTGGTCTCGATGAGCGGGATCTGCTGCTCCGGGTCGGCCTTGATCCGGCCCGGCTGAACTCCACGGAGCTCAGGGTCAGCCAGGCTCAGGCCAGCGAGTTCGTAACCCGGGCGATTATCGAAAGCGGCGAGCCCGGCCTTGGCATCATGCTGGCAGGGGAACTGAAGCTGCCGCTGCACGGTGCGCTGGGCACCGCCGTCATGAGCAGCCGGTCCCTGAACGAGGCCCTGGAACTGATGACCCGATACCTGATGCTTCGGGCGCCCCACTTGCAGGTCACCAAACGACAGGCCGGCAGCAATGCGTGGTATACCGTTTCCTGTGATACGGATCTGGGCCCCCTCCAGGCTTTCATAATGGATGCCATGCTGTTCGGTTGTGTATCCATGGGTGTGCAATTGACGGGCGCTGTTGTGGAAGGGTCACGGATTCTGCGGCAGGGCCCCGAACCCACCTACTTCCACCGCTTTCGCCGGGTGATTTCAGTTCCCGTCGAATATGGCGCAGCGGAGGACGCACTGGTAATTCCGGTATCGCAACTGGACCTGCCTATTCGCTTCACCGACGATCAGCTGGCTGCCTCCTCCCGGGCCCAGTGCGAAGAAGCCCTGAGACAACTGACGAAAGATGCAGGCTTCGCCTGCCGGGTACGGCGGGTGATCGAAACCAGCCATCCGTTCCCGCCCAAACTGACGCGGGTTGCCGGAACATTGTTTATGTCGGAGCGCACGCTCAAACGGCGGCTTCAGGAAGAAAATGCCAGCTTCCAGAACCTGGTGGATCAGGTTCGCCTGGCGCGGGCCGGAGAGTTGCTGAGAAACACCGGCATGAACCTCAGACAGATCGCGGACTCTCTCGGTTACGCGGACGCCGCCAACTTCACCCGCGCCTTCAAGCGCTGGACAGGTACCAGCCCAAGCCGGTATCGGGCCCAGGCACTGGCGCCCTCGGCGCCAGAACAAAACTTGCTGGCCGCAACCGTCTGATCAGTCGATACCGATGATCTTGTGCATTTGCAGGGTTAAGCGCCACTGGGGATGAGAGAGGCAGTAATCCGTGGCCTTGCGGGTATTGCTCAGTTTGACCGGATCTCCACCCCCTTCCGTCGCCACCGGCGATGCCATGGGTGATAGAAAATAATGGGTAGCGCGGATTGGCAGAAAACGCTCCGGCATCGCCAGAGGCTGGGGATACACCAGCTTGAGCTCATCACAGGCTTCGATAACCACCGGCGCATTTGCCTTGGGGCTCACACACAGCCAGTCGATGCCTTCGGGTGCCGGCAGGGTACCGTTGGTTTCCACGCCAACCTCAAAGCCCTCTCTGTGAAAGGCCTCGATCAGGGGTTCGTCCAACTGCAATAACGGCTCACCACCCGTGCACACCACATAGGGATGTCCCGGTGCATCCGGCCACAGGCTGCGAATGTGAGCTGCCAGTGCGTCGGGGGTGTCGAAACGACCGCCATTCTGGCCATCGGTACCGACAAAGTCGGTGTCACAGAAATTGCAGACAGCACTGGCCCGATCTTTCTCCCGGCCACTCCACAGGTTGCACTTGCTGAACCGACAAAAGACGGCGGCACGACCAGCCTGAGCACCTTCACCCTGCAGGGTATAGAACGCTTCCTTGACCCGATACATCAGCACTGCGCCTCATAAGCCAGAGGATCAGTCACGCCGTTGGCGGCGAAGGCTTCCAGTCGTTCCACACAAGAGCCGCATCGACCGCATGCCTTCTGCCGACCGTTGTAGCAGGTCCAGGTATCACCGTAATCCAGGCCGAGCTTCAGACCCTCTGCCAGGATCTGACCCTTGCCCATAGCCATGAATGGCGCTTCGATGCCTACCGGCTCATAGTTGGCCACGCGGCATACCGCGTCCATCTTCGCGACAAACTCAGGGCGGCAATCCGGATAGATGGCATGGTCACCCCCGTGCGCACCGTACCAGACTGCGCCGGCACCGGTCGTAACGGCATAGCCGGTCGCCAGTGACAACAGAATCATGTTGCGGTTAGGCACAACCGTGGCCTTCATGCTGTCCTCTTCGTAGTGACCTTCGGGCACGTTGACGTCACCGGTGAGGGCAGAGCCGGCCATCACCTCACTCATGGCCCTGATATCGATCACCTTGTGAGAGATACCCAGGGAATCGCACACCTTGCTTGCACACTCAAGCTCCCTCACGTGCCGCTGGCCGTAGTTGAAGGACAGTGCATGAACCTCGTAGCCGCGGGCACGGGCCAGATGCAGCAAGGTATAGGAGTCCATGCCTCCGGAATAGATTACAACCACGGTGTCAGTCATTCGGGCTCCCCGTATGGTGTGAGACAGATCGGGATGGTTTACTGCGCGCTTCCACACAGCTGCCTGGTCCTGAGCTTTTACAAGCAACGGACATATTGTAACAGCGCTGGCACAGGTTGAGTTCGCGTCTCGCGTCCGGGGCGGGTAAACTCAGCTAAAAACAACACATCAACTGAACTGAGCCAATGACCACCGATAGCTGCCCGGCCTTCATTGATTTTGAAGCATCCAGCCTCGACCTGATTGCAAGCTACCCGATCGAGGTGGGTCTTTGCATGCCGGATGGTGGGCTTCATAGCTGGCTGATTCGTCCGCATATACTCTGGCAGGACTGGTCTGAGAGCGCCGAAGGCATCCACGGTATTTCGCGCCAAACCCTGGAATCCGATGGACGAGCAGTCAGTGAGGTGGCACACAGTCTGAATGAACTGTTGCCAGAGCAGGTATTCTGCGATGCATGGACGTTTGACAGCTTCTGGCTTCACCGCCTGTTCCGGGCCGCCCGTGTGAGGCCCCAGTTCCAGCTCGAGTCCATTTCCATGCTACTGAACCCGCAGCAAATCCGGCAATGGTCCACTCTCCGCCAACAAGTGATCGCCGAGCTGGGATTGCCGGTGCACCGGGCTGCCAATGACGCCCTGATCCTGCACAAGACCTGGGAACAAATCTTCCTACAGGGCGAGCGGACAACCGCGTTGCCGAATCACAGCCATCAGACCTGACCCTTCCGGGCATGAGGCTCAGTGCTTCAGGCGACCTGCCCGCACAACAACCACTTCCAGCCCATCCCTGAGCGTATTCAGCGTCCAGTAGGTGACCAGAGCCATCAAGCCTGCGCCAACAAAGGTAAATGCAAGATCATCGCCTACCACCTGTTCTTTGGCCAGCATCATGTAAAACGCCAGGGCGGCAATCAATGCTATTTCAATGAAAAAATGCGAGCGGAACTTGTTGCTTGCAGATCCGGATTGGTCGGACATTTGCTTAGATTTCAACCTCGTTGTTTACTGAAACGAATGAAAGATTAGTTTGCAAATTATCGCCAACAGGCCATCGGAAATCTGTACGGAGTAGTGTCTACGAAGTTTCCGTTACGCAAAAAAAAACGCAGCCATCAAGGCTGCGTAGAAAGGAGAGATCCATTCGGTACCTGGCGCGGCAGCTACCGTGGATTGCACAACGTAAAACGTGACGGCGCTAATTATGAGTTGGCCGGATGGGGGCGTCTGTAGGGGTTTGCCGAAGCGACCAGCCTCTTGCAAACCTTCCAGTAGCCTATACACTGGATATCGAACCGAACCACAAGAGCCGGTATGACCAGAATGATTCCACAGTCTATTTTCAAGATCGCCACCGATTGCCTTTCAGGGCAGTCGGCACACGCCATGGTGAAAGACATCTAACGGCTTTCGGTCCAGTCCCGGGAGCCATTGCAGCGACCGGGTCAGCGTCTCCGCCAAACCCCGGTTGCCCTCGGCTCCGGGGTTTAGTTTTTGCAGCCGCAAAACGACAAGGAGAACATCATGAAAAGACATCCGATCACACGCGCAGCCAATCAGCCCATCAGCGGTCGTCAAGGATCGCTGAAGCGCCCGGAGAAGCTGCCACTGCTGGATGCTATCTGCAAGAAACTGAATCAGCGCGTCAATCTGGATGACGAACAGCGGGTGCTTGGTCTCTATGAAAGAGGCTGGATTTTCAAGGGAGTACTCGGCAATCTTGACGGTGGCGAAGCCCGTTACGTCCGGGCCCTGGCCAACCGCTATAATTCCTGGATTGCACGTCAGGTGGCCTGACTCCTTGCCTGCTGAACCAGCGGAGGTTGAACCGGTCAGTGATGCCGGTTCAACCCCTGAATCATTGCCATATCCCCGCCGTGAACCATGGCGTAGTTATTGACCACATCGTGAATCTTCTCCTGAGAATACGGCTTCACCACGTAACCGTTGGCACCGGCACTGATCGCACGCTGGATGCTGTCGATGGAGTCATCAGCCGTTACCAGAACAATATGCTGTTCCTCCCGGGCACGCTTGAATTCCTGCATGAGTTCGTGGCCGTCGCCGTCCGGCAACCCCAGATCCAGCAGAATGATCTGAAATTCCCCGGCGGCGAAAGTATCTCGTGCAGAAGCAGCATCGACGCATTCGGAAACCTGGGTTGCTCCAGCCTTGTAGAGCATATCCACCAACCTTGCCCTCATGACCGGCTCGTCTTCCACCACCAGAACCTTCAGGTCGCTCATTGATCTTCTCCTGTCATTCTCTCTTCACTGTATATTGAGGGGCCCTGGTTACAGAGAATCGCTGCCGGTGCGCCGCGGCAGGTCCAGCGGTGCCGGCCTGGGCATCGGGGCCTCGTTGGAATCCTTCGGGCGATCACCGGCACCATAGACCGCTTCTTCGGTACCGTAACGGGTAAGAATATTGCTGATACTTACCGCTGTGGTATACAGGGAAATAGCGATAATCAGCAGAATCGGCTGGATAAATGCAACGAACCCGGGAACCTCGACACTCCCCAGTATACTCAGCATCAGGATAATCGACGGCCCCAAAACGACAAACAGCGTCAGGGCAATAAAGAACACGATCCGTTCCTTGTAGCGGCCAAGCTCCCGGTTGGTAACCAGCCCGAGCACAAACTTGCCAATAGCGAGCCCGGCGAGAATGGCGGCCGCGATACTCAGGTCCGGGCGCATCAGGGTTTCGTAGAGCCGGCCGTCCCATAAGCGCTGCATGCCGATCACCAGAAACGGGAACAGAACAAACAGTATATCGGCGTAGGTCCCGTACATCATGCTCAGGGAATGGTTTTCACTACGATGTTGGCTATCACTCATTGGCCTGTTCCTGTCGTTATTCTGCCGGTATCGGTCACGTGGACGTTGCCGCGCCCTCGAGCGCGCGTACAATCATTTCATTCAGGGTACCCAGTTCGCTGCGAACCCTGTCCCAGTCCGGATCTGCGCTCCTCAGAAGCTCCTCCACAGCTCCGGCCTGACGCGTCATCATCGGGTAACCCATCGCACCCGCGGTGCCCTTGATCTGGTGGGTTTCGGTTTTCAGCGTTGCTGCATCATCTTCCGATAGCGCCTCAATGATTCGTTGCCGGCGCCCCTCCAATCCCTCAAGGAACTGGACCACCAAACGACCAATTTCCTCATCCTCCTGCTCATCCACCGTCTCGCGAGCCTCGCGCTGGAGGAAACGGTCCAGCACGGACTGCAGATGGGCCTGGTCGATGGGTTTGTTAAGGACACCGTCACACCCGGCCGCAAGCAGGGCATCGGTTTCCTTCTGGTCGCCGGCGGTAAAGGCGATAATCGGTCGCCGGAAGCCGGCCTGGCGCAGCAAACGCGTCGCCGCCACACCATCCATTCCCGGCATATGACGGTCCATCAGCACCAACTGGACGGAATCTGCCAGCGCCTTGCGTACGGCGTCGTCTCCGCTATTCACAGGCACAACATCCAGACCCTGCCGACGCAGCATCCGCTCCACAAGCTGCCGGTTCTCCTCATTGTCCTCGGCCACCAGGACCCTGCCACTGAAAGCGTGGACCGGCACCTGCACAGTGTCGGGCAGGACGACCAGATAACGTGCCAGCACTTCGTAAAACCGTTGCTTGTCGATCGGCTTGGCCAGATGCTCATTGCAGCCAGCAAGGCGATAGTCGGCAATATCTTCAGACATGACATTGGCCGTCAAGGCAATTACCGGTGCATTTACCCCGGCCTCCCTGAGCGCGGCGGTGGCATCGCGACCATTCATCACCGGCATCTGGATATCCATCAAAATCAGGTCAAAGGGTTCACGAAGAGCAACATCCAGTGCCTCGGCGCCATTGCCCACATGCACCAGCTCGGCACCTGTGCGGGCTACCAGCAGGGATACCAGCCGGCGATTCACGTCGTTATCCTCCGCACAAAGAATTCTGCCGCTGAGCTGGGGAGCCACCACCATGGGAATGGCACGGCGACGCTGACTGAGCTCGGAGGCATCCCGAAGGAAGTGCACGTTTTCCAGCGCACCGGTACGGATCGAAAGCTCGAATTCACTGCCCTCACCGTAGGTACTGTGGACATGAATACTACCCCCCAGCAGCTCGGCAAGGCGTCGGGAAATACTGAGTCCAAGGCCGGTGCCGCCATATTGCCGGGATATCGCAGCGCTGCCCTGGGCGAACGGATCAAACAACCTGCCCAGCTGTTCCGGCTTCATGCCAATACCGGTATCAACGACCCGGGCAATGAGCATTTCATACTCACGGTCACAGCGTATTACCAGGGTAATGGAACCTTTTTCGGTGAACTTAAGCGCATTTCCGCAAAGGTTGATGATGATCTGCCGGAACCGGGTGGGGTCGGTAAGGATCTGTTCCGGTAGCGGGAATTCGCACATGACGCTGAAATCCAGCCCCTTCTCCCGGGCCCTGGGCGCAAAAAAGGCGCGGATCTCATCGAGCAGTTCCGGCAGGTTGACCGACACGACATCCACATCCAGCTTGTTGGCGTCAATCTTGGAGTGGTCGAGAATATCGTTGACCAGATCAAGCAGGTGCCGACCACTGCGAACCACTGTTTCCGCACTGCTATGCTTGTCCTGCTGGCTCAAATCCGGATCCAGGAGCGTCTCGCCATAACCGATGATGGCCGCCAGTGGTGTCCGGATCTCGTGGCTCATATTTGCCAGGAACTGACTCTTGGCTTCAGCAGAGTTACGCGCCAGCTCTTTTTCCAGCCGCTCCTGTTCCCGCTCCCGCTCAATCCGCTGACGCTGATGGCTTTCTGTCGCATCAATACAGGTGCCTTCCAGGTGGGTCGGCTCACCATCAGCATCGAACACCGTGTGCAGTGAAATGGTGGCCCAGCGCTCCTCGCCATCGCGGGTGAAATAACGGGCTTCAACCCCTTTGACGGTGCCCTTTGCTTCCAGCTGCTGCACGACAAGGCGGCGCAGCCGGTCATCGGCAATGCAGGCTTCCAGGACATCGGGACTGCGATTGAGCAGTTCGCGGCTGCTGTTATAGCCCATGAGCCTGGCCATCGCGGGGTTTGCCGTCACAAACCGACGGTCCGGCGACATCTGGAAGACACCTTCAATGGCATTATCAAACAGGGACTGGTATCGCTGCAGGTTCGATAGTGCACGCTGGCTCCAGCTCAGAGCTTCACCCTGCACCTGCTTGATCCTGTCCGCGAGGGCAAAGGAGAACAGGATAATTTGCGCCGTCAGCCCAAACTGCGGCGAGTAATTGGTAAATGTATTCAGGGGCAGAAATCCCATCACGGTGAAGGCATATATCCCGAAGCCGATGAGTGCCAGGGTCCAGGCAAAGAAATAGGACCGTGCGGCGGGATTGTAATAGCGCCATGACAGGTAACTGACCACGATCATAATCGTGCTGAGCAAAATAGACCCCACCACAATCCACTGCATGGCTATGTGATAGGGAAGGAACATGGACAACAGGAAAGTGGCACCGACGGAATAGAGGCAAAGCTGGATAACCTGATCCAGATCGGCGGATCGTTCACGGGTCTCAAGCAGGGAGCGGGCCATCAACAGCCCCCAGAACCAGGTCATCAGGATCTGGAAATGCAGAAATTCCTTGTTGAAAATGACTGGCCGGCTGTCCAGCAGCTGAACGCCATGGACCTGCTCGGTCGCGATGAAAATCGTGGCTGAGACCAGATACAGCACGTAATAGATGTTGCTGCGCTCGCGCACGGATACCGCAACAAACAGGTTGTAGGCCAGAATGGCCAGAATCGCGCCGAGCAGGATGCCACGGACGGCTTCGTCCACCGAGACCTTGGCAATATAGCTGTCCGGATGCCAGAGACTGATCGGCAGACGAAAGGTGTTGGTGTTGGTAATACGGAGATAAACCGTATTCACCGTCTCCGGTGCCAGCTTCAGGCGAAACGTCGGATTGGGAACTTCCAGGTCGCGTTGATCCCAACTGTCGGAATACCCGGTCTCGCGCCGCTCAAACAACTCACCATTACGAACCAGGTAGAGCTGCACTTCATCCACCAGAGGCAGGGCGAGCTCGAAAATCCAATCGGTATCTGCGCCATGGTCACGAGTGAGCAAATCAAAACGGATCCAGTAGGCCGACTCGGTGTAACCGAAATTGAGCACGCCACCTTCATGACGTGTAAACGCGGTCAGGCCATCAGCCTGGATATCCTGAACTGTCAGCGCCTGATCCGGGTCTTCCCGATACCAGATACAACTCCCGAGATCACGGACACTGGAGGTGCTTGCGGTCAGAATAATGGCACCTTCACGGCAACGGTCCTGGGCACTGGCCACTGCCGGCGCCAGGGACGCCAGAAATGCCAGTATGACCAGCAGTCCAGAAACAACTGCACGCGATGCCAGATTATACCTTTGCCACAAAATGTGATCTCCGCGAGGGTAGATGCCTGTTTTATCGTTTATTGTCAGCACTCGAGCCCGGGCGGACGGGCCCGCAGATTTCCACTTTAGCCGTTTACGCACTTTTGCGCACCTCGGGGCCATCTGAAATGAGACATTCCTGCATTTTCGCCGCTATTTCCCTCGCCATCACTGGCATCAGCGGTTGTGGTATGGAAGATACTGGTCCAACTGCCTTCAACCCAGCTACCGACGTAGACCTGACATTCTCAAGCTTTGATCTGGAGAACACTGAACGGGCACCAGACACCATCGAGCACACCCGGTTTGATGACTTCTATCGTGGTATTCAGCCGGCTGACGGTAACAACCCTGATAACGTGGATACGATGACTGAACTTCGTAACCACATTGGAATTTTCATCCGGTCCACACCTGCCGAAGAGGGCCGGAGCTATTCAAAGGTACGAAACCCTCTGGACCTGATGAATCAGGTGATCGCTTCCGGAGAAGTCGTCAATTTCCAGGATGGCAGGAAATACATAGCAGACCGAATTGCCAGTGGCGCATCGGGTACCTACAACAGTCGCGGAAATGGTGCAGACATCCGGTTTACCGACCAGGCAGCGGTACTGCAGGACGCTGCCCTGAACGACAAAATCTGGATTTATCCGACGCTGGACTGGCGCTACCTGCCCGATGGCGCTGACGGTAGCAGTGTCCAGGAGAAGGTGTATCGTACGATTCAGTATGTCAGCCGGAGTGTCGACCCGGAGGATGAGGACGCACAGCCTGAACTGGTCAGCGTTCTGGCCGGTAGCCGCTTCGATGCAAACAGCTTTGTAACCCTTGGCTACAACACGCCTGAGTTCGCCACTGCAGATTACCTGAGTCGAACAGCTGGAAGTATCGAATTAAGACAGGATTTTATGAGTGGCCAGAGAGACACGCTTTTTATCAAGAGCCCTGAAAAAAAGGTCCTTGATCTAAGCCGCCATGGTATCAGCGAACCGGCGGACGGAAGCCCGGACTGCCTCAGGGTGGAGCTGGACTACCCTATGCAAGTCGTACGAATTTTCAGCTCGGATGGCGAACCGTCAACCATTCCCGCACCCACGTCGGACAATCCGGACAAAACGGTAAACAATCCCGACTACTGCAGTTATCAAGAGGATGCTGACGCCAGGGTCAGCTGGGCGACCATCGCTATTCCGGAGCGTCAGTAAAAACCGTCGCCCTGCATATTCCAGTTCTGCAAAAAGCCCTTCTTCCGGTCAATCAGCCGCTCATAAGTGGAGATCATGATTGCCGCATGGGGGGCATTGGTAAGGCGCAGGGTGTGAACCCGGCGTTCCAGCCGCTCGACTTCCGAGCTGACCTGCTGGTACACATGACTGCGAACACTGTCGTGATGATCGAGCTTGACCGCGCGCTCGCGTCGTCCGTGAGGGGGATGCGTGGGCTTGTCCATTCGGATTCTCGTCCATTGAGTCGTGATATTTCCTTGTCCCGTTTTCGCAGTCTGCACAACTGCCAGAAAAAGCACAACAAAATGAATATAGTTTCATTTGTATTGCCGGCCTGGAACACGGGCTTCCGACTACACGATCAATCCCCTGCTATAGTTCCCTTAACACCAACTTTGCCCGGCCAAGACCAAGACGGAAAATCGAGTATTATCATGAATCAGACCTCAGTTGCCGACACCCTCCGTGAGTATCTTTCGCTCCTTGAACTGCTGGACGACGCATACTGGGAAGCCAGCAGTATCCATCACAAGGATATGCTCTACGACATCATCAGCATTTTCAGCCAGGAAGTGGCAGAGATTAACAAGCTCAGCATCCAGGACCACCATTACCCCTACGAGGTGATCACCGAAGGTATTCGCCGGGTGGTCCCGAAGCTGGAACGACTTGATGAGAAACGGGAAGACGTAATTCAGAGGACCCAGACACTGACCGACTTCCGCGACATATTATCGTCCGTTCTCGGTATTCTGGAGGCGCAACTAGAAACCTTATGAATCCGCAAGATCAGGCGGCAACCAGAGGTCTCTGGTTCTCGGGTATGAGGGGAAAACGATCACACACGGTGTAGACAAACTTCGCCATGGCCGGCAAATGATGCCCAACGATCGGGAAGCCGGTGTTCAGCAAGCTGACTGAAATGTCACGGGCCGCGTCCGCCCAGCAAAGCTTGTTGATCAGGCCGACATGACCAAAGGCATAGCGGCTCTGTTGGCCCCATAGCCCAACCGGATTTCCCCCAAGCATCATACCGGCGCTGAAACGCATTGGGATCATCATGGTGCGGTCGATCTGAAGTGAGCCGAACTGCTGAATCGCACGCCGAATGGTTATCTCACTGCAAACACGCTTGCCGTTCCAGACGCCACCGTTGAGCATCATCTGAAAGAACCGTCCCATTTCTTCCGCCGTACCGCACAGGTTACCAGCGGGAATGACCGCTTCCTGAAAGCGTGGGTCGTTGGTCACCTGCTCAACGGTCCGGATGTCACCGCCCAGGGCACGGTTTACCACCCAGGAAACAGGAAAACGAGGTCTCGGGCCCGTGGCATAGTTGGCAGCCAGATCGTGCAGATGCTCTGGCGCAATGCCATAGGTGAACCACCTCATCCCCATGGGCTCGCGCAGGTGAGTATCCAGGTAGTGTTCAATGGACGCCCCGGTAACCCTTTCAAGAACCCGCTGCAGGACAAAGCCACCGGTAACAGCGTGATAGGCCACCTTGGAACCGTCCACCTCTACCGGTTTGGCTTTGCACAACAGGCGCCAGATCTCATCCCGGTTCCACAACACATCAATGGGTGTCTCCCGGGGAATAGCCGGTATACCACCCCGGTGGGACAGTATCTGGTGAACAGTGATCGTGCGCTTTCCACTCTGGGCAAATTCAGGGCAGTAATAGGAAACCGGATCCATCAGGTTAACCAGCCCCTGCTCCGATAACATGTGCATCAGGAGGGCGGTCACGGCTTTGGAAGCGGAAAAATAGCAAATCGGGGTATCTGTGGTCATCGGGACCTTGAGTGCATCGGCAGAATCATCGGGGCCGTTCCCACTGGCATGGCCAATGGCCCGATGGAGCACCTGCTCACCGCGATGTCGAACCGAAAGCTGAATGCCAGGATGGACGCCTGTACGATAGAGCCCCTCCACGCTGTGCCAGATGGCGTCCACGGCCTCAGTACTGACGCCGACGCTGGCCGGGTTCTCTCCCGCCACATCCCGGAAAGTAACAGACGCAAGGTCCTTGGGAGTATGGCAAGTATGCAGCGCGCGGCGAGCTAGTCGATTCATCCGTATAAACCTTTTCTGTTTTTTTATAGTTTCTATGCAGTTGCACGTTTCTGCATTGGCCGAACACCGCCAACGGGGGTTTCAGTCATTACACCACATGCCTGGCGGTACAAGCACGGTGTCGTTATGGGCCACCATGAACTTGTTCCGGCAAGTGTGCCATGGCAACACAGTTCCGGCCACGCTCCTTCGCCCGATACATGGCCTGATCAGCAGCCGCACAAAGTTTGGAAGCAGTCAGACCATGGTTTGGATAGACCGCCACCCCCACACTAATGGTTAATGGCACGGTATTCCCGTCACCCAGGGGCTGAGGTTGGGCCTCAACCTGCCGACGAAGGCGCTCGGCGGTCTCCCTCGCTCCGACAGCATCCATCTCCGGCAAAACGATCACAAACTCCTCACCTCCGAAGCGTCCCACCGAATCCACGCTGCGTAAACCCTCTTTGAACAGAGTGCTCACCGACATCAGAACCGAATCGCCCGCGGCATGACCATAGGTGTCATTCACATCCTTGAAATTGTCAAAATCAACCCAGAGCATTGCCATGGGCCGCTGATAGCGCTTGGCGCGTTCCAGCTCTTCATCAAGGATTCGCTCTATTTCCCGACGGTTAACCAGCGCCGTAAGCGGGTCCCGTGTGGCCAGCTCCTCCAACTCGTTCTCCAACTCCTTTCTGTCAGAGATGTCCAGAATGATGCCCTCCAGTACAGGCCCCTCGTCATCCTCCTCGACGCAGCGTCCGCGTTCCCAGACCCATATTTCACGACCATCCTTTCGGGCCAGAGAATACTCCGCGGAAAACAACTCCCCGGCAGCAAGAGCAGCTTTTACGTCGCTTGCCAGACGATGGTTGGTATCTTCATCAAGCAGGTCGGCAAAGCTGACCAGTCGGTTGTTGGTCAATTCCTCCGGTTCGTAGCCAGTCAGCTGAGCGCAGCCCTCTGAGACAAAAAGCATGGTCCAGTCACGGTCGTAGCGACAGCGATAGGCCATACCCGGCAGGTTATCCATTAAAACCCGGAGCTGGCGCTCACTCTTGCGCAGTGCCTGACTCTGGCCAAGCTGCAATCTGAGCAGGGCCCGGTCTTTTCGGAGCTGGCGCAAGAGTATCAGGAACAGTACTGACCCAGTGACCAGAACAAAGGTGAATCCTTTCCAGGTCTGCACGGTCGAGAGAGTTGCCGGATCCTTGAACCAGGACTCGACAACGGTGTCGGAGAAGGCGATCCAGACGAGTCCTGCAACCAGGTATACGAGCGCCGCCCAAAGGGCGCGGCGCAAAGGAGACTTTTGGTCGGGAAGCTGCCCGGCTCCCTGACTTCGTGCCGACGAGGGCTGCATGAATGTAGCCTGTTCAACTTCGGAAGTGTGATGACCAGAAAATAATCACTTCAGCGGCATAAGTCGAGAAACATGTGATGGCAGGATCGCCATCCGATACAGATACTGTGGTAAGTTTCCCTCATTTAAAAGGCCAGGCAGGAGACAACATGACCCCGGGTATCAACGCCGCCAGGAAAGCCAGGGTGCCTCACACCATTCATGAATATGACCATGATCCGGCCAGCGAGAGCTACGGTACCGAAGCCGCAGAAAAAACCGGGGCCAATCCGCAACAAGTGTTCAAGACACTGGTGGTAACCATTGACGGGAAAGAGCTGGCAGTGGGGATCATACCGGTCACAGGCATGTTAAGCATGAAACTGATTGCCCGGGCTGCGGGCGGCAAAAAAGCCACGATGGCGGATCCTCAGGAAGTACAGCGCAGCACGGGTTACGTGCTCGGCGGGGTCAGTCCGCTCGGACAGAAAAAACGCCTGAAAACCTTCCTCGACAACTCGGCCGAATTGTTTGACACCATTTACGTAAGTGCCGGACGTCGTGGTCTGGAAATTGAGCTTTCGCCACAGGACGTGGTAAAGCTGACCGGCGGCAGGCTAGTGCCGCTTCAACAGGAGTAAGCTGTGTCCCACGCTTTGGATCTGCTGTTAATCGGCGGGATCATGCTGTTAGCACTCGGAGCCCACACGCTGGGCCAACGGCTGCATGTACCCAGGGTGACCCTGCTGTTGCTGGTGGGCGCACTGGCCGGCCCAGAGGTCCTTGACCTGGTCCCCGCCAGGGTCAGTGACAGTTTTCGCCTGGTTACCGAGCTTACCCTGGCCATGGTGGGTTTTCTGCTCGGCGAGCGCATGTCTTTCCGCGATCTCAGACAAGGCCGGGAAGCCATTATCGTGAGTCTGGTCGTGACCCTGATGACGGCCTTGCTGATATTCGTCGCCATCTGGACCGTGACGCAAAACCTGCCAGCGTCGCTGCTGCTCGCCGCCATCGCGACGGCGACCGACCCGGCCGCTACCCTGGATGTGATGAGAGAAACCGCATCCCGCGGGCCGCTGACCCGGGTAGTGGCACAGGTTGTTGCCATCGACGATGCCTGGGGGGCAATCCTGTTCAGCATTCTTCTGGTGTTTGCCGAACTGTTCTCGGGAAATGGTGTCAGCCTGTTTGAAACGATCGGGTATGGGGTCTATGAGGTTCTGGGCGCCATGCTACTCGGTGTTCTTCTCGGTTTGCCCATGGCCTGGATGACCGGTCGACTGAAACCCGGCGAGCCAATGCTGCTGGAATCGGCAGGTTTCGTCTTTCTGGCTGCCGGCATTGCCGGCAGCCTGGACGTGTCCTACCTGCTTACCTGCATGACCCTGGGCGTAACCGTGGCCAACAGGGCGCACCATCATGTCAGGCCATTCCGCTCCATTGAAGGCATCATTGAACCCTTCCTGGCAACGTTTTTCTTTCTGGCCGGCTTCGGCCTGGACTGGGAAGTACTGCCGACGCTGGGCATCCTCGGGGCCGTCTATATTCTGGCCCGGGTCGCCGGCAGGGTCCTTGGCGGGTATACCGGCGGCGTGCTTGCGGGCTCCAGCCACGTCGTACGCGCACGCAACGGTGCCTGCCTGCTGCCTCAGGCGGGGGTGGCCATGGGTCTGGCCCTGGTCGCGACTCACCGTATGCCGGAGTTGACGTTTGTCCTGCCGCTCATTATCGGCTCCACCGTGTTATTCGAGCTGATCGGGCCGCCAGTCACCATGTATCAGCTACGCCGGGCGGGAGAAGCAGGCAAAGGCTACGAAGAAGAACCGGACGACTATTAAGAACAGACACAAAAAACCCGGAGAGCCTTGGCCGGCTTTCCGGGTTTTACTTCAGGCAGTCCGGCCAGCGGCCGGACCAGGATCCCTCAGCTTTACTTCACCGACGCACGGGCATCGGACATGATCTTGTTCAAGGTTTCGCTCGGCTGCATCACCTTGCAAACCAACTCCATCGGCGGATGGTAATAACCACCAATGTCGGCGGGTTTACCCTGAACCATGGTCATCTCTTGTAAAATCTTGTCCTTGTTTTCCTCCAGCTGCTTGGACAGCTTGGCGAAGAACTCCTTCAGTTCCTTGTCACCATCCTGCCTGGACAACTCTTCGGCCCAGTAGCGCGCCAGGTGGAAGTGAGAACCGCGGTTGTCCAGCTCGCCCGTAACACGGGACGGAGACTGATTGTTCTCCAGCAGGCGCTCTGTAGCCTTGTCCAGGGTCTGACCCAGCAGACGGGCTCGTTCATTGCTCTGCTTCTCGCCCAGTTCATCCAGAGACACCGCTGTGGCCAGGAATTCGCCAAGCGAATCCCAGCGCAGGTGGTTCTCCTGAATCAGCTGCTGTACGTGCTTCGGCGCAGAACCGCCAGCGCCGGTCTCATACAGACCACCGCCATTCAGCAGCGGTACGATGGACAGCATCTTGGCACTTGTGCCCAGTTCCAGGATCGGGAACAGGTCAGTGAGGTAGTCGCGCAGAACGTTACCGCTCACAGAGATGGTGTCCAGACCACGAATCAGGCGCTCCATGGTCCAGCGGATCGCGCGGACCGGAGACATGATGCGAATGTCCAGACCGTCAGTGTCGTGGTCCTTCAGGTAAGTCTCAACTTTCTTGATCAGCTCGGCGTCGTGGGCACGCTCATCGTCCAGCCAGAAAACGGCTGGCATACCGGTGGCGCGAGCACGGCTGACCGCCAGCTTGACCCAGTCCCGAATCGGCAGGTCCTTGGTCTGGCACGCGCGCCAGATATCACCTTTTTCAACATTGTGCTCAGTCAACACAGTGCCGTCTTCGGTAATCACGCGAACAACACCGTCTTCCTTGATTTCAAAGGTCTTGTCGTGGGAGCCGTATTCTTCCGCCTTCTGAGCCATCAGACCGACGTTTGGCACGGTACCCATCGTGGTCGGGTCGAATGCGCCATGGGTCTTACAGAAGTTGATTGCTTCCTGGTAAATGGTCGCATAGGTGGACTCCGGCATTACCGCCTTGGTGTCCTTGAGCTTGTTGTCCCGGGCCCACATCTTGCCGGAGTTACGGATCATGGCCGGCATGGAGGCATCAACAATGACATCGCTCGGCACGTGCAGGTTAGTGATTCCCTTCACGGAATCTACCATAGCGATTTCCGGACGGTGCTCATAGCACGCGTGCAGATCTTCCTGGATCTGCTCCTGCTTGGACTCGGGCAGTTGCTTGATCTTCTCAATAACGCTGGACAGACCGTTGTTCGGGTTGACGCCGATTTCGTCAAACAGCTCACCGTGCTTTTCGAACAGGTCTTTGTAGAAAACCTTCACCGCGTGACCGAAGACGATCGGGTGAGAGATTTTCATCATGGTCGCTTTCACGTGCAGGGAAAACATCACGCCGGTCTTTTCGCAGTCTTCGATAGCGTCTTCGAAGAACTTCACCAGCGCATTCTTGCTCATGAACATACCGTCCAGAACTTCGCCTTCCTGCAGCGGCAGCTCGGCTTTCAGGACGGTCTGTTTGCCCTGTTTGTTCTCAAACACGATGCGGGTGTTGGTAGCCTTGTCCAGGGTGACCGACTGCTCGCTGGAGTAAAAATCGCCACCACGCATGTGGGCAACGTGGGTGCGGGAGGCCGGGCTCCACTCACCCATGGAATGCGGGTATTTGCGGGCAAACGCCTTGACGGCGGCAGGCGCACGACGGTCGGAGTTGCCTTCACGCAGAACCGGGTTAACAGCACTGCCCAGAACCTTCGCGTAGCGGGACTGGATTTCCTGCTCCTCGTCGGTCTCCGGGTGCTCCTTGTACTCCGGAACCTTGAAGCCCTGCTTATTCAGCTCCTTGATTGCCTCGCGCAGCTGCGGGATGGAGGCTGAAATGTTGGGCAGTTTGATGATGTTGGCATCGGGATCTTTTGTGTAAGCGCCCAGCTCTGTCAGTGCATCCGGAACCCGCTGATCTTCTTCAAGGTAATCCGGGAAGTTCGCCAGAATACGTGCCGCGAGGGAAATATCGCTGGTTTCGAACTCAATACCAGCTGGCTTGGCGTAGGTTTCCAGGATGGGAAGAAGTGACCGCGTCGCGAGGGCTGGTGCCTCGTCGGTCAGGGTGTAGACAATCTTTGCTTTGGATGATGTCATTTTCGTCCTCAGGCTAATAGGTGGGTTCAGGACGGTCATGGCGAGGTCAGGCGTCTTGTGAACGACCGACCTGAGCGATGACTGAGTTAGGAACTTTTGATAGACCTACTAAGATACCATTTTTTCGTAAATTTTGGTTACGATCTTAGTATTAGAACGGACTAAAAATGCCTGATCTTCGGTTACAGCACGATGAAATGGTGGGAATTTACGAAATTTTCTAACATTTTGATTCAAATGGCCTGGGAGTATCACGGCGAGTTTCTTGCCTCCCAAAACCCGGGCGGGCACGTCCATGTGCCACTCGAGCTCCGCTCCTCAGCCGGACGGTAACAGGTTGGTCTCTGCCAATCGCTCGCGGATATGGTCCAGCGCTTCCGGGTTACCCAGGGCGTCGCGATTATCCGCCTTGCTGGAACCATTGATCAGGCGGGCAACCGCCAGCTCTACTTTCTTGCCACTTCGGGTGTAGGGAATGTCCGCCACCTCGACAATGTGTTTGGGCACATGCCGGGGGCTGGCGCCTTCGCGAATCCGGGTTTTGAGCTGTTTGCGCAGGTCACCTGTGATGGTCTGGCCATCGGCCGGTACCACCAGCAGAACCACTTCTACGTCGCCGTCGATCTGGCGGCCAACCACAAGGCTGTCTTTCACTTCAGCCACGGTTTCCACCTGGCGGTAGATTTCTGCGGTGCCGATACGCACGCCGCCCGGGTTCAGAGTGGCGTCGGAACGTCCGTAGATGATGGCGCCGCCGTGCTCGGTGAATTCGATGAAGTCACCATGCGCCCAGACACCGGGGAAGGTTTCAAAATACGCGGCATGGTACCGCTCTCCTTCAGGATCATCCCAGAAAGACACTGGCATGGACGGCAGTGGCTGGCGGCAGACAAGCTCGCCGCGGCCTGCACTGACCGGCTGACCATCGTCACCATAGGCCACCGCGTCGACACCCAGGAATCGGCACTGGATTTCGCCCCGGCGCACCGGCAGCAGCGGAGTCGAGCCCACGAAGCAACCGCAAATGTCGGTGCCCCCGGCGATGGAACCAAGCAAAGCACCGGGAGAACCGTCGCCGTAGACCCAGTCGTAGTCTTCCGGTAGCAGCGGAGAGCCTGTGGAAAACACCACCCGGAGCTGGCTCTGGTCCAGGGTCTTCGCAGGCTGGAGCCCGGCCTTGCGACACCCGGCAATAAATCGCGCGCTGGTACCGAAGTGTGTCACTTTCTCCTCGGCCACGGTGTCCCAGAGATAATTCAGGCTCGGGTAACCTGGCGAACCGTCGACGGTGATGACCGCTGCGCCGGTCATCAGGGCGGAAGCCTGCCAGTTCCACATCATCCAGCCACAGGTGGTGAAATACAGGAACCGGTCGTCTGGTCCGACGTCACCATGCAGCATCAGTTCCTTGGCATGGTTCACCACCAAGCCGGCGTTACCGTGCACAATGCACTTGGGTTTGCCCGTGGTGCCGGATGAATACAGGATGTAGACCGGGTGGTCCGGATCCAGCGGCGTAAAAGAGGGCGACTGGCCGGCGCCGAAGGCGATGGCGTCCTCCCAGGGCGTCACCAGGTCGCCCTGGATCGGCGCCTCGTCCGGCAATTGCTGGACGCTGACCACGCATTTCAGGGTCGGCAGTCCGGCGATGAGTTCGGCAAACTCCTGCTGACGGGCGAAGACCTTGCCGCCATAGCCGTAGCCATTCACCGCAATCAATACCGACGGTTCAATCTGACCAAACCGGTCGAGGATAGCGCCAACGCCGAAATCGGGCGAAGCCGAACTCCAGATGGCCCCGAGACTGGTGGCGGCAAGCATGCCGACCATGGCCTCGTACCCATTGGTGACCACGCCAGCGACGCGATCACCAGACTGGACGTCCTTGCTGCGCAGAAACGCCTCGAGCGCGCCGACATCCGCTTTCAGTTCGGCGTAGGTCCGGCGCAGGACCGGGCGCGTTTCGCAATACGCCACCACAGCCTCATGGTCAGCATGGCTGCCATCTGCCAGCCTCAACAGGTTGGCAGCAAAGTTCAGCCTCATGCCGGGAAACCACTGCGCACCGGGCATGTCACGCTTGCCCAACACCTCTTGTGCGGGGGTATCGCACACCAACCCGCAGTAGTCCCAGACTTTCGCCCAGAAGGTTTCCAGCTCATCAATCGACCACTGGTGCAGGGCGTGATAGTCAGTGAACGGGCCGTAACCCTGCTCTTCCAGCCAGGCCTTGAACCGGCCCATGCGTGAGTACTCGAGCGTGTCTTCCGAGGGAGTCCAGACTATCGGCGATTGTTCTGTGTTACTCATCTGTCTCTCCTGTGTCTTACTGCATGTGCCAGCCGTGGCTGACCACAATTGATTGGCCGGTCAGCGCTGCCGAAGGGAAGGCGGCCAGATGAACCGCCAGTTCGGCGACATCTTCCAGAGTGGTAAATTCTCCGTCCACGGTGTTTTTCAGCATCACCTTGCTGATCACTTCCTCCTCGGAAATCCCCAGCTCCTTGGCCTGTTCAGGGATCTGCTTGTCCACCAGCGGGGTACGGACAAAGCCCGGGCAAATGATGTTGCTGCGCACACCATGCTCGGCGCCCTCTTTCGCCACTGCGCGGCACAGACCCAGCATACCGTGCTTGGCCGCCACGTAGGGCGCTTTCAGCGGCGAGGCCTCAAGGGAGTGAACCGAACCCATATACAGCATGGTGCCACCACCGTTCGCGTACATCTGGTTCAGGGCGGCGCGGGTCACCAGAAAAGCGCCGTCCAGGTGCACATTCATCACTTTGCTCCAGTCGGCAAACGCCAACTTGTGCAATGGGTCGATATGTTGGATGCCGGCATTCGCCAGAGCAATGTCCAGCCCGCCCCATTTTTTGACGATGGCGGCTACGCCTGCATCCACGGCGGTTTCATCGGTGACATCCATGGCCAGGGCCATGGCGGTACCGCCCGCCTGCTCAATAGCGTCGACCGCCTCCTGCGCACTTTCGAGAGTCAGGTCCGCCACGGCCACGCGCGCACCTTCACGGCCATACTGTTCGGCGATGGCCCGCCCGATGCCTCGTCCGGCTCCGGTGATCAGGGCAATCCGGTTTTCAAGACGCATTGTTGTTATCTCCTTAGTCGTAAGCCACAGCCGGCAGCCAGGTCGCGATTTCCGGTACCAGGAAGACGATGGACAGAGCGACCAGCTGGATAATAATGAACGGTATAACGCCACGGTAGATATCAGTAACTGCAATCTCCGGCGGCGCCACACCCTTGATGTAGAAGAGGGCGAAACCAACCGGTGGTGTCAGGAACGAGGTCTGCAGACACATGGCAAACAGAATGGTGAACCACACCAGATCGAACCCGAGACTCTGCACAACCGGTGCTACCAGTGGCAGGATGATCAGGGTGATTTCCACCCAGTCCAGGAAGAAGCCCAGCAGGAACACCGCAAACAGAATGGTCAACACCACGCCATAGGGTCCGAATGGCAGCCCCAGTAGCGCGTCTTCGATTACCTGGTCGCCACCCAGACCCCGCAGTACCACAGAGAACGCAGTGGCACCGAGGAAAATGGCAAAAATGAAGGCGGCCGTGCGGGTGGTTTGCTGCATTGAAGAGTTGAGCACTTTCAGGTTCAGTCGGCCAGACATCAGGGCCAGTAACAGAGCGCCCAGCGCACCAACACCAGAAGCTTCGGTTGGTGTTGCTATTCCAGCAAAAATAGAGCCGAGAACACCCAGAATCAGTGCGGCCGTCGGCACAACGGCCTTTGCCACCTCCCAGACGATGCTCCAGCTCACTTTTTCCGTACCCTCCGGCACCGGCGCAATATGCGGTTGCAGCATCGGACGGATGATAGCGTAGGTCACGTACATGGCGCCCAGCATAAGGCCGGGAAAGAATGCGCCCATGAACAGATCGCCTACCGACGCTTCGGGAACCGCCAGCCGGTCAGCCATCAGGACCAGCATGATTGAAGGGGGAATCAGAATACCCAGGGTCCCGGTGGCACAGGCAGTGCCCACAGCAAACCCCTTATCGTATTTGTTCTCCATCATCACGGGCAGGGAAAGCATGCCCAGAAGCACTACAGACGCACCGATGATACCGGTGGTCGCTGCCAGCAGTACGCCGATGACAATGACAGTTACCGCATAACCTCCGCGAACGGCTCCAAACAGTTTTACCATACTGTTCATCAACCGCTCGGCCACGCCAGACTGGTCGAGCATGATGCCCATGAAGATAAACATCGGCAGGGCCACAAGAGTTTCGCTACTTACGACCTTCCATATTCGCTCCGGCACAAGCCCCATGGAAGAGGAATAGTCAAACCACAGACTGGCACCAAAATCTTCAACGGCGATTACACCGACGACTGTCCAGATAACCGCGGTGCCACCCAACACCCACGCAACCGGGTAACCGGTCATCAACAAGGCCCCGAACGTGAGGAACATGCCGATCACAAATAACGTTTCGAGCTCCATCAGGACGCATCCTCTTTCTTGTTATTCCCGGACTCGATCCGGATTGGCTTCGGAAAGCCGAAAAGCAGAGCAGTTACTTTCAGCAGACGGGATAGGGCAGCCAGAATCAGAAGAACAAAAGATAATGCCAGAATGCTCTTGAGAACCCAGCGGTAGGGAAGTCCGGCAGGTGCCTGACTGGTCTCGCCCTGCTCCCAGGAACTGAAGGCGTAGGGGACCATTTCGTAAACCGCCAGCACCAGAAACGGCAACAACAGCAATACCAGGCCAAGGAGTTCAATCCAGGCCTGGCCTCTCAGGGACAGACGCTCATGGATCACATCCACCCTGACATGATCATCCGTCACCAGCGTATAGCCCAACCCCAATAACCAGCCTGCACCGGCCAGATGCCACTGGACCTCCTCCAGAGTTACCGACCCCATGCCAAAGGCATAGCGGCCCACCACCGCATAGATGATGACGCCGGTGACCACGATCCAGAGCCAGGAGGCGCTCTTACCTATTGCAGAAATCACACCGTCCATTACCCGGCTTAACCAGGTTGTAGGGAACTCCGTGTGATGATGAATAAATTGACCGGCGTCCGACGCCGATGCCCGCAAATCTGGCGGTGAGCCTTTATCAGACACTGTCATACAACAGTTCCTCGTTCAGAAAGCCTGCCGTGAAACAAGGATGGCCCCGCAGGGCCATCCAGACTAAATCAGAGAGCACCGGAAGTTATTCCAGTGCTCAGGGTCAGCCCCGAACCTTACAGGTCCGCCGGAACATAGGCGCGTGTATCCCACACCTTGTAGGATTCCATGAATTCCTGCTGACTTTCGTAAACACGCTTGAAGTCGGCATCCTTGGACGCTTCTTCCTCAAGCACTTCCTGAGTCACGTCCCTCAGTTCGAGCAGAACGTCGCGGGGAATCTGGTCGGCCTGAACGCCCTTGTCCTGGAACTCGGCCAGAACCTTACCGTTCTTGTACTCGCCTTCAGCAAGACCACGGGTGGTAGCAGCAGTACAGGAAGCCTCAACCAGCGCCTTCTGAGCCTCGGTGGCTTTCGCCCACTCATCGTTGTTGATCAGCATGTACTGGGCCGTGAACTGCTGATGCCAGCCCGGGAACAGGTTGTACTTGACCACCTGATTGAAGCCCAGGATCTGGTCGATGGCGGGCATGGAGAATTCAGTGGCATCAATGGTGCCTTTTTCCAGTGCCTGGTACAGCTCGCCGCCGGGCATCATGGTGACAGAAGCTCCCAGTTTTTCGAGAACCTTACCGCCCAGGCCGGCGAAGCGAATCTTCAAGCCTTTGTAGTCTTCCAGTGTTTTGATGGGTTTAGAATACCAACCCGCTGTTTCAGGCCCGATAATGCCGCACAGCTGTGCATACACATTGAAGCCCTTGTTGGCGTAGGTTTCCTGCAGCATTTCATGACCACCACCGAAGTAATACCAGCCAATGTAGGCCGGGGGCTTCATGCCGAAGGGTACAGCGGCAAACAGGGGAATCGCAGGCACTTTGCCCTGGTCGTAGCCGATCCAGGTGTAACCGGCAGAGACCTTGCCGTCTGAAACGGACTGCAGGATGTCGAACGGCGGAACCAGCTTGCCCGGCTCATAGACACGGACCTGGATGCTGCCATCGGATGCGGTGGTAAGGTTGTCTGCAACCCAGGCGGCGGGGGAACCGAGGCCAGGCAGATTGGTGGCAAATGCAACGGGCATTTTCCAGCGCAGATCTTCTGCGAAAGCGGAACCCGTCGTCAGGGCAATCGCACCAGCGATACCGGTGATGGCCTTCAAGAGTTTCATTGGTTAGTCTCCTAGCATTGTTGTTTTGTCTGACCTGGCGCGTGCAATTTACGACACGCCTGGTCTGAGTATAGTCAGACATCGCAGAAAACAGACAGACATGTGTAATTTGGGGTCCAACGATAAGCGCCAGTCTTGTTATCCGCGTTGTTCTGACGTCTGCAGCCCGCCAAAAGCAGACACCATGCCAAACACATATATTCCATGTTTTTCATAAGGTTAGGGGCTTTTTTCAAGCAAACGCGAGCACAAAACGTCCGGATAACCGGACGTATTTAGACATCAGTCGTAGGTGTTTGTACGGATACCGGGACACCTGTCCGGAATTCAGGACATTCTAGCGAGTTTTTCGTAGAGTACAGAGCGGGATATACCCAGCAGTTTCGCTGCACGAGTACGGTTGCCGCGACTGGCAACCAGAGCTTCTTCGATTGCCTGGGCTTCGGCATCAGCAAGGGTTTGAGCCAGCGGCCGCACCGGTTGCGTAGTCAGCAGCGATGCCGGGCGGTTACCACTGCGCGGGAGTACCTTGAAGATTGCACCCGCGTCCAGCAAGCCACCGTCCTCCCCCATGGTGAGGGCGCGCTCCAGAACGTTTCGCAATTCCCGGATGTTACCGGGCCAGTCATAACTGCCGAGAGCCGAAACACCCGCATCCGTGATTTCACCCCGCAAATCAAGCCCTTCGCAGATCTCGCCCAGAAGCGATTCACAAAGCACCCCCAAATCCGGCAGCCGTTCACGCAAGGGAGGAATGGGGATTTCAAGGACATTGAGTCGATAATAAAGATCCGAACGAAAGCCGCCTTCGGCAATCATAGCTTCCAGGTTTCGGCTGGTGGCGGCGATTACCCGCACGTCCACCGGCGTCACCTTGTTGGAACCCAATGGTTCGATTTCGCCCTCCTGCAGAGCCCGCAGAAGCTTGGCCTGCAGCGGCAAAGGCATATCGCCAACCTCATCCAGAAACAGGGTGCCACCGTTGGCAAGCTGAAACTTGCCTTCCCGGGTACGGCGATCTGCGCCAGTGTAGGCTCCCGGCGCCACCCCGAAAAACTCCGCCTCAAGCAGGTTGTCGGGAATAGCCGCCACGTTAACGCCAACAAAGGGTTTTTCCACCCTGGTGGATACAGAATGGATCGCCTGAGCGAGAACTTCCTTGCCAGTGCCGGTTTCACCAAGCAGCAGAACAGGCATATCACGTCCAGCCGCCAGACGCGCCCGGCGCTTGACCTCAAGCGCCGCCGGGCTGGCACCGACAAAGTCTGCAAGGTTGTAACGGGTACTCCGGGACGACCTGGCAAGCGCCTTGCGGGCAGCCGCCAGATCCTGATGCAGTCGCCGATACTTGGATACCAGCGGTGTCAGCGGCTGCAGGTCATCATAGAGCACAAACGCCACGGCACCGACGATCTGCCCTCCATCGTCATAGTAGGGAAGGCGAGTCACCACCAACTGTTGCTGGTTGTGTTCCATGATGTCCAGTAACAACGGCTTTCCGGTTTCCACCACTTCAGGCATTCGGGTTTGCGGAATAACCTGGCGGACAGGCTTGCCAACAACCCGGGCAGGATCGCCAAGGCCAAGCAGGTGTGAGTAACTGCTGTTGATCCAGGTAATCCGGCTGTCGCGGTCCACTGCAATGGCACCAGCACTGGCTTCCTCAAACATGGGGAACAGGGCCTCGATCAGATCCCTGGTCAGGCCGCTCTTATTATTCTCGGTAAACAGCTCAGTCATGTACCGCGCACACCAGATTGGGTATCGTTCATGGTAAAAACCCTGGAACCCGGTCAGGCCGGGTGCAGTCACGGAAGTATATGGCCCCCCGGAGAGGGGGGCAAACGAAGCCGGCCCGGACCGGGTGCCCTGGATTCCAGACACCGTATGGGTAAGCGGACAATCTTCTTATACTCAATAACCAGAAGGGCGGCAGTGAAGCCCGCATTA
Source organism: Marinobacter sediminum (assembly GCF_023657445.1). Taxonomy (NCBI): domain Bacteria; kingdom Pseudomonadati; phylum Pseudomonadota; class Gammaproteobacteria; order Pseudomonadales; family Marinobacteraceae; genus Marinobacter; species Marinobacter sediminum. The sequence goes on along the minus strand of NZ_JAGTWY010000001.1, from coordinate 3,391,686 downwards.
TCCGATACGGATAAAGGGCAGCAAGCTCAGGCCGATGATTACCAGAATAGCGATACAGGCCGCCAGTGTGCGCAACGGTTTTCGGCTGAGCATAAACCAGAAGCCACCGGTTTCACCGCGCGCCCTGGTCTCCTCGTATGCCTGCCGCTGGTTCTGGAATCGCTGCCGCTGGTAGTCTTCAAGCAGAGTCCTGGCCCGTGCCGCCTGGTCATCATCGTGCACCCAGAAGCCACCCATGCTAATCCCCCAGCGGCTCGGCGGGGTCTCGTAATAGGGCACCTCATGCGCCTCAAACAGGGCGCGGATTTCATCCGCCTCGTCGTCAGGCACATAACGCAGGTTCATCAGATGGTGGGGCATGGTAACTCGTTGTCTGGTATCGGAAGCGGGAATACCTATATCCTAGCATCAAAGGATGACTGACCGAATTCACGACCGGACCACTGCATGACCGACAGCTCCCTCCGCCTGCTGCTTGATTTTGACGCCCAAGCCCAACGGGACAAAGAGCAGCCGCCAGCGTTTCTCCATCGCCGGGACCGGAAATTTGCGCTGGTCTGTGAGGAGCAGGGGCTGTCCCCGGATGCAGCCCGGTGGCTCGACCATATGAAGCGGCTGGCCGGCGCCGGCGCAAAAAAACAAGCCGGGGAGCATACACTCCGGTTATGGCGCCGCGTAAACGCCGGCTTTGCCACCGCAGGCATCGTCTTTGGCTCGTTCACCATGCTCGGTCTGCTGTTTTACGACGGCGGCCAACGCATAAACATCACCCTGTTCCTGGCGTTCGTCCTCTTCCAGTTGGTGCTGGCAATTTTTACCAGCATCCAGTCACTGGCCGGGTGGCAGCCCTGGCAATGGCTAGTCCGGCGCTTGCAGGGCAGCCCGGCAAAGGGTGTCGCCCACCGACTGCAACCCGTTCTGATGGCCCGGGCTGCACACATGGGGGGCCTCTGCTTTGCCCTCGCAGGCCTGGCCACGTTGCTGGTGCTGGTGGTAGTTCAGGATCTGGCCTTTGGCTGGAGCACAACTCTGGACACCGCCGCCGGAAGCTACCATCGATTGCTGGTGGCTCTGGCAACACCATGGGCCTGGTTATGGCCGGCGGCGGTGCCGGATCTGGGTCTGGTGGAAGCAACTCGCTTTTTCCGCGCCGAAACGATTAGCGAGAGCCTGAACCCCATCCTCTGGGGGCAATGGTGGCCCTTTGTCACCATGCTGTGGACAACCTGGGTACTGCTGCCCCGACTGCTCCTGTTGATTCTGGCCGTCGGACTGGTTCGACGCAAAGCCCGCCAACAGCTGAGCAGCCACCCAGCCATGCATGCCCTGTTGTATCGAATGGAAACGCCGGCCCTGGACACGGGTAATGAGCACAACGATGCCGGTGACCTTCCGGATACCCGGATTCGAAGTAACCTGCAGCCGCTGCCGGACAGTGACATTCTGCTTTGCTGGGCGGGTGCCGGGGAACCGGAGCCGCCCGAAGCATTAAGTTCAGGTAAACACCTGGTTCTCAGGGCCGGAGGCCGGGCCAGCCTCGCCGACGACCAGAAGGTCATGAACCAGGTTGCAGCGCATGCTGCGAACACGGGGTGCAAAGCGGTCCTTATGGCAACCCGCTGTTGGCAGCCGCCAACCGGAGAACTCCAGGATTTCCTCGAGTCGGCACGGGAACTCTGGCCAACGGGCACCCGGGTGGCGCTTGTGCCACTGGCCGCCGACATCAGCCAGGAGCCTCAGCCCCATCAGGTCCAACCCTGGCTTCGGTTTGCAGAGCGAATGGGTAATAACTTCCTGATGGTTTCACTGCCTCCTCTGCAATGGCAGGCCCCATTCCCCGCCAGCGAGGAGTTACCATGACACCGGCCCCCACGTTTGCGGTTGTAGGACATCCCAACAAGGGCAAATCCAGTGTCGTCGCCACCCTGTCCCAGAACGATGCCATTGCCATTGCTCTCGAGCCCGGCACCACCCGGAAACGACAGGCTTACCCCCTGACCGTGGATGGCCGGACCCTTTACACCCTGGTCGACACGCCTGGCTTTCAGCGCCCGAGGCGGGTACTGGAATGGCTGGAAGCTCACAGCGTTTCTGCATCCGACCACGGCGAAACCGTGAAGGCCTTCGTGACCCAGCATCGGGATGATGGCCGGTTTAACGATGAATGTGAGCTGCTCACCCCCCTGGTGGAGGGCGCCGGTATCATCTACGTGGTGGACGGGTCGGTTCCGTACAGCGCAGAACACGAGGCGGAAATGACCATACTGCGCTGGACCGGGCGCCCAAGCCTGGCGCTGATCAACAGTATTGGTGCCGACGATTACAGCGACACCTGGCAAGCCGCCCTGGGCCAGTTCTTCCAGGTAGTACGCAAATTCGATGCTGTTCGCGCCCCGTTTGAGCAACACCTGGGCCTGCTACGAGCATTTGGCCAACTGGAGCCAGACTGGGAACAACCGCTGGAGCAGGCTACGCATTTCCTCTCGGAACAGCGGAAACAACGCCGGAAGCAGTCGGCAGTCCTGATCGCCGGAGCTCTGGAAGACATGATGTCTTTCCGGGAAAAGCGCACCCTGACCGCGAACCAGGCCGCCGAAACCAGTGATGGCTCCCTTGCTAAACAGCTACGTCATCTCTGGTACCGCCATCAGCGGCAACGGGAACAGAGCCAGCGTGTGGCCGTTGAGAGCCTTTACCAGCACCAGCACATCCGTCGCCAGGAAGCAGAGCTGGAGTGGCATAATGAACATGACCTGTTCTCCGAGGACAGCCGTAAAGTCTGGGCCGTTAGCAAGCACTACCTCGCCACCGCCGGATTCGGCGCCGGCGCGGTGAGCGGCGCCGGAATCGATGCACTCACCCTGGGCCACTCGCTGGGCGCTGGCGCCCTGGTGGGTGGCCTGATCGGCGCCGCCAGCAGCTATCTGTACGGTGACCGGCTGATGCTGCCGACACTGAACATCGGAGTTTTGAAGGATGGATTGAAAACAGCCACCTTCGGGCCTGTACAGGACAGTCAGTTCGGCTATGTTGTATTGGGGAGAGCCGTGGATCACTGGTGGCATATCAGCCAAAGAAACCACGCCGGGCGAGATTTTCTGGATCTGGAACCCGCGGATCACCACTGGCTCGAAAGCCTGGACAAGAAAAGTCGACAGGATATCCAGCAGGCCTTCGACAAGCGCCGAAAAGGGCGGCCGCTCGAGGATCGGCAGCGCCAGAAATTCATCGCGGCTATCGAGCAAAGCATGGTCGCTTACGACGACTGGCGGTTGAATCGAACCTGAAAGGGATGTTTATATTGTTGGGGTTATTCCATCACGAATGAGGAATGTAGATGAAAATTGTACGAGTGCAAGACATTATCGGTACCGAACGTGAAGTGACCGGTCCGGGCTGGACCAGCCGCCGGATGCTGCTGAAAAAAGACGGCATGGGCTTCTCATTTCACGAGACCATCATCCCGGCCGGTGCCGTGCTGAACCTCTGGTACAAGCATCACCTTGAAGCCGTGTACTGCGTTGCCGGCAACGGCAAAATCCTGGACAAGGCTACCGGTGAGACCCACGAAATCACCGACGGCACCCTGTACGCGCTCGACAAGCACGATCAGCACACTTTGTACGGTGGCACCGAAGACATGCGCCTGATCTGCTCCTTCAACCCGCCAGTCACCGGCCGCGAAGTGCACGACGAAGACGGCGCTTACCTCCCGGATACCAGCGAAGACTGATCTTCGCCTGTGGCTGAACTCAAGGCCGCACACACACCGCCACCGCCAGCGCGACTGCTGCCGGTGGCGGTGTTGCTTTGGCTGGCCGGGGTTTATCTCCGGATTCCGGTCCTGGTCGCCCCACCTCTGGCCCCCTTTATCAGCGACGAACTGGGGTTGTCGCAGGCCCTGACCGGCGCACTGACCACGCTCCCCATCCTGATGCTCGCCGTCGGCTCCATGCCCGGCTCCCTGTCGATTGCCCGAATCGGGCCACGCAACACCCTGGCCCTGGCCATGGTGATCATGGTAATCGGTTCTGCTGCCCGCGGCCTGGTCCCCGATACCCTGACCCTGATGATTGCCAGCGCCGTCATGGGTATCGGCGTCTCCATGATGCAACCGGCCCTGCCGGCATTACTGCCGCGATGGCTGGAACCTCACCACCTGGCCCTGGGTTCAGCGATCTATATGAATGGCATGCTGATGGGTGAGTTCATCGGTGCCGGCATCACCCTGCCGATACTCATGCCACTGCTGGACAACAGCTGGCGGGCAACGCTGCTGGCATGGTCACTACCGGCACTGCTGGTCGCCGCAGCCCTGTTCCTGCCCAAGCGGGACCGGGCCAGACCGGTGCGGAAAGTTGCCTGGCTGCCAGACTGGAGCAACCCGCTGACACTGAAAATCGGCCTGCTGCTCGGGCTTTCCGGCTCCCTGTTCTTCGGCCTCAACGCCTACATGGGCAACCTGCTTCAGTACCAGGGCCAGTTCGACAAACTCCCGGACGCCCTGTTCTGGTATAACCTCGCGCAGGTATTCGCCTCCCTGATCATGCTGAAAATGGCCCGCCACTGGGTCGGCCGCCGCAGCGTCATCGCCACCCTGGCCAGCATCGCCCTCCTCGGCACCATCGGCGCGGTCATACTCACCGGTTGGTGGTCCATCATCAGTGCGACGCTCATGAGCCTGGTCGCCGGCATGCTGCTGATCCTGCTCGTGGCCATACCACCACTGGTGGTCTCTGCCGCCGAAACCGGCCGCCTGTCCGCCGGCACCTTTCTGGTGGGCTACACCGTCGCGTTCTCCGTGCCCATGCTCGGCGGGGTCCTGGCCGACTGGACAGGCGACGCCCGCCACGCACTGTTACTGATGATCGGCTACGGTCTGCTGGTTCTGCCCCTGGCCTTTACCCTGGATCTGGAACGAAAAAAAGGCCAGTCCGAAGACTGACCCTTGCAAAGGAATCCCACACAAGGGACCGAAAAGCCGTGGAGTAGTGTGTAATGCTGCCGGGAACCGACAGCGCACGAAAAGCAGCGCTAAACAGCAATAGGCCAGAGCGGTGTCGGCTCGGTCGGTCCGTCCGGATCCCGGGGTTCAGACTGTCGTCTCAGATAATCCATGATCGCCCCCTGCAACTCGCTGTCCGGCCCCAATCCCTGGTTACCGAACAACCGGTTGAATTCCAGCACGTAAGGATAGCCCTCAACCAGAACGATATCGAAACCGGCATGATCCACCCCGAGTTCCTTCGCCAGACGCAAAGCCAGATCGGTAGCGGCCGCCGGCACGGGACTTGTGTCGATGCGTCCACCCTGGGCAATATTGTTATAAAAGCCCTGGTCAGCCTGGGTGCGCCAGTACGCAGTCAGCACACGGTCACCGATGACAACAACACGAACATCCCGGTTGATCGGCAGGTACTCCTGGGCGTAAAGCACATCGGTAATTTCACAGTAGCGCCGCCAGTCCTCACGGGTTTCAATCAGCCATACGCCTTCGCCCATACTGGCCTTTGGCAGCTTGGCCACGAACGGGTAACTCATGGCATCCCAGATCATCTCCCGCTCCTGCTCGCCGTTCGCCTCAATCATGGTCCAGGGCGTGTGCTCCGGTGCAATGGTCTGGAAGGCGCGTGTCATCTCTACCTTGTCGTGGCCGATACGGTAGCTGGCGATGCTCGGAAACACCCGACATTTCAGCCCATGCACCAGGGCATTGAGCTGCCAGTACTCTGGAAACAAAACCCAGTCTGCGTCTTTCAACAGCTCTTTGTGCTTCATGAAGTGGTCCGGTTTCAACACCGTAGTGTTAGGAAATCCGAGGGTACGAAATACATTAAATGAAACGAGGTGCATGATTGCTACCGCACGAGTGGAAGATTGCGCGCATTTTATACAGCCGACGGTCGCTGGCAAGAAGTATTTTCGGATCTGTTACGCATCGGCGATCCTGCCCCAGAAACCACCTGCTACCCTGATAAAACCATCCACTAAAATTCGCCAAGAAAACCCAGAAATGGCCAACTTCGATCAACAAGCCAAATCTCTGATATCCACTCTGCGGGAGGACAACCAATCCGGTGCCACCCAGCTGGCATTGCGGACCCTCCAGGGTCTGGCGGACTATCTGGATGCAATCAAACCGGATCCGGAGACACTTTCGTCGCTGTTAACAGAACTGAGGCAGGCGCGACCAAGCATGGTCGTGATTGGCAATGCCCTTGAGCGGCTGGAAACCCGGTGGGGCGAGGCACCGGTTCCGTCCCGAACAGCCATTCTTGAGGTGATCCGGGAGCTTGAGGAGGCCGGTGACCGGATAATCCAGAACGCAATGAGCCAGATACCGGCAGGGGCAGTCATCATGACACACAGTGCCAGTTCCCTTCTGGTCAGGCTTTTTCACCGGCTGGTCGCAGACCAGTACCCATTTTCGGTGATTTGCACCCAGAGCGGTCCGGGGATGGAGGGCCACCAGCTCGCGGTCACACTTAATCAACTGAAGGTGCCCGTCACCCTGATCACCGATGCCCAAATGGCACTTTTCGCTCCCCGGGCTGACCTGGTGATCACCGGTTGTGATGCCTGGCTGGCCGATGGGCATTTTGTGAACAAGAGTGGCACTCGTCTGCTGGCACTGTCAGCGAAGGAATACGCTGTGCCATTCTGGGTATTAGCCGACACCTTCCGTGACAGCCGTGCTACCTGCAATTCGGTACGTCTGGAGGAACTGCCGGTAAGCGAGCTCCGGGCCCCGACAGGACAATGGATAACGCCGCGCAATATCTATTTCGAAACTATTCCGGAAAAGCTGGTCACCGGAAAGATCAGCGAGCTGGGCGTTTCTTCGTTCCCTGCTGAGCCTCGGCGGTAAACGGGTCTTCCGGCCATGGATGTTTAGGGTACTGACCGCGCATGTCCTTGCGGACTTCCGGGTAGGCGTTTCGCCAGAAGCTTGCCAGATCAGCAGTTACCGCCAGCGGTCGTTGCGCCGGTGAGAGCAGGTGAATGACCACCGGGACTTTGCCATCAGCCACCCTCGGGGTTTCCGTCCAGCCAAACAGGGCCTGCAGTTTCGCTGCCAAAACAGGACCATTGTCGGCGGCGTAATCCAGGGTGACTTTCTGGCCAGTCGGGATCGTGAGCTCAACTGGCGCAAGCACGACGAGCTGTTGTTGCTGCTGGTAGTCCAGAAGGCTGTTCAGAGCCGGGAGCAGGTTCAGTTTCTCCAGGTCCGACCAGCGCCGCATGCCGGGCATGAAAGGCGCGAGCCAGTTTTCGAGACCCTCTAACAAGGCTTCATCGCTGGTATCTGGCCATTCGCCCGGGAACGCGCTGGCCAGCAACTTGACACGGGCACACCACTGCGTTGCCGATCCGGACCACGACAGGCTGGCCAGACCCTTTTTCCGCACGGCGCTCAGAAGCCCCTGCTGAATCAGTTCCGGGTCCGCTTGCGGCAGCGCTTTCTCTTCAAGAATCAACTCGCCGAGTTTCCGGACGTGACGGGCAATCACCGTTCCTCGCTTGTCGTCCCAGACCGCTTCGTCACCTTCGTAAATGTGAGTCGCCAGGTCCTGCTCCAGGTCTGGAACCTCCACCGGTGCTGCGAGATAGATAGTCGCCTCCCGGGACTTGCCATCCAGGTCTGCGGCTACCAGCCAATCATATCGGGCCAGGGCATCGTCTTCCCGAAGCGTAGCGCCCTTGCCATTGCTGAGCTGGTAACGCGGCGCCTGGCCTGAACGCCGGCGCCCGATACGGTCCGGATAGGCGTGTGCGAGCAAACGTCCAACCTCGGTTTCCGCCGGCACCGGAGCAGACGTTTCGTTACCGGCAACCAGCCGTTTTGCCGCCTGACGCACCGAGTTGATCCTGGCCGGGTCCATGCCCCTGTGCCCACGCTCACCCCGAAGCACCCGTACGCGTTCATGCATGTCTGCCCCGGCGCCCGGCCCGAGCAAGTCGCGCTCTCCCAGTAGAGCTGCCAGCTCCGCTGCCAAAACAGAGAGGCCCAGTTCGCGCCCCCGCAACACCATGTGGGCCAGACGCGGATGAATCCCCAACTCCCGCGCGGCCTTGCCGTGATCGGTTATCGCACCCTCGTGGTCCAGCATATCCAGCCACTGCAACAACGCCACGGCCTGACGCCAGTGGGCATCCGGTGGCACATCAATCCAGACCACCTGCCGTGGTTGGCGAGCCCCCCACTGGGCCAGCTCCAGCACCAGAGGTGCCAGATCCGCCTCCTGAATCTCCGGAGGTGTAAACTCCGCCAGTCCAAACTGCTCGGACTCGCTCCACAACCGATAGCACACACCCGGCTCAATGCGGCCAGCCCGACCTTTGCGCTGTTCGGCCGAGGCCTTGGACACGCGTCCGGTTACCAGCCGTGTCATCCCGCTGTTGGCATCAAACACGGCCCGCCGCTGCTGACCGCTATCGATCACCACCCGCACCCCTTCGATGGTCAGACTGGTCTCGGCAATGGCGGTTGCCAGCACCACCTTGCGCTGGCCTTCCGGCGCAGGCGAAATCGCCCGATCCTGCTCGTCCGATTTCAGGTTGCCATACAGAGGCGTCACCAGCACATTACTGGCCACCTGTCCCTGCAGCTGCTGCTCCACCCGCCGGATCTCTCCTGCGCCCGGCAAAAACACCAGCAACGACCCACTCTGTTGCTTCAGAGCCTCATGAATGACCGTCACCACTCGATCCACAATCCGGGTGTTTCGGGCCTGAGCGGGCGCCGGACGATAAAAGACGTCAACCGGAAACGCCCGACCCTCGCTGCTGATTACGGGTACATCCCCCAGGACTCGGGCTATGGGTGCGGAATCCAGCGTCGCCGACATCACCAGCAGTCGCAGATCCTCCCGCAATGCCTGCTGCGATTCCCGCACCAGTGCCAGTCCGAGGTCTGCCTGCAGTGACCGTTCGTGGAATTCATCAAACAGGACCGCAGCGTAGTCTTCGAGCATGGGATCGGCCTGAATCAACCGTGTAAGAATGCCCTCGGTCACCACCTCAATCCGTGTGGCTCCGGACACTTTGGTGTCCAGCCGTGTCCGATATCCCACCGTTTGTCCCGTTCGTTCTCCCAGCTGTTTCGCCATAAAGCGCGCGGCCGAGCGGGCCGCCAGCCGTCTCGGTTCCAGCATCAGGATCTTCCGGTTCTCCCGCCAGGCGGCATCCAGCAGAGCCAGCGGAACCCGGGTGGTCTTACCGGCACCCGGGGGCGCCTGCAGAAGTACCGTAGTGGTTTGTTCCAGGGTTTGTTTTAGCTCTGGAAGGATATGGTCTATTGGAAGCATTCTTTGGGTTTTGGCCTGCTGGGTCAGGATTCAGCTTTCAAGCGGTTACCCCGCGCCCACTCGTAGATCCGCTCAAAGGCTTCAGCCAACGCTTCCGGGTTATGAGGCGGCTGGATAAGGGCGGCCAGTTTGCCATCGGGATTGAGCAGCGCAAAGTGGCCGCTGTGATCGACCAGCAACTCACCATCAACTTCTCGGTGAACGAATACCGCACTCAGGCTTTTGGCGAGCGCACGAAGGGTTTCCAGGTCGCCGGTGAGGCCGTGGAAGTTCTCACCGAAGAATCCCATATAAGCCTTCAGCTTTTCGGGAGTGTCATGCTCTGGATCAGCACTCACCAGCAGGTAATCCGGTTGCGGCAGTTCGTTGGAAATGAGTTGATCGGTGCGGCGCAAATTGGCCATGGCTGCCGGGCAGATGTCAGGACAATTGGTATAGCCGACAAACGCGAAGGTCCAGCGCCCTCTGAGGCTTTCCCGCGTAACCGTTTCACCCTTTTCATTGGTCAGGGTGAACTCCACCAACTCACGGGGTTGGTCGTACACGTAGGTATTCAGGTCTGCCAGTTCCGGCGCCGGCTCTGGCTCTTGCCCGCCAACGATATACACCTGTCGCCCAATCACCAGTCCGAAAATCAGAATCACCAATAGCAATAACAGGAAAAGTGTCAGGCGAATCGAGCTGTTCATCAGGGTCCCAGTACAGTGGTCAGAAAAGCAGGCGGGAAGGGTTTTCCGTAACCGTGCGGATCCGGGTGTACACGGACCTGTTCACAGCGTGTTTCGGAAAGCCATTCCCGCGTGCGTATGCACGGTATCTGCTTCAGAAGAATACAAAATGGTCCACTAGCAATACCACAAACAATGCCATCAGGTAAGTAATGGAATACTTGAAGGTATTCAGTGCAACCCGGCGGTCATCTCCCTTGAGCAGACGAATCGCGTACTGGAGGAAGCGCAAGCCAAGGGCGAGGGCGCCGATCAGGTAGATACCACCGGACATCCCTGTGACAAACGGTAGCAGGCTGACGGCGAGCAACATGAATGTGTAAAGCAGGATGTGAAGTTCAGTGTACTTGTTGCCATGAGTGACCGGAAGCATCGGGATGCCGGCCTTGGCGTACTCTTCCTTGCGGTGGATGGCCAGGGCCCAGAAATGCGGCGGGGTCCATGCGAAAATGATCAGCACCAGCAACAGGGCATGACCTTCCACCTGCCCGGTGACGGCCGTCCAGCCGAGCAGCGGTGGCATGGCACCGGCCAGACCACCGATCGTGATGTTCTGGGGCGTAGCACGTTTCAGGAACAGGGTATAAACGCCCGCGTAGCCAACAAGGGACGCAAGGGTCAGCCAGGCGGTCAGGTGGTTTACCTGCCACATCAATACCACCATCCCGATGCAGGCAAGGATGGTTGCGAACAGGATGGCGTCAGGCGGTGAGATCTTACCGGTGGCGACGGGACGCTTGCGGGTGCGGGCCATCACAGTATCAATTTTCTGGTCCACCACATGATTGACCACTGCTGCCGCGCCGGCCAATAAGGCAATGCCCAGATTGCCATAGAGCAAAACCTCCCAGCCGGGCACACCCGGTGCCGCCAGCAACATGCCGATCACCGATGTCAGGATCATCAACGCAACCACCCGGGGCTTGGTCAGCTCCAGGTAGTCACGCCATGAAATGGACGTGCTGGAATCGCTTGCAGGTGTCTGGGCCGGCAGTACTTCCACTCGCTCACTCATGCCGTAACCTCTCCTTTAATTCTTGTTGTGTGTGGTGATATCGCAATGTGTGCCTGGGGCAATCGGTGGTGTTGCCAGACAAGGTGAATGACGGAAAGCAGCAACCCGGCGCCCATGGCGTTGTGGGCTACTGCAATGGAGATCGGAATGTGAAGTATGACATTAGCCAGCCCCAGAGCTATCTGGGCGCAAAGTACCACGGCAACAATTGCGACCGGTCTGGCAAGACCGGAGGCCTCCCGGCGCCGCCACATCAAGGCTAACAGGATGGCAAAGTAGCCAAGCACAATCATGGCGCCAAGTCTGTGGGTTACATGGATAGCGACCCGGCCGTCAGCGGTAAGCTGGCCGCCGAGGTAGTTGGGGCCAACATGCTGGGTCACATCGAAGCCGTGTTGAAAGTCCATCCCCTGGGGCCACCACTGGCCCTGGCAGGTGGGCAGGTCTGTGCAGGCTACGGCCGCATAATTGGCGGCCGTCCAGGCGCCCAGAGCTATTTGCAGTACCACCAGAAACAAACCGCCATACAGCCATGGGCGGAATGCCGCCAGGGCATTGCCAGAGGGCTTTCGTTCCGGTTCCCTCGCCCGACTTCTCAGCCGCAGGGTCAGGAGGGTCAGCAGGCTGAGCGTGGTAAAACCGCCCATCAAATGCATGGCCACGACCTGTGGCCAGAGTTTGAGGGTAACCGTCCACATGCCGAAGGCTCCCTGCAGGATTATGAAGCCGGCAATGAAGAGAGGCAGTTTTACCGGCACTCCGGTCTTACGGTGGCGAACGGCATAAGCTGCCAGCCCGAATACAATCAGCCCAAGGGTGCCAGCGGCATACCGGTGGATCATCTCCGGCCAGCCCTTTGTGACATCTACCGGAGTTTCCGGGAAGCGGGCGTTGGCGATTGCAATATGAGCGTCGCTCTGGGGTACGGTCAGAAAACCATAACACCCGGGCCAGTCCGGGCAGCCCAGACCTGCGTGCACGAGTCGTGTCCACGCGCCGAGCATAATCACCACAACCGCCAGAAGTGTCGCGATGAGGGCCCACTTCGCCATGCGGCGAGCCTGGGGAGATGGTTCAGAAAAATGCGGATTCAAGGCCTACCCTCCGAGCCATTCATCACCCAAGCTGGGAAATTTTCAGCAGGTGTTTCAGATCCTTCAGCAATTCCTTGCCGGTATTGCCAGAACCGTAGTGCATCATCAGGTTGCCCATCGGATCCACCAGCAGAATTCTGGGCTCTCTGGCAGGGTTGACGCCGGCAGGCCAGGCGGGTGTCGTGCCCGTGGCTGGTGACAGCCGCTCCATCAGGCTGTATTCCTGTTGCCACCGGCCGGCGAGATCCGCAGGTATACTCCCGAGCACAGCCGCGCGGGAAACGCGGCTGGCATTCTTGCCAAGAGCAATGTTGACCTGCCGCGCGAGATACAGCAGCTCCTCGCACTTGCTATCGCAATGACCGGAAACAACCATCAGCATCCACTGAGGATCCGCCTTGTCCAGGCCAAAACGCTGTTCCAGAGGTTTACCCGAGGCAGTTTCAAGGTTGAGGGTCTGAACCGGAACCACCGGCTGGACCAGGGTGCCATTGTTGGTATGGCCGGCAGGGTTCAACCAGCCGGTATAGAACATGATAGTGGCAAAGAGCATCGGTCCAAAACCGACGGCAAAAAGCAGCAATGCCGTACGCCGTCCTCTCCTCACCTGTTCCGGGGTGGGGCTTTCACTATCATCAGGTATCCGGTTAGCCATTGTCATTGTCATTATTGGCTCCTGTCTTTCGGTAACTCGCCACTACCGTCAATATAGTCAGGGCTAAAGCAAGCGCAAACCACTGAGCGGCATATCCATAATGAGTTTGCGGCCCCATCAGGTCCGGCGTCCAGTCGGCGCGCAAAGCGCCCGGCTGATCGCTGTCAGCCAACCTTACCACGGAGTCTGGCAAGCCCGGTATTTCCTTTAGAGCGACTTCCCGAGGCAGGCTCTGCACCCGGCGGGGCCAGCCATGCTTCGCCATTGGCTGCTCGCCTAACACGGGTGGTTGAGGGTAGTCGCTCAGGCGCCCGGCAAGGCTGAAAATCCCTTCAGGCGTATCGAAAACAGGCAGCTGTTCCCGGGTCCTCGGGGCCTGAATCCAGCCCCGGTTCACCAAGACCGGTGGCCCTTCCAGCGGATGGAATGCTGTCAGCACTTCATAGCCCGGTATGCCGTCCCGTGTTCGGTTGTCCAGTAACCAGCTGTGGTCGCCGTACATTCCAGTCAGGGTCATCGGCCGGCCTGAATCCAAACCCTGAGCCGCAAGCTCCGGCCACGCCAGAACCGCCGCATCCTGCTGCCACTGGTCCAGCATCTGCTGTTTTTGACCAGCCCGGTCGAGCTGCCACAAACCGAGGCCAATCAGTAGCGGCAGAAACACGCCGGCGAACACCAGCAACTTCCAGTCGAACTGCCACTGACGAGCTTTGCCCTGCGGATCAGACATGCTCTGCTATAGTGACCTCTGGGGTTGCCCGGAAAATCGGCTACCCTCATAAACCAGTCTTATAAAAACAGGAAATACCATGCTCAAAGCCGTAATCGTCGTGTTAATGCTTGCCGTGGTGGTCAGCCTTTTCAGTGGTCTGTTTTTTCTCATCAAAGATGGCGGCAAAACCAATCGGGTTGTGAACTCACTGGCGGTGCGGGTCACCCTGAGCATACTTCTCCTGGCAGTTATTCTGATTGCACTCTGGCAAGGGAGCCTGACGATGAATCCGACTCCCTGAGGCCACCCGCTTAAATAATATATACGAAGACGAACAATCCCAGCCAGACCACATCCACAAAGTGCCAATACCAGGAGGCTGCCTCAAAGCCGAAATGATTATCTGCGGTAAAGTGACCCTTCTGAATGCGGATAAACATGATAATGAGCATCAGGGTACCGAGAATAACGTGAGCACCATGGAAACCGGTCAGCATGAAGAACGTGCTGCCATAGATGCCAGACTGGAGCGTCAGACTCAGGTCCTGGTAGGCATGCATATACTCGTAGCCCTGAACAAACACGAACACAACCGCCAGCGCGATCGTAGCGCCTAGCCAGAGCTTGGTTTTCGCCCGGTTGCCCGCCTTCAATGCGTGGTGAGCCACGGTAATGGTGAGCGAGGAAGTTACCAGAAGGATGGTGTTCATTAACGGCAGGCCCCAGGCACTGATGACCTCTTTGGGCCCGGGGTAGGCTTCCGGGCTCGGGTTGTTGATCAGGGGCCAGGTGGAACGAAAACCATCCCAGAGCATGGCAGAACTGCCCCTGTCACCCTCGCCACCCAGCCAGGGAACGGCAAAAACCCGAACATAAAACAGCGCTCCGAAGAACGCCGCAAAGAACATTACCTCCGAAAAAATGAACCAGCTCATCCCCCAACGGAATGACCGGTCCATTTGCGGACTGTAGAGACCGTCACGGCCTTCCCTGATGACGTTGCCGAACCAGCCGAACAGCATGTAGGCCATAATCAGAGCGCCAATGAGGAACATAAACCAGGAGCCAGTCGTACTCTCCCCCTGATTGCTGTTCACCATGATCGATGCCACCCCGTACAGGGTGACACCGAGGCCCACCGTGGCAATGATGGGCCATTTGCTCTGTTCCGGAACGTAGTAGGTCTGGTTATCCGCCATGACAATCTCCGATGGCTTAGCCGTTTTCATTTGTTGTTGTATCAGCCCGCGCGTTCATAAACGTTTTCGGCTTGACTGTCTCCGTTACTTCACCTCAGGTGGTGTTGCAAAAGTGTGATAAGGCGCAGGCGACGGTACCGTCCATTCCAGGCCTTCTGCCCCATCCCAGGGCTTCGCGGCTGCCTCTTTACCACCCTTCACGCACTTCACCACAATTAACAGGAACAGCAGCTGGGTTGCGCCGAACATGAAGGCACCGATACTGGAGATCATGTTGAAGTCAGCAAATTGCAGGGCGTAATCCGGAATCCGGCGCGGCATACCCGCCAGGCCCAGGAAGTGCATGGGGAAGAAAGCGAGGTTCATGCCGACAAACGACAGCCAGAAATGAGTCTTGGCCATGGTTTCGTCGTACATGTGACCAGTCCACTTGGGTAGCCAGAAGTAAGCGGAGGCAAAGATACCGAAGATCGCACCCGGCACCAGCACATAGTGGAAGTGGGCGACTACAAAGTATGTGTCATGGTACTGGAAGTCCGCCGGGGCAATGGCCAGCATCAGGCCCGAGAAGCCGCCAATGGTAAACAGGATCACGAAAGCCACCGCAAACAGCATGGGCGCCTCGAAGGTAAGAGAGCCCCGGAACATGGTCGCAACCCAGTTAAACACTTTCACCCCGGTAGGCACCGCGATCAGCATGGTGGCATACATGAAGAACAACTGGCCGGCGATGGGAATTCCGACGGTAAACATGTGGTGGGCCCAGACCACGAAGGACAGCAGCGCAATGGCACCCACGGCGTAAACCATGGAGGCATAGCCGAACAATGGCTTGCGGGAGAACGCCGGAATAATGTGCGATACCGCCCCGAACGCCGGCAGGATCATGATATAGACCTCCGGATGCCCGAAGAACCAGAACACATGCTGGAACAGCACCGGGTCACCGCCACCGGAGGCGTCGAAGAAGCTGGTACCGAAGTTGATGTCCATCAGCATCATGGTGACCACGCCGGCCAGGACTGGCATTACGGCAATCAACAGGAACGCAGTGATCAGCCAGGTCCAGACGAACAGCGGCATCTTCATAAGGGTCATGCCCGGCGCACGCAGGTTCAGGATAGTGGCAATCACGTTGATCGCGCCCATGATGGACGAGATACCCATGATATGAACCGCAAAGATAAAGAAGGTAGTGCTGGGCGGCCCGTAGGTCGTCGACAGGGGCGCGTAGAAGGTCCAGCCAAAGTTCGGTGCGCCACCCTCCATGAACAGCGTGGAGACCAGGATCAGGAAGGCACAGGGCAACAACCAGAAACTCCAGTTGTTCATCCGCGGCAACGCCATGTCCGGCGCGCCGATCATCAGTGGCAGCATCCAGTTAGCCAGACCCACGAAGGCCGGCATGACCGCACCAAACACCATGATCAAGCCGTGCATGGTGGTCATCTGGTTGAAAAACTCCGGCTGCACGATCTGCAAACCGGGCTGGAACAGTTCGGCACGAATGACCATAGCCATTGTTCCGCCCAGCAGGAACATGGCAAAGCTGAAGATCAGGTACATGGTACCTATATCTTTGTGGTTAGTGGTCAACAGCCAGCGGCTAAAGCCTTTAGCCGGGCCGTGATGATGATCCTGGGCGTGGGTACCTGCAACCGCACTCATGAAAACCCCCGTTACCGCCATTTATTGTGGCTGGTGATATCTGTTATCTGGCGTTGATCACTGCTGGTTCTTGTAATCAAAGATTTCTTTGGGCGTAACCATCTCGCCGGTGTTATTACCCCAGGCATTACGCTCGTAGGTAATCACCGCGGCCAGATCCACCTCGCTCAACTGGTTGCCAAATGCCTGCATTGCCGTACCGGATTTTCCGTTCACGACAATGTCGATATGAGCGGCCATGTCTTCGATGGCAATCTGGCTGCCCTTGAGCGCCGGAAATGCGGGTGGTGCACCGCTACCGTCAGCCTGGTGACAAGCCGCGCACGCTGTCTGGTAGGCTTTCTCACCCCGCTCCATCAATTCGGCCATGGTCCAGTCCTTCTGGGTGAGCTCACGCTCTTTCTGCGCTGCCGCCTTCTGCTCAGCCACCCAGGTGTTGTATTCCTCCTCCGGCACGGCCTTCACAACAACCGGCATGAAGCCATGGTTTTTACCGCACAACTCGGTGCACTGTCCGCGGTAAATGCCGGGCTCATCCACCCTGGTCCAGGCTTCATTGATAAAGCCCGGGATTGCGTCTTTCTTGATGCCAAAGTCCGGCACCCACCAGGAGTGAATGACATCATTGGCCGTCAGCAGGAGGCGCACCTTCTTGCCGACCGGGATGACCAACGGATTGTCGACCTCCAGCAGATAATTCTCTCCCTTGTCCTGAAGATTGTTGATCTGATCGGGGGGAGTCGACAGGTTGCTGAAGTAACCGAAGTCCTCGTCGATATACTCGTATTGCCACTTCCATTGATAGCCGGTCACCTTGATATCCACCTCGGATTCCGAGGTGTCGTACATATCCACCAGAGTTGCCGTGGCGGGAATGGCCATGATGACAAGGATGACAAACGGTATGATGGTCCAGAGAATTTCCACCAGGGTATTTTCGTGAAAATTCGCCGGCTCGCGGTCCGGAGACTTTCGGTGGGCGAAAATGGACCAGAACATAACCCCGAATACCACGACACCAATGGCGACGCAGATCCAGAGAATGATCATATGAAGGCTAAATATCTCGTTACTGGTGCCGGTTACCCCCGGGGTCATGTTCAACGTCCAGTCCGCCATGGACCAGGCTGGGAACATAAGTCCGCCTAAAAGGGCACCTGCCCGCTGAGCGTGCACGCGCATACTGTGTCTCCACAGAGTGTTATTCTTGTCGGATTTTGCGTCATCCCCCTGTTTCTCTTGACGCCGCTCGCATTCAGCGTCACAAGTCAGGGTAGAAGCCTGCTTACGGATAACTCAACGTCGAGTATAGACACGGATTAAGAAAAGACTAAACAAACGCCTAAATCCAAAAATACTAAGCATGAGATTTTAAGAATCAAATCGAATATGGCGCGCCAACTGTCCGTCACAGACCGGCGACTGTGGACCCTCGCCTGGCCACTGATGCTGACGAACCTCACTGTCCCCCTTCTGGGACTGGTGGACACGGCGGTTCTTGGCCACCTGGAAAGCCCCGAATACCTGGGTGCCGTAGCCGTCGGCGCCAACCTGTTCAGCATCCTGTACTGGACCTTCGGGTTCATGCGCATGGGCACTACCGGTCTGGCGGCCCAGGCCTGGGGCAAACGCGACAGCTTCGGGCAGGTCGCCCTGCTGCTGCGTTCGGTGATGCTGGCGGTGGGTATCGGACTGCTGCTTATCCTGTTTCATCAACCCCTGATCAGACTTGGACTGGCGTTGATGGACCCCAGCCCGGATGTCACCGGTCTTGCCGCAGAATACGCGGCCATCCGGATCTGGAGCGCACCGGCGGTGCTGTGCCAGTACACTCTGGTGGGCTGGCTGATTGGCACCCAGTTTCCGCGCGGGCCAATGATCATGCTGATTGTTGCCAACGGGCTGAACATTGTCCTGGATGTTCTGTTTGTTACCGGACTGGGCTGGAACAGCAAGGGCGTCGCCATTGCCACGGTGATCGCGGAGTACGGCGCTGCCGGCATTGGCTTCGCCATCGTGCTTTCCCGCATGCCCGAGAGCCAGAGGCTGACTCGCGCCCTGTTTGGTGAACTGGCCGACTACCTGAAAATCCTCAGGGTGAACCGGTATATCATGGTTCGCACCATAGCCCTGCTGCTGGTGCTGGCATTCTTCACCGCACAGGGAGCACGGCAGGGCGATACCATCCTGGCAGCGAATGCCGTACTGATTACTTTTCTGCTGCTTATTTCCAACGCCCTGGACGGCTTTGCCAATGCGGCGGAAGCCCTGATCGGCGAAGCAGTTGGCAAGGACAGCCGACGGCAGTTCAAGGTGGTTTTCCGTAGCGCAATGCGCTGGTCGCTCTGGGGCGCGCTGTTACTGACCGTCATTTTTGTATTTGGTGGTCGATCCCTAATTGCCCTTCTGACCGGTATCGAAGAAGTCCGCTCCACAGCCTGGCAGTACCTGCCCTGGCTCTGGCTGCTGCCATTTGCCTCCGTCTGGGGATATCTGCTGGACGGTGTCTTTATTGGAGCCACCCGAACCCGCGAGATGCAGAACACCATGCTGCTCTCAGCCCTGGGCGTATTCCTGCCGGTATGGTGGCTCACCACCGGCTGGGGTAATCACGGCCTGTGGTTCTCGCTCATCTGTCTCATGCTGGCGCGCGCCATCAGCATGGGCTGGCTATGCTGGATTCACACCCGCCACGGGCGCTGGTTCCAGGCGCGTTGACACCTGTTCAATCTGTAACATTCCGCCTCCTGAATTTAACGCTGGCGGACCGGCAAGCCGTAAAATGTCGACTACACTAATCAGAAACAGCAGGACTGTAGCGGTATACGAGCTCCTGCCAGGTTACTCGCTGCGAATAATGGGAGGCGCCTTGCGACCTCAATTCGTTCAGACATCGGCATCTCCTGAAATGACACCACAGGTAGTCCTCGAGATTATTGATCAGGCGCGGCGAAAAGAAGCCCGTTCCGGCACCTTTCTCCGGCAGCTCCGGGAGAAAGCGGCGGCTCTGCCTTCCGCGGTGACTATTGAGGGTTATCAGCCGGCTACCTGTCTGTTCCAGTTTGCAGTTGAGTACATCGAGATGGCACCGCGCCTGATTGAGTGTGTCGAGGCGTGTGCCCGGGAGGCAGACAAAGCAGACCTGTTTGAGCCTTTTCTGGGCGCCGCTATTCGCTATTTTACCCAACCCTCGGCACTGCTCGTAAGATACGACGGGCTCGACGGATTGCTGATCAGGGCCTATCTATGCCATCGACTGATGGAAGAGATGTACGAAAATAATCGCTCAACAAGGGCCAGTGAACTGGTAGACCTCGAGGCCACCCGTGCTAACCTGCTGGTTCACCAGTTGATCGGCGAACCTTTTGCCAACGAACTGGATGATTCCATTACAGTGACTGTGCTGCAGATTGCCGGCACGCCGGATTTTTACGAGTTGAATCTGGACCCGTTTGTTGAACAGGTTAATAACGTGGCGTGGAACTGGATGCGGCAATATTGGGAAAACCTGCTCGTAAGGAACCACATTCGGTTTTCTCTGGGTTCCGGCTTGGCCTGAAGGTTCTGAGGTTTGATGAGAAAACCGATAGCTCTATTTCTGGCGTCCCTGCTCACTTCGGCCCCGGCGATGTCATCGGAACTTACCGTTACAGTGACCTTCAATGGCGGCAACGAGCCGGTAGAAGGTGCGGTGGTTTATCTGGACGAACCGGATAACACCACTCCAGTGACCGCCGAAATCTACCAGAAAGATCGCAAGTTTCATCCCCATGCACTGGTTATTCCGATCGGATCCCGTGTGGAATTCCCCAATCGGGACAACACGCAGCACCACGTCTATTCCTTCTCTCCGGCCAAGACCTTCAATATCGAACTCTATGCCGGTAAACCCGAAGCCCCGGTTGTATTCGACAAGCCGGGTATCGTGGAGCTCGGATGCAACATCCACGACAACATGCAGGCTTTCATCGTGGTTACCGAAACCAGCGTGATCGGACGAACGGATGCAGCTGGCCGGATTACTCTGACGCTTGAGCAGAAGCCACCAGCTGAAAGCCGTCTGGGCCTCAATATCTGGCACCCGCGCCTGTCCGACAACACCCGACCGGTCAAGCGGAAACTGGATGCGGGCAATACAGGCACTATCAATATTGAACTGGTGCCCGAACCGGCCATGGAAGACGCTATGGATCTCCTGCAACAGCGTTTCCGGGAACTTTGAT
The DNA here is from genome assembly GCF_023657445.1 of Marinobacter sediminum. Taxonomy (NCBI): domain Bacteria; kingdom Pseudomonadati; phylum Pseudomonadota; class Gammaproteobacteria; order Pseudomonadales; family Marinobacteraceae; genus Marinobacter; species Marinobacter sediminum. The sequence continues at coordinate 3,371,084 of NZ_JAGTWY010000001.1, read as the reverse complement.
GGCACGCCTGGGGTTCCGGGGCCGCCTTATTGCTGCCATGGTCGCGCTGGTCGCACTGGTCAGCCTGGTCATTGGTGCCCTTTTGATGGTGTACCTGTTCGAGGACGAAAAAAGCCGGGCGCTGGAAAAAATCACTATTGGTGAACGTCTTACCCGGGAAGTCATGGAACGCCGTACCAATCTGATCCTTTCCCGGCTGGACGTGGTCGTGAAAGATTTCGGTTTCAGGTCGGCAGTCGCTAGCGGCGATCCCGCCACCATCGACAGTGCCCTGGAAAACCACAGCCGCCGGGCAGGGGCAGACTTCGCGCTGCTGGTAAACAACTCCGGCGACCTGCTGGCATCCACTCTCACCCGAAAGCTCCCCGAAATTTCCGAATCTTCATTCAAAAACGCAAGGTCCATGGGCTTCGACCGAACACTCTCCTACATGGACGGACAAGGCTATGAGGTCTTGTTGATTCCAGTGGAAGGCCCGGGGTTGAGGGCCTGGCTGGCATCCGGATTCGCCCTGGACCAGGAACTGGCAAATATCATAGCCCGACTCTCCGGGACCGACGTAACATTCCGGGCGCGCCCCGGCTCTGGCGACAGCTACCAGCTATTTGCGGCCTCCGAGGGGCTGGACATTAACCTGGAACAGGCGCTGGCCGAGTCGTCCGGAGACAGGGACTTTCTTGAAAACGCCCATTATTTTACCCGGATCATCAATCTAGGTGGGCAGGACAGCCCTGACATCCAGGCGACCCTGCTGATCAGCCGTGAGGCCAGCCTGCGTAACTATTACAGGCGCGCGGGTGAAATTGCCCTGCTGGTTAGTGCAATTCTGGTCCTTGCCACCTTGCTCGCATTGATCATTGCACGCAATCTCGGCCGACCCGTTCTGCAACTGGCCGATTACGCCAGAGCCGTCGGAGAAGGCGAAACACCGCCGCCACCGGCAATCAGCACCGGCGGTGAGCTCAGGCAACTCAGAGATGCCCTGGGAGACATGCTGGTTCGTCTTCGAGAGAGGGAGGCGCAGATACGCTACGCGGCTACTCACGATGACGTCACGGGGCTGGGCAACGGCAACGCCCTGATGCAATCGGCACGGAAACTTTTTGCCGGGAAAGACCGCTGTACCCTGGTCGGCCTGCGTTTGAACGATCTGTCCAATATTAACGATACGCTGGGCCTGGAGTTCGGAGACAAGGTGCTGACCGGTATATCGCAACGCTTACAGAAAGAACTCCCCGATGCACGGATCATTGCCCGCACTGGCGGTGCCGAGTTCCTGGCCCTGGTTCCAGCTCACAGCACACATGCGCTGGACCATTTGACCCGGCAGCTTCATGGCATCATTGAATCGCCGCTGCACATCAACAATACGCCGTTTTCGCTGCGGATAACCATGGTCACCATGGCGCTGCCTGAAGACGCCGCAAATACCAATGAATTGCGCCGCCGGCTTAACCTGACCTTCGAAAAGGCACAACAGCATTCCAAACCAATAACGCTTTATGAGCCCGGGCAGGACGAAAGCCACCTGCGGGAGTTACAGCTGATTTCTGATCTGCATACAGCCATTGCAGGTAACCGCCTGCACATGAATTACCAGCCCAAACTGCACACCGGATCGGGCCAACTGGTTCAGGTGGAAGCCCTGGTTCGCTGGATCCATCCGGAGCTTGGCTTTATTTCTCCCGAGGAGTTCATTTTCCTCGCCGAGCAGTCCGGACAGATACACGAACTTACCGCCCATATTCTCAAGCGAGTCGCAGAAGATGCACGACAGTGGTCAACCCTGGGCCTTGATGTTGGCGTGGCGATCAACCTCTCCGCCATGGACCTGGCCTGGCCGGCCCTGACCGATCACATCACCGCCGCCTTTTCCAATTGGCACCACGGCCTTGACCGCATCACCCTGGAAGTGACTGAAAGTGCCTTGATGGACGATCCGAAAGAGGCGCTGAACACGCTGGCAAAGTTGAGGAAGCTTGGTGTCACCCTCTCGGTGGATGATTTTGGTACCGGCTATTCCTCGTTATCCCAGCTGCGCAAATTGCCGGTGCATGAACTCAAAATCGACAAGTCCTTCGTTCTGAAACTGGAGTCCGAACCCCAGGACCAGCTAATCGTCAAATCAACCATCGACATGGCCCACGGCCTGGGACTGAAAGTCGTGGCCGAAGGGATCGAGAATCTGAAAGCCTGGGAACTGCTGCAACAATGGGGCTGTGATCTTGGCCAGGGGTTCTACCTGAGCCGACCCGTGGCACCTGCCGATCTCCCCGAAACCGCAAATTCTCTGGCGGCGCGTCGTCACGAGCTGACCGAGAACACTGCGGAGTATTCACAGTGAAGCACCGGGCTCTTACCACCGCTCTGCTGGCCCTGACTTCCTCTTGTGCCATCGCCGACATTGGCAGCCGGATCTGGGCCACCGGAGGTGTCACCACCATCGAAGGCAGCGCCGGTGGTGGTCTGGTGCCCTGGGCCTTGCTGGGCAGCTACGCCAGTGATGAAGAGTGGGGCGGGACTCTGGCACTGAGCCGGGTAGAAGTGGACGACTACAGTCTGTCAGTCACCGGTGCCGGATTAAACTGGAACAATCGTGTGGAACTGACTGTCGCCCGGCAATCCCTGGATCTGGACGCCCTGGTGTTCACTCTGAGCGACGGGTTCGGACTGGAACAGGACGAGCTCAATCAGGATATCCTGGGCGCCAAGGTCCGGCTCACCGGTGACGTTCTTTACAGCCCCTGGGGGCAGTGGGCTGCCGGACTTCAGTATAAACGGCAACGGGATTTCATCGTGCCCAGGGCCATTGGCGCCCGCAGCGACAGCGGGACCGATTTTTACCTGAGCGGCAGCAAACTGTTCTTTGCCGCGGCTTTCGGGCGCAATGTATTGGTGAACGCCACTGCCCGGGCGACCAGAGCCAATCAAGGCGGCCTGCTGGGTTTTGGCGGGGATCGGAATAACGGCTATGAAATCATGGCAGAGGGCAGTATCGGCCTGTTCGTGAACCGGCAATGGCTGGTAGGTACCGAATACCGGCAGAAACCGGACAACCTGGGATTTGCGAAAGAAGATGACTGGTGGGACCTGTTCGTGAGCTGGGTACCGGATCGCCGTCTTGCGGTCACAGCGGCATTGGTGAACCTGGGAGACGTCGCCACGCTGGGGGATCAACAGGGGTTGTATCTGTCACTGCAGGGGAGTTTCTGAGATGACAAATCCCATCATGAAACCCGCCGTTCTGGCTCTTCTTCTGATCAGTAGCCTGGCCCTCGCAGGTTGCCAGTCAATGCGCGCCGAATCCGGACCAACCCTTTATCAGCAACTGGGTGAACGTGCAGGTATCGCCGGGTTTGTCGAGGACCTGCTCTTTCTGATCGTCGACGATGATCGCATCAATCAGCAGTTCAGGGGCGTGAACGTTGCCCAGTTTCATCGTAACTTGACCGATCAGTTGTGTGAGTTAAGCGGTGGTCCGTGCACCTACAGTGGCCGCGAAATGCGCGAACTTCATGCCGACATGGCGATCACGGACACCCAGTTTAATGCGCTGGCGGAAAACCTGATTCTGGCCATGGAGAAAAACGACATCCCCACTGGCGCCCAGAATCGACTTCTTAAACGGGTTGTCCCGTTGTACCCGGACATTCGCAACCTTTGAGGTCGAGTCATAACGGGGTATGCTGTCGCGGCTTTTTTACCACTGACTCCGGGAGACCATCAACTTGCTCGAGAATGCCGATCTGGGAAAACTGATAATCCGTCTGACACTGGGCGGACTGCTACTGTTTCACGGTATCGCCAAGCTGCTTCATGGCGTCGGATTCATTGAAGGCGAGCTGGCCAGCCATGGTCTGCCAACCTTTCTGGCCATCGGTGTTTTTATCGGCGAACTGGTTGCGCCACTGATGGTCGTTCTTGGCTACCAGACCCGGATTGGCGCTCTGTTGATTGTCTTCAACATGCTGGTGGCCATCGTTCTGGTCCACAGTCATCAGTTGCTTTCGCTGGGAGGCAACGGCGGCTGGGCATTGGAACTGCAAGGCTTTTTCCTGTTTACGGCATTGGCAGTGATTTTTCTGGGCCCGGGCCGTTACAAGCTGAAAAACTAGAAGGCATCAGGAGTTCCTTTCGGAAATTGTCTGGGCCTCCTGGTAGGGCATAACCCGGTTTCGACCTGCAGCCTTGGCTCCGTAGAGCGCCTCGTCCGCCCGACGGACGAGCTCTTCGGGCCTGCCATCGGGCTCGGGCTTCATGGTCGCCACACCGGCACTGATGCTCAGACTGACCGGCGTTTCCTGCGCCCCGGGATACATCGATGAAGTCTCAACTGTATTTCGCAGCCGCTCTGCGACCCGGGCCGCACCCTCTTCCGTTGTAGCCGGCAACAGAACGACGAATTCCTCACCCCCATAACGCGCCAGCAGATCCCCGGAACGCTTGATTTCATTGGCACAGATCGCCGCCACCGTAATCAGGCAATCATCGCCCACGAGGTGCCCGAACCTGTCATTTACCGACTTGAAGTGATCGATATCCAGGAGCACGAGACTCAGGGAGTATCCATGTCGTACAGCCCGCTTCCATTCAGTGTGCAACTTGTCATCAAACTGGCGTCGATTGGCCACCTGAGTCAGGCCATCAGTGAGACTGATCGACTTGAGGCGCTTATTGGCCCGCTGCAGCTCCTCTGTCCGCTCGCGAACCCGCTCTTCAAGCGTCAGATTGGCCCGGCGCTGAATTTCAAGGGCCTGCTCCTGGGCTTTTAATCTGCGACGGCGCTCAAGATTAATGCGATATGCCAGGGCAAAAGAGAGGAGGATGACCTCGATGGCAACACCAATCTGCGGACCTGTTTCCGTAAGGAAGTTGCGAGGCATATACCCGAGTTTACTGACCGCCAGAATCAGGTGCCCCAACAACAAGGGCGTCCAGGCCAGAACATAGAAGCCCGCCAGTTTCTGTCCACGACACCAGACATAGATGCCCACCAGCCAGGCAACCGGAGTCGCAACGGCGGCCAGAATGGTGACGACGACAATCCCGGTCTGATATGTGCCGACGAAGCCGTACAGGACACTCAGGCCGGAACAGAACAGCAGCACCTGAAAGAGCCGGTAACCACCCGGGCTATAACGCCGGACGGCCAGAAACTGAATGCTGAACATGGTAGCGGCCATCAGCGCCAGGCCAATGATCGGTGCCGTGAAGTAGCGGTTGATAACCGGCAGGTCGGGCCACAACCATTGGAACAACAGCCCGTGGAAGTTCAGCTGCACAAGCCCCGCCGCAACAACTGTCAGCACGTACCACAAGTAGGTGAGTTCGCGGACGGTAAAAAACAGAAACAGATTGAAAAGTGCCAGTGCCACTATGATGCCCAGGAACATCGTCTGCCAGCCGTAGGACAGTTGTTCTCCCGCCAGAAAATCGGCGGAGGGAATGACCTTTAACGGAATCTGAACCGCACCCTGGGTCTTCACCCTGATAAAGGCAGAAACCGTGTCGGTATTGGAGGGAACCAGAAAGACAAAATTGCGATGATAAATCGGGCGACTGCCGAATGGCCGGGTATCACCGGTTTCATACTGTTGGACGACCTCTCCGTCTTTTGTCCAGAAGATATCCACCACATCCAGCAGGGGATAACCAATTTCCAGGACACGGTTTGCGGGTTGGGGAGGTACGGTGACATTGAGCCAGAAGGCACCATCGCTAAATCCGAGGTTGAGGTCCTGATCAGCATCAAAGGCTGTCCAGTCATCGGGGGCCAGCCCCCGGACATCGTCAATGCCCATGCGGTCCGTCGAATCCTCCAACCAGCGAAATTCCGCTTGATCGGCCAGAGCCCGGCCACTAACCAGTGCCGCCACCAGTAAAATCAGGGACAGGACCGCAAGGTGAGCGGTTCGTTTCATAAAAGGTTCCGGTTTTCGGGGCCCAGTGACTTGAACTACACTTCGAATGCCCTGGACAGAGTTCTTGTGCATCCCAGCCCCCTAAGTTTAGACCTTTGGCGCCGTCACGTCCCATGGCACAACGAGTAAATCGGCATACCTCCGGAGAGGCATCACATGACCGAAAAGAAACATGACGTTCACCCCGGCCGTTACCGCCACTATAAGGGCAGGGACTACGAGGTGATTAACCTGGCTCGCCACAGCGAAACCGAGGAGTGGATGGTGGTTTACCGTTGCCTCTATGGCGATCACAGCCTCTGGGTTCGCCCGCTGTCCATGTTCCGCGAAACCGTGGAACTGGCGGGTGAACAGGTACCCCGCTTCTACCGCATTGGCGACAACTGATAGTCACAATCCCGCTTTGACTGTCAGGACTATTTCCTGCACATTAGCGCGCTTTTCGTGAACCTGGCCCTCACAAGGGGCCGGATAAACCAGTTATTCCTACCCGGAGTCTGCCATGAATGCCGTTGTTGCTGCGGTTGCCATCATGCTCGTCCTGAGTTTGTGCCGCATTCACGTTGTTGTTGCCCTGATTATCGGTGCCGTATCCGGCGGCCTGATAGCAGGCATGTCCCTGGAAGCCACCATTGAAGCCTTCAATAATGGCCTGGGCGGCGGCGCGACCGTTGCCTTGTCCTATGCCACGCTGGGTGCTTTTGCCGTCGCCATCGGCAAATCTGGCCTGGCCCACGCGCTGGCCGACAGGGCACTGAATCTGGTCGGCAAGCAGGACGACGGCTCTGCCGTAACCGGCATCCGCTTTCTGATCATCGGTCTGCTCCTGGCCATCGCCATTTCCTCCCAGAACATCCTGCCAATCCACATAGCGTTTATCCCACTGGTCGTGCCGCCGTTGCTGTACGTGATGGCAAAGCTGAACATGGACCGTCGCCTGGTCGCCTGCGTTCTGACCTTTGGCCTGATCACCCCATACATGTTCCTGCCGGTGGGCTTCGGTGGTATTTACCTGAACGAGATCCTCCTGGCCAACGTGGCAGAAAATGGCATCGATGCATCCAACCTGAACGTCATGTCCGCCATGGCCCTCCCGGCATTGGGCATGCTGTGCGGCCTGCTCATTGCCGTGTTTTTCAGCTATCGCGGCGAGCGCAAATACGACATGGAAGCCATCGTCCGCACTGAACGGGTCGACGTAAAATACAGCCCCCGTACCCTGATCATGGCCCTCATCGCTATCGTCACGGCGTTTGTGGTTCAGCTCTGGCTTGGCTCAATGATTCTGGGCGCTCTGGCCGGTTTTGTACTCTTCAACCTGTCCGGCGTTGTGAAATGGAAAGAGGCGGATGACCTGTTCACCGAAGGCATGAAGATGCTGGCGATGATCGGTTTCATCATGATCGCAGCCTCCGGTTTTGCCGAAGTAATGCGGGAAACCGGCGAGATTGCCGCACTGGTCCAGAGCTCCGTTGCCAGCATCGGTGAGAACAAGCCCCTGGCCGCCCTGCTGATGCTGGTCGTCGGCCTGCTGATCACCATGGGGATCGGTTCATCCTTCTCCACCATCCCGATTATCGCGGCGTTGTATGTTCCGCTGGCCCTGCAGATGGGCTTCAGCCCGCTGGCCATTATTGCCCTGGTCGGCACCGCTGGCGCTCTCGGTGACGCCGGTTCCCCGGCTTCCGATTCTACTCTCGGCCCCACTGCCGGCCTGAACGTCGACGGCCAGCACAACCACATCTGGGATACCGTTGTACCGACGTTCCTGCACTACAACCTGCCGTTGCTGGGCTTTGGCTGGTTGGCGGCTATGGTGCTTTAAGTTTCGGAGTTTTACCTCTGGGTCGCAGCCTGCCGGTTGAGGAGGCTGCGAGGGGGCAGGGGGATTTTTTCCCTTGGAAATGGAACTCGCTGCGCTCAGACACCCATTTCTGGCGGTAAAAAATCCCCCAACCCCCTCACGTCAGATCAATACAGATATCGCTTGAAAATTAAAAACACTGAACAGGACTTGTCTGCAGAAAACACCCGCGAAACAGCCTAACCTCCGGGCTACGGCCAATAGACACGCAATGCATGCAAGGATTTTACCGTAAGGTTAAGTCGAGAGGGTGTGGGGGTGTTTTTCTGCCGGGAAAAAGATGTCTGAGCGAAGCGAGTTGTTTTTCCCAGAAGAAAAGCACCCCCGCGACCTCTCTGCCCGCAAACTAGCAGGCTAGGCGAAAAAAACCTCAGTCCTCCTGCCCAGCCTTGAAGAACACCACCTGCTTAACCGTATGATCATCCTCGTTCTTGCGTGTGTTCACCCGCGTCTCCAACTCAGGATTGGACGGCTGCTCGGCATCAGACACCGCATCAGTGAAACCACAGGCCACACACTCACGCACCTGGTCGTCATCGTCGGTGGTATGCATCATGATCTTGTCCATCTCCGCACAGCGGGGGCAGACAGCGCCGGCGATAAAGCGTTTTGGACTCGCCATAACTAAACTCCGGAATTAAGTACCCGGCAGTCACTACGACTGCCGGAACACATTGGCTCAGGCGGCTTCGTCCGTGATGCCGGATTGCTTCAACAGGGCATCCACTTCCGGTTCGCGGCCACGGAAGGCCTTGAACAGTTCCATCGGCTCCTGCGAGCCACCTTTTTCAAGGATGTTCTGCAGGAAGGCCTTGCCGGTCTCGGGGTCGAAGATGCCTTTTTCCTCAAACAGCGAGAAGGCATCCGCCGCCAGCACTTCCGCCCACTTGTAGCTGTAATAGCCCGCGGCATAGCCACCGGAAAAGATGTGCGAGAAGGAGTTCGGGAAGCGGTTGAACTCCGGCGCTTCTATCACCGCAATCTCTTCCCGGACCTTGCGGTGCATATCCAGTGGGTTCGTGGGCGCCTGTTCGCTGAATTCCGCGTGCAGGCGGAAATCGAACAGCGAGAATTCCAGCTGGCGCACCATGCCCATGCCGGACTGGAAATTCTTCGCCGCCAGTAACTTCTGCAGTAGTTCCTCGGGGAGCGGTTCGCCGGTTTCGTGGTGCGAGGCAATCAGCGCCAGTGAATCCGGATTCCAGCACCAGTTTTCCAGGAACTGGCTGGGCAGCTCCACTGCGTCCCAGGCCACGCCATTGATACCGGATACATCCAGCACATCCACCTGGGTCAGCATGTGGTGCAGGCCGTGACCAAATTCGTGGAACAGGGTAGTGACTTCATCGTGGGTCAGCAACGATGGTTTGCCGTTCACCGGCGGCGTGAAGTTACAGGTCAGGAAGGCGACCGGCAACTGCAGCTGGCCGCGCAGATTACGCCAGCGCACCCGGCAATCCGCCATCCAGGCGCCACCACGCTTGCCTTGACGGGCAAACAGATCGAAGTAGAACCAGGCCAGGGGTTCACCATTACGACTGATGCAATAGGCGGTTGCATCCTCATGCCATGTTTCCACCTCCGGTCTGGCTTCGATCTGAACGTCGAACAGCTTTTCAGCCACCTGGAACAGGCCCGGCACCACCTGATCGACCGGGAACCAGGGGCGCAGGGTTTCCGGCGAGATATCATACCGCTGCTGACTCAGCTTTTCGCTGTAGTAGCCCACGTCCCAGGCTTGCAGGTCGTCCACGCCATATTCATCTTTGGCAAACGCCTTGAGGTCGGCGAACTCCTTCTCAGCCATGGGTCTGGACTTGGCCGCCAGCTGATTCAGGAACTCCAGCACCTCCTCGGTGCTGCGCGCCATCTTGGTGGCCAACGACCGCTCGGCGTAATTATTAAAGCCCAGCAGCTGAGCAATAGCATGGCGGCGCTTGAGGATTTCCGCCATCAAGGGCGTATTGTCCCAGGTACCCGCATCCGGACCCTGATCGGAGGCGCGGGTGACAAAGGCTTCATAGACCTCCCGACGCAGTTCACGGTTGTCGCCGTAGGTCAGGACCGGGTAGAAACTGGGAAAGTCGAGGGTAATCACATAGCCATCCAGCTCTTTCTGGCGGGCCGCCTGTTTTGCGCCTTCAATGGCAGTTTCCGGCACTCCCGCCAGCTCGCTGACATCGGTAATGTGCTTGAACCAATGCTGGGTGGCATCCAGCACGTTGTCGCTGAAGCGGTTAGACAGTTCTGACAGTTCCTGGGACAAGTTTGCGTAGCGCTTTTTCTTGTCTTCGGGCAGATCGACGCCGCCCAGGTGGAAATCCCTCAGGGTGTTTTCCACAGACTTGCGCTGGGCCTCGGTCAAGTCCTGGAAATCGTCCCGTGCCGCCAGTTTCTTGTAGGCCTCGCAAAGGGCTGTGTTCTGACGGATTTCCGTGCCGTACTCGGTCAGCTTTTCCAGGCAGCTTTTGTAAACCTTACGCAGGTCATCATTGTTCATGACGCCATTCAGGTGCGAAATCACCGACCAGGCATTGCTCAATTTGTCTTCCAGGGCCTGCATGGGCTGGGCGAGGGTGTCCCAGGTCGGATCTTCATTTTGTGCCAGCGACGCAATCTTCACGCGGTTTTCGCTGAGAATCTGGTCAATAGCCGTTTCCATGTGCTCAGTGCGAACATGGTCAAACTTCGGCAACAGGTCGTCGGTCAGTAACGGGTTATTCATAGATGCCCTTCTCAGCAATTCCAATGTCAGGTAGTTTCAGGTGACTCCAATGCACGGGGAGTATCCGGGGGAGGCCTTTCCGAAACTGTGCGGAGCCATGGATGGCGAAGCTCAAGGGCCACATAGACGTGCTTGAGCGTGTTTCGGAAAGGCCTCCCCCGGATACTCCAAACTCCAGAGCAAGAAGACACCCAGAAGGTTATATGTAATGACGAATGTACGCTCTCACAAGGGTAAAGTGCCACAATTTGGTGAAAGAGCCTGGGTTGATCCCAGCGCCGTGGTGATCGGTGATGTCCAGGCCGGCGAAGACTGCTCCATCTGGCCAATGACCGTGGTGCGCGGTGACATGCACCAGATTCGCATTGGCGACCGCTGCAGCGTCCAGGATGGCTCGGTGCTTCATATCACTCATGCCAGTGACTTTAATCCCGGCGGTTATCCGCTGACGATCGGCGATGATGTCACCGTTGGCCACAAGGCCTTGCTACACGGCTGCACCATAGGCAGCCGGGTGTTAGTGGGCATGGGCTGCATCATCATGGATGGCGCGGTGGTCGAGGACGAAGTCATTGTCGCTGCAGGCTGCCTGGTGCCACCCGGCAAAACACTGGAATCCGGTTATCTCTATGTTGGCTCTCCCGCCAAACAGGCCCGGCCGTTGACCGATAAGGAACGCACTTTTTTCGAATACACAGCAGCCAATTACGTCAAATTGAAGAACGAATACCTTGCCGAACAAGGAGACTGACCCAGATCAAAAATTGCTCAACGGCTGCTTGAAAACCAAATCCGTGATCTTACATTCAGTATTAGCAAGAGTTCACGGATAACCATCCGGCTGGCGCCAACCGGCATGGAGCTGTTCCGCGAGCGAAGCTGATGATCATTATTCAGATTCGTTTTCGTCGAAAAGGAGGAGATCTTTATGAGCAATATTACCCGCTGGAATCCGGTCAATGAGTTTGAAGATCTGATGAGCCGGTACAACCGGATGTTTGGCCTGTCACGCACCAGTGGTGAAGGCAAAGATGTGTTTAGCCGCAGCGACTGGGCCCCGGCTGTCGACATCAAGGAAACCCCGGAAGCGTTTTCCATCGAGGCGGAATTGCCCGGTATGGAAAAGAAAGACGTCAAGGTAACCGTGCACGACGGTGTACTTTCCATTGAAGGCGAACGGAAGCACGAAGACGAAACCAAAGACAAGAAGCACCATCGCATTGAGCGCTACTATGGCAGCTTCCTGCGTCGCTTCACGTTGCCTGATAATGTTGACGAGAACAGCGTCAAAGCCAACTTCAAAGATGGCCTGCTGACATTGACCTTGCAAAAGGCCGAACCGAAGGAGCCCAAGGCGATCGAAGTGGACGTGCAATAAACCCACTTCGCGCCGCCGCCAATCGCAGTTGCGCCGGGATTCAGTTCCCGGCCGCTGCGCTTCCTTTTGCGCCCGCGCTTTTCAATACACGGGCATACTCCCCGCCTTTCCTGTGTTCAGAAATGCGGTCCAGCATGGTTTCGCCCTTTTCATTCACCGCATCAAGATTACGGCCGGCGTCCACGAAAAAGCCGATGAACCGTTCAAAATCCCCTGCCCGCATGGCCTGATAGGCTTTTAGCAAGGCATTAAAATCCGTGCTCTCCGCCTCGTCATAAGGCTCGATGGCGAGGAAGCTCTTAACGCGCTCGTCGCTCCACTCTTCCCCGATAACTTTGGGCTTGTCTGGTCCGCTCATAATCGCGCTCTCATTGTCAGGTACTTTTGGCGACACAGTATAAGGATCTGAAACCCGGTCAGTTATATAAATTCAGAATGAGATTCTTCGCCCCGGCTATAAGGCACTGACGCTTTTGGTCGCTTTCATGTCGTATTGGTTCCACCTGACAGCGCCAAACCCAGTCACATTGATGCTATCAGCAACCCGCTGAAGGAGGAGACAGACATGGCCGTTAACATCGAGCAAGCACGTCAGAGCAATCCACAACAGCGAGCCGGCGCCGCCAGGCAGCCCGACACGGTCGACCAGACCGATCGCAAGGTACCCATCAATCTGCGTCAGTCCGGGCCCACACCCGTGGAAATGTTGATCTCCACGCGGGTGCGCAAGTCGCCATACTGGCACCTTGCCTACGAGGCGGGCTGCTGGCGCGCGACCGTCTACAACCGCATGTACCATCCACGGGGGTATGTGCGACCCGAACAAGGTGGTGCCATGGTCGAGTACGAATCTCTCGTCAATGACGTCACCCTCTGGAATGTCGCCGTCGAACGCCAGATCCAGGTCAAGGGCCCGGATGCCGAGCGTTTCATCAACTATGTGATTACCCGCGACGCCACCAAAATCCGGCCCATGCGGGGCAAGTACGTCATACTCTGCAACGAGGACGGCGGTATTATCAACGATCCGGTCCTGTTGCGGGTGGCGGAGGATGAGTTCTGGTTCTCCCTGTCGGACAGTGATCTGGAACTGTGGCTGCGCGGCGTTAACGTCGGTATGGGCTTCAATGTCAGCATTGCCGAGATCGACGTGGCCCCGTTGCAAATTCAGGGTCCGAAATCCGAAGCGCTGATGGTCGACCTTTTTGGCGAGGCTGTTAGCGATATTCCCTTTTACGGTCTGATGGAAGGCCGCGTGGCAGGGCACGACGTGATCGTTTCTCAGACCGGCTTCACCGGCGAGAAGGGTTACGAGATCTATCTCAAGGAAGCCACCAAATACGCCGAGGACGTCTGGTACACGGTTCTTGCCGCGGGTGAACCCCATAACCTCCGGGTGATCGCCCCTGCGCACCATCGACGGATTGCTGCCGGCATTCTGTCCTGGGGACAGGACCTGGACGCGGAAACCCTGCCATTCCAGTGCAATCTGGCCTACCAGGTGCCACGCAATAAAGACTCGGATTACATCGGCAAACAACGGCTGGAGGAAGTTCGCGAGCAACTGGAGGCCGGGCACCCACCGTTCACTCATACCATGGTGGGTATTCGATTCGGCGGCGGTCCGGTCACTGATTACTCCAACGACTTCTGGCTGATTAGCCGGCCAGACGAGGGCGCGGCCGAAGGCTATGTGACCTCACCCTGGTACTCACCGGAACTGGAAACCAATATTGCGCTGGCCTACGTGCCGTTTGACATGCGCGCCGTCGGTACGCGACTCACCGTGCATCTGCCCGTGGAGTACACCGCCATGGACGGGTCGACAGACGTTGAAGCAGAGGTGGTGGAGGTGCCCTTCCGTCCTTCTGTTAACCAGAATGCCAGAGAGCGCGCACGCTCCAAGGGCATCGACTTTGCTGACTGAGAGCCGGATCCCCGGCAGCTGCCGGTTAACAAAGGGTGATGCGTTATGACTCTGGCAAACCAACCCAATACGCTGAGTGCATCATTGGGCCGTGGCGATGAAGCAGACCGTTGCCTGCAGGCTCTGGTGCGCTCCGCTTCGATCGAAGCGACGCCCCGGCAGATTTTTGCAACCGAAAACCTGCCACAGCTGTTATATCCCGGTACCTCGGTATACGTACCCTTTCTACCGGGTGGACACTTTAGTGACACGCTTGCAGCCTGTCGTCGGTTGCTGGAACTGGGCATGCAGCCCGTGCCTCACCTGCCGGCACGGATGCTGGAAAGCCAGGGGCAACTCGACGACTGGTTGGCCCAGTTGCAGGACAGCCGCGTGGACCGATTGCTGCTGATTGCCGGTGACCGCGATTCTGTTGCCGGCCCCTTCCCGGATACCCTGGCGGTTCTCGAATCTCACATTCTGTCCCGGTTCCGGTTCCATGGCATCGGTTTCGCAGCACACCCCGAAGGCCATCCCCGCGCAGATCGAGCGACACTGGCCCGGGCCCTCGACATCAAGCAGGAATACGCCCGCAGCACCGGCATACAGCTGTGGGTGGTCACCCAGTTTACCTTCCAGGCCGAGATCGTTATCGACTGGCTGCATAGCCTGGGCACGCTTCTGGAAACACTTCCTGTTTACATTGGACTGGCAGGACCCACGCGCGTAAAGACCCTGCTCGCCTACGCCGCCCAGTGTGGGGTTGGCGTCTCCGGTCGCATGCTGCTCCGGCGTCCGGGCAGCGCCAGGCTGCTCCGGGCCTGGACGCCGGATCGCATGGTCCAACCCCTGGTTCAGTATTGTCTGGACAATCCCGATGCCCTGCTCAAGGGGATACATCTATTTCCATTCGGTGGCTTACGCCAGTCGGCACAATGGATTCAAGACCACAGCCGGTCGCTCGAGGACGAAAGGAGGCAAGCCAATGGAACCCCAGTATAGTGAGCAGATCTCCGACCCATCAGTGTTGGAAAGCCGTCCTCTGGCGCCCATGCCGGACATCGAAATTGCCCGGTCGGTTCAGCCTCAGTCCATCCTGTTGCTGGCGCAGCAGCGTTTCGGTCTGCCGCCCGAAAGTCTGGTGCCCTTTGGGCACTACAAGGCCAAACTGGACATGGCGTATGTCGACACCTCCGATACCGCGCCACGCGGCAAGCTTGTCCTGGTCACCGCGATGACACCGACGCCGGCAGGCGAGGGCAAAACCACCACCAGCGTGGGCCTGAATGACGGTCTGAATCGTCTGGGCCTGAACTCGTCGGTGTGCCTGCGGGAACCATCTCTGGGACCCTGCTTTGGCATGAAGGGCGGTGCCGCCGGAGGCGGCCGTGCCCAGGTCATTCCGATGGAAGATATCAACCTGCATTTCAACGGCGACTTCCATGCCATTACCACCGCCCATAACCTGCTGGCCTCGCTAATCGACAATCATATCCACTGGGGTAACGAAGCCGGCCTGGAACCACGACTGATCAGCTGGCGCCGGGTAATGGACCTGACCGATCGCTCGCTCCGAAACCTGGTCAGCGGGCTCGGCGGCATAGCCCACGGAGTGCCACGGGAAACCGGTTTCGACATCACCGTTACGTCCGAGATCATGGCCATTCTCTGCCTCGCAGAGGGGCGTTCGGATCTGAGCCAGCGGCTCGGAAACATGATTGTCGGTCGGCGATCCGATAAGAGCCCGGTCACAGTCCGTGACCTCGGCATGGATGGCGCGCTGTCGGTACTCCTGAAAGATGCACTGCAGCCGAACCTCGTACAGAGCCTGGAGCACAATCCGGTATTCATCCACGGTGGACCCTTCGCCAACATAGCCCATGGCTGCAACTCGGTTGCCGCCACCCGGGCCGCGCTGGCGCTCAACGACGTTGTCGTTACCGAGGCGGGCTTCGGGGCGGATCTGGGCGCGGAAAAATTCATCGACATCAAATGCCGGCACTCCGGCCTGATGCCGGACGCGGCGGTTCTGGTTTGCACCCTCCGGGCACTGAAGCTGCACGGTGGCGCCGCCCGCAACCGACTGACAGAACCGGATCAGGCCGCATTACGCGCCGGGTGCGTCAATCTGGAGCGGCATATCCAGAACCTGCAGCAGTTCGGACTGACCCCGGTTGTCTGCATCAACCGCTTCCCCGAGGATACTGACGAGGAAACAGCGCTGGTCCAGGCCATCAGCCGGGACCTGGGTGTTCGCGCCGTGCCGGCGGATCACTGGGCCTCAGGCGGCGACGGAGCCACAGAGCTCGCTCAGGCGGTGCTCGACCAGCTCGGTGCCGACGGGCCAGGAGTCCGGTTTCTCTATGAAGACAGCCTGCCTCTGGCGGACAAAATCGAAACCATTGCCTCACGGATCTATCACGCCGGCCGGGTCGAGTTCACGGCATTGGCCAGGAAACAGCTTCGGGAATATGAGGCCCAGGGCTTCGGCCACCTGCCGGTCTGTATTGCCAAGACCCAATACAGTTTTTCCGCCGATCCCTCTTTGCTCGGGGCTCCGTCCGGTCATACCCTGCCGGTCAGGGAAGTGCGCCTGGCGGCCGGTGCCGGCTTTGTGGTGGCGATGTGCGGGGATGTCATGACCATGCCGGGACTGCCGCGCCGTCCCGCCGCCCTGGATATCGCTCTGGACGATAATGGTCTGGTGGTCGGGCTAACCTGACTCGACCCGTTTCCCAAACGTACCGTAGGTCGATTCAGTGCTGGAGCGCTTGAGCGCGTCCCTCGAGGACGAAGACACTCCCTGCCCCGCGTCGGTCAGCGGATCAGCCACTGTCGCCGGGGCCCAGACGTCCACACGTTCCTGTCGGGGCGCCAGCCCCATGGTTTTGCGATAGCAGCGGCTGAAGTGGGTTGCCGATACGAATCCGCATATGGAGGCGATTTCGACAATTGAGCAGGGCGTCTGTTTCAGTAACCGACGGGCGCGATTGAGGCGCACCCGCAGGTAGTACCGTGAGGGTGTGCATCCCAGGTGTTTCAGAAAGAGCCTTTCGAGCTGACGCCGGGAGGTACCGGCCAGGGCTGCCAACTCACCCAGGCCAATCGGCTCCTCAATGTTGGCCTCCATCAGTTGCGCGACTTCCACGAGCTTCGGTTGCGCGTTGGCCGATCTGGGCAACATCGGCACTGGCTGCGGCTCAGACTCTTCACGAAGCCGGTCACAGACAAACATGTACGATATCGCGTTGCTGAGTTCCCGGCCATGTCGACGTCCGAGGAATCTGAGCATCATGTGCATGGGCACCGTGCCGCCGGTGCAGGTCATTCTCGCCTCTTCCAGGGTAAACAGACGGTTATTGGTTCGTACCCGGGGAAACTGTTCCTGTATGGCCTCCAGGCAATCCCAATGGGCGCTACAGGCATAGCCATCCAGGAGACCGGCGCTGGCCAGAACATAGGCGCCGGTGCAAACCGCAGCCAGCACTACGTTAAGGCGTCCCTGCTGCTTCAGCCAGCGGACTTCGCCGGACGAAAAACTGTGGGCGACGTCTACGCCGGCAACAACAATAACCAGATCAAACTGGTCATCGCCACGAAGGCCAGAATCCGGCACCACCGCCATACCGTCACTGGCACGCACAGCACCGCCGTCAAGCGTCAGCAACTTCCAGGAATAGAGTTCAGATCCGGTCAGCTGGTTCGCCATTCGCAGGGGTTCGACCGCCGTCGCCAAAGCAATCAGCGTGAAGTTGTTGATGAGCAGAAAACCCACCCTATATGGCGCCTCAGCAGACGGTGGTTCGCAAGAGCCTAAGTCGGTGAACACGTTACAACCTCCGCAGGTTGAAGGATCTTGCCGCAGCCCCAGGCTGTTCATCCCAACAGGACCGCCTGACCCTCATAATTGTAGCAATGTTTTGATCAGACAAAGTGGACATAGTTCCGGGGCAATGGCGTTCCGGGATCAAGATTTCACCCGCTCGTTGTCCGGATCAAGCAGCGCCCGATATCCCACCGACTCTACCCGTATCGGGTAATGTTCCTGAAAGTATTCGAGGGTCAGTTCCCGCCCCTCCTGAGCGTATTCGTCCGGGAGGTAACCCAGCAGGATGTTCTTGCCCAACGAAGGTCCCCAGACAATGCTGGTGTTATAGGATCGTCGCCCGCATCGATCCACCAGCACCTCGCCGGTTTGCGGGTCAAGAATGGGCCATTGACCCACCGGGTAACGCAATACCCCCGCAGCGTCGCGATGTTCGGTCATGGCCATGGTGCAGAGATAGGCCGCCTGCCGTGACAGTTGCCGCTGTTGCAGGTAGGCATCCTTGCCATGGAAATTCGCCTCCTTGACCCTGGGGCGTTCCAGTCCAGCCTCATAGAGGTTGTACTCCACCTCCAGGTCGACGTTCTGCAGACGCAGACTCTTCTCGAGCCGGCGGGTGTTGGCATAGGTTTCGATACCGACCGGGGTCACGCCCGCGGCGTACAACAGATCCCAGACCCTCAGGCCGTAACTGAACGGGAAATAAAGCTCCCAACCGAGTTCACCGACATAGGAAATTCGGAACGCCCACACCGGAACCCCTTGCAGTTCCAGTTCCCGGGCGGTGGCGAAGGGGAAGCTCTCATGGGACAGCTCGTCCGGGTTGCTGACCAGTGCTGCCAGAGTCGCCCGGGCCTTCGGTCCCCAAAGACCGAGGGTTGCGAGGGTATCGGTGCGGTCCTCAATGCGGACATCGTTGAATCCAAACTCCCGGGCCATCCGGGTAATCCAGCAATAATCCCGATGGCCGGTGTCACCCCCACAGACCACCCGGTAGTTGTCATCCCCCCGCCGGATAATGGTCAGGTCGGAACGAACGCCGCCCCGGGCATCCAGAAAATGCGTGTAGACGCCTTTGCCATGGGGCGTGCTGCCGCCAACCCTGGCCACTGACAGGAACTCCAGCAGCGGTTCGGCGTCAGCGCCGGAAATATCGAAAATGGCAAAGTGGGACAGGTTGATCATACCGACCGATTCACTCATCTCCAGTTGTTCCGCGTTCGACACGTCCCAGAAATGCCGTCCATCCCATTCGTTCTCCCGCACCGGAATACGATCGCTGAACTTCGGCAACAGCGTGGCCTCATTGGCGGCATAACCATGAGCCCGTTCCCATCCCGCCGCTTCCATGAAGTAGCCACCCAGCTCCACTTCTCTCGGATAGAAGGGACTGGTGCGCATCCTGCGGCCGGTCTCAAAGGGTTCCCGTGGGTGAATCGCCGGGGTGTATATTTTCTTTGCGGTTTCGTAGCAGCGGTTATAGACATAAGCCGGGGTCTTCTGGAGCGGGTAGTAACGGGCAATATCAACACTGTGCGGATCGATCTCCGGCATGCCATGGGTCATCCAGTCTGCCAGCACCTTGCCGGCGCCCGGGCCGTCCTTGACCCATACCGCCTCACAGAACCATAAATTACGGACTTCCGGCGACTCCCCCATCAGGGATCCACCATCGGGTGTAACCGACAACAGGCCGTTGAAGGAATGCTTCTCCTCCCAGCCCAATTCCCCCAGGATCGGCGTCATTTCGACCGCTTTTTCGTAGGCCTCCACGACCTGCTCCAGAGAAAGGCCACGCATGGACGGAGACAGCCGGGTTTCGCCGGGTTCGGAAATGGCGCCGGGGTACACCAGTCGCGGGCGCTCGGCCTCGTAATAACCCCATTCGATACGCCCCCCCTCGGTCGTGGTCGGGTCCCCGGTATCGCGCACATAGGCGGAGTTGCCCTGATCGCGGAACAGCGGGTAGACGATCTGCTTACCGGTGCCAGTCAATGCCTCGTAGGGACCGAAGAACAGGAGTGGATGCTCCAGCGGCATCAAAGGCAGGGCCGCACCCGCCGTGTACGCCATTAATGGCCCCCAGATCCCCATGGCGAGGACCACATACTCCGTCTCGATGTAGCCCTTGTCGGTCTCAACGCCGCGCACCTGGCCGTCCCTGACGTCAATGCGTGTGGCTGGCGTGTAAGGAAATACCCGGAGTTTGCCGGTTGCTACGGCCTCTTCCACCAGGTCACCGGCCACCTTCTGGGAACGCGGGACCACCAGCCCTGCATCCGGATCCCACATGGCCCCCTGGATCTGGCGTTCATCCAGCAGCGGAAACCGTTCCTTCGCCTCACTCGGCGAAATCATACTGACGTTGGTGCCAAAGGCCTTGCCCGACCCGACCTTGCGACGAAGTTCGTCCATACGTTCGTCGTCGTCCACCCGTGCCACTTCCATGCCACCGCATTTCACGTAATTGCCGCGTCGCTCATAGAATGCCTGGCTGTATTTCGTGGTGTAGGTGTTCAGTTTGTCGTGGGAGGTGGTAAAGCAGAAGTCCGAGGCGTGGGAGGTGGAGCCAATGTCGGTGGGGATAGCGGATTTTTCGAGGCCAACGAGGTCGTCCCACCCTTGCTCAATCAGGTGATGGGCGACCGAAGATCCGACAATACCACCTTGGCCAACGATAACGACTTTCGCGCGTTTCGGTAGCTGTGCCATCTTCGCCCCTCCTTTTTCGTTCCTTGCGGGCGCATCGCATCCGTAGACATCACATTCAGTTTCAATGTGGCTCTGATTCGACTCCGGCGGTGAGTCCAATACGACATCCAGTCGTCTAAAAACGGCACTGGTCGGCAGGGCGACAGAGGGCGTGGTCGGCGCAGTGAAACCCGGTATTCGGTGGACTAGGGCATAATTTCGACCGGCAGTTCCCCACCGGTTGTCGAGCCCGTGCATTTCGGGTCGCGAATGGCGATCTCCACCCTGCGGTTCAGCGCCCGGTTTTCCGGTGAATCGTTGGGAGCCAGTGGGTTGGTTTCTGCGCGTCCGGCAGCCACAACACGCTCGGCAGGTACCTGACGATTGAGCACCAGCTCGTGAACAACCGAGACTGCTCTGGCTGCGGAGAGGTCCCAGTTGGAACGGTAGCGACCACTGGAGATAGGGCGGTCATCGGTGTAGCCGGAAACAAGCACATCACCGGTACAGGCGGACAGGACATTGACCACCCGCTCGATAATCGGGACCATTTCTGGCTTGATAGCGGCCTCGCCAGACCTGAAAGTGGCTTCTTCCGAGAACCGGATCACCACCTGTCTTTCATCGTAATTGACGCTCAGGTCATCAGAGGCTACTTCGGACTCCAGCTCAAGGATCAGGCGACTGGCCAGGTCAATCACTCCACCGGGAATCTTGGTGGGGGCGATACCATCGGCACGCTCATCAATGAATTCCGGTTCCTGGCTCCGGGATTCCGTTGGCTCCGGCAGGGATACGGTATCGGATTCGATCATGGTTATCGGGGAACCACCGACACCGTCCGCCAGCACGTTACTGGAACCGAAAGCCACTGACATGGAGTTGGCCATGGCACGGTATTTTTCCACATCCATTTCGGCAAACGACAAAAGCAGAATAAAAAACGTCAGCAGCAGAGTCGCCAGATCGGCAAAAGTGACAATCCAGGCGGGTGTCGAGTTCCTGAGACGATTCTTGTTTTTCTGCTGGACGACCTCCAAAGCGTCAGGCCTCCCGGCCCGGCGCCAGGCCAGTGCGTTGGTCCGGATGAACAAAGGAAGACAACAGTTCGGTCATGACCCGGGGGTTTTCACCTCGCATGATATTCTTGATCGAGGTGGCAATAAGCATCTGGTTGCGGGCTTCATCCTCAGCTTTAAGCTGAAGTTTGTCGGCCAGGGGCAGGGCAAGCAGCTGGGCGATAAAAGCCCCGTAAAGGGTCGTCAGCAGGGCAATGGCCATAGCCGGGCCGATAGAGGAGGGGTCATCCAGCTTGTTCAGCATCTGCACCAGACCTACCAGGGTTCCGAGCATGCCAATAGCAGGAGCCGATTCACCGATCCCCCGGAATACCCGTTCAGCCACTTCATAGCGCTCGGCCGTCTGCTGGGCTTCCTGCGCCAGAGCCTCTTCCACCAGTTCCGGCGGGTGCCCGTCCACACACAGGGTGATGGCTTTTTGCAGGAAGGCGTTATCGGTATCGTGATTCTCCAGCCCGAGAATGCCCTCCTTGCGCACCACCGTGGCCAATACACCGACTTCACGGATCAGCTCTGTCGGCCGTGCCACACGGTCGGTAAAGGCGGCACTGAACGCCAACCGGAAGGCATTCATAACCGACGCCATACGAAACTTGATCAGGGTAACGGCGAAGGTGCCGCCAAGCACGATCGCCAGACCCGGCAGGTTCAGGAAAGTTAGCAGCGATGCGTTGGCCAGCATGGCCAGACCAACAATCAGAACGCCAGCAACAAGCCCTACAAGCGTAAGAATATCCATTGAGAACCCTTACAGAAGTTGTTCCTGAGCATAGCCCAAACCCCGGGCGAGGTCTCAGTCGTTACGCAATTCTTCGATCACCGACGCGGTTTCCGGTGTCACGTCACGCCAGATCCGGAATGATTCAGCTGCCTGTTCCACCAGCATGCCCAGACCGTCGAAGACTTTTTCGGCTCCCTGTTCGAGGGCCCATTGATTGAAGGTGGTTGTCTGCAAAGAGTACATCATGTCGTAAATCTGGGATTCGGCGCAGATCACATTCGGTGAAAGCGGTGGAAGATCGCCCTGCAGACTGGCACTGGTGCCATTGATGATGAGATCGAACGGCTGATCCGGCTGATCAAAACCACACGCCGACAAGACAGTGTCGCCGGCCTCATCGGCGAACAGGTCCACCAGAGCATCGGCCTTGGCCACCGTCCGGTTGGCAATGGTAAGCGATGCCGGCTGCTGGGCCAGGATGGGGCCTATCACACCCCGAACCGCACCACCGGCCCCGAGAATCAGAATCCGGGCACCGTTCAGGGATAGGCCGTGATTTTCAGTAAGGTCCCGCACCAGCCCGCAGCCATCCGTGTTGTCGGCGGTAAGTAATCCCTCACTATCGTAATAGAGTGTATTGGCGGCACCGGCCTTTTCTGCCCGTTCAGTCCGACGATCCGCCAGCTGCCACGCCTGCTCTTTGAAGGGGACAGTTACGTTGACGCCCTTACCGCCGCGTTCGAAAAACTGCCGTACCGTGTCCGCAAACCCGTCCAATGGTGCCTGAATGGCGGTGTACTCAACCGGCTCCCCCGTCTGACTGGCGAACAGACTGTGGATTCGGGGGGATTTGCTGTGACTGACGGGATGACCAACAACGGCATAAAGATCATTGTTCATTTTGCACTCTCCATCGCATTCCCCAGCCAGTCGCGGCCAGTCAGGAAGTAATCAGTCAGTCTTGCCTCTTCCGTGCCGGGCTCCGCTGCCCGGTTGTAATCCCAACGCACCAGAGGCGGCAGCGACATCAGAATGGATTCGGTGCGCCCGCCGGACTGAAGCCCAAACAGGGTTCCCCGGTCATAGACCAGATTGAACTCGACATAACGTCCGCGGCGGTACAGCTGAAAATCCCGCTGGCGATCACCGTACGGGTGGTCCATACGGCGCCGGACGATAGGCTCGTAAGCTTCAATATAGCTATCGCCGACGGCTTGCATGAACCGGAAATCGTCTTCGAAATCCCCCGTGTTGTGATCATCAAAGAACAGACCGCCCACACCACGGGGCTCATCCCGGTGCTTCAGGTAGAAATAGTCATCGCACCAGTGCTTGAAGCGATTATAGATATCGTCACCAAAAGGATCGCACGCCGCCTTGGCGGTTTTGTGCCAGTGCACGCAGTCTTCGTCGAAACCGTAATAGGGTGTCAGGTCGTAACCGCCACCAAACCAGTACACTGGCTCGGCATCTTTTGGCGTTGCGATAAAGAAACGGACGTTAGCGTGAGATGTTGGCACATAGGGATTATTCGGGTGTATCACCAGCGACACGCCCATGGCCTGCCAGGGTGCGCCAGCCAGGTGCGGACGATGCGCGGTGGCCGAGGCCGGCATGGTCTCACCCATCACGTGGGAGAAATTCACGCCGCCTTTTTCAAAAACCCTGCCTTCGGTAATCACTCGACTGATCCCCCCACCGCCTTCCGGACGGTCCCAGGCATCACGAATAAACGAGGCATCACCTTCCAACGCTTCGAGACGTGAACAGATGGTTTCCTGCAGGCGCAGCAAATAGTCTTTTACGGCATTGCTGTCGGGTTGTTGTGACATGAACTCTCCTAACGAAGCTGCTGACCAGTGACAATATCAATAATACGGCTGGGGTTGCGATTCCCCCCGAGCGCACCGGGTACAATCCAGTCCAACTGGTCCCCGAAATAACGACGGACCTGCCAGGAATAGCGGGCAGGCTGTCGACCGGCCGGATTACAGGAGGTGGAAACCAGGGGCATATCAGCGGCCTCACATAAAGCACGCACTACCGGGTGGCTGCTGACCCGGACGGCGATGGAACTGTGACGGCCCCTCACCCATGCCGGAATCTGCCGTTCGACGTCCGGCAACAGACAGGTTACCGGACCGGGCCAGTGGCGCTCGGCCTCCCGCTGCAATTCGGCGGGCAGAGGATCAAGCAGGAAGCGAACCTGATCCACCGAAGAGGCCACCAGGATCATGCCTTTCTCCATGGGGCGCTGCTTCAGCTTGAGGATGCGCTCGACGGCGGGCAGATCCCATGGATCACACCCCAGCCCCCAAACGGCTTCGGTGGGGTAGGCGATAACACCGCCCCGGCGCAGGGTCTGGCGGGCGCAGTGTAACTGCCAGTTGCTGAGTGGTTGGTGAGGAGCTGCCATGCTGATGTTGTCAGAGTTGAATCGGGGTTGATCATTAAACCGGGCTCAGCCAATTCGCTGGAAACCTCCGGGAGCCGAACTCACAAGCCCCTGCAGTTCAAGCAGCAGCAGGGCCTGCATGAGCTGATCTGCCGGCAAGCCAGTGGCTAAGCTCAGTGCGTCTGTTGACTGGGGATCATACCCTAAAGCCTCAAATACCGCGATTTCGCGGCTGGCCAGACCATCCAGCCCGGGCGCTGCCTGCTCCTGTTTTCCAGAACTTTCAACGATCCCCGGCGACGGCTCGCTGGTGCCATCGGAGACTTTGTCGAGGGACCACCAGGTACCCAGTTCTTCGAGAATATCATCCACCGTTTCCACCAACCGGGCACCCTGCTTGATCAGATGGTGGCAACCCCTGGCGACCGGACTGTGCACCGAGCCCGGAATGGCAAATACCTCACGCCCCTGCTCCAGAGCCATCCGGGCGGTAATCAGGGAGCCACTCTTCAGTCCGGCTTCCACCACCAGTACCCCACGGCTCAGACCACTGATAATACGATTACGCTGAGGGAAGTGAGCGGCACGTGCCGGCGTACCGGGTGGGTATTCGGAGATCATCAGACCCTGGTCAATCACGCGCTCACCGAGCCGGCGATGCTGGCTCGGGTAGATCCTGTCCAGGCCGCAGCCAATAACCGCAATCGTCGGAAAGCCTGCATCGAGTGCTCCGGCATGGGCAGCGCCATCCACGCCCAAAGCGAGGCCACTGGTCACCAGAAGGTCCCGAAAACCGAGCTCGGCAGCAAAATTCCGGGCGTGATCCAGCCCCGCCCGTGTCGCGTGCCGGCTGCCGACAATGCCAATCTGCTCGCGACCTGACAGTGTCTGGTCGCCCCGGGTATAAAGCACCAAAGGTGCATCGTGAATATGCCGAAGGGCCTCCGGGTAATGCCCGTCTTCCCGGGTAAGGATGCCTATACCAAGCCGTTCACAGTCCTGCCAGATCCGAAAAACCTCTGCTACCACAGGATCACTCCGATCCCGTCGCTGCCATGACTTGATTGGAGCAGCTGCTTCAGCTGGCAGGCCGAGCGCCCTGAGCGTAGCCGCATTCATGGCCAGCAGGTCGGTCAGCTCCGGAGTCGCCGAAAGCACGGCATGCCGTCGACGAACACCAAACTTTGGCAGGCACGCAAACAGTACCCAGGCAGCTTCGGGACAGGAAAAAAGATCGGTGCACCCGGAACGGGCAGAGGGTCCGGAAAGAGATGGTTGTGTCACGGTTTCATCCTTGAAAACGAAAAAAGCCGGACCATCCTGGCCCGGCCATCCTTGTACCTTAACCGTCAGCGCATCACGGGTTGGTTACCTTGTCACCCACGGAAAGCGGACGGGTCGCCTGTAAAACGAGCCCGTAGCTCATCTTTTCGTACGCCTGGAAAATCATCATCAGGCCGGCTCGCTCAGACGGCAGTTCAATTGTCTCACCTGTGACCGGATCACGGACCATGTTGCCGCTCTTTAGCACCGCCATAACGTTGCCCGGCTTCAGTCCATTCCGTCTGCCACGATTGATAGCCACCACGTCGAACTGGCCAATCTGGGTGACACCGCCATCAACGGCGATCATCTGACCTTCAACCTGATCATCCGGAGAGCTGGGCGAAAAACTGGTGGAAATCGGACGGTTGATGTTGTTCAGCAGGCGGTCACCAATACGGATTTCCTGATTGGACTTGGTCAGTCGGAGCGTCAGAACATCGCCGTTTTCCGCGGTGACTGTGCCGGCACCGACACTGCGAGCCTCAAGACCCAGGAATTCGCCCGTTTCAGGATCAATGAATTCCTTGGTGCGACGGAAGATACCCACCTTGTCCGCGGGCTTGTCACCGCGGGCATAGATTCGATCGCCCGCGCCGGTGATGATCCGGCCATCCTCACCCTCAAGGACATAAGGGGCACCGTTAAGCTCTTCCGGTGTCACGATGCGGGTATCTGTCAGGAAGCTGCTGATAGCATCCAGTGGGATAGCCGGAATCGGGGTATCAATTCGTTCGGAGCGAACCTTGGGAGACAACTTGACCACACCATTGGTCGACACCTTGGTAATACGGGGCTTGCCGTCAATATAAACCAGGGCAAGACGATCACCGGGATAGATCAAGTGAGGGTTGGCCACCTGCGGGTTCACATGCCAGATTTCCGGCCAATACCACGGGTTGTTCAGAAAACGACCCGAAATATCCCAGAGGGTGTCACCCTTCACGACAGTGTAACGCTCGGGATGATCGGACCGCAGCTCCGGTGCAGCCTGAGCCAAGGGGGTGAACAGCAGCGTAAATGCTGCCAGAGCGTACAGCAGTTTCCTCATTGTGTAAGTCCTTGATCGCGTGCCTTGATACTTTGCATTCTGTTGGGATGCAGCATGATGTCTGCAGCTTATTACGTTGTTATTCCTGATACTATAGAAGAAGTCTGGGAATTTGTGATGTTATCTTTTGTTCTTCCAGTAAATTCTATCCCGCCGGTGAAAGATTTTAACTATTAACTGATCAGTTTGTACTCAATCGACGAATTGTTGGATAATAGAGGAATAGCGTTAACACTGCTTTCAGCCGTTGAAACCTGCGGCTGCGTCCCGATTATTAGTGAACGGGCGAATTTTTGCGCAGTACGCTTTCGCATTTTCGCGATCGCTTTCACTTGCTTGCAGAAATTTACACAAGTTACACGAGATGCAAACGTTAACTCAGTAATTCAGCCATACAGGTCAAAAGTACGAGCCACATGATACTAGATATTCTCGAATACCCGGATCCCCGTCTGCGCACCATCGCCAAGCCGGTCAGTGAGGTGACGGATGACATCCGCACGCTGATCGACGACATGTTCGAGACCATGTACGATGCGCCCGGCATTGGCCTCGCGGCTACCCAGGTGAACGTGCACAAACAGATCATTGTTATGGATCTGTCCGAGGACAAAAGTGAACCCCGCGTGTTCATCAACCCGGAGGTAGAAGTCCTCGATGGCGACCTGGAAGACATGCAGGAGGGCTGCCTTTCCGTACCCGGTTTCTACGAAGACGTCCGTCGCATCGAACATTGTATGATTCGGGCAATGGATCGTGACGGCACGGCGTTTGAAATTGAAGCCCGCGGTCTGCTCGCAGTGTGCATTCAGCATGAAATGGATCACCTGAACGGCAAACTCTTCGTGGATTACCTCAGTACGCTGAAGCGCAACCGGATTCGCAAGAAGCTGGAAAAACAGCACAAGCAGAGTGCCTGACCGGTAACCACGAAAGAAACGACGGAACCGTCAGAATAAGTGAACAGGATTCGGACCGGGTTATATAACCCGGTCTTTTCGTATTCAACGGAACAGAGACTTCAAAACTGTGCGACTCGTTTTTGCCGGCACCCCGGATTTTGCCGCCACCGCCCTGAAAGCCCTGCTCGGCACCCACCACACGGTTGTTGGGGTCTACTCCCAGCCGGACCGGCCAGCCGGTCGCGGCCGAAAACTGATGCCCAGCCCGGTCAAACAGGTGGCCCTGGAGGCAAGTATCCCGGTGTTCCAGCCGGAGAGCCTGAAAACGGACGAGGCTCAGCGGGAACTGGCGGACCTGGAGCCGGACGTTATGATCGTCGCCGCCTACGGCTTGATCCTGCCGAAGGCGGTCCTGAGCATTCCTGTCCACGGCTGCCTCAACATTCATGCCTCACTGCTGCCACGCTGGCGGGGCGCTGCGCCGATCCAGCGCGCCATTGCTGCCGGTGATGACGAAACCGGCATTACCATTATGCAAATGGATGAAGGCCTCGATACCGGCGCTATGCTGTTGAAAACACTCACAGCGATTGATGAAGACGATACCGGCGGCAGCCTCCATGACCGCCTCGCCGATTTCGGCGGCAAGGCCATTGTCGATGCCCTCAAATTGCTGGAAAAGGGCGAGTTGCGTGGCGAAACACAGAATGACGAACTGGCATGCTATGCCCGTAAACTGTCCAAGGAAGAAGGGCATATTGACTGGTCACAGGACGCCCTCGCCATTGAACGCCTGATTCGGGCCTTTAACCCCTGGCCCGGCACCTACACAGATCTCGAGCAACAGCGTGTCCGCATTCATGAAGCAAAAGCCCTGGCCGACGACAGTCGTAAGCCGCCCGGCACCGTGATACGGCGGGAACGGGAAGGCATCGACGTTGCCTGTGGCGCCGGCACTCTGCGCATCACACGCCTGCAACTTCCGGGTGCACGGGCCCAGAGCGTGAATGACCTGATCAACGGTGGCAAAGAGCTGTTGATGCCCGGACAGGAGCTGAACTGACATGGGCGACCACAACCAGCCCATACGCGCCGTCGCCGCCGGCGTTCTGCTGGCCGTGGAAAACGGCCAGTCCCTGTCCCAATGCCTGCCCCCTGCATTGAATCAGCTTGCACCGAATGAACGGCCCATTCTGCAAGCGCTTTGCTATGGAACCTGCCGATGGTTTCACCGTCTCGATAGCGAACTGCAGGCCAGGCTCAAGAAGCCTCTGCGAAAGCCGGACCGCATCGTCCATCACCTGATGCTGGTGGCGCTGTTTCAGTTACGCTTCAGCCAGCATGCTACCTACGCGATATTGAACGAATCTGTTGAAGCCTGCCGCGCCATCGACAGGTCCCATCTAACGGGTCTGGTGAACGGCGTTCTGCGGGCCGCAGAACGAGAAGGCGCTCCAGAGCCCAAAGACGATGCTGCCCGTTTCAGTCATCCGGTCTGGATGGTGGAGAAGCTCCGCCATAACTGGCCCCAAAACTGGCAGGAGATCCTCGAGGGTAACAATGCCCAGGCGCCGATGACGCTTCGGGTCAATTCGCTCCGCTTCAGCCGGGACAGTTATCTGGGCCTTTTGCAGGAAGCCGGTATCGAAGCCACACAAACCCGGTTCGCGCCTCATGGCATCCAGCTCGCCCATCCTGTCCCCGTAGACCTGCTGCCCTGGTTTGCCGATGGTGCTGTCAGTGTTCAGGATGAAGCCGCGCAACTGTGCACAACCTTGCTGGATCTGGCCCCCGGTCAGCGGGTGCTGGATGCCTGCGCCGCTCCCGGTGGAAAAACCTGCGCGATTCTCGAAGCCTGTGATGAACTGGACGAGGTGGTAGCCATTGATGAATCCGCCGACAGGCTGCCGCGAGTTCAGGAAAACCTGGACAGGCTGGACCTGCAGGCAACCCTGAAACAGGCCGACGCCGGCGATACTGATCAGTGGTGGGACGGCCAGGCGTTTGACCGCATTCTGCTGGATGTTCCCTGCAGTGCCAGTGGCGTTATCCGACGTCATCCGGACATCAAGCTGTTGCGCCGGGAATCTGACATTGTTCCGCTGGCCGCTATTCAGCTTGGCCTTTTGAACACAATGTGGTCTATCCTCAAGCCCGGCGGACGCCTGGTGTATGCGACCTGCTCGGTGTTCCCCCAGGAAAACCATCGTATAATCCAACGTTTCCGAAAACAGCAGGACAACGCCATCCTCGTTGAACCCGAGGTTCAGTGGGGAAGGGATATGGGCGCGGGGCGACAACTTCTCCCCGATCCGAACAGCCATGACGGCTTTTTCTACGCCGTACTGGAGAAACCCGAATCATGAAGATCCTGATCCTTGGTGCCGGCCAGGTGGGTGGCACACTGGCCGAAAACCTGGCCAATGAAGCCAACGACATCACTATTATAGACAGTGACGGGTCCCGGCTGCGTGAATTGCAGGACCGGCTCGACATCCGCACGGTCCAGGGCAAGGCGTCTTATCCGACGGCACTTCGGCAAGCCGGGGCCGAAGATGCGGACATGTTGATTGCAGTCACCAGCAGTGACGAGACCAACATGGTGGCCTGCCAGGTCACCAAGCTGCTTTATAAAACGCCGACAACGATCTGTCGTGTGCGCGCCAATGCCTACCTGGCGAAACCGGGTCTGTTCTACCTGAAAGACCAGAACAAAGAGCTGGACAGCCTGCGCGGTTTTCCCATCGACGTTCTGATCAGTCCGGAACACCTGGTTACCAAACATATTACCCGTCTGATCGAAAACCCGGGCGCCCTGCAGGTTCTCGAATTCTCGAAAGGCCTGACCCGCCTGGTCGCAATTCGAGCCATGAAGGGCGGACCTCTGGTTGGTCATGAGTTGTCTTATCTACGCGCCCATATGCCCCGCATTGATACCCGTGTGGCGGCTATCTTCCGGAAAGACCGGGCGATCATGCCCCAGGGTGACACGGTCATCGAGGATGGCGACGAGGTGTTCTTCATTGCTGCATCCGACCATATCCGGTCAGTGATGAGCGAGCTGCAACCACTCGTAAAGAACTACAAGCGCATTTTCATCTGTGGTGGTGGCAACATCGGTCAGCGGCTGGCCCACACCCTTGAAAACCGCTATCAGGTCAAGCTGTTGGAGCGGGACCACGAACGCTGCGTAATGCTTTCTGAGAACCTGCGCAAGACCGTGGTTCTTGAGGGCAATGCCGCCAACAAAGACATCCTGCTGGAAGAAAACATAGAGAATACCGATGTTTTCTGTGCAGTTACCAACGATGATGAAGCCAACATCATGGCCTCATTGCTGGCCAAGCGACTCGGTGCCCGCAAAGTTCTTACTCTGATCAACAACCCGGATTACGTGGACCTGATTCAGGGCGGCGACATTGATGTGGCCATTTCACCCCAGCAAACCACCATCGGCAGCCTCCTGACCCATGTTCGCAGAGGGGACGTTGTGAACGTTCACTCTCTGCGCCGGGGTGCGGCAGAGGCCATTGAAGCCATCGCCCATGGCGATCACCGCTCCTCCAAGGTGGTCGGCAAACGGCTGGATGAAATCAACCTGCCGGAGGGAGCCACTATCGGCGCAATCGTCCGGCACAATGAAGTCCTGATCGCCCACGATCACCTCCGGATCCAGCCCGATGACCACGTTATCCTGTTCCTTGTGGACAAAACGAAAATACGGGATGTGGAAAAACTGTTCCAGGTAGGTCTCACCTTCTTCTAGTTCAAAAACAAGGTTCTGAAGACCACTTAGAAATACCGCTTTGGCAAGCGTATAATGCGCCTTTTTCCAGAGTGCCCCGAGGGAATATCGGAGCGCCCCACACAGACTGATCAGTAGGCAGACGTCGTGACAGACAAGGCAACAAACAGCACAACTCCGGATATCAAGACCTTTCAGGGCTTGATTCTGGCCCTGCAGAATTTCTGGGCGCAGCACGGCTGCGTGGTACTTCAGCCACTGGACATGGAAGTGGGCGCCGGTACCTTTCATCCGGCCACTTTCTTACGAGCCATCGGACCAGAAACCTGGAATGCCGCGTATGTTCAGCCGAGTCGCCGCCCAACAGACGGACGCTACGGCGAAAATCCCAACCGCCTGCAGCATTACTATCAGTTCCAGGTGGTTCTGAAGCCGTCACCGGACAATATTCAGGAACTCTACCTGGATTCCCTGAAAGCCCTTGGGCTGGATCCGTTAGTGCACGACATCCGGTTCGTGGAAGACAACTGGGAATCACCGACCCTTGGTGCCTGGGGCCTGGGCTGGGAAATCTGGCTGAACGGCATGGAAGTGACCCAGTTTACCTACTTCCAGCAGGTCGGCGGTATTGAGTGCTATCCGGTAACCGGCGAGCTCACCTACGGGCTCGAGCGAATCGCCATGTACCTTCAGGGTGTGGACAGTGTTTACGACCTGGTTTGGACCGAAGGCCCGGATGGTGTCGTGACATACGGCGACGTTTTCCACCAGCAGGAAGTGGAGATGTCCACCTACAACTTCGAGCACGCGGATACCGAGTTCATGTTCCACAGCTTCGATGTCCACGAGCGCGAGAGTGCACGACTGATCGAAGCCGGCCTGGCCCTGCCGGCCTATGAGCAGGTCCTCAAGGCCTCCCATACCTTTAACCTGCTGGACGCCCGCCACGCCATTTCAGTGACCGAGCGCCAGCGTTTTATCCTGCGCGTACGTACCCTGGCCCGGGCGGTCGCCCAGGCTTACTTCGACAGCCGCCGCAAGCTTGGCTTCCCGCTCGCACCAGAGGCCCTGCGCAAGGAAGTCCTGGCAGCGGCAGACGCAGCCGAAGACAAGGCCAACGGCAAGAAAGCTAAAAAAGCGAAGAAGGCACAGCAGGAACAGGGGAACGCATAACCATGGCAACACAGGATTTTCTGGTCGAACTGGGCACTGAAGAGCTGCCTCCAAAAGCACTCAAGACACTGTCAAATGCGTTTACCCAGGGTATCACCAAGGGCCTGGAGGACGCCGGTATCGAATTCGGTAAAGTGGAAGCCTTTGCCGCACCACGTCGCCTGGCGCTTCGTGTGCGTGATCTGGCCGACGCGCAGCCTGACAAGCCGGTTGAAAAGCGTGGTCCGGCAGTAAAAGCTGCCTTTGATAACGCCGGCAACCCGACCCGCGCACTGACCGGTTTCGCTACCTCACTGGGCATCACCCTCGATCAGCTCGACACCCTGGAAACCGACAAGGGCGCCTGGGTGGTGTACCGCACCGTCGAAAAGGGCAAACCCACGGTTGAGTTGATGCCGGAACTGGTGGAGCAGTCCCTGGCGGCGCTGCCTATTCCCAAGCGTATGCGCTGGGGAGCACACCGGACCGAGTTCGTCCGCCCGGTGCACTGGGTGATCCTGCTGTTTGGCAACAAGGTGATCGAATCGCCAATCATGGGTCTGACCCCTGGCAACAAGACCCGCGGCCATCGCTTCCATTGCCCGAAGGCATTGATTGTTCCCACACCCGGCGATTACGAAATTGTGCTCAAGCAGGAAGGCTATGTCATTGCTGACTTCGCCGAGCGCCGGGAACTGATTCGTGCCGGCGTGGCTGAGCTGGCCGAGAGCGAAGCCGGCGGCAAGGCGGTGATCGACGAAGATCTGCTGGACGAAGTCACCGCCCTGAACGAATGGCCGGTGCCACTGATGGGCCGCTTTGAAGAACGTTTCCTGGCCGTGCCGGCTGAAGCGCTGATTTCTTCCATGAAGGAACACCAGAAATACTTCCACGTGGTCGCCGCGAATGGCGAGATGCTGCCCCTGTTCATTACCGTGGCCAACATCGAGAGCAAGGATCCGTCACAGGTCATCTCAGGTAATGAGAAAGTAATCCGGCCACGTCTGGCGGACGCCGCCTTCTTCTACGAAACCGACCGCAAGACCCGCCTGGAAGATCGTATCGACCAGCTCAAGCCGATCGTGTTCCAGGAGAAGCTGGGCAGCATCTACGACAAATCCGTACGTGTGGCCGCCCTGGCCAGCAAGATCGCCGATGCCATGGGCAGCGATCCAACACTGGCGGAGCGCGCCGCCATGCTCGCCAAGACCGACCTGGTCACTGAGATGGTGCTGGAATTCACCGATCTTCAGGGCATCATGGGCCAGTATTACGCCACCAACGACGGCGAAGCTGAAGACGTCGCCAAGGCCCTGAACGAGCAATACATGCCCCGGTTTGCCGGCGACGATCTGCCCACCACGCTGACCGGCTGTGCCATCGCCATCGCCGATCGCCTGGATTCCCTGGTGGGTCTGTTCGGCATTAACCAGCCTCCGTCGGGTACCCGTGATCCGTTCGCCCTGCGTCGTGCGTCCCTGGGGGTGCTGCGCATCATCATTGAACGCGAGCTGCCGCTGGATCTGCAGACATGCTGTGAGTGGGCAGAAGAGAACTTCACAGTGCTGACCGAGAACAACACCGCTTCGACCGTGGTGGATTACATGCTCGAGCGCTTCCGTGCCCATTACGACGAGCTGGGCATTGGCGCCGAGGTTTATCTCGCTGTGCACGCCCGGCGTCCGACCCGCCCACTGGACTTTGACCGCCGCGTGAAGGCCGTGGAAGCCTTCCGCCAGCTTCCCGAGGCCCAGGCGTTGGCCGGTGCCAACAAGCGGGTGTCCAACATCCTGACCAAACAGGGCGGCGACAGCATTGGTGAGACAGTAGACAGCAGCCTGCTGCAGGATGCTGCCGAGCACGCCCTGGCAGAGCAGGTAAACCAGCAGGCCGACAAGGTGTTGCCGCTGTTCGAAGCAGGCGACTACGCCAGTGCACTTCGCTCCCTGGCCAGCTTGCGGGAACCGGTGGACAACTTCTTCGATGAGGTCATGGTGATGGCCGAAGATGACGCCATCCGGAACAATCGTCTCGCACTGCTGAACCGGCTGCGCAATCTGTTCCTGCGGGTAGCGGACATTTCCCTGCTGCCGACGACAGGCTGAAGCGGAAAGAGGCAGGAGGAACCAGAGCGCAATGCTGATCATCCTCGACCGGGACGGGGTCATCAACGAGTACGATGGTAACTACATCTGCTCCGCCGATGAATGGCACCCCATTCCCGGCAGCATCGAGGCGGTGGCCCGGCTATGCAATGCCGGTCACCGTATTGCCATCGCAACGAACCAGTCGGGAATCGCCCGGGGTTACTATGACACCGATGAGCTCGATGCCATGCACGACAAGCTGGAACAGCTGGTAGAGGCAGAAGGTGGCTGCATCGATTTCATCGCCTACTGCCCCCATCATCCGAATGACCAGTGCGACTGTCGCAAGCCCCTGACCGGCCTGCTCACGCAGATCCGTGATCACTTCCACCTTGACGCCCTGAAGGGCGCCATTATGGTCGGGGACAGCCGCAAGGACCTGGAAGCCGGCTTCGCCGCAGGCTGCCAACCAGTGCTGGTGCGAACCGGCAACGGGGAGGATACCGAACGCCATCTCGACGCCAGGCCCATTCCCGGTGCTCAGGTAACGATCTACGACAATCTCGGCAAATTCACCGATGCGCTTTTAGCGGCAGAGGGCTGGTAAAACCAAGTCGAATCCGTATAATACCGGCCGTTGATCGGCGTGTGGCGCAGCTTGGTAGCGCACTTCGTTCGGGACGAAGGGGTCGCAGGTTCGAATCCTGCCACGCCGACCACTTTCCCGCATTCTGTTTTTTTCCTAGTCAATCAAAACCCCCGGATTCAGCATGCCCTGCGGATCCAGCGTCTTCTTGGTCGAACGCAGCACCTGCGCAAACAGGTCCGGTCGTTGCCGGTCGTATCCCGGTCGATGATCCCTACCGACGGCATGGTGATGGGTGATGGTACCGCCAAGGTTGATCAGAGTTTCCATGACCGCCGCCTTGATGGCATCCCACTGGCAGACCTGATCGCCTGGACGCCCCGGAGCAATCACCGTGTAGTAGGGTGCGGGGCCGTCAGGATACACATGGGTAAAACGGCAGGTGACAACGGCCTTGCCACAGGTTTCCTTGACCACACGATTAACCGTCTCCATAACACCGGCATGAAAGGCCTCAAACTGATTCCAGGTAATGGCGGTTTCGAAGGTTTCCGCCACCATACCCAGCCGAATCAGCGCATCCCGCATGTAAGGCGCCCGGATGAACTGCTGTCGCCATTCGCCAGCCTGCGCCGAGTCTGAAGCCCGAGGTGTCTCCGGCTGAGGCTCACCACCGCAGCCGGTAACAATCTCCATGGCCCGTGTCATGGCGGCGTCCACCGGGTGGTCAGCCGATTCAAACCCGATGATGAGCATGTGTTTACCGCCACTTCCGATACCGTTAATCATGGCTTCCATGGCATCGATCAAACGGCAATTGGTGGGGTAAAGACCGGACTGGGACAACTGTCTGACGGCCTCCGCGCCCTTCAGAAAGGACCGGAAATGAACCGTTCGGGATGCCTTGTAAACCGGCCTGTCCTGCAACCGCATCCAGGCGCCGGTGATGAACCCGAGCGTGCCTTCGGAACCCAGAAACAACCGGTCCGGCGAGGGGCCGGCGCCGGAACCCGGCAGTCTTCGACTTTCCAGAGTGCCGCTGGGAGTGACCACCCTTGCCGATTCCACCAGGTCATCAATATGCGTATAAAGCGTGGCAAAATGCCCTCCTGAACGGGTCGCAATCCAACCGCCCAACGTCGAGAATTCAAAAGACTGGGGATAGTGGCGCAGCGTCAGCCCCTGGTTACGTAACTGATTCTCCAACGCAGGCCCATAGATGCCTCCCTCAATAAACGCAGCCCGGGAAGTTCGATCAATCTCGGTAATGCGGTTGAAACGCTCCATGTCGACGGTGATGGTGCCCGGCCAGTCCCGGTCATAGCGATGCTCGGTACCACCGACCACGCTCGACCCCCCACCGTAGGGAATCACGGCCGCGCCGGCGTCACTGGCAAAACTGAGCACGTCCACAAGTTCCTGTTCGTTACCAGGGCGGGCAATCAGATCCGGCGCACAGCGGAAGTCTCCGTTCAGGCCGCGGACGATGTCCCGAAAGGATTTGCCATAGGTATGATTAGCCCGGTCATGGCGATCACTGGACAGAAGCCCGGCCAGTGAATCCGGTGGCGACAGTCGGGAGTCGGGCAAATTGAGATCGGCGAGATCAGGGATCGCCTGTGGACTTGCCTCAGTGGCCCCAAACTGCATGGACAGCAATCGCTGGAGCTGTTGAATCTCGCTGCTTTGATAAGCGTTTTCTTCGTATCCCCAACCCCAGAAGCTTCTCGTTGGCACGGCACTGGTTCCTTGATGCAGAACGATCTAGTGAGTCTAGACTAAGCTCGCACTACAATAGCGACTCTATCGGCAACAACGAATACAGAAAGAGCAACATACGCTTCAAGGGCCCAGTGCCGGGATCATGATCGTACCGGATGATCTGATCGCCGTTCCGCTCGATCCACTGCAAACCTCCATCCTCGTCCAGCACGAGTTCATAGGCGGCCAATGGCACCTCTTCATCGAACCGGGTTTCCATAACAGTGGCCAGTCTCCGGCTCTCAATGATAAATCCGAGCTCGGTGTTGATATGGGTGGAGCGGGGATCAAAATTAAACGACCCGACAAACAGGGTTTTGCCATCGACCACAAACGTTTTGGCATGAAGACTTGATGAGGAGCTCCCGGTAAGGCCGGACTGCAGGTCCTCCTCAACTGAGTCCTCACCTGCCAGTTTGCGCATTTCAAACAGCTCGACACCAGCTTTCAAAAGCGGCTTTCGGTATTTTGCATAGCCAGCATGGACCAGCGCCACGTCATTGGCTTCGAGGGAATTGGTCAGCACACGAACCTCAACGCCTGCCTGTTCTAGCTTCCGGAACAGATCGAGGCCGGAGTCGGTGGGAATAAAATAGGGCGATACCAGAGTCACGGATTTTTCAGGTTGCCCCAGAGCGAGGGAAAGTTGCCGGCTCAGCAATCCGTCTGCCACACCTTTGCCCTGCGCCTTGGCCGGATCATCACTCACCATCGTTACCGGGTCCCAGCTGAACGCTAACTCCTGATCCAGCAATCGCTGCAGAAATTGCGAGCGCCGCACTGCACGGACATACCGGCTGGCGGCAGAGTGGTCGTCGAGCTGGCTGACCTCTTCCACCAGTTGCGCCAGGTCAGCTTCATCTGCCTCAGGTAAAAGCTGCCAGACCGGATAGGCCAGGGCACTGGACCAGTACCGGTCGAAATCCCTCGAAACATCGGCCACCACCGGTCCGATCGCAAGCACATCAAGGTCAGCAAACAGGGCACCATGGCCGGCACCAAAATACTCGTCGGCGATATTGCGTCCGCCGACGATGGTGGCCTGGTTATCCGCCGTAAATGATTTGTTATGCATGCGATGGTTCAGGCGCGAAAAATCAGTGAGATAGCCAAGCAGTTTGGGACTTCGTATTGCGAACGGGTTAAACAGACGAACTTCGATACCGGTATGGCTATCCAGTGCAGCCAGCGGTTCATCGAGTCCTGAGATGCCATTATCATCGAGTAACAGACGAACCCGGACACCTCGTTCCGCCGCCCGATAAAGGGTATGAAACAGTATTTTCCCGGTAATATCGTAACGCCAGATATAGTACTGGATATCCAGGGACGTATCGGCGGCTTCTGCCAGCAGGGCCCGGGCCGCAAAGGCATCGTAGGGATTGTTGAGCATGATGATGCCACTCAGGTCCGGATGTTCTCCGACGCTGGGAGCAATCGCACGACCCAACCGCGTATCCACCGTTTGCCGGGGCGTTACCGCTTCACTTTCGGGACGTTCCGCCAAGGGCGGCAAAGCGCAGCCAACAAGTGCTGTCATCAATACCAGTAAAACGGTTGTACAGAGATTTCGCCGAACAACCGTATCTGACAGAGCACCATCTCTCTTGGGCATAAACTACCGCACAGGTCGGGGCTTTCATCCGGGATTACCTGATCATGGCACACCCGATATCCGTTGGCCTCAATTTTGATGGCACCCTGAAGGAAAGTGCGCTCTGCACAAAGACATCCAGAAACGTCGTGCAAGTTATATCTAAATAATCTAACGTTAGAACTGGATGTTTGGTAGGATTTGATATATCTCAGGAAGCGCACAGAACAAAGACAAGAGGCACAAGGTATGGCGAACGACGCAGCACCAAACGCACCGGTGAAGACTCACACTGTGGTTATTGTAGGAGGCGGAGCGGCAGGTATTTCAGTCGCTGCGAGCCTGCACAAGCGGGATCACACGCTCGACATTGCGATCGTCGAACCCGCCACCAAGCATCATTACCAGCCCGGATGGACGATGGTTGGTGGTGGCGTTTTCAGACCCGAGGTCACGTCAAAGCCGATGGCGGAGGTTATGCCCCGTTTCGTGACCTGGTATCAGCAACCGGCAGCGTCGGTGGATCAGGATCAGAACAGGGTGGTTCTGGCAGACGGCAAGGCACTGGAGTACGACGCTCTGGTGCTGGCGCCCGGCCTTGAACTGAACTGGGGCGGCGTTGAGGGCCTTGAGCAGGCCCTCGGCCAGAACGGCGTTACCTCCAACTACCGGGAAGGTATGGCCAGTTACACCTGGGAGATGGTTAAAAAACTGAAGCAGGGTCGCGCCCTGTTCAGTCAGCCCCCTATGCCCATCAAGTGTGCCGGCGCACCCCAGAAAGCCATGTACCTGTCCGCTGACTACTGGCTGAAGCATGAGGTCCTGAAAGACGTGGATGTTCAGTTTCACAACGCTGGCGCCGTGTTGTTCGGCGTCCCGGATTACGTTCCGGCCCTGCAATCCTACATTGATCGCTACGGCATCGACGTGAAGTTCCAGAGCAATCTGGTGGCAGTAAACGGCGCTGCACAAAAAGCCACATTCCGGGTTACCGATGCCGACGGCAGAACCGAAGACCGCGAAACAGGCTTCGATATGCTTCACGCCGTCCCCCCTCAACGCGCACCGGCACTGATCCGGGAATCCACCCTGGCAAACGAGGGTGGGTGGCTGAATCTGGAAGACGACACACTCCGCCACAAAAACTATGCAAATATCTTCGGCCTTGGGGACGCCAGCGGTACCGGAAATGCCAAAACTGCAGCGGCCGTTCGCAAACAGGCGCCGGTGGTCGCGGAAAATCTGTTATCGACACTGAGAAACGAGCCGCTGAAAGCTGCCTACCTTGGTTACGGATCCTGCCCGTTAACGGTGGAAAACGGCCGTATTGTACTCGCCGAATTTGGCTACGGCGGCGTTCTGCAACCGAGCTTCCCCCAGTGGTTGAACGACGGTACCCAGGCCACACGAGCCGCGTGGTGGCTCAAGGCGAAACAGCTGCCAACCCTGTACTGGCATGGCATGCTGAAAGGACATGAGTGGCTGGCGAAGCCGGCCCAGAGATAGAAAAACCCGGAAGCAAAACCCAGGGCTCGAATAAAGCCGGGACAAATGCAGTCCCGGTTTTTTTTGATCTCAAATCCCGCAAAAACCGCACGACAGAAACATAGAAATCCCACCAGCTGGACGAGGTTCGGGTCATAGACTGTAATCTGTGTCAGGATTGACGGCTTTCCCGGCCGCGGTCTGTCCGCAAGACCATCAACATAGTGGCGAGCCAAAGGCAATCACATACCACGTTCAGAGCATTTGAATGACCAGCGACGCTATTGAAAGACAGCGACTAGCCGCCCTGGAGCGCCTCGGCATTATCGATACGCCCCCGGAAGAGCGTTTTGAACGCCTGACCCGAATTGCCCGCCAGTACTACCAGGTAAAAACTGCCCTGTTCTCAATACTGGACGCAGAACGCCAGTGGTTTAAATCGCGCCAGGGACTCGATTTCGGCGAATCACCACGCTCTGTCGCCTTTTGTGATTATGCCATCCGGCAAGACAAGATCTTTGTCGTGGAAGATGCAACCAGAGATCCCAGGTTTCGGAAAAACCCCTTCGTTACCGGTGCTCCGCATATCCGGTTTTACGCAGGCATGCCGGTCCGGGAACCAACGGGGTTCAAGATTGGCACCCTGTGCATTATTGATGATCGGCCCAGGCACTTCGGCGAGATTGATCTGGACGTACTTCGTAATCTTGCCAGCATCATTGAGGATGAACTCGAGCGCGCCTACCTGTCCGATCATGACAGCGAGTATGTACAGGTGTCCCACATGAGCCGGGCTATTCACCGTGCCCAGAATGTCTTCCTGACCAGCAACAGCGAACGGGCTGCATTTGAACAGATGCTGAACGATCTGTTGTCCCTGACCGGAAGCCAGTTCGGGTTTATCGGTGAGGTATTGCACCGGGAATCCGGCGAACCGTATCTGAAAATCGGTGCCATCACCAACATCGCCTGGAACCCGGAAACCCAGGCGCTCTATCAGCAGGTTGAGCGCCGGGGAATGCTGTTTGAACGGCTGGACAACATACTCGGGCAACCCCTGATGACGGGGGAGGTTATTGTTTCTCACGACATGGCACATGATTCGAGGCGGGGCGGGCTGCCATCGGGCCATCCCAGCATTGATGCCTACATCGGTATTCCGGTTTTTTCCGGAGACCGGCAGATAGGGCTCATCGGACTGGCCAATCGTCTTGGCGGTTACAATAAGAGGCTGGCCAACGAGCTGGAACCGCTATTACAAACGTTGGGCAACCTTATTGAACGCAAGCGTCTGTATCAGGAAAAGCGGGACCATCAAAAACGGCTGGAGCAAGCCGCCAATTTTGATGCCCTGACCGGTCTGCCCAACCGCAGGCGGCTGACAGAACTTTTCGAGCAGGAACTCCATGATGCGAACCTTCGCAACGGCAAGGTTTCTGTCTGTTTTATTGACCTGGACGGCTTTAAAGAGATCAATGATGAACACGGCCATTCCGTCGGGGATGCGGTGCTGAAAAGCATTGCCCAGCGACTGGAATCCACGGTACGCAGTCATGATGTTGTTGCGCGCCTTGGTGGTGACGAGTTTGTCGCCATCCTCAGGGATGTAGAAGAATCCGGGGTTTATGCCCGACTGCTCGAGATAATTCGCCTGCCCATCAGCTACAAACATTTTGTTTTGCATTTATCTGCCAGCATGGGCGTAACAGTTTACCCCGATGACAATGTCGATACGGATCTCTTGCTGCGTCACGCTGATCAGGCCATGTATGCAGCCAAGGAGTCCGGCAAGAACAGCTACAAGGTGTTTGATCTGGATAACCATCTGACCCGAAAGGAACGAGTCCGGGTTCTGGAGCAAATCGAAGGTGCGCTGGAGGCTAACCAGCTGGAACTTTATTACCAGCCCAAAATAAGCTTCCGGAACCGGGCCGTGGAAGGCTTTGAAGCCTTGATCCGGTGGAATCACCCGGAAGAGGGTCTGTTGAGCCCGGCGCATTTTCTGGAACAGATCGAGTATACGGAATACGCCCGAACGGTTGGTCTGTTTGTCCTGCACTCTGCCGTTGAGGTCATCGAAGGGTTTATTGAACAGGGCCTGCCTTACTCAGTCAGCATCAATCTCAGCCCCTCTCACTTTCTGAGTGAATTGTTTCGGGCGGATATAACAGACGCTCTCAACGACTGCCTGCCGGAGGTTCGGTCGAGACTGATTATCGAGATTCTTGAAACCACCGCCCTGGATGATGCAGAGACGGTTATTGAAAATCTCAGGATATGCCGGGATCTTGGTGTGGATATCTCGCTGGATGATTTCGGAACCGGTTACTCCTCTCTCAATTATTTCCGGAAACTGCCAGCCCAGGAAATCAAAATTGACCGATCATTCGTAAAGGATATGCTGAGGGCTAGCGATGACAGCATGATTGTTCAGGCTATCCTGAGTTTATCCCACAGCTTTAAGCGCCGAACCGTTGCCGAAGGCATTGAAACCCCTGAACTGGAGGCCCGGCTGATTGAGCTGGGTTGTGAAATCGGGCAGGGCTTTCTATACAGTCGGCCGGTCCCCCTTTCTGAAGCACTGGAATGGGCAAACGGCTTTATTTGGGGCAGCCATCACACTGACCTGGATCGCGCTTAAGACACCGGTGAGGAAACAAATGCCTTTGTCCACGGAAACCAGACTGCAAGCCATTCTCGACGGTACCGGTGCCGGGACCTGGGAATACAATCTGGATAACGGTGAAGCCATTTACAATGACAGGTGGGCGAGCATGCTGGGTTATTCCCTGGAGGAGCTCTCACCTCTTTCTTTCCAGACCTGGGAAAAACTCTGCCACCCGGAAGATCTTGGTCCCGCAAATAAAGCCCTCGAGCGTTATTTGAGCGGAGAAGAATCGCAGTTCGAGTGCGTCATCCGTTT
The DNA here is from genome assembly GCF_023657445.1 of Marinobacter sediminum. Classification (NCBI taxonomy): domain Bacteria; kingdom Pseudomonadati; phylum Pseudomonadota; class Gammaproteobacteria; order Pseudomonadales; family Marinobacteraceae; genus Marinobacter; species Marinobacter sediminum. Next base: position 3,327,969 of record NZ_JAGTWY010000001.1, on the reverse strand, counting down.
GATGCATAAAGACGGAGAATGGCGCTACATACACACACGGGGGATGTTGCTCGGCAATGACAAGGGTGACCAGTCGCGGTGGTTGATGGGGACCCATCTGGATGTAACCAGGGAGAAGCAGAGCCAACACCAGCTTGAGCGATTGACCGAGTCTGTGCCAGGCATCATTTACACCTTCGTGCGGGAGCCGGATGGACAATTTCATTTTCCCTATGTCAGCCGGAAAATCGAGGATCTCTACGGGCTGTCAGCCGAGCAGGCCATTGCATACCCGAACATGATGTTTGAAACCGTGCATCCCGACGACCTGCGACGTGTTCACGAATCGATTAACCTGTCTGCTGAGTCGCTCCGGGAGTGGGTCTGTGACTACCGCGTCGTGGTCGACGATAGTGTCAAATGGGTCCGGGGGATCTCCAGACCCGAGCGAGATACTGACGGCAGAGTTACCTGGCATGGAGTGATTACCAACATCGACGACCAGAAACGCCTTGAACTGGAGCTGGAGCACTTGTCGATTACCGATGAGTTAACGGGGCTTTATAACCGTCGGTATATGCTCCACAAGCTGGAGGAATCCGCCGCAGAGAACGAACGCTACGGAGGTAATTTCTCGGTTATATCGCTGGATATCGATTTCTTCAAGATCATCAACGATTCATGGGGACATCCGACAGGCGATACCGTGCTCCAGACCTTCGCAGAGCTGATCCGGAAACGGACGCGGAAATCTGACATCATCGCCCGGACAGGTGGCGAAGAATTTATCATATTGATGCCGAACACCGTGTTAACCGATGCGCAACAGGTCGCAGATTCCCTGAGAACTGCCCTGGCGGCAGAAGAATTTGTCAGCGACGAGGGAGAAACATTCAGCGTCACGCTCAGTGCAGGAGTGGTAAGCTGGTCTGATGATATGGCCACGGTAAGGAACCTGCTTTCTGTGTGTGACCAGTCCCTGTACGAGGCCAAACGAGCGGGTCGAAATCGTGTGGTGGTCAGTGGTCAAAAAACACAGAACTGATCCCCGCCGGAAAAATCCCGTATCTGACTGGCTACAATAACCATTAGCGGAGAATACTATGATTGGATACGTCACTATCGGCGTGAGTGATATGGAAAGAGCAAAGGCGTTCTATGCGGAACTGCTGAGCGATCTGGGTGCCAAGGTACTGCTGGATATGGGCCGCATCGCGTTTATCGGAAAAAACATGGGCTCCCCCATGCTCGCCGTGTGCACGCCCTTCAATGGGGAACCCAATCATCCGGGGAATGGCAACATGCTGGCAATTCACCCTGGCCCAAAAGAAGCGGTCGATGCGCACTACCGTAAGGCTATTGAGCTTGGCGCAACCTGCGATGGCGAACCGGGGCAACGCATCCCTGACCAGTTCTACGGAGCATACGTGAAGGATCCGGACGGCAACAAGCTGGCATTCTTCCACTTCGGTTAATCACAAAAAGCTCTCTTCGGAGAGCTTTTTAAATCGGCTGCTCCTGAAACCACCAGCCGGGGAGCAGATTCCGCACCGGTGGTCTCAGGAAGCGATCATCAATCAGCCAGATCACGCCTTCATCCTCCGGTGTCCGGATCACCCGGCCCGCCGCCTGGGCCACTTTCTGCAGTCCGGGAATCAGATAGGTGTAATCATACCCGGCACCAAATCGCTGCTGCAGCCGATCCTTGAGAATCTCGTGCCAGGGATCAAACGGTGGCAGGCCAAGGGTGGCAACAAACGCACCGATCAGCTGGTCGCCCGGCAGGTCGATGCCTTCACTGAACACCCCGCCCAGCACCGCAAAGGCAACGCTGCCGGACGCTTCCCGAAAGCCTGCAAGGAAATCCGTACGCTGCTGCGGACTCATACCCGGATGCTGGGCCCGTTGCGGGACATCCGGCGCCCCCACGGCGAGCGCCTCGCTCACATCGTTCAGATATTTGAAGCTACTGAAAAACGCCAGGTAATGGCCTGGTCGCTCCCGGAACTGCTGCGCAATCAGCTGGGCAATGGGCTGCGCCGAGGCCTGCCGGTGGGCCTGCCGGGTACTGATCCGGGGCGTAAAGTTCACCTGTAACTGATCTGCCGTGAACGGGCTCGGCAATGAAGTAAACCGGCTGCCTTCGGGCAGGCCCAACAGATCCCGGTAATAGACACCGGGGCTAAGAGTGGCAGAAAACAGCAGCACCGAACTGGCCGCCTCAAACCGTTCCCGCAGGAAGTCCGCCGGCACCAGATTCTGGATGGTGAGGCTTGCGCGGCCCCGGCCTTCGCGCCGGAACTCGCACAGGGAATGGTCCCCGAACGAATCCGCCAGCTTCATGAACGCTACCGATTCAAACAACAGTTCCTGCAGCGCGAGATCGGGTGGGTTCTCGGCCAGAAAATCGGTCAGGCCAGAGACCAGCCCCAGCAGACTGCCAGTCACGGCAGACGGCAGACTGTCGAGGAACGCCGGTGCGTCGCCGGCGTCCGACTGGTCCCGGATCACGCCCTGCCAGGCCCGGGCCATACGATCCAGATGCAGCTTCAGGACCTTGGGCGCGGTTTTCCGGATCCGCAGCAACCGCTGCTGGTCGAGGCGAACGGAATACATACCCCGGCCCCGGTCCACCAGGTTGTGGGCTTCGTCCACCATCACTGCCGCACGCCACTGGTTCTGCCGGATCAGACCGTGGAGCAGGGCAGACTGGTCAAACATCCGGTTCACATCGCCAATCACCACATCGCACCAGCGCGCCATCTCCTGGGCCAGAAAGTACGGACAGATTTCGTGGCCCAAGGCGATCTTCGACAGCACCTCCTGAGTCAGGGTAGCGCCCGCCTGAACCGCTTCCGCGCGCGCGTCCGGCAAGCGGTCAAAGAACCCTTTCGCCAGTGGACAGGATTCCCCATGGCAGGCCTTGTTCGGGTGCTCACAGGCATCGTCCTTCGATACCAGTTCCAGGGTTCGCAAGGGCCAGAATTCGGGCGTGCGCTGGGCCGCGCGCAGGCGTCTGATCGCATCCACGGCCAACTGCCGTGCGGTATTGCGGCAGGTGAGGTAATACAGTCGATCCTGGCGGGCAGCGGGCAGCGCCATCAGGGCCGGAAACAGGGTACCCAGGGTTTTGCCCAGACCGGTGGGCGCCTCCAGCAACAAGGTGCCGGATTTCACCGAATTCTTGTACACGGTTTCTGCCAGCTGACGTTGCCGCGGTCGAAAGTCCGAAAACGGAAAACGCAGACCGGACAGCCGGGCATCTCGCAGTTCCCGGTGGTGCTCTTCCTGCTCCGCCCAGGCCCTGAACTGCTTGCACAGGACTTCAAGTTCCTGCCAGAGTTCCCCGGCCGTGGCGGTCTCTGTCACCGGCGTTTCCCTGTCTTTGCCGGTGTCATAGTAGACCAGCGCCAGCTCCAGAGTCTTCAGATTTTCCTGACGGCAGAGCAGGGCTCCATAGGCCCGTAACTGGGCCCGGTGGAGGGCACGCTGATGCCCCCGAATACGGGACAGATCTCCCCGGTGGGTCTTGATTTCTTCCAGCCGGCCACGATGTGGATTATAGACATCGGCTCGCCCGGAAAGCTTTATTCCCAGGCACTCTCCGGTAAGTAAATACTCGCTTTTGTAGCCATAACCACGCCGGGACTGAATCGCCTGATGCCCGGCAATGCCCTCCTCGGAGCTGGGCGCTGGCGTATAGCGAAAGTCCAGATCACCGCGCCGGGCGGTGAACTCACACAGCGTGCGAACAGCAACCTTCATTCAGGATCTCCGCTCGTCTGCCAACGCACATAACAGACGCTCGCCGGGATACCCTCGCTGGCGAAGAACCCGAGCCAGCGAGTCTGGTGGTCCTGCAGTCGGTCCCCCGGGCCTTTCACTTCAATCATCTCGTAACGCGCGTCACTTTCCCGGTGATCAGGATGAAACTGGATCAGATCCGGAAAGCCACTGCGGTGTTCCTTCAGATTGAGCAATAAACGCTGAAACAGGGTCCGGAGGTGGGCCGGCGAAATACAGTCCAGAGCCAGCACCAGGAGATCCTCGTTGATCACCGGCCAGACTACAAACGGATTGGCAATGCCCTGTTTGGCGGCGAAGTTGTCCAGGATTCGCTGTCGATAACTGCCGTCTTCAAGGTGTGCAAAGCACCGGTCGAACGATGCCCGGCGCCGGTCCACAAAATCCTCACGGGTCAGGTCGGCGGGACCAACATGGAAGGGGTGAAAAAAGGCACCGGGGATGGCCTCAAAAACGGTCTGCCAACACAGTAACCCGAACAACCCGTTGATCAGTGTGTTCTCCACATAGAACACCGGTGCGTCGTCCCGCCACAAGTGTTGCTGTACCGCGAACTCCACCGAGCCCTGCAAAGGCTGCGGCAGCGTCAGGGTAAATTCCCTGATAGCGGTCGGTGTCGGCACTGGCGGAGAGGTCTCATTCACTTTCGGGGCCAGTCGTTTCAATATCCGCGCCAGACCCTGGGCTTCGGCATCGCTCAGCTGCCCGGTCTGCCAGTCGGCGGCAATGGCCCAGGCTACCCTGAACCTTTTCATCCGTTCCAGCAGCCGAAGCTGTTTCAGGCGCGCCTCCCGATGACCACTGGCTGCAAGCGCTTCCAATGCAAGTTCACGCTCACCTTGCCGTTCCGCCTGCCGGCCAAGCTCCAGCAAGAGCCGATCCCGGCGGCTGGTGAGCCAGGGGTTATCAGCAGGGGGCGGCACCTCGGGCCACACCTGACGAGCAGGCACCCCCTCATCCAGCCATTCACGGCACTGGTGCATGGCCAGGTAACAATCCACATCCTGACGCTTGTCAAAGGCCCGTGAGTCTGTTGAGAAGGTGACCGGTTCGTAGCGCTGGTGGCCCAGCTCCACCAGAACGAAATCAGACCAGTTCTGGCGCAGATTGCCGAAGAACATCAGGCGAATCCGGTCAAATAGGGCCATGTGGTTGAGCCGAACAACCGGAGGCCCCGCTTCGCCGAGCCAGTCGGCGAGTGGACGCGAATCGGAAAACCGCGGCTGTAATGCCTCAAGCATTCGCGCCTTGGGCAGGGTCCGGGGCAATTCCTGTTCCTTACAAGCCTCTGCGAAGACCGGCCGCAGCTCACCGAGTGTGTACAGGCGGAACAGCTGGTCCAGGGGAAGCAGCGGGCGGGCATCCAGCCAGTCGTCGGCAATAAGCTCATCAAGCGCTTCTGACTCAGGCACCGTCAATTCCGGATAGCTCAGCTTGTCGGAACGGAAAAGCTCGCCGGACCGCATCACCATCCGGGTTAACAAGGCCCGTGCCGGGACAGACAGGTTCAGGAAGGATTTCAACCAGCGGTGTTCCGACCCGGTCAGCAAATCCGCGTGGTGATTCAGCACCCAGCCGACAACCGTCTCCATGTTCTCAAGGTAATAGAGCGGATTTTCAAGATCCGCTGTACCCGGCTGCCTGTGCATTGGAGTCCGTGTGGCCATGGCCTGGGCTGTCCTTCCTCGCGTCTGATTCAGAGAGTGGCCTGTCGCAAATGACCCGAGCAGGCTGCGACAACGTATCGAATGGCTCGATTACAGGAGAATGTCATGACGGCACCCATCTTGATTACCGGCGGCGGACAGCGTATTGGCCTGGCCTTTGCCAAAGCCTGTCTGGAACAAAGCCAACCCGTTATCGTTACCTATCGCACCTATCGGCCGGCGGTTGACGCGCTGCAGAAAGCGGGCGCCCAGTGCATCCATGCGGATTTTTCCACGAATGAAGGGATCGATGCGTTTATCAAAACGCTCACCGGAAAAACCGATCGTCTGAGAGCTATTATTCACAATGCCTCGGACTGGATGCCAGAAACCGACGGCGCCGATCCGACCGAAGTAATGGATGCGATGATGCAAATTCATGCCATGACCCCGTATCGCCTGAATCTGGCCTTCCGGGCATTACTGGAAAACAGCGACACCCCGACCGACATTATCCATATGACCGACTACGTGGTCGAAAAAGGCAGCGCGAAGCACATTGCCTACGCCGCCAGTAAGGCAGCTCTGGCAAACCTCACTCTCTCGTTTTCCCGATTACTCGCCCCACGGGTCAAGGTTAACAGCATTGCGCCTTCGCTGATCATGTTCAATGGGAGCGACGGTCATGCCTATCGGGCAAAGACACTGAAGAAATCACTGCTGGGGATAGAACCGGGTGAGGAGGTGGCGGTAAAGACACTGTGGTTCCTGCTCGATAATCCTTACATCACAGGGCGAACGCTGCCACTGGACGGAGGCCGTCACCTGGTGTGACGGGCTCAGATGCCCACGTCTGAAGGGTACAGCTGAACACCCGCGATCTTCCACGCCCCCTCCACCAACACCATTCGGTAGTAAGCATCCCAGCGTTTGCCTTCAGGTCCCTGCAATTTCACCACCTGGATATCAAACGTGCCGTGGGGCACCCGCTCATCAAACTCGATGGCCGTGGCCTGGTGAACGGCGGGGTAGGCCTGCCTCACCATATCAAGAAACACGTCAGAAGAGCCGAAACGTTGCTTGATGCCTTCAGACGCAAACGCCCAGGCTGCCTCAGGTTCATTGTTGGCGAACGCCTCAATCTGCATGAGGATCGCTTCCCTGATGTCCTGATCACTTTCATCGGCAAGCGGCTGCATCGGCCAGAGCAACAATAAGGCGGCCAAGAGACTGCCTGTCAAAGACATCGGTAATGCCCAGCTTTTTGCAACATTGGAAACCATGAACCGGCCCTCCTGATTATATTTTAGACAATACGGGGACCCCGGGCCCATGGATTCCGTTAGCGCCCCCTTTCCGGCCAGATCAGTTCCATCAGGGCCCGACGACGGGGGTCAGGGAATACCACCGTGCGATCGGATCGTTCGTTTTCGAGAACCTCACCAAGCGCCCGAAACAGAAGTCTCAAAGCCAGGAGATCGTAGGGATCGTCCAGCTCAGCGAGCTGCGCTGCCCGAGTTAAATCGACTTTATTAATATCGCTCAAAAAATGACCTGAAGAATGGCGTTGCACGTAGAAATACTTACGACACCCAACGCGAGGAAGATTCCCGATGCACATGACGCTCAGAAAGCTGAAAGCAAGGAAGCACGACACCGTTACCCTGCTGGAAATCGTTTCCATGGAGGGGCGCTATTACATGGCACGTTTCTACATCGATGGCTCAGGCTATATTCTCACTGACGAAAACGACCACGTACTGATGTTTTCAGGCGCCTGTGCCACACGGGAAGTGTTCCACGACCTTCACGTTGAGCATGTCGATGTGCTGCCTCCCACCGGCACCGACGAGATGATCGGTATGCCCGATACGAGTTCAGAGCCAATGCGCGTTCCCTTCTGAGAAACAGTCGCTCCAGGTCGCCGAGGCCAGCCCAGGCCTCTGACACCTGCGTCCTCATCTCCGGCCATCGTCGGCCCTGAATCGACAGCATTTGTCGCACCACTTCCTTAAAGTGATCTCACACACCCTTTCTCGGTGTAAACGGTCCGATTTTGTTACCAGTTACGGTAACCTGACGGATCGGGAATGAACTTATCACGCGACAAGGAACTCCATGGCCGACTATTCCGCCATTGAACCCGGCTTCCACGCCATACACGCCAATCATCTGGAAGACCTGCGCAGGGCGGTGGTCTTCATCTGCCAGCAGACACCGATGCCGCCGCTGGAAAGCGAAACCTTTCTGGTCCAGAGCAACGGCATTGCCCAATGGCTGAAACTGGCACTGGCCGAGAAGCGCTCAGATGATGGTGACACCGGTGGACTGGGTATAGCCGCCGGCATGGATTTTCTGTTTCCCGCCCGTTTTATCTGGCAGGCCTACCGCGCCGTGTTACCCGAGGGCGATGTTCCGGAACAGTCACCCTTCGACAAGCGCCGGCTGGTGTGGCGACTGTACCGGCTGTTGCCGGAGCTGGTTGGTCAGGATGAGGTCTTTACCCCCCTGGCCCGGTTTCTGGACGGCACCGATCCGGATCTGAGGGATTTTCAGCTGGCCGAGAAGGTGGCGGACCTGTTTGACCAGTACCAGGTGTTCCGGGCCGACTGGCTCAGTGCCTGGGAGCAGGGCCGGGATGTGCTGATCACCGCACGCAACGAAGAGAAACCGCTGGATGAAGAACGCCGCTGGCAGCCAGTGCTGTGGCGGCGTCTGGTGCAAGATGTAGGCACCGAGGCTCACACCAGCCGGTCACAGATCCATACCCGGTTCATGCAAGTCGGACAAGCCCTGGCCGCGCCGGCCAACCGCGCCCGGCTGCCCAGGCGCATTGTGGTGTTCGGGGTGTCGTCCCTGCCGCGCCAGGCACTCGAGGCATTGTATGTGCTCAGCCGGTTCAGTCAGGTGGTGCTTTGTGTGCATAACCCCTGTCAGTTCTACTGGGCCGACATCATCAGTGACCGGGAACTGCTGAAGGCCGAGCGCAAGCGCGGCGTGGCCCATCCAACCCTGTCGCAGATCGGCGATCCGGACCAGCTGCACCAGCACGCCAATCCACTGCTGGCCGCCTGGGGCAAACAGGGCCGGGATTACATCCGGTTGCTGGACGAATTCGATAACCCGGACGAGTACCGCGACCGATTCCAGACCCCGGACCAGAAAATCGACATCTTCTCGGAACATGGCAACGATACGCCCCGCCTGCTACACCAGCTGCAGAACGACATCTACAACCTGACCCCGCTGCAGGATATTCGCGACCAGCAACGACAGGTTGACCTGGAACAGGACCACTCCCTGGCCTTTCACGACGCCCACAGCCCCCAGCGGGAGGTGGAAATCCTGCACGATCAACTACTGGCTGCCTTTAACGCCGATCCGTCCCTGCGGCCCCGGGATGTCATCGTCATGGTGCCGGACATCAACGTCTATGCACCGCACATTCAGGCCGTATTCGGGCGCTACCAGCCCGGTCGCAAGCGCCACATTCCGTTTACTATCTCGGACCAGGGCCAGCGCCATCACGAGCCGGTCCTGATCGCGCTGGAAACCCTGATGTCCCTGCCGCGCAGCCGGTTCGCGGTAAGCGAGATCATCAGCCTGCTGGAAGTCCCCGGTATCCGGGACCGCTTTGGTATCACCGAAGATGAGATTCCCCTGGCCCGGCGCTGGGTTGAGGGCGCCAACATCCGCTGGGGCCTCCACGGCCGACACCGGGAAAGCCTGGCGTTGCCGTCGAATCTGGACCGCAATACCTGGCAGGCTGGCCTGAGATCCATGTTGCTGGGCTACGGCATGGGTGATGACGAGCCCTGGGCCGGGATCGAACCCTATGGCGAAATCGGCGGGTTGCAGGCCAGTCTTGCCGGCAGGCTGAATGACTTTATTCTCAGACTGGAAGGCCTCTGGCTGGAATTGCAGACGCCGCGGACACCCGCGGAATGGGAGACCCTGTTTTCCTCCATGCTGGAGCGGTTTTTCGACAAGGTCGAAGGCACTGATCTGCTGTTGCTGAACCGCTTCCGCCGTCAGCTGGAACAGTGGCTGGACGACGCCCTGGCCGCCGGTCTGAGCACCCAGCCCTTGCCCCTGAATATCGTCAAGGACGTGTTGCTGGAAGGGCTCGACGAGGGCGGCCTCAACCAGCGCTTCCTCGCCGGCAAGGTAAACTTCGCGACGCTGATGCCGATGCGTGCCATACCCTTCCGCAAGGTCTGCCTGCTGGGTATGAACGACGGCGACTATCCCCGATCACGACCCCCGGTGGACTTCGACCTGATGGCCGAGGATTATCGCCCGGGCGACCGTTCCCGCCGGGAGGACGACCGTTACCTGTTCCTCGAGGCCCTGCTGTCGGCCCGGGAACAGCTTTACATCAGTTGGGTCGGTCGCAGCATCCGGGACGATTCCGAGCGACCGCCATCCGTGCTGGTCGGCCAGCTCCAGGATCATCTCGACGGCCTGTGGCAGTTGCCCGAAAACCCCGAATCACCGATGACCCGGGCCCTGACCACTCAACACCCATTACAGCCGTTCAGCCGGGAGTACTTTCCCCGTGCCAATGGCTTGCAGGAGGGTGGGGGCAGCCTGCCGAAGCCACTGACTGAGATTTTGCAGGGACGCAACCTGTACACCTATGAGCGCGAGTGGCGCCTGGCCCACAGCAGCGAGCTGGCGGATCGGGAGCAGGTGCCCCTGTCTTACCAGGAGCCAGAGGAGCCCATCACACTCAACGATCTGGCCCAGTTCCTGAAAAAACCCATCGATACTTTCTATCAGCGACGGTTGCAGGTCCGATTTGAAGCGGTGGAAGACGACGATACCGACAACGAGAACTTTGACCTGAATGGCCTGGATCGCTGGCGTCTGGATAACGAGCTGATTCAGGATGGTCTGCTGAAAGCCGGGTCGGAAGAAGAACTGTATGACCGCCTGGAGAACACACTGGACCGGATGGCCCGCCGCGGCGATCTTGGCATGGGTGTGACCGAACACCGGTTGAGGACCGAACTGGCGGGCCGGCTGCCGGACCTTTTTCAACGTTACCGGGATGCCGTGAGGGACTGGCCTGAAGTCCGGGCTGAGCCCCTGACCTTTGACTACCGGTTCGTCAATCACACCGGTTCGGTCGAGGTGGTGGATCTGATTGACGGCCTGCGGTCCAATGCGGCCGGCGAGCGGTGCCGACTGGTGATTGCCAGCGCCAGCCTGCTGTCGGGGTCCACCAGCGGCAAACGGCCGCGCTATGCCAATCTGGTGCGGGACTGGGTGATTCACCTGGCCGGCCAGCTCACCGGGCAGCCCTTTGAAACCCTGATCCTGGGCAAGGAGGAGGGCAGGAAATTCCGTTTCGCGCCGCTGCCCCCGGATCAGGCGCGGGCCCATCTGGATGCGATTCTGGCACGTTGGATGGCAGCCACCACACGCGCCCTGCCACTGCAGTGTGAAGCGGGTTTTGCCTGGATTTACAGCTTTTACCAGAGCAAGAAATACCTGGGCGATCACGAGCGCGCTATCAGTGACGCGGAGCAGGCCTACGGCAACGCCCTTGAACGGGATACCGGCTATCTGCGTGGCGCTTACGAGACAGCCGAAGCACTGCTGGCCAGTGGTGAATTTGAGGCCCTGCTGCATGAACTCTATGTCCCCCTGTGGGAAGCCGAACAGGGTAAATCCGCAGCCGGACAGATCGAGGGCCAGTCATGAGTAACGAGATGACCAATCGCAACCCGAACCTCGACCCTTTAACCCTGCCCCTGCATGGCAGCAACCTGATTGAGGCCAGTGCCGGCACCGGCAAGACCTTCACCATTGCCATCCTGTATGTACGCCTGGTGCTGGGGCACCAGCAACCGGAAGCCAGCCCGCTGGCCCGGGGCTTGTTACCTCCGAACCTGCTGGTGGTGACATTTACCGACGCGGCCACCAAGGAGTTGCGTGATCGGATCCGCACGCGGCTGACCCAGGCAGCTGAGGTGTTCTCGGACGCCGCTGACAGTACCGGGCCCTCGCCGGAAACCGCACTGATCCATCAGTTGCGGGACGAAAGTTACCCGGACCCGGCTACCTGGCCCGAGTGCCGCAAGAAGCTGTTGCTGGCCGCCGAATGGATGGATGAAGCGGCGGTCTCCACCATCCACGCCTGGTGCAATCGCATGCTCAGTGAGCATGCCTTCGACAGTGGTAGCCTGTTTAAACTGACCCTGGAAACGGATCAGAGTAATTTGCTGGATGACGTGGTCCGGGATTACTGGCGCACGTTTATCTATCCATTGCCAGGGGCACTGATGGACGAAGCCCTGGACCACTGGAAGACCCCGGGCGACCTGCGCAAATCCGTCCGCAACCTGATTCCGGACGCCGATAGCCTCGGAACACCGGCAGGTGATGTAAAAGAAGCCATTGAAGCGACTCAAAAACAGCGCCTGAATCTGGCCCGGGAGCTTAAACAGTATCCCTGGGGCGACTGGAAGCAGGAAGTCCTGGAACTCCTGGACAGCCTGCATAAAAGCAAACGTCTCCATGGCGGCAGCAAGAAAACCATGGTCGCGGCCTGGGACACCCTGCTGGAATGGACGGCTTCCGATGCCCTGTATCCGGAGGGCATGGACAAGGCAGGCTTCCAGAACCAGACGCCGGAAGTGCTGCCCACCAAACTCAAGGGCGAAGACCCGGCACCGGCGCATCCGGCCTTTGACGCCATTGCCGAACTGGTCGCCTTCAGCCAGAACCTGCCCAGCGCGAAATCCGACATCGTCAAACACGCCGCTGCGTGGATCGCCGAAAGGCTGGAATCCGAAAAACAGCAACGCTCGGAAATGGGCTTCGACGATCTGCTGACCCGGCTCGACGACGCCCTGCATGGGCCCCGTGGTGACCAGCTTGCAGCCACCATACGCCGGCAGTTCCCGGTGGCGCTGATCGACGAGTTCCAGGACACGGACCCGATTCAGTACCGGATCTTCAACCGCGTCTACCGGGTGGCGGACAACGACCCGCACACCTGCATGCTGATGATCGGAGACCCCAAGCAGGCCATTTACGGGTTTCGGGGCGCGGATATCTACACCTACCTGAAAGCCCGCAGGGGTGCCCGGGAACGCACCTGGACTCTGGGCCGCAACTTCCGCTCGGCCGAACCCATGGTCAAAGCCGTTAACCGGGTTTTCCAGTATGCCGACCATTACAGTCGCGACGGCGCCTTTCTGTTTGGCCGGGGCGACACCTCGCCGCTGCCATTCCAGGGAGTCGACGCCAACGGTACCAGGCGGCTCTGGTCGGTGAATGGGGAGGTCCAGCCCAGCCTCACATTCTGGCCGCTGGAAAGCGAAGAGGAAGACCGGAACGGCAAATCCAAAGGCCTGGCCAAGGGCGCTGCCACCGCCGATCTTGCCGAAGCCTGCGCCAGTGAAATTGCCCGGCTGCTGACCCTGGGCCAGCAGGGACAGGCTGGCTTCGCCCTGACCGAAAACCCTGCGGATATCAACACCGTGACGCCCGGTGATATCGCCATTCTGGTAAACAACCGCAACGAGGCCAGTGCCGTCCGCAATGCCCTCGGCCAGCGCCAGATCAAGAGCGTTTACCTGTCCGATCGGGATTCGGTGCTGACCTCACCGGAGGCTGCGGAAGTGCTGTGCTGGCTCCGGGCTTTTGCCGAGCCACGCCAGCTTGGCCTGGCTAGGGCAGCACTGGCAACGCCGACACTGGGCCAGTCCTGGCAGTCCCTGAACCGGCTCCTGACCGATGAAATCGCCCTGGAGCGGGAAATCGAACGCTTTATGGGCTACCAGCAGCAGTGGCAGGCGCAGGGCGTGCTGCCCATGTTGCGCAGCTTCCTGATGGACTTCGACGTTCCAGGACGGCTGTTGCAGCGTCCCGATGGCGAACGGCGGCTGACCGACATTCTTCACATTGCCGAACTGTTGCAGCAGGACAGCCTGCAACTGGATGGCGAGCACGCCCTGGTTCACCACTTCACCCAGATCCTGCGCGCCGCAGACGAAGAAGACGAGCATCGTACCCTGCGGCTGGAGAGCGACGCCGGGTTGGTGCAGGTGATCACAGTGCACAAATCCAAGGGTCTGGAATACCCATTGGTATTCCTGCCTTTTGGTACCTCGTTCCGGGCCGAGAGTGAGAAACAGGCGTGGGTGCGTTACCACGACGACACCGATCGACTGGTGACAGTGTTTGATCCGATGCCCGAAGATATTGCCCGGGCCGACCGGGAACGCCTGGGTGAAGATATTCGCAAAGTCTATGTCGCCCTGACCCGGGCCCGCTTTGCCACCTGGGTCGGCGTCGCCGCCATCGAACAATGGTCGCTCAGTGGCCTCGGCTACCTGATGACCAGCTCCGGGGACGGCCAGCAGGCGCTGGCGGAATCTCTCGGCCGTCTGGCCAGTGGCGAGCCTGCCATCTCGGTGACACCCTTGCCCGAGCCTTCCGATATCCGCTACGACGAACCGGCACCGGAATCCCTGGGCCCGGCACTGGTCTCCAATCGCGAGGCGAGGGAAGACTGGTGGATTGCCAGTTACTCCGCCATTGAATACACCGGCATGGCGGGCACCGGAATCGTGTTTAGTGGTGAAGTGGAAGACGCGGAAACCCAGAACCTGCTGGAGGAAAGTGCCCAGGATACCGAGGAAGCGCCCCCGGAACTCACCCCGGCCCACGATCACCATCATTTCCCGAAAGGCGCCGGGCCCGGTACCTTCCTGCATGAAGTACTGGAGTGGTGTACCCAACAGGGTTTCCGCACGGTTGTGGATAACCCGCCGCTGTTAAGGGACTATCTCGTTCGCCGTTGTAGCACCCGGGGCTGGAGCGACTGGGTGGAACCACTGGAACAGTGGCTGCTGGGGTTGCTCGATCAGCCTCTGCCGCTGCAGCGGGAAACCGCGGAGCGGGTGAGCCTGGCCCAGCTCACCACCCTGCGGCCGGAACTGGAGTTCTGGTTCGAGAGCTGCAACGTCAGTACCCGGGCCATGGACAGACTGGTAAAAAGCCATACGCTCAATCAGGCAGACCGGCCACAGGCGGAAGCAGGTCGCTTCAACGGCATGCTCAAAGGCTTTATTGATCTGGTGTTTGAACACAACGGGCAATATTACGTGCTGGACTACAAATCCAATACCCTGGGTGAAAACGACACCGCGTACACTGATCAGGCCATGGGCGAGGCCATCCTGGAAAAGCGGTACGACCTGCAATACGTGCTTTACCTGCTGGCACTGCATCGACTGCTGAAGTCGAGATTGCCCGACTATGACTACGACACCCACATTGGCGGCGCCGTGTACCTGTTCCTCCGCGGCTATCGTGCGCCGACGGCGGGGGCCTTTACCGACAAGCCGCCGAGGAAACTGATCGAGGAACTGGATGCCATGTTCAATGGCCAGTCCGGACAAGGGGAGGCCGCGGCATGAGCAAAACCCGACAGTCTGACGAGCAGTTCTCCCTGGAGCTGGGCAATGAACCGAATGACCTGCCGGTGCCGGAACAGACACCCGATACGCGCCAGCTACTGAGCAGCCTGGACGGGATCGACACACTGCTCGAGCAGTGGCAGCAAATGGAATGGATCCGCCCGCTGGATGTGGGCTTTGCCCGGCTGATCCGCACGCTGTCAGAAGAGCAGGGTGAAGCACCCCATCCCCTGGTCGTGCTGCTCGCCGCCCTGGTTTCCCACCAGGTCGGCCGGGGCCATGTGTGTATCGATCTGGCGAACCTGCTGAACGATGCCGGGACCACACTGTCCCTGCCGCCAGACGACGGGGCCCCCGCCGCAGGCCGGGAGGAAACCGGCGAAACACCCTGTCCGCAACCGGACGAAATCCTGGCCCGAAGCAGTCTGGACGATTGTCTAGCCCTGTTAAACAATACTCTGGCCGTAAGTGATGGCTCACTTACATCGCCACTCGTATTGAATGAAACGCGACTTTATCTGCGTCGATTCTGGCGTTACGAGCAGCAAATTGCGGACGGCATTCAAACCCGACTGGCGTTGGCATCACCGCTGACAGATGCCGGATCCGAGGCAGCAGCGACACTACGCCAGGCCCTGAACGTACTCTTTGGCGTCCATACCGAGGTGGATTACCAGCAACTTGCCTGCGCCCTGGCCGCCCGCAACCGGTTTGCGGTGATCACTGGCGGGCCGGGCACTGGCAAGACCACCACGGTGGTTAATCTGCTCGCCGCACTCCAGGCCATGACCGGTGAATCCGGACAGCGCGGTGGGCGGAAATACCGGATCCGGCTGGCCGCGCCTACGGGCAAGGCCGCTGCCCGCCTGAATGAATCCATAGGTGGCGCGGTCAGCCGGCTGCCACTGGAGCGCTTACCGGGCAACGTCACCCTTGAGGATATCCCTACCCGGGTGACCACCCTGCACAGACTGCTCGGTAGCCGGCCCGACACCCGTCGCTTCCGCCACAACCGGGATAATCCGTTGCTGGTGGATATTCTGGTGATCGATGAGGCGTCCATGGTAGACGTAGACCTGATGGCATCGGTGTTCGATGCGTTGCCGGCCACTGCCCAACTCATTCTTCTGGGGGACAAGGACCAGCTCGCCTCGGTGGACGCCGGGGCGGTACTGGGCGAGCTTTGCCAGCGAGCAGCCGACGCCCATTACACGCAAGAGACGGCAGATTGGCTGGCACAAATGACAGGACATTCCTTGCCCGAAAGCCTTTGTGATGCCGAGGGACAACGTCTGGACCAGGCGGTCGCCATGCTCCGTAAGAGTTACCGTTTTGGCGATGAAAGCGGCATTCGCACATTGGCTGAGGCCGTCAATACCGACACGCTGGATTCCGGAATTCTGCAGGCCTGTCGGGAAGGTCAGTTTGAGGATGTCATCTGGCTTAATGGCCAGTCTCCGAAACCGCGCCAGGAAGACACCCTGGCGCTGATCTGTTCCCACGCCGTCTCCGGCACACCGGAAGCCTTCCGTCATCAGGGGCAGGGCCGCAGCGCCAATGACAAGCCTCTGCCGCCACCGGTGGGCTACCAGCACTATCTCGACCTGTTGAACAGCCATAAACTCGGTGCAGACAGCCTACGGGAGGACTGGGACAGACTGGCCAGTCAGGTACTGGCCGCCTTCTCCGACTTCCAGATTCTGTGTGCCCTGCGCAAGGGGCCCTGGGGTGTTGAGGGCATCAACGATCGGGTGGCACGGCAGCTGCTGGCGGAAAAACGAATTCCCCGTGCTGAGGGCTGGTACGCCGGGCGTCCGGTACTGGTGACCGGCAACGACTACAATCTGGGACTGATGAACGGAGATATCGGCATCACCCTGAGTGTCCCCTGGGACCTCAACGACCAGGGTGATCCCAAAGACACATTGCGCGTGGCGTTTCCCGCTGCAGACGGCACGGACGGTATTCGCTGGATTTCACCAAGCCGGCTGCAGCAGCTGGAAACCGTGTACGCCATGACGGTACACAAATCCCAGGGCTCCGAATTCAACCACACCTGCCTGGTGTTACCGGATCGACTCAGCCCGGTAATGACCCGGGAACTGGTCTATACCGGCATTACCCGGGCCAGGAACTGGTTCAGTCTGATTACCGGCGACGCCAGCGTGTTCCGGGACAGTGTCCATCAGCAGGTACTGCGTGCATCGGGCCTTGCGCAGCGGCTCAGTCAGCCGTAGTGCCTGGCTCACTGCCTCCACCCTCTCCGCCGTGGTGCTGCTGTTCCCATAACCGGGCGTAGTGGCCAGCCTGGCTGAGGAGGTCATTATGGTGACCGCTTTCAACGATGCGACCTCCCTCCATCACCAGGATGGTGTCGGCATCGCGGATGGTGGACAACCGATGTGCTATGACCAGCGTGGTGCGTTGACGACTGACTTCTTTCAAAGCGCCGAGAATGGCCTGCTCGGACAGAGAATCCAGGGACGAGGTTGCTTCATCCAGGATCAGCAACGGCGGGTTTTTCAGAATCACCCGGGCAATAGCGACCCGTTGCTTTTCACCACCGGACAGTTTCAGGCCCCGTTCGCCCACCCGGGTTTCGTATCCGTCCGGGAGGCTGTGGATAAAGTCTTCCAGGTGGGCCATGCGGGCAGCCTGATGGACTTCCGCTTCGGTGGCGTCCGGCCAGCCATAGGCCAGATTGCGGTACAGGGTGTCATTGAAAAGCACGGTGTCCTGGGGCACCACACCGATCGCTGAGCGCAGGCTGTCCTGGGTGACGTTCCGGGTATCCTGACCATCAATCGTGATGCGGCCGTCGTCGACATCAAAGAACCGGAAAAACAGTCTGGCCAGTGTCGACTTGCCGGCCCCACTGGCGCCTACCACAGCCACCGTATGGCCGGCGGGAATGCGGAAGTCCACATCCTTCAGGATCGGACGATCCGGGCGATAGGCAAAATGCACATGCTCAAACGCCACCTCACCGCTGGTTATCGTCAGTGGTTTCGCCTCTGGGGCGTCCTCGATATCCGGTTTGTCTCCCAGCAGGCCAAACAGCCGCTCGACATTCACCAGTGCCTGGCGGGTTTCCCGGTAGACAAAGCCCAGGGCGTTCAGTGGAATGAATAACTGGATCAGATAGGCGTTGATCATGGTGAAATCACCCAGGGTAATCGCGCCGCTGGCGACTTCGCGCACCGCCATCGCCATGATCACGATCAGCGCCAGCCCGATGATCAGTGCCTGGCCCGTGTTCAGCGCCGCCAGGGACAAGCGGTTTTTCAACCGTGCCTTCTCCCAGTCCTGCAGGTCGCGGTCGTACAGATCCGCCTCAAAGGCTTCATTGTTAAAGTACTTTACGGTTTCATAGTTGAGCAGGCTGTCCACCGCCCGGGAATTGGACTGATTATCCCGGGCATTGGCCTCGCGCACGTACCGGGTCCGCCATTCCGTTACCTTGATGGAAAACAGGACGTAAACCACCACCGCCACCAGTATTGCCAGAACATACCCGGCGTTGAACACGACGAACAGGATGCCCGCCACCATCAGAATTTCCAGCAGGGTGGGGACTATATTGAACAGTGTGAACCGCAGCAGGAAACTGATGCCGTTGGTACCGCGCTCGATATCCCGGGCCAGGCCGCCGGTCTTGCGATCCAGATGGAAGGCCAGCTCACGATTGTGCAGATGCCGAAATACCCGAAGCGAGACGCGGCGCATGGCCCGCTCCGCCACCCTGGCAAAGACTGCGTCCCGAAGCTCGCTGAACAGGGTGGCGCCGAAACGCAACAGGCCGTAGGCGACAACGAGCAACACCGGAATCCAAAGCAATATCTCTCCGCCGCGATTCTGGTCGAGATAGTCGACGATGTATTTGAGCGCGACCGGCGTCGCCACGGTGGCGAGTTTCGCCAGCACCAGAAGGCAAAGGGCGAACGCAACCCGGCCGCGGAATTCGGCGAGGTAGGGCCAGAGCCCGGCAATCACCTTCCAGTTGGTCTTATGGTTGGCGGGGTAATCGTTGTCGGCGTAGGCGCGCACGGAAATTTCCTTGGATAACAGGGCAAATCAAAAGCATGGACCGTATGATGAAGGCGGGCCCGGGAATTTTATCAACAGCCCTCAAGTGTACAGCAATAAGGTATTCCTCAATTCACGCGGATTTACGCCCATCAACGGAGGCAGATCATTAATACGCGTCATCGTCAGGCCCTGAAGCTGGTCATTGAGTTTATCAGTCCGTACCGCAAGGCGGTCGCCGGTGCCATGGTGGCGCTGGTTATTACCGCCGGGATTACGCTTGGGCTTGGGCAGGGATTACGGATCCTGGTGGACCAGGGCCTGGCCACGGAATCGCCCGCTATGCTGGCCCGGGCGATCGGACTGTTTTTTGTGCTGGTGATCGGGCTCGCATTCGGTTCCTTTGCCCGCTTTTACCTGGTCTCATGGATTGGTGAGCGGGTGGTCGCAGACATTCGGAAGAAGGTCTTTAACCATCTGATTGACCTGCACCCCGGTTTCTTCGAGCAGAACCGGGCCCTGGAGATACAGTCCCGGTTTACCTCCGACACCACTGTGCTGCAATCAGTGATCGGCTCGACCGTTTCCATTGCCTTGCGGAATACCCTCATGTTGGTGGGTGGTCTGATTCTGCTGTTTGTCACCAATGCCAAACTGGCCAGTATCATCATGCTGGGCTTCCCCCTGGTGATCGCCCCCATCCTGTTTTTCGGCCGTCGGGTACGGCAACTGTCGCGGCTGAGCCAGGACCGTGTCGCGGATGTCGGCAGCTACGTGGGTGAAAACCTGACCCAGATAAAAACGCTGCAGGCGTTCAATCACCAGCCCCATGACCGGCGTTTTTTCGCCAACGTATCCGAAAAGGCTTTTGATATTGCCCGGGACCGGATCCGACAGCGTGCCTGGCTGACGACGCTGGCGATCTCGCTGGTGATGGGCGCCGTCGGTATTGTGCTCTGGATTGGCGGGCTGGATGTCATTCACGGTCGAATCTCACCCGGTGAGCTGGCGGCTTTCGTGTTTTACAGCCTGCTGGTCGGCGTCGCTGCAGGGGCGATCAGTGAGGTTATTGGCGAACTGCAGCGGGCAGCGGGTTCTGCCGCCCGGCTATTTGAACTGCTGCAAACCGAACCGGCGTTTGCCCGACCTGTCGGCGCTCCGGGAGTTCAGGCAGCCCCGGAACAGGTCGACGGCGCCATTACCATTGATCACCTGACCTTCTGTTACCCCGGGCGAACAGAATCACCGGCACTGTCCGATCTCTCACTGTCCATCCGGGCGGGTGAGACACTGGCTCTGGTCGGGCCTTCCGGTGCGGGGAAATCCACTCTGTTCGATCTGCTGCTGCATTTTTACCAACCCGACAGCGGACGGATTCTGATTGACGATCTGGACACTGCAAAAATGGCGCTGGAGGACCTGAGGCGATGTTTTGCCCTGGTGCCACAGAATCCCGCTCTTTTTCATGGATCGGTGGCGGATAACATCCGTTATGCCAGGCCGGAGGCCAGTCAGGAGGAAGTCGAACAGGCAGCCCGTATTGCCCATGCCCATGAGTTCATCCAGTCGCTACCCCAGGGTTATGAAACACTGCTGGGTGACGCCGGCCTGGGGCTCTCAGGCGGCCAGAAGCAACGAATGGCCATTGCCCGTGCCCTGTTAGCGGATGCTCCCATTTTACTGCTGGACGAGGCCACAAGCGCCCTGGATGCCGAGAGCGAGCACCTGATTCAGGAGGCGATGCCTGCGTTGACCGCTAGCCGGACGACACTGGTCATTGCCCATCGGCTGGCGACGGTCAGAGACGCCGACCGGATAGCCGTTCTGGACCAGGGACGGCTGCTGGCAGTGGGTAGCCATGACGAACTGATGAGCCACAACAAACTTTACCAGCGGTTGGCCAGACTCCAGTTTCGGGACGAGCCGGCATAGCTATCCGGTAGGCGGCTACATTAGTAGGTTTGTGTCCTTTGACGGTACTCCCTACACTGTATTGGTGAAATTTCAGAACCTGACCCCTGGGAGAATGCCAAAGTGAGCAATAAAGAATTGCAGGCACTAAAAGAACGCTATGTCGCTGCTGGCGCGGCAAGCCCAAATGAACAGTTTGCCGATCACGCTACCAACGCAGAACTGTGGGACGCTGACGGCAAGCGCATGATCGACTTCGCTGGTGGTATTGGCGTGCTGAATATTGGCCATCGGCACCCGAAAGTGGTTGAAGCCGTTAAGGCGCAGTTGGACAAACTGATGCACACCTGCCAGACCGTTATGCCCTATGAGGGCTATGTGAAGCTGGCCGAGAAACTCAGCGGCGTGGTCCCGGTGCGCGGACATGCCAAGGTGATGCTCGCCAACTCTGGCGCCGAGGCGCTGGAAAACGCGATCAAGATCGCCCGGGCCGCTACCGGTCGCAGCAATGTCATCTGTTTTGACGGTGGCTACCACGGCCGTACTCTCTACACCATGGCCATGAACGGCAAGGCCGCTCCCTACCAGACCGATTTCGGCCCCATGCCGGGCACCGTGTATCGTGCGCCCTATCCGGTCCCTTACCACGGCGTAAGCGAAGAAGAAGCTCTGCGCGGCCTGAAGATGGCGATGAAAGCCGACTCACCGGGTAAAGACACCGCTGCGATTGTCATTGAGCCGGTGCTGGGTGAGGGTGGTTTCTACGCTGCACCCGCGAGCTTCCTGAAGGAAATCCGCAAGATCTGTGACGAAAACGGCATCCTGATGATCGCCGATGAAGTCCAGAGCGGCTTTGGCCGGACAGGCAAGATGTTTGCGATTGAGCACAGTGGTGTTGAACCGGACATGATGACCATGGCCAAGAGTATGGCCGACGGTATGCCGATCTCTGCCATTGTCGGCACCGACAAGCACATGGATGCGTCCGGTCCCAACTCCCTGGGCGGCACCTACACCGGTAGCCCGACCGCCTGTGCGGCGGCGCTGGCTGTATTCGATGTGTTCAAGGAAGAGGATATCCTTGGCAAGGCCCAGCGTCTGGGTGAGAAGCTCAAACAGCGCTTCAACCAGTGGCAGGAGCAGTTCGAGCATGTGGATAACGTGCGTAACCTGGGCCCGATGGCCGCGTTCGAACTGGTTGGAAGCAAGGACAGCCACGAACCCAAGCCAGAGCTGGCAGCGGCAGTCACCAAGAAAGCCAAGGAGAAGGGGCTGATTCTGCTGAGTTGCGGTATGTACGGAAACACTTTGCGTTTCCTCATGCCCGTGACGATCGAAGATGCCGTATTGGAAGAAGGCCTTGCGATTGTGGAAGAGAGCCTGAAAGAGGCCGGTGCTTAAAGCCGGATAGTTCAGGTATAAGAGCCGGGCCTTCTGAGCCCGGCTTTTTTTTGCCTGTTATACCGGTGACTGGCGCTCCAGTGTGTAACGGTGAACCAACCGTTGCTCATTCTGTCGAATCAAGGATGCGCGAGAACGAAGGCGCACCATCAGTGGTGATTCCGAACGCCTTCGGAACCATCCGTATTTGTCGTATACTGGCCGAAACCTTTCACCGGCAGTGCCCAGCGACTTGTCGCAGTTATATTAACCAGGCTGATCTATGACCTCACCGAGCAACTCCACCACACCCGACCACAAACCAAGACCCTGGGTCGACCTGCTGGTCAGTATCATTATTCCCTCAGTAATCCTGATGAAATTCAGTGGGGATGAGTACCTTGGGAACGTTAACGCTCTCATAATTGGCTTGGCCTTTCCCCTGGGCTGGGGGCTGTTCGAACTGATTCGTTATCACAAGAAGAACTTCATTGCCGTGCTCGGTCTGATCAGCGTCGGACTCACGGGCGGCATTGGCCTTTTTGAACTGGACGCTGGCTGGCTTGCGGTCAAAGAGGCAGCGGTACCTGCAGTGATTGGTCTCGCGGTACTGGTATCAACACGCACCAGATACCCGCTGGTGAGAACACTGCTCTATAACCCGTCCGTTCTGGACGTACAGAAGATTCAGCAGTCCCTTGAAAAAGAAGGCCGTGTGGCTGAGTTCGAGGAGCGCTTGCTGAAAGCCAGCTACTTTTTCGCAGGTACCTTCCTGTTCTCTTCCATTATGAACTACGTGATTGCCCGCTGGATTGTAACCAGCCCATCCGGTACCCAGGCCTTCAATGAGGAGCTTGGCCGGATGACACTGGTCAGCTACCCGATGATTGCCATTCCCTCGATGATTATGATGATGCTGATCTTCTATTATCTGTGGCGCACAATACGGCGGCTCACTGGTTATACCCTGGAAGAAGTGATGGCGCCCCATCTCGCCGAGAAAGAGAAAAAGAAATCCTCTTCCGGGTCGGCCACGGGTGAGTGAAAGCCATCTCTCCTGTTGGCGGACGTGAGTAGTTTGGACAGGTAAATGCCGGACACAAAAAAACGGCGAGGATGTCAGAATCCTCGCCGTTTTTTTTATAGCTGAAAACAGGACGATTTATATGTCCAGATTGGTTACCTGCAAGGCGTTGGTCTGGATGAAATCACGACGTGGTTCAACGTCATCACCCATCAGGGTGGTGAAGATCTGGTCAGCGGCAAACGCATCTTCGATGGTTACTTTCATCATCCGACGGGTCTCCGGATCCATGGTAGTTTCCCAAAGCTGTTCCGGGTTCATTTCACCCAGCCCCTTGTAGCGCTGGATATTAAGACCACGCTGCGCCTCCTTCATCAGCCATTCCAGTGCGCCTTCGAAAGACAGTATCGCCTGCTTTCGCTCACCACGCTGAATGTAGGCACCTTCTTCAACCAGGCCTTCCAGGGTCTCACCCATACGGGCAATCGCCGCATAGGAGGAGGATTCGAAAAATTCATGGTTGAACACATGCTCGTGGGGAATGCCATGAACATAGATGGTGACCTTTGGCAGGAACAAATCCCGCTCCGGATCCTTGGTAACCGAGAAGGTGTACTTGGTTCCGGTACGGGTATCGAGGCTCAGATCATCGCCAAGACGACCAGCCCAGCGCGCAACAGAAGCCTCGTCCTTCAAATCTTCCGACTTGAGGGTAACGTTGTGCAGCATCTGCTCAAGAACCTTGGCAGGGTATGCGCGGGACAGACGGTCAATCATGGCCATCACCGCCTGGTAATCCTTGACCATGGTTTCCAGTGCCGAGTCCTTGATCGCCGGTGCGTCCGGATTTACGAAGAGCTGCGCTCCTTCCAGAGCGGTCTGAGTCAGGTAGGCTTCCTTAGCCTTCTCATCCTTCAGGTACTGTTCCTGTTTGCCACGTTTAACCTTGTAAAGCGGGGGCATGGCGATGAACACGTGACCGCGTTCGATAATTTCCCGCATCTGACGGAACAAAAAGGTCAGCAGGAGAGTCCGGATATGCGAGCCGTCCACGTCCGCATCGGTCATGATAATAAGTGAGTGATAACGGAGCTTGTCCGGATTGAACTCCTCCCGACCAATGCCGCAACCCAGCGCAGTAATCAGCGTTCCGACTTCAGCAGAAGACAGCATTTTATCGAAACGGGCTTTTTCGACGTTAAGAATCTTACCTTTCAATGGCAGGATAGCCTGGGTCTTCCGGTCCCGGCCCTGTTTGGCACTACCACCGGCCGAGTCACCCTCCACAATGAACAATTCGGAAAGGGCGGGGTCTTTTTCCTGGCAGTCCGCCAGTTTTCCGGGCAAGCCTGCTATATCCAGAGCACCCTTACGACGGGTCATGTCTCGCGCCTTACGCGCCGCTTCACGGGCCCGGGCCGCTTCGATCATCTTGTTGACGATCAGTTTGGCCTCATTCGGCTGTTCCTGGAGGTACTCGGCAAAACTCTGGTAAAGCTCCTGCTCAACTGCGGTCTTAACCTCTGAAGAAACCAGTTTGTCCTTGGTCTGTGACGAAAACTTGGGGTCCGGAACCTTGACGCTGATGATAGCAGTCAGACCTTCCCGCGCATCGTCCCCAGAGGTGCTTACCTTGGCTTTCTTGCCAAGGCCTTCATGCTCAATGTAGTTGTTCAGGGACCGGGTCAGCGCGGCCCGGAAACCGGCGAGGTGTGTACCACCATCCCGTTGTGGAATGTTATTGGTGAAACAATAGATATTTTCCTGAAACGCGTCGTTCCACTGCATCGACACTTCTACAGACATTCCGTCTTCCCGCTCGTTATTGAAGTGGAAAACACGGTTGATAGGCGTCTTGTTGGTATTGAGGTGCTCTACGAAAGCACGCAGACCGCCCTCGTACTCGAACACTTCTTCCTTTCCACTGCGCTCATCGGTCAAACGGATACGAACGCCGCTATTGAGGAAGGCCAGCTCACGCAGCCGTTTGGCAAGAATATCGTAATGAAACTCGATGTGAGTAAAGGTCTCAGGCGAAGGAATAAAGTGTACCTTCGTGCCAGAGGCATCGGTTTCACCGACAGCTGATAGCGGTGCGTTGGGTACACCGTGGGTATAGCTTTGCTCATACACCTTGCCATCACGGCGGATGGTCAGGGTCAGGGTAGAGGAGAGGGCATTCACCACGGACACCCCGACGCCGTGCAGACCACCCGACACCTTGTAGGAGTTATCGTCAAACTTACCACCCGCATGAAGAACAGTCATGATGACCTCTGCGGCGGAGACACCTTCCTCTTGATGCAGGTCGACCGGAATACCACGACCGTTGTCCTTTACGGTAACCGATTCGTCCGGATGGATAATTACCCCGATTTCGGAACAGTGGCCTGCCAGAGCCTCATCGATGGAGTTATCCACCAACTCAAAGACCATATGGTGCAAACCAGTGCCGTCATCGGTGTCACCGATATACATGCCAGGGCGCTTTCGCACCGCATCAAGTCCTTTTAAGACTTTGATACTGGAGGAATTATAGTTCGATTCGCTCATTAAAGACTCCTGAAAGGTGTACCGGTGGCATGCCTGAACCCACCGTGGGCGAACTCAGGTCGGCTTAGGCCGGCTTTATTCTTCCGTCAATTTTCCATGTTCCACGTGGAACATTCTGTACTTCGGTGCATCACTCTCCGGCCAGAGCACCTCGGGTTCCGGGGCCTCAATGGAGGTAATAAACACCTGACATCGTAATGCCTGTAACTTTCGCGCGAGCATGCTCCTGTGCCCCACGTCGAGCTCGGCATTAATATCATCGAGCAAAAACGTCACCTGCTTGCCCAGCTCGCTCAGAATCATGCCTTGGGCAATTTTCATCAGGATAACAAGAGTTTTCTGCTGACCTCTGGAAAACGTCTCCGCTACGGGACGCCCCTGATATTTCAACCTGATGTCCGCTCGGTTGGGGCCATACAAGGTATGCCCCATTTTCCGTTCCTGGTCCCGGTGGCTGGACAGTATATCGACCAATGACTGACTCGTGTCCCAACCGGGATAAAACTCCAGTTTCAATCCCTGGGTCCAGCCTACATCAACTTCCCGTACCAGCGCCTCAAACGCGTCCTTGAAGCGTTCGAATGTTGCCCTTCTTGCTTCGCTGATGCGGTCACTAAGGGTCGCGTACTGAGTATCCCAGACCCTTAAAAGCGCTTCGTCTAGTCTACCATTTCTCAGCGTTTGATTCCGCTGCGATGTGACTCTCTGACACTGCTGCCACACCGATGCGAACGAAGGTTCCACGTGGAACACTGCCCAATCGAGAAACTGACGACGTTTACCCGGGCCGCCTGCGACAATGTCGAACACGCCAGGATCAATCACAGAAACCGGCAGATGCATAGCCAGGGACGAGAGGTTTCGGACACCTTCGCCATCGACTCTCAACGTTGTTTCCTTGTGGCCAATGTCTCTGGCGATACCCAAACGATGAACGACACCTTTATCCTCATCGCCTGGTTCCGCATCCGCACCTCGGTCAAGGCCACCGAAAACCGTAAGACGCTGTTGCCCGTGACTAACCACTGCCTGATGGCGACTCACACGAAACGAACGTCCAAGCCCAAGGTAACCAATCGCCTCAAGTACGCTTGTTTTTCCACTGCCATTTTCTCCGTACAGGAGATTGAAAGACGGCGAAAAGCTGACTGGCGACGAAGACAGGTTCCGGAAGTGCTCGGTCTGAAGTTTTACAAGCGCCATAAATCGGACAACTCGGAAGCGGCAGGGGAAATTCGGTGCGTCCATAAAAAAGGCAGCGTTACCCACTCGCGTAACGCTGCCTTAGTGTACAAAAGCCAGGCTCTGAAGGCGACAGCCTCAATGAAGCATGTTTAAACGCTCATCCATAAACACATCCATTTCCGGTGCGAGAATGTGCACGTAGCGATCGAAATAAAGAAACTGCTTCAACAACAACGCAAATTCCCGGGGGAAATGAAGTCCGTGGCTTTCTCCAATTTTCACCATATCCATCAGGATATGATTCACATCATCCTCTGCCTGGTCAGCCTCATAGGGCACCTCGTCCGGCACCATCTTATCCATTTGCTGGTATAAGCGGCGTAAATCTCCGGCCAACTCGTCAACCCTAACGGTCTGTCGGGTCACCCCGATCCGGATCATTGCATCCGCCATACCGTCAAAGTTACCGACCATGACAGCCGATATGAAATCACTCACCGCCTGCCAGGTATCCGGCTTGATGCGGCCAACGATTCCAAAATCGATGAAACCAACACGTCCGTCCTTCAACACCATCAGGTTTCCCGCATGCACATCCGCGTGGAAAAATTCACACTGGGTGAGGCTGGAAAACCAGGTATTCATTGCGGTAATTAACGTTCGTTCCGGGTCACGAGCATATCCCCGAATACTTTCCAGATCCGTCAGCGACACACCATAAAAACGTTCCATGGTCAGGACGCGACGGGTGCTGCAATGCTCGTACACTTTCGGGACGGTGGCGTCCTCATTGTGGGTATCGTTCAGAAACGACCTGAACACCTTAAGGTTGTTTGCCTCCTTGATGAAGTCGCACTCCTCCATCATGGTGCGCTGGATTTCCTCGACGATCCCCGACATCGACGTCCACGACAGCTTTGGCGCCAGAGTCTCCACAATCCTCGCAGACAGATAGAGGAAATTGAGATCCGTCAGCAGGATGTTTTCCACGCCCGGCTTCTGCACCTTGATAACCACTTCTTCGCCAGTCACCAACCGCGCAGCATGCACCTGGGCAATGGACGCAGAAGCCAACGCGACCGGATCAATATCCGAGAACACCTCTTCCAGAGGCTGATCCAGCTCGTCCCGGATGATTTTCTTGATCACACCGAAAGGGAGGTTTGGCGTCTTATCCAGGCAAAACTGGAATTCCTCGACATATTCTTTCGGGAAAAAGGTAGGGGAGCTGGCAATAAACTGCCCCAGCTTTATGTAAGTCGCACCCAAAGACTCAAATGTCTGCCGCAAGAGCCGAGGGGTAGCGGGCCGATCGCCCCGCACCCAACTGACACCGGTGCGCCCCAGTACAGAGAGCGTTTGCCCGACCCTGAACGCGCCTTTGATTCCATTCGAAACGGTGCCCATCATTCTCCTCCTATAACCTCATCGGCATAACGACGTAGAGGCAACGGTTATCATTCTGTGCTTCGATCAACGCACTGCTGTTCGGATTGGACAGGGTAATCTTAACCTGATCCTCCTCCAGCGCATTCATCACGTCGACCAGGTAGCCTACATTAAAACCAATCTGGAGGGATTCGCCCTGATAATCCACAGGCAGCGCGTCTTCGGCCTGTTCCTGATCCGGGTTGTTGGCAAACACCTGCAGCTCATTTGTTGCCAGGTTCAGACGGACACCCCGGATGTTTTCATGCGAAAGAATCCCGGCCCGCTGCAAGGTGTTTTTCAGCGTCGCCCGATCTGCCAGCACGACTTTGTCCCCACCGCGGGGAACAACCCGGTTGTAATCAGGGAACTTGCCTTCAATCAGCTTGGAGGTAAAGGTGTAGGCCCCAACCGTCGCCCGCAGATGGTTATCACCGATAACGAGCGTTACCGGAGTTTCCACATCATCGAGCAGCCGCGCCAATTCCAGCACACCTTTACGCGGCACAATCACCTGCCGCAAGTCCGGACACCCCGTCGGCAATTCGAGATGCGCCATCGCCAGACGGTGGCCATCCGTAGCTACTGTCCGGACATGGTCCTTGTCCACCTCCAGTAACAAACCGTTGAGGTAATAACGTACATCCTGCTGGGCCATGGCAAACGCCGTGGCATCAAGCATCCTGCCCAGTTCTTTCTGAGGCAGCTCCAGACGGAAGCTCTCATCCTCATCTTCCACATTCGGAAAATGCTCCGCCGGCAGGGTCGACAGCGTGAAGTGACTGGCACCGCAACGCAGGTGCAAACGATCGCCTTCGAGGGCCAGCTCGATCGGCGCTTCATCACCCAGTGCCCGGCAGATATCGGACAACTTTCGTGCCGGTACGGTAATTCGTCCGGGCTGATCCACATGCACCGGTGTAACCCGGCCAACAAGCTCCACTTCCATATTGGTGCCGGTCAGTGTCAGGGTATTATCTTCTGCCACCAGCAATACGTTGGAGAGCACCGGCATGGTCTGTTTCTTTTCCACCACCCCGGCAATGCTTTGCAACGGGGTAAGCAGGGATTCACGGCTGATCGTCAGTTTCATGGCACTCAGCTTTCTTTTATGTTGGAAGGGTGAATGTTATTCGCTAACACCCGGCATCAGGTGGTCAGCAGTCTCATAAAGTTCTGATAATCTTCGCGGATACCAGGATCAGTTTCCTGTAGCTCCACGATTTTTTTACAGGCATGCAACACGGTCGTGTGATCGCGGCCACCAAAGGCATCGCCGATTTCGGGCAGACTGTGATTGGTCAGCTCCTTGGACAGCGACATGGCCACCTGACGCGGTCGGGTAACGGTCCGGGTCCGTCTCTTGGACAGCAAATCCGCCACCTTGATCTTGTAGTACTCGGCCACCGTGCGCTGGATATTGTCAATACTCACCTGTTTCTCATGCAGCGCCAGCAGATCTTTCAGGCTTTCCCTGATGAAGGGAGGGGTAATCTCAGAGCCAGTGAAGTGAGCATTCGCTATCACCAAACGCAGCGCCCCTTCTAGCTCCCGGACATTCGACCGGATTTTTTGCGCAATAAAAAAGGCGGCTTCGCTACTGAGTTTCACGTTTACCTGTTCGGCCTTCTTCATCAGAATTGCGACTCGCGTTTCCAGCTCCGGCGGTTCCACCATCACCGTCAATCCCCAACCAAAGCGGGATTTGAGTCGCTCTTCCATATCTACGATTTCTTTCGGAAACCGGTCACAGGTTACAATCACCTGCTGCCCACCTTCCAACAGAGCGTTAAATGTGTGGAAAAACTCCTCCTGGGAACGCTCTTTACGTGCAAAGAACTGAATGTCATCAATCAGCAGTGCATCCACCGAACGATAATAGCGTTTGAATTCATTAATCGCATTCAGCTGCAACGCCTTGACCATATCGGCAACGAACCGCTCCGAGCGAAGATACGCCACTTTAGCCCGAGGATTCCGACGCACAATTTCATTACCGATCGCATGCA
The DNA here is from genome assembly GCF_023657445.1 of Marinobacter sediminum. Lineage (NCBI taxonomy): Bacteria > Pseudomonadati > Pseudomonadota > Gammaproteobacteria > Pseudomonadales > Marinobacteraceae > Marinobacter > Marinobacter sediminum. The sequence goes on along the minus strand of NZ_JAGTWY010000001.1, from coordinate 3,297,587 downwards.
TCAGGTGAGTCTTACCCAGCCCCACGCCACCGTACAGAAAAAGCGGGTTGTAGGCTCCACCAGGATTTTCCGCCACCTGCATTGAAGCAGCACGTGCCAGCTGGTTCGACTTACCTTCGACAAAGGTGTCAAACGTGAAGCCTTCATTCAGGAAACTCTGATGTTTGATGTCACCTTCAACCTGCACCTCGCGGCGTTCACTCGCGGACTTGGCTCTTACCGCTGAGCCCCCGCCCACCGAAACGGCGATGCCCCGTTCTTCTTCGGTCACTCGCCTGCCGGTTTCTTCCTGAACATCCCCATTGACCTTCAAAGGCGCCTGAGACCGTTTGACTGGCTCACTTTCCCGGGGAGCAGACCCGACTTTCATGTTTACCCGAGGAGCCTGTCCACCGTTCAGGTCCTTCAATACTTCTTCTATCCGCCTGAGATATTTTTCATTTACCCAATCCATCACAAACCGGTTAGGCGCAAACAGCATCAGTAGACCCTCCTGCTGATCAGACTGGAGGGGTCTTAGCCAGGTATTGAACTGTTGTGCGGGAAACTCGTCCCGGAGTACTTCAAGACATTGATGCCACATACTGTTCGGCACGACAGTCAGCTCCCTGATAACCCAGAAATGTCCCAGACCAGATAACGCAATTTCCAGTCTCAAGATAGAACCCCGGATTCTAACCTGCCGACTCCTCCAGTGAAAGAGTAAAAGACTTTTCATGAACAGCCTGTGGAAATTTTAAACTATATTTTTCAGTTTCTTACAAACTTACCTACAACCTTGTGTACAGAAATTTCTTTCCACATAAGTTACCCACAACCCTGTGTGTACACCTTGCGGTTAACCCTGTGTGAAAGCACAGGTCGAACAGGTGGATAACTCGCCTCGATTCTCCAAACCCGACTTACCCACATTTGGTCATGCATTCTTCCACAGGGCTCATCCCGCTTTATCAGAATCCTTATCAACGCCGTAATCCGCTGACTTTCTTTATTTTTATTCGCTTATCCACAGAAAACGCCCTCCCTAATAACAGTAATAAGTAATCTTTAAAAGAATTCTAAAAAGACCTATTAATGTAATTACTGAGCCGCTTAACCCCGATGAACCAGCCATCAGCATAAGCCCCTAGCAATAACCGTTGAATTCCCCCCGGTATTTGCATAGAATGCCGCTCCTGTTTTGGCTGTATATTTTCCGGCCAATTACTGAATTACCAACTGACGAATTGTGAGATCATCACCATGAAAAGAACGTTTCAACCAAGCGTCCTGAAGCGTAAGCGCGTACACGGTTTCCGTGCCCGTATGGCAACAGCCAACGGCCGCAAGGTTATTTCCCGTCGTCGTGCCAAAGGTCGCGCACGTCTGTCTGCGTAACTTGCTGGTCGCCTCATGAAGGCTTTGAACTTTCCGAAATCACACCGTCTGCTACGACCGGCTGATTACGGCAAAGTCTTCGATGACGTACAGCTGAAAGTTCCGCACCGGAATTTCCTGATCCTGGCAACACCGAATAATCTCGGTCATGCCAGGGTCGGTCTGATTTTCTCCAAAAAGAATCTGAAACTGGCCGTTCAGAGGAACCGGATCAAACGCCGGGTTCGAGAGACCTTCAGACATCAGACGGAACTCCCGGCTCTGGACATTGTGGTACTCGGAAGACAGGGGCTAGCAAGCCTGGATAACCAGGTCATCTGCGATTCGCTTAATGATCTTTGGCGCCGGCTGAAAAAAAAGCACAGCCAATCCCGAGCATCGACACCAGAGCATGCCAGTAGAGGAACGGGTTAATGCGCCAACTCTTGCTCCTGCCCATCCGCTTCTATCAGTACGCAATCAGTCCTCTGATGGGCAGTCACTGCCGCCATTATCCCACCTGTTCGCAATACGCTGTTGAAGCCATTGGCCACCATGGCGCGCTAAAAGGAATTTTTCTCTCAATTCGACGGCTTTTAAGGTGTCATCCCTGGGCCGAAGGCGGTTATGATCCGGTACCAGGCACGGCACAATCCGGATGCGCTGACTCCGTGACTACCTGCGTTCAGGAAGATCATTCCCATCCCACAACCCAGACCAGACAGTAACTCTATGGATATTCAACGCATCGTATTATTTGCCGGCCTGGCTATTGTCAGTTATCTGATGGTGCTTGCCTGGAATGAGGACTATCATCAACAACCACAAACCGCCCAGGTGACTGAAGCCTCTGCTTCTCAAACGGCGAGTGGTACGGATTCCATGGTGCTCCCGGAAAGCAACCAGAATCAGGCTACCGATGAAGAGTTCGCTACCCCGGAAGGCAGTGACACCGTTGTTGCATCAACCACCAACGGCGCCGCAGTTGAAAACCAGTTCATCACCGTTCGCACCGATGTACTCGATCTGACCATTGACCGGGTAAGCGGTAACCTCGTCAAGAGTTCCCTGCTCAATTACGATGAATCCCTGAACAGCAACGATTCCCTGCGACTGCTGACCAATACCGAAAGCCGGACATACGTTCTGGAAAGTGGTCTGATTGGTCGTGACGGCCCCGATAGCCGCAAAAATGCCAGTGCACCGGTTTATCAAGTATCAGCGGAAAACTACGAGTTATCCGATGGCCAGGACCAGCTGAACGTTGATCTGACCTACACCACTGACAACGGGGTCAAGATCGTCAAGCGGTACCAGTTCGCGCGCGACAGCTATGAAATAGGCGTTCGCTACCTGATCGAAAACCAGTCCGGACAGGAATGGAAAGCCAACTTTACCGGCAAAATCGTTCGCGATCAGGCCCCGGATCCGACCGCCCAGACCAGTATGGGTATCAAGGCGTTCCTGGGCATGGTCATGAGTTCCCCCGAGGACCCTTACGAAAAATTCGATTTCAGTGACCTGGAAGAAGCGCCCGTCAACCAATCCGTTACTAATGGCTGGCTGGCATTCCTTCAGCACTATTTTCTGACCGCCTGGATTCCCGAACGTGACCAGCCGGCCCAGTTCCAGACCACAACCCGTGGCTCGCTGAACGTGATGGGCTTTGTTTATCCAGCCACCAGCGTTGCACCAGGCGAAACAGTTGAAGTCGGAGCCAACGCCTACGTTGGCCCGAAAATCATCGATCGCCTGGAAAACATAGCACCAAACCTGGATCGCACCGTTGATTTCGGCTGGCTGTTCTTTATCTCTCTGCCACTGTTCTACATCCTTCAGTGGTTCCACGGCATCGTCGCCAATTGGGGTGTTTCCATCATCCTGCTGACCGTTCTGGTGAAAGCGGTCTTCTTCCACTTGTCGGCAACCAGCTACAAGTCCATGGCCAAAATGCGGGCGGTAGCGCCCCAGTTAACCCGGCTGAAAGAACTGTATGGCGATGATCGCCAGCGCATGTCCCAGGAAATGATGGGCCTGTACAAGCGCGAAAAAATCAATCCGCTGGGTGGCTGTTTGCCGATTCTGGTTCAGATGCCGGTGTTTATTTCCCTGTACTGGGTACTGTTCGAGAGTGTTCAGCTCCGTCATGCCCCGTTCATGCTGTGGATTAACGATCTGTCCCAGATGGATCCGTACTTCATCCTGCCGATCCTGATGGGCGCCAGCATGTTCCTGCAGATGCACCTGAACCCGACACCGCCGGATCCCATGCAGGCGAAGATCATGAAGATGATGCCACTGGTATTCACCGTGTTCTTCCTGTGGTTCCCGGCAGGTCTGGTCCTGTACTGGCTGGTGAACAATATCCTGTCGATCAGTCAGCAGTGGTACATTACCCGCAAGATCGAAGCAGAGACGGCAGCCAAGAAGCAATAACCACGGCAGCCGACCCGACCCAGACAAAGGCTCCTTCATGGAGCCTTTGTTGTTTCAGACTGAGGGAACCGAGATGAACCAGAGTTCTGACACCATTGCAGCAATAGCTACGGCGCCCGGCCAGGCCGGTGTGGGGATTGTTCGCGTCTCCGGTCCGTTGGCCACTGAAATTGCCAGTCAGATACTGGGATTCGAGCCCCGGCCCAGGTATGCCCACTATGGTCCATTTCTAGGAAGCGATGGTGGACTGATCGATGAGGGTATTGGCCTGTTTTTCCCGAATCCCCATTCTTTTACCGGGGAGGATGTGTTTGAACTACAGGGCCATGGTGGAACGGTTATTCTCGATTTATTGTTACGGGAAGTCTGCCGTCGCGGCGCCCGCCTGGCGCGGCCTGGTGAGTTTTCCGAACGCGCCTTTCTGAATGACAAACTGGATCTCGCCCAGGCAGAGGCCATTGCAGATCTGATTGAGAGTAGTTCAGAGCAGGCCGCACGCTGCGCTGTACGCTCGATGCAGGGAGTATTCTCGCGCCGCATTGACGATCTGGTCGACGCGGTGACCCACTTGCGCATTTACGTCGAAGCCGCCATCGATTTTCCGGAGGAAGAGATCGACTTTCTGGCGGATGGCAAGGTCGCGGGGGATCTGCAAGAACTGCTGAACCGCCTTAACACCATTCTGGCCGAAGCGCAGCAGGGCACCATTCTGCGTGACGGTATGAAAGTGGTTATTGGCGGGCGACCCAATGCTGGTAAATCCAGTCTCCTGAATGCCCTCGCTGGCCGCGAAGCAGCTATCGTGACAGCCATAGAGGGGACGACCCGGGATGTCTTGCGGGAACATATCCACATTGATGGTATGCCCCTGCACATCATCGACACTGCGGGCCTGCGGGACAGCCCCGACGAGGTGGAACAGATCGGAATTTCCCGGGCCTGGGATGAAATTCGTCAGGCGGACCGGATCCTGCTCATGGTGGATGCGACCACGACCGATAAAACCGAACCTCACGAAATCTGGCCTGACTTTATTGATCAGCTGCCTGCCAGAGCACCGGTTACCGTGATACGCAACAAGGTAGACCTTTCCGGTGAAACCGTTGGAATCACTGCCGAACCGCATCAGTCAGCGCCGGTCATCCGGCTTGCCGCCAAATCTGCCGAAGGCCTGGAAACCCTGCGGGATCATCTGAAACAGTGCATGGGCTTTGCCAGTACCACCGAGGGTGGCTTCCTTGCACGCCGTCGTCATCTCGATGCGCTGGAGCGAGCCCGGCAATCACTGTTGCAAGGACAAAGTCAGCTCGAAGGCTACGGTGCCGGCGAACTGCTGGCAGAGGACCTGCGGGCAGCACAGGATGCGCTGGGCGAAATCACCGGGCACCTGACCCCGGACGACTTACTTGGCAAGATCTTCAGCAGTTTCTGCATTGGCAAGTAGAACCGGAACAACCGGTTCTACTTGCCCCTCTCTGATTTACTCCCTGTATTTTCTCGAAACTCGCTAACCTTTTTCACGACGCTCCCGGATGGTCGTGAGGTTTTTATTGCGGTCTTAAGGGTTCCTTAAGCTCTCTGAGCCACACTCTTGCGAATCAAAAATGGACATCGAACCCGTAAGGAAAAGGGATTCGCTCAAGGTGGCGTCTTTATGGCTTCAGAAACATCTTTATCCGTTGTTATTCCGGTGATGAACGAGGAAGACAGCATTGGCAAACTGATTACCGAGATTCACTCGGCTTTGAACGAGTATCCCCGGTTTGAAATCGTCATAGTGGATGATGGCAGTAGCGACCAGACCCTTGCCATGGCGCTTGCTACGGCGAAATCCCTCGAATGCCCGATTCAGACGATTCGGCATGAACGGAATGCCGGTCAGAGCTGTGCGGTAAAAACCGGTGTGAGGTATGCCCGTGGAGACTTGATTGTCACCATCGATGGCGATGGTCAGAATGATCCAGCCGATATTCCCGCGATGTTACGGCGGGCGGAAACCATCGGTGCCGATGATTTCTGTATCGCCGGTTACCGCAAAAACCGAAAGGATACTCCCTGGAAATGTTTTCAGTCGCGGCTGGCGAATCGGGTACGGAATGCCTTGCTGCATGACGGCGTTCCGGACACGGGTTGTGGTCTGAAAGTGCTGCCCCGGGAAACCTTCCTGAAATTGCCATGGTTCAATCATGGCCACCGTTTTATCCCGGCGCTGGTTAAGGCAACGGGTGGCCTGGTAGACGTGGTTGAGGTGAATCACCGGCATCGCGAGCAGGGAATTTCCAAATACTCTGCCTGGAACCGGGCCTGGGTAGGCATCGTTGACCTGATGGGCGTGATGTGGCTGATACGGCGCATGCCGGTTATTCGTATAAGTGAACCCCATGACGCAGGCCAGTCCTGATATGAAAAGCTGGCTTAAGCCACTTTCATTTCTGTTTCTGGCAGTCACCGGTGCGCTGGCTATCAGCCAGGGCTGGCTTGACCTCCTGGCCGACCAGAAACATCTTGCCAGTTACCTTCACAGTCATGGCGTGATGGGTGTTGTGTTGATTGCTACGGGTGGTGCTGTGTATTCCGGGCTCGGAGCCCCCAGGCAATTGCTTGCGTTCGTGTTTGGTTTTGCCATGGGCTTTTCCACGGGGACGATCTTCTCCACCCTGGTCACCACCCTGGGAGCGGCGGCTTGTTTTTACACCGCCAGATTTTTGCTCAGACCCACCCTGCTTAAGCGGTTCGAACGCCGGATGACGGCCTTTGACCGCACCATTGCCCTGGATCCGCTGTTAAAGATTATGCTGATCCGGTTGCTGCCGGTGGGCAGCAACCTGCTTACAAACCTCCTGGCTGGAGCCTCCGGTATACGGGTATTGCCGTTCCTTGTTGGCAGCACTCTGGGTTATCTGCCTCAAATGCTGATCTTTGCGCTGGCCGGTGCCGGCATCGGCAACGCCAACCAATACCCATTGTTGTTGGGGGCTGCGCTTTTTGTTGTTGTCGCAATGATTGCTGCCACGCTTTATCGAAACCGGCGAATACGAAACCTTTCTGCCCCGTTATCTGAAGAGTTCTGATGGGTTCTATGTCTGTGTCCCGTCTTCTTGATGATCTTGCCGACCGGATAAGCCGTTTGTCAGAACGGCAGCTGTTCCTGCTGCTGATGGCATTTGCCGCGTTTATGATATTCATGGGGATCGGCCTGCGTTCGCCGTGGCCTGCGGATGAGCCCCGTTTTGCGGAAGTCGCCAGGGAAATGGTGGACTCGGGACAATGGCTCATTCCCATGCGGGGGAGCGAGTATTATCCCGACAAGCCCCCGGTCTTTATGTGGGCCGTCGCCCTGTTCTACTGGCTCACCGGCAATCTGAAAATTGCTTTTCTGCTGCCCAATGCCCTGTGTGGTTTGCTGACCTCAGCATTGGTATTCGACCTGGGACGCCGACTCTGGAATCCGCGTACCGGCGCTATCGCCCTTGGTTTGCTGTTGCTTGCCCCCCAGTTTCTGATTCAGGCCAAGAGAGCCCAGATCGACGGCATGGTCGCCTGCTGGATAACCGTTGCCTGTTACGGGTTGCTCAGACACTTTTTCGAGCGACCGGCCTGGGGCTGGTATTTTGCGGCCTGGGGTTTTATGGGGCTGGGCATCATTACCAAGGGTGTCGGATTCCTGCCCATCTTCATGTTTCTTCCACTACTGGCAATGGCGATCAAAGACCGTACCCGGTTTGGTGATGCACTGACCTGGCGCTGTACCCTGGGCCCACTGGTGATGCTTCTCGTTGCTGCTGCCTGGCTGGTGCCCATGGTGATGTATGTGGACAGTGTTGGCACCGACGCCGCACTGGCCTATCGCGACAATATACTGTTCAAACAGACGGGTGAGCGATACGCCAATTCCTGGGGGCATTTGCAGCCCTGGTACTACTTCATCGTCAATGTGATTCCGTCACTCTGGTTTCCGCTTCCCTTGCTGATCCTGGCAGCCTGGCGCCCGTTTGCTCGGCGTTTGCGCCATCAGCCGGAACTCGTTGTACTGTTTGTCTGGGTCATTCTGGTTGTGGTGTTCTTCAGTCTCAGCCCGGGTAAGCGTGGTGTATACCTGTTACCCGCGCTACCGATGTTCGCACTTGGCATTGCTGTGGTCCTGGACAGCTTGCCCGGCCTTCGGGAAGGCACGTCGGCCTGGTTGTCGCCGTTGATGACAGGGCTACACGGAGTTCTGGCTGTGGCTCTGATTGCGGTTGGCATTCTGGCGTTAAACGATCACCCCAGGCTTGTGGAAAAATTCAGCGATTACAGCCGGGATCCTGCCCGCCTCCCTGAGGCTGGAAGCTTCTTCCTGACTTTCGGTATTCTCTGGCTGGCTTCCTTGCTCATATTCTGGCGAAGCCACGCTCTATTCCGTTGGTTCCTGGCGTTGATGGTGAGCTGGCTGCTGTTCTCTACCTGGGGCTATAGCATCATGGAACCCCTGCGTACGCCACGGAACATACTCGCCGCCGCAGAACAAAGACTGCCCCCTGATGCGGAACTTGGCCTGCTTCGTTTCAGCGAGCAATTCATTTTGTTTTCCCGGCTCGACATAACCCACTTTAGCTATTTCAGCAGCGAGCGGGGTATGGAACGCAATGCCTGGCGGTGGATGAACGAGGGGACCGAACGGTATTTGCTTGTGGAGAATGGCCTTGAGCTGGCCTGTTTTGGTTATGAAGGCGCTCCCAAACTGGGTGTTGCCCACCGGGAGGCCTGGTACCTCCTCGGCCCCGACCAGCAAAAAGCCTCTTGCCAGGCACCCGCCAAACGGCAAGAGTTCACAACACCGTATCCGTGCCGTGAAAGCACAGGGTTGTGTGTGAAAGCCAGTTCGCCTGACCTCTAGTCGTGCTTCAGCCCGCGGCGATGGCAATACGTGATAGACTGCTGCACGAAGACCTGAAAGCCCTGCAGGATGCTCTGGGGTAGATCACCGACGCGATAGCGCCCGATGATCTGCTAGGCAAGATTTTCAGCAGTTTCCTGTATTGGTAAATGGGGTCATGTTCAAAATGCCGGTTCGCTCTTTCCCTCAGCAGCGCCTTGCGTATGTCACGCTGCTGCTTGCCTTTTTGCTGAACGGCTGTGCGTTCATTGAACGGGCAGTCACGCCGGCCCATGGCCCAGATTATCAAGCCGGCCAAGATGCCTCTGAAGGCGACGTGAGCCAGACCAGGGAAACGTCGCAGCATGAACGCGAGGCACTGTTCGCCCAACCTTACATCGACCCATTGACGGATTACCTCCGTAAACACCGGGGCGACACTGGCCAGCAGTCGATTCTTTCAGAGATCCGGCGGGAACGGGACGCCCGTTGTGACGCCATCGCCCTGGACTATGAAACCAGGCCAGCCACGGAAGACAATCTTCAAAGTTATCGGGCCGGCTACGATTATTCCTGTCCGCAAGACGTTGAGGCGTTTGCTGAGCGGGTGAACACCCGGACTGAATCCGTGCAGGCAACGGAGGACGAGCAAACCGGGGCTGCTACTGTTCAAAGCAAAGCGCTCAGCGATTGCTATCTGCTCACCAGCATAAAGAACTTCAGTGCGGCCAGAAAGGTGTGTTCCACTCCGGCAGAGAACGGTGATACTCGCGCCCAGGCCAGCATGGGGATGATTGCTTACGCGTTCGAGAAGTTCGACGAGGCATTTGACTGGGCCCGTCGCGCGGCGCCCGAATCGGCCGACGCAAGCTATCTGCTGGGCAGACTTTATGAGCGCGGCAAGGGTGTTAAAACGGATCGCAAAAAAGCCGCCTACTGGTATCAGCAGGCTATTGAAGGAGGACACAGTGACGCACAGGGGGCGCTCCAGAGTCTTTCATCGGTTGCCGAACGGGATGACGGTTAATCATCATTAATCGATAAGGGGAGTTAGCGCTCCGGGATCATTCTATGCTATTTCCGTTTCTGCGGGCGCCCACGCTGAGACATTCCATTCTCTGGCTTCTTGTCAGTCTTCTGCTGGTCTTCCTGGTCGGGATGACGCTGCTTTCGAACCTCAACCTCAATTATTCCAAGGACGCGATTTCGGACCTTCGCCGGCAACAGATAAAGGAAGTAGTGTCTGGCGGTCTGGCACGGATTGATGCCCGGCAGTCAGCTCTTGCCAGCTATACCGTCACTCTTGCCAATATTGGCGAAAGTTTCTATCGGCTTGGCGATGGCCCCTCATCAGCCACTGAAGCCACTCTGAAATCGGATATGGAAAATACACTCAAGCAGCATCTCGAGGATTTTGAAGGCGCCTCGGCTGCGGGTTTATGGTTTGAGCCGGGTATCCTCGCTGATGGCAACCGCAGCTATATGCCTTATTACATCCTGGACTCGGAAACGCCATCCGTCGCCGGGCAATCGGTGACAACGGTTCCGAAACGTCTGGATACCGAGTCCCAGTTTGGTGAGTACCGTAATTCACCCTGGTTCTCCCGCACCCTCGGGCCGGACTGGCAGCCAGATCCGCAGCAGGCAGGCACCGTCTACTGGTCGCCGGTTTTCTTCGATCTCAATACCAAGCGGGCGCTGCTGGCGCTGGCCAGCCCGATGTACAACCGTGATGGCCGATTGCTTGGAATTGCCACAACGGCCTGGTCAGCAGATCAGATCATCGATCTGGTCAGTGAGGTGAGTGTCACCGACCAGAGCTTTGCCTTCCTCAACGATCGGAACAATCGCAACCTGTCGAGTCTGAGTCAGGGTGAAGACAACCGTGAGGAACAGGCGTTGATCGATGCCATTCTTGGTCTGAACCTGGCTGAGCGATTACCTGAAGCAGCCAGCAGCGTGCGCCTGCCACTGACGACTCAGCGGATGATGGTGAATGGCCGGGACTACGAGTTGTACTTTGCCGGTACTGCCGGAGGTATGGTTTATGGCGCGGGCGTTCCGGAAGATGAAATAAATGCCGTACTGCGCACCATGGTGAGTACCAACAAGCAAATTCTATTCGGTACAGCGGGCGTGCTCCTGATTATCAGCGTGTTTCTGATCTGGCGAATTGTCCGGCTGATTCGTGAATTACAGGCTTCCTACACCGATGAACTGACTGGTCTGCCGAATCGGGTCCGGTTGCAGCGTGATTTGCAAACCCGTGAGGGAGCCGCCCTGTTGATTCTCAATCTGGACCGGTTTAACCAGATCAACAGTCTTTTGGGCACAGCGTGCGGTGATCACGTTTTGCTGGTCGTCGCTGCGCGATTAGCCAGCCTGCGCCGTGGCGTGGAATCACGAACCATCTATCGTTTGCCTGGTGACGAATTTGCCTTACTGACCAGTCCCGAGTCCCAGAGCGCGATTGAAGAACTGGCGGCAGACATGAGGACCCTGGTCACCGACCAGCGCGTTTACTGGGAAAACCAGCCACTGACGCTCGACGCGAGCGTTGGCGTAGCAATTCGACAGGAACGCCGGGCAAATGATCCGGCAGACCAGCTGATCAGTCAGGCCACGACCGCCATACTCAGAGCCCGGCAACAAGGTCGCCATCAGTTGCTCTATGACCCTCTTGTGGGTATTGAAGAAACGTTTGAAAACAACCTGAATTGGGCCAATCGGCTGAAAGAGGCTATTGATGAGGAACGGCTGATTGCCTGGTTCCAGCCCATCCACGATAACCAGCTTGACCGGGTGACCAAATTTGAATGCCTGGTGCGAATGGTGGAGGGGAATGGCGATGTGATCAGCGCCTCACGTTTTGTTGATATTGCCAATAAGCTTCGCCTCAACAGGACCCTTACGGCCGTTATGCTGGAGCAGTGTTTTCGTGAGTTCAGCGGACGTGAAGAAGAATTTTCGCTGAACCTGTCATATGGGGACATCGCCCACCAGCCCACCGTGAAACGGATTATTGACGCCCTGGACAGGTCTGGCATCGGTGACCGGGTGATTTTTGAGATCCTGGAATCCGATGGTATTGCCAACTATGACGAAATTCGCTCATTCATTGAACAGGTTAAACCCTACGGTTGCCGGATCGCCATTGATGATTTCGGCACCGGCTATTCCAATTTCGCCCACCTGCTCAGCCTTCATGTGGATTTCATCAAGATTGATGGCAGCCTGATCCGCCACCTGCATGAAGATCAGACCGCGTTTCTGGTGACCAGAGGCATCGTCCAGTTTGCCCGCAGCCTGAATATCCGCACTGTTGCAGAGTTTGTCCACAACGAGCAGGTTCAGGCCCGGGTAAAAGAACTGGGTATTGATTTTTCCCAGGGCGAGTACTTTGGCATGGCCAGACCTTCCCCCTGAGCAGGATGTGCGCACCTGCCGGCGGATTGCCATTGGCTGAACGTTGTCAGTGGTTGAACGCAAACGCTTCCTTGGGCATCTGCATCAGATTCCTGCTGGGGCTGAGCATGCTGGTGGCGTGTGACTGCGCCCGTGGCAGGAGGCGTTCGTAGTAGAACTCGGCGGTTGCCAGCTTGGACTGGTAAAAAGCCTCGGATTCCTCGCCGCCTTTGTCTAACCGTTCTGCAGCTACGGCGGCCTGCCGTGCCCACATGTAGGCCATGGTGACGTATCCGCTGTACATCAGGAAATCATGGGCCGCGGAACTGACCATATCCCGGTCTTTGCGCGCCGCCAGCATGACCCGCACCGTGAGCAGATTCCATTGCGCGGTCAGCTTCAGCAATTCTATCGCGTAGGGCCGCAGGCGCTTGTCGGTGAGATGTTTGCGGGCAAAGTTGGCGATCTTCGCGGTAAATTCCCGTACCGCGCCACCCCGCGTCATCAGCAGTACCTTCCGCCCCAGAAGATCCAGTGCCTGAATACCGGTAGTGCCCTCATAGAGAGTGGCAATCCGGGTATCACGGACAATCTGCTCCATGCCGTGCTCGCGGATGTAGCCATGGCCGCCAAATACCTGCATGCCGAGATTGGATGCTTCATAGCCCAATTCGGTCAGAAACCCTTTCAGGATGGGTGTCAGGAAACCGAGCTTGTCGTCGTACTTGTCGGTTTTCTTCTGATCGCCTTCGGAATGGCCCTCCACCATGTGATCCGCCAATCGTGCGGCATAATACAGCATGGCCCGACCACCTTCTGCGATCGCTTTCTGGGTCAGCAGCATCCGGCGGACATCGGCATGGTGGATCAGGGCATCGGCTACCTGATCCGGCTCCTTTTTACCGGAAAGCGCGCGCATGGATCGGCGCTCTTTGGCGTAATCCAGCGCCCATTGATAGGACAGCTCGGCCGGCCCCACGCCCTGAATGGCAGTGCCGATCCGGGCGGTGTTCATGAAAGTGAACATGCAGTTCAGGCCTTCGTTCTCCGGGCCGATCAGGAATCCGGTGGCGCCATCGAAGTTCATCACGCAGGTGGCGGAGGCCTTGATGCCCATTTTCTTTTCCAGGCTGCCACAGGTCACAGCATTACGCTCGCCGATACCATCGTTAGCGCCTGGCATGAACTTGGGCACGATGAACAGGCTGATGCCTCGAGTGCCCTTGGGTGCGTCCGGCAGGCGGGCAAGCACAATGTGGATAATGTTTTCGGTCAGGTCGTGGTCACCGGAGGAAATGAAGATCTTGGTTCCAGTCAGGTGGTAGCTGCCATCGGCCTGGGGCTCGGCTTTGGTTTTTACCTGGCCGAGATCTGTGCCGCACTGGGGTTCGGTCAGGCACATGGTACCGCCCCATCGGCCTTCCGTAAGTGGTGTGAGGTAGGTCCGTTTCTGGTCCTCACTGCCGTGCAGGAAAATGGTATTCATGGCACCCATTGACAGGCCAGGGTACATGGAGAATGACCAGTTGGCGGTACCCATCATTTCCTGCTTGAGCAGCCCCATGGAGGCGGGCAGTCCCTGCCCACCGAACGCTTCCGGCGCAGACAGCCCCTGCCAGCCACCCATCGCATACTGATTGTAGGCTTCCTTGTAGCCGGCGGGCGTTGTAACAACGCCATCTTTGAGCGTGCAGCCCTCCTCGTCGCCTGACTGGTAAAGGGGGCTCAGGACGTCTTCGCAGAAGCGCCCACACTCGGTCAGAATGGCATCAACAATGTCCGGAGTGGCGTTTTCGCCGCTCTTGAGACTTTTATAGTGCCTGGGGTAGTCAAATACCTCATTGAGCAAAAATTTCATGTCGCGCAGCGGCGCCTTATAAACCGGCATAACGAATCCTCTGTACCTGTCGTTCATCCACGGGGAAGCTCCTATACTGGCAGTATTACGGTATTCCCGGGCCGCTGCCATTGACGAAAACCACCGGACCGGATGTCAGCAAAGACAATTGGCTGAAATGACGCGAGAGTCTTCGAACCGCACCCGGCATTGATCGAAGCTGCCGGATACCGCGTATGTGTTGGCGTGGAACTCGAAACTCAATGTCTCCGACGGAGTGTAAAAGTCATGCAAATCCCCCCTGCCAGCGTTTGGGCATCTGGCCCATTCCGTCTCCTGTGGGTATTGTTCGGAGTGTGGTTTCTGACCGGTTGTGCGGGCTCATCACTTGAGGATTATCGTGATCGCGAGCCGGCCCTGATCCCGGACCAGTTCTTTACCGGCGAACTTTCTGCCCGTGGTGTGGTCAAGGATTTCTCTGGCGAAGTCATTCGTACCTTTGATGCCGATATAACCGCGTCCTGGGCTGAGGATGGCACCGGAACTCTCGATGAGGTCTTCCGGTTTGATGACGGAGAGGTTCAGACTCGGGTCTGGACACTGACTCCGTCTGAACATGGCTATCGCGCGACAGCCGGGGATGTGGTCGAACCCGGCACCATGCAATGGCAGGGCAATGCCATTCATATGAACTATGTGCTGCAGGTGGCCTACGGTGATGGCACTCTGGACGTGCGGATGGACGACTGGATGTACCTGATTACGCCGGACACCCTGATCAATCAGACCACCATGAGTAAATGGGGCATTGATGTCGGGGAAATTGTTCTGGTCATCCAGAAACGGTAGACAATACCTGACCAAACCTGACGGATGCTTGGAAAATTATGTGGAAGCAATGGCTGATCGGACTGGTAATGGTTGCCGTCGCAGCGGGAGCTGCGGTTACTTACCGCTCAATGGAAAGTGAAAAGGCGACCCAAAGTGGTCGCGAGCGGCCTGCCAGTGTCGTCAATACACGGACGCCGGAGCGGGATACGGTGCGTGATGTGGTCAAGGCCGTTGGTAACCTCAAGGCCCTGAATGCGGTGGAGCTGACGACCGAAGTCAGTGGCCGTGCGGTGGCACTCAATCTTGAAACGGGTCGCCGGGTGGAGCAGGGCGATGTGCTTTTGCGACTCGACGATCGCCAGGCCCGGGCTGACCTGGAGGTTATTGAGGCCCAGCTAGCCGATGCCCGCCGGAAGTTTGAACGGGCCCAGCGCCTCCGTTCCAATAACAGTATTTCCCAGTCCCAGGTGGACGAATTGCGTACCGCAGTCGATGTGGCGAACGCCCAGCGCCAGTCGGCCCGGGTGCGCCTGGAAAACCACCGGATTGAAGCACCTTTTGCCGGTGTTGTCGGGCTGAGTGATATCAGCATCGGTGCCTATGTCACCGCTGGTACCGCCATTACCACGCTCGATACCACGGAGCGCATGGAACTCAACTTTGCCATTCCCGAACGGTTCCTGGGGCAGGTTGGCCTGGGACAGCAGGTAAATGGCACCTCGCCAGCCTTTCCGGATACCCGCTTTGCCGGAGAACTCGCCGAGCTGGGCACCCGTATTAACGAACTGAGCCGGACTCTGCCGGTACGGGCTCTGATTGATAATCCCGATGGCAAACTGCGCCCCGGACAATTTATGTCAGCAACCCTGACACTGCGGGAACGTCAGGCCCTGGTGATCCCGGAACAGGCAGTCATGGTCCGTGGTGACGAAAAGTATGTGTTTGTTGCCGAGGATGGCATTGCGCGACGGATGTCGGTAGTTCTGGGCTCCCGTATGCCTGGCCTGGTCGAGGTGGCCGAGGGTCTGACTCTCGAGGATGCGGTGATTGTTACCGGACAGGATCGTCTCAGCAGTGGCGACCGTATTCGCGTGGTGGACGAGGACAATGCCATACCGGATAACCGGTTTGCCAAGTCCACGGAGTCCTGACCGTGATTCTTTCAGATGTCTCGATCAAGCGCCCCGTCTTCGCAACGGTTCTCAGTCTGCTGATTGTGGTGTTTGGTCTGGCTGCCCTGCTGGGCCTGCCAGTTCGTGAGTACCCGGACATTGATCCGCCCGTGGTGTCGATTTCCACAGACTACATCGGCGCGGCTGCGGAAGTGGTGGATACCCAGATAACCCAGGTGGTCGAAGGGGCCATCAGTGGTATTGAAGGTATCCGTTCGATTGAGTCGTCTACCGAACAGGGTGAATCCCGCACCAGTATCGAGTTTTCCACATCCCGGGATGTGGATATCGCCGCCAATGACGTTCGCGATGCGGTTTCCCGGGTTGCAAACCAGTTGCCTGAAGAAGCGGATCCGTCCGTTGTTCGCAAGGCTGACTCCGATGCCCGCCCAATGATGTGGGTGACACTGCGCAGTGATGTCTGGGACAGTGCTGAGCTGAGTGATTTCGCAGATCGGGTTCTGGCTGACCGTCTGTCCGTGCTGGATGGGGTTGCAAATGTCCGTATCGGCGGTGAACGACGTTACGCCATTCGGGTCTGGCTCGACAGGGAGCGGCTGGCAGCCAGGAATATCACGGTGGCGGAAGTGGAGAGTGCCCTGCGCGCCAATAATGTGGAATTGCCCGCCGGCTCAGTCGACTCTTCCACCCGGAACTTCACGGTGAGGGCCGAAGGCCGGTTATCCAAAGTAGAGCAGTTCCGCGAACTGGTCATCCGTCGAAACGACAACGAGCTGCTGCGCCTGGGCGAGGTTGCCAACGTTCAGATGGGTGTCGAATCCGACGTCAGCCGTCTTCGCGCCAACGGCCAGACGGCTATCGGCATGGGTATTATCCGCCAGTCCAAGGCCAATACAGTCGCCGTTTCTGATGCGGTGCAGGCTGAGCTGGAGAAGATCCGGGAAACCCTGCCGCCGGAAGTAACGATCGCTGAGAGCTACGATGAATCCATCTTTATCCGGGCCTCGATCAAGGAAGTGGTAACCACGCTTGCGATTGCCGTGTCCCTGGTGATTCTGGTGATCTTCCTCTTCCTCCGTTCCTGGCGTGCCACCCTGATTCCGGCCGTGACGATTCCGGTCGCGGTCATCGGCAGTTTTATCGGTCTGGGCTTCCTGGGCTTCTCCATCAACGTGCTGACCCTGCTGGCCGTGATTCTGGCCATCGGACTGGTGGTGGACGATGCCATCGTGATGCTGGAAAACATCCAGCGCCGAATCGACAATGGCGAACCGCCGCTGCTGGCCTCCTACCGCGGTGCCAAACAGGTAGCCTTCGCCGTTATTGCCACCACCCTGACGCTGGTCGCGGTGTTTGTGCCCATCTCGTTCATGGGGGGCAACGTCGGCCGTCTGTTTGCGGAATTTGGCTTCACACTGGCGGCTGCCGTCGTGGTGTCCAGTCTGGTTGCGCTCACCCTCGCGCCCATGCTGTGTTCGAAATGGCTCAGACGCAGTCCGGAATCAGCCGAGGGCCATCGCCTGTGGGCGGCCAGCGAGAAGGTTTTGAGTGGTTTGACCCGGGGTTACGAACGGCTGCTGCGCTTCTCCCTGAATCAGCCTGGCCTGTTACTCGGCCTGGGCGTGGTGGGGCTGATCGCTGCTGCGGTCGTTTATCCGAAACTGCCTCAGGAGCTGGCGCCCACCGAAGATCGTGGCGTCATCATTATGCCGACCAGTGCCCCCCGGGGGTCGACGGTAGAGTTTACCGATCACTATGTCCGCAAGGCGGAAGAACAGCTGATGCCCTACCTCGAGTCCGGCGTAGCCAGTCGTCTGCTCTCCATTGTCGGTTTCCGGGATGAAGAAGATAACGCCTTCATGATCATGGGCCTGGTGCCCTGGGAGCAGCGGGACATCAAGCAGCAGCAGATCACCAGTGAGCTGCGGGGCAAACTGAGTCAGGTTGCCGGTATCCGGGTGGTGGCTGTAAATCCTCCGGGTCTGGGCCAGAGAGGATTCAGCCAGCCCGTGGAATTTGTTGTTGCCGGCCCGGATTACGAATCGGTCCAGGCCTGGAGCGAGGAAATCGTCGAGCGGGCGAAGGAAAATCCGGATCTGCTGAACCTGGACACAGACTTTGAACTGACCCGGCCGGAACTGCGTCTGACCATTGATCGGGAGCGGGCTGCGGACCTGGATATAACCGTCGAGGAAGTTGGCCTGACCCTGCAAACCATGCTCGCGTCCCGGCAGGTGACAACGTACCTGGATCGTGGCCGTGAGTATGACGTGATTGTCCAGGCGGCTGATGCTGACCGTGCCACCCCGGCCGATCTGGGTCAGATTTTCCTGCGGCCGAGGGAGGGCGGTACCCTGATCCCCCTTCAAGCCCTGGTATCGGTGGAGGAAGTGGGTGCTAACCCGGATTTACGGCGGATCGATCGGCTGCCGGCCGTGGTTATCAGTGCCTCCCTGGCAGATGGTTACGACCTGGGCTCGGCGCTGACCTACCTGAACAATCTGGCTGTGGATAACCTGCCACCGGAAGCGCGGGTGAGCTACAAGGGCTTGTCCCGGGAATTCCAGGAATCCTCAGCCGCAATCTACGTGACCTTTGCCCTGGCCTTTGTGATTGTTTTCCTGGTGCTGGCTGCCCAGTTTGAGAGCTGGATTCACCCGTTGATTATCATGCTGTCGGTACCGTTGGCGGTTACCGGGGCGCTGCTGGCCCTTTGGTGGGCCGGGATCAGCCTGAATATATACAGCCAGATCGGCATCATCATGCTGCTGGGGCTGATGGCAAAGAACGGTATTTTGATTGTTGAGTTCGCCAACCAGCTCCGGGACAGGGGTTATGAAGTTAAGGACGCGATCCTGGAGGGAGCCAGCCTGCGTTTCCGGCCGGTATTGATGACCACCATCTCCACCGTCTTCGGCGCTGTGCCGCTGGTTATTGCCACGGGCGCGGGCGCTGAAAGCCGTACGGCTATTGGTATGGTCATTCTTGGTGGGCTGATTTTCGCGACCACCCTGACGCTGTTTATTATTCCCGTGCTTTACAACCTGCTGGCACGGTTTGCCAAGTCCGCGAACGCAGTGGAGCGGGAACTGGAGCGTCAGGCAACGGGTAGTGCCGGCGGCGCGGGAATGGCGACCGCGCCGCGCAAACAGGCCGACGATTTCTGACCGGTCCGGTTGCATTCAGAGTGTGGGTGGAAAGCACAGTTGGCCGTTGAAGACCTCATCAGGATGTACATCCACACAGAAAACCTGCTGACCGGATTCTGTCGGCAGGGTTGTGGACAACGTAACCGTGCGCCGGGCATCTGGCAGGGCGACATAGGGTCGTGAACTGTTGATGTGCTGAGGCCGTTCCAGGGCGTTGCGGAAGTATTCCCGATGGCCCCAGCGTGCACCGGCAGAATGATACAACGGGTTGAACCCGCCCCGGTGTATGTCGTTGGTGGCGTGGGCAAGATTGCCTTGCTGGACCCCGCTGCCGTCGAGCAGGAAACAGCGTTTGACACCATCCATTTGCAGCAGGCGATTGCAGTTTTCCCTGAAAGGGTTGGTTCGCATGATCTGGTGGCAGGCATCCATGATTTCAAAGCGCAGCAGTCGCAGGTAACTTTCCTGGTCCTTGCTATCCTGTAGCCACCATTCATCTGAATCGGCCACGACAGTGCGTAAGCGGGCTTCCGATTTTTCCACCGTTTCATCGGCGATCGCCCCTGGTCTGGCAAACAGAAACCCCTGTAGCAGATCTGCCTCCGTATCCAGCGCAATTCTGGCCTGGGCACCGTTTTCAATACCCTCCAGCAACACCAGGCTGCCGCTTTCACGGATCATCCGTACAAGGCTTTCCAGGAGCAGGCGGGCGCGGTTATTGTTTTCTGCGTTCACCAGCAGACTGCGGTCCAGTTTGACGATCAGGGGGTTGATTCGCCACAGGCGCTCGAAATTGGAGTCGCCCATGCCAAAGTCATCAATGGCGATCTGGAAACCAAGACCCTTGGCCTTGTGGATAAATTCCATCAGCGCTTCGGGGTTATCCGAGGCGGTTTCAACCAGTTCCAGAACAATTTTCTCAGGGTGCAGGCCGCAGCTTTGGCACTGTTGTGCCAGTCGCTCCAATGACGCTTCGGGATGAACACAGGTATGCGGATTGATGTTGAGAAAGAGCCAGACCGGGTTGTCGCCCGCGGAAAAACCGGACAGATGCAAGTGCAGCAGGTGGCGGTCCAGCTCCGGGGTCTGATTAAGATTCGCCGCCTGCTCGAAAAGCTCGACGGGGGATATGGGGTGTTTATTCCGGCTGACCCGGACCAGGGCCTCGTAGCCGACCAGTTTCTGGTGGGTTGGGCTTAGTATGGGTTGGTAGGCAGATCTGAAATCGTGACTGTGGATAATTCCGGGGTCGGGTTCTCCCTCGGTGCCACTATGGCTGCGACGGGAAAGTCGGACTACGCTGCTCATGGTCAGGAACCTTTAGATAATTGTTTCCGGGAGAGCCGTCCTGGCGAGGAATACCAACGGTTGAGCAGGTATTTTCAGCGAGTTTCATGCCAAAATTCCCGAAGCAGCTGATAACAGTGGTGTTAGTTTGTTCCGGTTTTGCCTGACTCGGGGTATTCGGCACAATTTCAGTGCAAATTTGGCGTAGATCGCCAACACCGCGCACCAAAACAGGATTATTCATGGCTACACACAGTCAGTTCCGTTTGCTGGGGCAACGACGGTTCCTCCCGTTTTACCTCACCCAGTTTTCCGGAGCGTTCAACGACAATCTGTTCAAGAATGCATTGTTGTTGCTGATTACCTACGGTGCGGGTGGGTTGATGGGGCTTTCCGTCAACGTTGTGGTCAATCTCTCCGCTTTCCTGTTTATCCTGCCGTTCTTTCTGTTTTCCGGAATTGCCGGCCAGATGGCGGACTGCTATGAAAAGTCCCGCATTATCCGCTACGTAAAGCTGGCGGAGATTTTCATTATGGGGCTGGCCGCACTGGGTCTCTGGTTTGGCTGGTATGAGCTGCTGTTGGTGTTGCTGTTCCTGATGGGCACTCAGTCCACCTTCTTCGGGCCGGTCAAGTACGCCATCCTGCCGCAGGTTCTGGCGGATGATGAGCTGGTCGGTGGTAACGGCCTGGTCGGCATGGGGACGTTTGTTGCCATTCTTATGGGCACCATTGCTGCGGGTCTGCTCATGGGCTATGAAACGGCTGCGAAGCTCACTGCTGTCGCAGTTCTGGTCATGGCGGTGCTTGGTTATCTGGCGGCCCGTCAGGTGCCCCCAACCCGCAATCACGGCGCCGATATTGTGGTCCGGTTTCGCCCGGTTGCAGAGACCTGGCACCTGATGTCGGTTGCCGCTGAGCGGCGACCGGTGTTGCTGGCAATCCTGGCCATCTCCTGGTTCTGGTTTCTGGGCGCCGCCTACCTGACGCAGTTCCCCAACTTTGCCCGTACCAACCTTCTGGGCGATGAAACGGTGGTCACCTTGTTGCTGGCAATGTTCACCATTGGTGTCTCCATAGGCTCCATGCTCTGTGAACGGCTGACCAAGCATCATGTTTCCCTGGTGCCAGTGCCCTGGGGGGCGTTGGGTCTGAGCTTGCTGGGCATGGATTTGTTCTTTGCGGTTCCTGATGCGCCGGTTTCGTCCACCTGGTGGACCCTTGTGACCGATCCGGTGTATTTGCGGGTACTGCTGGATCTGATGGGTATCGGTATCTGCGGGGGACTGTTTATCGTTCCGCTTTATGCTTTCATCCAGCATGAAACCCCACGCGACAAGCGTGCCCGTATCATTGCTGCACTCAACGTGATTAATGCCTTGTTCATGGTCGTCAGTGCGCTGGCCGGGATTCTGGTTCTTGGTGTCCTTGGGGTAAGCATTCCCGGCTTTTTCCTGCTGTTATCTATGCTCAATGCCGTGGTGTTGCTGGTGGTATGGCATTTGCGGCGTCTGGAAGCAGCAAAATCTGTGGATAATTGATTGAACAACCTACGGATAATCTCTGAATGAATATTTTTAATCTCAATGAAAACAGATAGTTAAATCTATATTTCAAGCACTTAAACAGCAATAAAATATGTGGATAACTTTCTTGAAAACTTTTCTTAGAAGGTGCTGCCAAGCCTCTGAAAAGCAGATAATTTCGGTTTTCCACTACCCGTGATACAGGGATTTTTCAGCATTTTATCCCGGGGTTCGGATTATGCGGCTTTCAACCCGGCGTGGGTCTGGTTAAAATTTGTGCATTCAGACTGCATTTTCCCGGGTGAGGCGTTATACTCGCCGCCCTGTTTTTATCCCCCGATTTCCGAGGTGTACTGTGGATTTTCCGACCCGTTTCGATGTCATTGTCATTGGTGGCGGCCATGCCGGCACTGAAGCCGCTCTGGCAGCGGCCCGCATGGGTTCGCAGACCCTGCTGCTGACTCACAACATTGAGACCCTGGGCCAGATGTCCTGCAACCCGGCCATTGGCGGTATTGGCAAGAGTCATCTGGTGAAAGAGATTGATGCCCTCGGTGGTGCCATGGCCCATGCCACGGACCAGGCTGGCATCCAGTTTCGGGTTCTGAACAGCCGCAAGGGCCCTGCTGTTCGTGCGACCCGTGCCCAGGCTGACCGGGTGCTTTACAAGGCGGCGATTCGTCACACGCTGGAGAACCAGCCCAATCTGACCCTGTTCCAGCAGGCTGCAGATGACCTGATCGTGGAAAATGACGAAGTAACCGGTGTGGTGAGCCAGACCGGTATCCGGTTCAACGCCAAAACCGTAGTGCTCACCACCGGCACGTTTCTTGGCGGTGTTATCCACATCGGCATGCAGGCTCATTCCGGCGGCCGTGCCGGCGATGCCCCGGCCAATGCACTGGCCAAACGCCTGCGTGAGCTGCCCTTTAACGTGGGCCGCCTGAAAACCGGCACTCCGCCTCGCATCGATGCCCGCAGTGTGGACTTTTCGGTTATGGAGCAGCAGTGGGGCGACAATCCCGCGCCCGTGATGTCCTTTACCGGTAGCCGGGACCAGCACCCGGAGCAGATCTGCTGTTACGTGACCCGCACCACCGAGCGAACCCACGACATCATTCGCAGCGGCTTTGACCGTTCACCCATGTTCGCCGGGAACATTGAAGGCATCGGGCCGCGTTACTGTCCGTCCATCGAGGACAAGGTGAACCGCTTCGCCGACAAGGATTCGCATCAGATCTTCGTAGAGCCCGAGGGCCTGACCACCAACGAGCTCTACCCGAATGGCATTTCCACCAGCCTGCCGTTCGATATCCAGCTGGAGGCGGTGCGGTCGATTCCGGGCTTTGAAAATGCCCACATTACCCGGCCGGGTTATGCCATTGAGTACGATTTCCTGAACCCGCAGGACCTGCGCCATACCCTGGAAACCAAGTTTATCCAGGGGCTGTACTTCGCAGGCCAGATCAACGGTACCACCGGCTATGAAGAAGCCGGGGCCCAGGGCCTGCTGGCGGGCATCAATGCGGCACTGAAGGCCCAGGAGAGAGAGGAATGGTATCCGCGCCGTGACGAGGCCTATCTGGGTGTTCTGGTAGACGATCTGATCACCATGGGCACCAGTGAGCCATACCGCATGTTCACCAGCCGGGCGGAATACCGTTTAATCCTGCGGGAAGACAACGCCGACCTGCGCCTGACCGAGACCGGCCGCAAGCTGGGCCTGGTCGATGATGATCGCTGGCAGAAGTTTAATGACAAGCGTGAAGCCATTTCCAAAGAGCGCAGCCGTCTGGAATCCACCCGGATCCATCCGAATGACGAGGCCGGGGAACGCGCCAACAGGCTCCTCAAACAACCGATGAACCGGGATCAGACCCTGGCTGAGCTGCTGCGTCGGCCGGAGATTGATTACAGTCACATTGCCGAGATCGGTGCCGAGCACGCCGAAGACCAGAATGTGGCCGATCAGGTCGAAATCGAAATCAAATATGAAGGCTACATTTCCCGCCAGGCGGATGAGATCGAGCGCCTGCGCCGGAATGAGAACACGGCATTGCCTGTGGATCTGGACTACGACGTCATCGGAGGCTTGTCCAACGAGATCAAGCAGAAGCTCAAATCAGTTCGCCCGGAAACCGTGGCCCAGGCTTCCCGGGTTCAGGGGGTGACTCCGGCGGCGGTCAGCCAGATCCTGGTGCACCTGAAGAAGCGTGACCTGCTTCGTAAACAGAGTGCCTGACCCGAAACCATGACCAACGAACTCTGGCAACGCCAGCTCCGGGACGGGCTGGCGACGATGGGCCTGGCCTTCAGTGAGGAGCGGCAGCAAGGGCTGCTTGCGTTTCTGGCCCTGCTCAACAAGTGGAACCGGGCATACAACCTGACTGCGGTCCGCGATGAACGGGCTATGGTGTCCCGGCAGTTGTTAGACAGCCTCAGCATCCTGTCCTGGGTGACCACTGATCATCTGCTGGACGTTGGTGCCGGTGGTGGTCTGCCGGGCATTCCGCTGGCGATTGCCTTGCCAGAGAGGCAATTCACCCTGCTGGACAGTAACGGCAAGAAAACCCGGTTTCTCAATCAGTGCGTGCTGGAACTTGGCCTGAAAAATGTTCAGGTGATACATGGTCGTGCCGAGGACTGTAAACCGGAGCAACCGTTCACCCAGATCAGTAGCCGGGCCTTTACGGCGCTTGAGAATCTGGTGGACTGGTGCGGAGATCTGCTGGCGAATGAGGGCGAGTTCCTTGCCATGAAAGGTCAGTTTCCGGATGATGAGGTGGCTGCCCTTCCGGCCGGCTGGCAGGTAAAATCCCGCCATTCCCTGAAAGTTCCCGGTGCGGATGGCGAACGACACCTGTTGGTGATCGCCCGGGCAGATGATTCCCAGTAACCCCCCAACAGGAGGCGAGATATGGCGCGCGTGATTGCAGTGACCAATCAGAAAGGCGGTGTGGGTAAAACCACCACCTGCGTCAACCTTGCAGCCTCACTGGCCGCCACCAAACGCCGGGTATTGCTTGTCGATATGGATCCCCAGGGCAATGCCACCATGGGCAGCGGTGTGGATAAGAACGAGCTTGAATTATCCGGCTACGATCTGCTGACCAAGCGCGCCTCTGCCGCCGAGGTAATCTTCCGTGCTGAAGCCTCCGGTTTTGACATTTTGCCTTCCAACGGCGATCTGACTGCGGCAGAAGTGGAGCTGATGAACGAAATTGGCCGGGAGCATCGCCTGCGTCTGGCGCTGAATACGGTTCGTGATAATTACGATTACATCCTGATCGATTGTCCGCCGTCGCTGAGCCTGTTGACGGTCAACGCCCTGTCTGCCGCCGATTCCGTGCTGATTCCCATGCAATGTGAGTATTACGCACTGGAAGGCCTGGCAGCGCTGATGAATACCGTCGAGCAGATCCAGGAAACGGTGAACCCGAACCTGCAGGTTGAGGGCATACTGCGTACCATGTACGACCCCCGCAACAGCCTGACCCTGGACGTGTCGAGCCAGCTCAATGAATATTTCGGCGAAAAGGTCTATCGTGCGGTGATTCCCCGTAATGTCCGGCTGGCCGAGGCACCGAGTTACGGCATGCCGGCCCTGAAATACGACCGTGTTTCCAAGGGAGCTGTGGCTTATCTGGCGCTGGCCGGGGAGATGGTTCGTCGCCACGGTTCAAAAAAGACATCCGCGCCGGTTGCGGTGTAACATACCGCCCTGTCACTCAATAATGCATAACGATTTTCAACGGGAAGAATGACTGACACCATGGCGGCGAAAAAACGAGGACTGGGCGAGCGCGGGCTAGGCGCATTGCTGGCGGGATCCAAGGTCAACCTGGACCAGGAACTCAAAGACCACGACGGCGAACTGCGCGAAGTCCCCATCGATCTCATCCAGCGTGGTCGTTTTCAGCCGCGGCGTGATATGGATCCGGCGGCACTGCAGGAGCTGGCTGACTCGATTCGTCAGCAGGGCGTGATGCAGCCGGTGGTGATTCGCCCCATCGCGGAAGGTCGTTACGAGCTGATTGCCGGTGAGCGTCGTTGGCGTGCCACCCAGTTGGCCGAACTTGACAGCATTCCGGCCATCATTCGCGATGTTCCTGACGAAGCCGCCATTGCGATGGCGCTTATCGAGAACATCCAGCGTGAAAACCTCAACCCCATCGAGGAAGCTTTCGCGCTCCAGCGCCTCCAGGACGAATTCGGTCTGACCCAGGCCCAGGTTGCTGAGGCCGTGGGTAAATCCCGCACCACGATCACCAATCTGCTGCGTCTGATAGGGCTGACAGAAGACGTGCGCCTGATGCTCGAACATGGCGATCTGGAGATGGGCCATGGTCGCGCCATGTTGACCCTCCCGCCTGAACAGCAGATGCAGGTGGCGAAACAGGTCGTTGCCAAATCCCTGTCAGTACGCCAGACCGAAGCACTGGTTCGCCGTGTTCAGCAGGAGACCCCTGAGAGCAAGTCCGGCAAGAAAACGGCTCCGGATCCGAACATCACAGCCTTGCAGGATGATCTCGCGGAGCGCCTCGGTGCCCGGGTCTCCATCGCCCATGGGCAGCGCGGCAAGGGCAAGCTCGTCATCGAGTACAGTTCCCTCGACGAACTGGATGGCATCCTGGGCCATATCAAGTAAATTGGCCCGGTTTCCTGCTTCCTTGGTCCCCCCTACGAAAGTTTGTATTCTCACATTCACACAACATGTAGTGTTGGCAATGTAGCTGTTCGTCTATTTGTGTCGCATACCGCGCAATACCGGTCGTTGTGCACGCTGGAACGGATTTTGTGAAACCGGGTTTTGTTGATTCGTACACATTGAACACATATAATCTGCGGCGCTTATATCGGTGTATTTGGCTATTTTTTAAACCGAATCGGGTAGTGACACCGTACCCTCAGGACAAAAATGACGAAGGCAGCTTCGAGCGGGATAGGCCGCCCGCCCATCACACGGTGGTTGGCAATAGAAAGTGTGGTACTTGTCTTCGTGAGCCTGGCGTTTTTTTTCTTACGCGGTCAGGTGTCCGGATATTCAGCGCTGGTGGGTGGTCTTATTTTTTTGCTGCCCCACGGTTATTTTGCGCTCAAGGCATTCCGCTATTCCGGCGCGCGGTCTGCCAGGAAGATTATAAGTTCTTTTTACCAGGGTGAGGCCGGCAAGCTCATCCTGTGTGCCATCCTCTTTACGATGGCCTTCAAATGGATTCAGCCGCTTGATGTAGCGGCACTTTTTTTAACATTTGCGATCATGCTGGTCACCAACTGGTTGACACCGCTTCTGGCGGGCAGCAATACGCAGCAAAGCTAACTGGACCTGGGAAACCGTTATGGCAGGAAGTGCATCCGAATATATCCAGCATCACCTCCAGAACCTGACGTATGGCAAGTTGCCTGCGGGATACGAACGTACCGACGGCACGGTGCTGCAAGAAGCGCAATGGACCATGGCCCATAATGCGGCCGAAGCATCCGATATGGGTTTCATGGCAGTGCATGTGGACTCCCTTGGTTGGTCGGTCGCCCTGGGTGTGATTTTCCTGTTTCTGTTTCGTCTGGCCGCGAAGAGGGTGACTTCTGGTCAGCCCGGTGGGCTGCAGAATTTTGTCGAAGTGATGGTGGAGTTTGTAGACCAGAGTGTTAAAGAAACCTTCCACGGCAAAAACAAGGTCATCGCGCCATTGGCACTGACGATCTTTTGCTGGATCTTCCTGATGAACCTGATGGATCTGGTGCCGGTGGACTTTCTGCCGCAGTTGTTCCATCTGATGGGTCTGGAGTACATGAAAGTGGTTCCGACCACTGATGTTAACGTCACTCTGGGTATGTCCCTGTCAGTGTTCTTCCTGATCCTCTTCTACAGCATCAAGGTGAAAGGCATTGGCGGTTTCATGGGCGAGTTGACCCTGCATCCGTTCTCATCAGACAACCTGATTCTCAAGATTTTGCTGGTGCCGGTGAACTTTCTGCTTGAAGGCGTGAGCCTGATTGCCAAGCCGATCTCACTGGCGCTGCGTCTCTTCGGTAATTTGTATGCCGGCGAGCTGATATTCATCCTTATTGCATTGCTGCCGTTCTGGACGCAGTGGGCACTGTCTGTACCCTGGGCGATCTTCCACATTCTGGTTATCACCCTGCAGGCATTCATCTTTATGATGTTGACGATCGTGTATCTGAGCATGGCTCACGAAGACAGTCACTGATCGGACACCATTAAGTCGTAGTTTTGAAAACCTGACCATTAAACTGAAAACCTAAACTGAAAACTGGGAGTTATCATGGAAACTGTAGTTGGAATGACCGCTATTGCCGTTGCACTGCTGATTGGCCTGGGCGCACTGGGTACTGCAATTGGCTTTGGTATTCTCGGTGGCAAGTTCCTGGAAGGCGCAGCGCGTCAGCCGGAAATGACCCCGATGCTGCAGGTTAAAATGTTCATCGTTGCAGGCCTGCTGGATGCTGTAACCATGATCGGTGTTGGTATTGCACTGTTCTTCACCTTCGCCAACCCGTTCGTCGGCCAGATCGCCGGTTAATCGAGTCGCCAGCCGGGGGTGTTCCCCGGTCAGATGATTCTTAACAACACAGGCGAGAGGTGAAGACGTGAACATTAATTTGACGATGATTGGTCAAGCCATCGCGTTCTTTATCTTTGTCGTCTTCTGCATGAAATATGTGTGGCCGCCTATTATGGCCGCACTGCAGGAGCGTCAAAAGAAGATCGCTGACGGACTGGCTGCCTCAGACCGCGCATCGCGCGATCTGGAACTGGCTCAGGAAAAGTCAGCTCAGGAACTGCGTGAAGCCAAACAGCAAGCTGCTGGCCTGATTGAACAGGCCAACAAGCGCGCCGCCCAGATTGTGGAAGCATCGAAAGATGACGCCCGCAAGGAAGGCGAGAAGCTGATTGAGCAGGCCAAGGCCGAAATTGAACAGGAGCGTAATCAGGCTCGTGATGCCTTGCGTGCAGAAGTTGCCGCAATTGCCATCGCTGGCGCTGAGAAGATCCTGGAGACCTCTGTCGATGCCTCCAAGCACAACGAGATGTTGGAAAAACTGGCGGCAGAACTTTAAACGACGAGGTTCATCATGGCAGAACTGAGAACGCTGGCCCGTCCTTACGCAAAAGCAGCATTCAAGGCCGCTCAGGACCACGAGCAACTGGCTGAATGGTCCCAGGTGCTGACAATTGCCGGACAGGTCACCGCGAACGAAGACATTCGACAGCTTCTCGCGAATCCGGGTCTGGAAGAGCAAAAGAAAGCCGAGCTGATTATCGAGGTCGTCGAAAACGGCGTCACCGATGAGGTTCGCAATTTCTTCGCTGTACTGGCTGAAAACCGCCGGTTGACTCTTCTTCCTGAGATTTCAGCGCTTTTCAACACGTACCGGGCTGATCTGGAGCGCACTGTTGATATCGAAGTGACCGCAGCCTTCGAGCTGACGGACGAACAGCAACAGAAGCTCGCCCAGGCACTCTCGACGAAACTCGAGCGGAAAGTGTCACTCGCAGCGTCACTGGACAAGTCTCTGATTGGCGGTGCAGTTATCCGCACCGGTGATCTGGTCATTGACGCATCTGTACGCGGAAAGCTGACTAAGCTGGCCGACACTCTGGGCTCCTGATTTCAGCACAAGGTTTGAGGATATTGGCATGCAGCAACTGAATCCATCCGAGATCAGTGACATCATCAAGAAGAGAATCGAAAAGCTCGATATCTCTTCCGAAGCAAAAAATGAAGGTACGATCCTGTCCGTTTCTGACGGTATCGTACTGATCCACGGTCTTGCCGACGTTATGTACGGCGAGATGATCGAATTCGCCAACGGCATCTTCGGCATGGCTCTGAACCTGGAGCGTGATTCCGTCGGTGCGGTTGTTCTGGGCGACTACGAAGGCCTGGCAGAAGGCCAGAAGGTACGTTGTACCGGTCGTATCCTGGAAGTTCCGGTTGGTCCGGAACTGCTTGGACGCGTCGTGGACTCTCTGGGTAACCCGATCGACGGCAAGGGCGAGCTGGGTACCGACCTGACTTCCCCCATCGAGAAGGTGGCGCCGGGCGTTATCGCACGTCAATCGGTTGATGAGCCGGTTCAGACCGGTCTGAAAGCGATCGACACCATGGTGCCGATCGGTCGCGGCCAGCGTGAGCTGATCATCGGTGACCGTCAGATTGGTAAGACCGCTGTCGCTATCGACGCGATCATTAACCAGAAAGACTCTGGCATCAAATGTATCTACGTAGCCGTAGGTCAGAAACAGTCTTCCATTGCCGCCGTTGTGCGCAAGCTGGAAGAGCACGGTGCCATGGACCACACCATCGTGGTGGCCGCGGGCGCTGCTGACCCGGCTGCTACGCAGTTCCTGGCGCCGTACTCCGGCACCTCTATGGGTGAGTACTTCCGTGACCGCGGTGAAGACGCCCTGATCATTTTCGATGATCTGTCCAAGCAGGCTGTGGCTTATCGTCAGATTTCCCTGCTGCTGCGTCGTCCGCCGGGCCGTGAAGCCTACCCGGGTGACGTTTTCTACCTGCACTCTCGTCTGCTGGAGCGCGCATCCCGCGTAAACGCTGACTACGTCGAGAAACTCACCAACGGTGAAGTGAAAGGCAAGACCGGTTCCCTGACCGCGCTGCCGATCATCGAAACCCAGGCGGGTGACGTGTCTGCGTTCGTACCGACCAACGTGATCTCCATCACCGACGGCCAGATCTTCCTGGAAACCAACCTGTTTAACTCCGGTATCCGTCCGGCGATGAACGCCGGTGTCTCCGTATCCCGGGTAGGTGGTTCGGCCCAGACCAAGATCATGAAGAAGCTGGGCGGTAACATTCGTCTGGCTCTGGCTCAGTATCGTGAACTGGCTGCATTCGCCCAGTTTGCTTCCGATCTTGACGAAGCAACCCGCAAGCAGCTTGAGCACGGTCAGCGTGTTACGGAACTCATGAAGCAGAACCAGTACAGCCCGATGTCTGTGGCTGAAATGGGTACGGTTCTGTTTGCAGCCAACGAAGGCTTCCTGGACGACGTTGATGTCGAGAAGGTAGTGAAGTTCGAAGCGCAGATGCTTGACTGGATGCGCTCCGAGCAGAAAGAACTACTCGACAAGATCAACGAGAAAGGTGATTTCAACGACGAAATCGCTGCCGGCCTCAAAGCTGCACTTGAGAAATTCAAGACCACTCAGAGCTGGTAAGAAAAGGGGCCTGCGATGTTTATCGCGGGCCGGTTTTCGTAGCAATGAGTGTCTAACTTGAGAAGGCAGTGAGTTATGGCCGTCGGCAAAGAAATACGTAACCAGATTTCGAGCATCAAGAGCACGCAGAAAATCACCAGCGCTATGGAAATGGTGGCTGCGAGTAAGATGCGTAAGGCTCAGGAGCGCATGCAGGCTACCCGCCCGTATGCCGAAAAGATGCGTCAGGTGATCGGGCACATTGCCAAGGCGAACGCTCAGTACAAGCATCCGTTTATGGTTGACCGCGAAGTTAAGCGTGTTGGCTATATTGTGGTGTCCACTGATCGTGGCCTGTGCGGTGGTCTGAACAGCAACCTGTTCAAAGCGCTTGTCCGTGAAATGAAAGCGTGGAACGAAAAAGGGGTGGAATCCGATCTGTGCGCCATCGGACAGAAAGGTGCCTCCTTTTTCCGGAGCTATGGCGGCAACGTCGTCGCGGCGCTGACCCATCTGGGTGACAGCCCGAGCTCTGAAAAACTCATCGGCAACGTCAAGGTCATGCTGGATTCGTTCTCCGAAGGCAAGATTGATCGCCTGTACGTGGTGAGCAATGAATTCGTGAACACCATGACCCAAAGCCCGAAGGTGGAGCAGCTTCTGCCCCTGCCGGAAAGCGAAGACGAAGAGATCAAGAACCAGTGGGATTATCTCTACGAGCCCGATGCCAGGCAGATCCTCGATGGCCTTCTGCCACGTTTTATTGAATCCCAGGTATACCAGGGTGTGGTAGAAAATCTGGCATGTGAACAGGCAGCCCGGATGATCGCCATGAAGAGCGCAACTGATAACGCCGGTGACATTATGGACGAGCTTCAGTTGGCCTATAACAAGGCGCGTCAGGCAGCCATCACCCAAGAGATTTCGGAGATTGTGAGCGGCGCGGCTTCGGTCTGATCCGCCCACAATCCAACTGGTTTTATTGACTACTAAAGATAACGAGGAACCGAGCATGAGTAGCGGACAAATCGTTCAGATCATTGGCGCGGTTATCGACGTGGAATTTCCACGTGACTCCGTACCCAACGTATATGACGCACTGCTGCTTGAAGGTGGCGAAACAACTCTGGAAGTCCAGCAGCAGCTGGGTGACGGCATTGTTCGTACCATCGCAATGGGCAGCACCGAAGGCCTGAAGCGTGGCCTGAAAGCAGAAAACACTGGCAAGGCAATCTCCGTACCTGTTGGTACCCAGACCCTGGGCCGTATCATGGACGTTCTGGGTCGTCCCATCGACGAGCAGGGCGACATTGGTGAAGACGAGCGCTGGGCAATCCATCGCAAGGCACCGGGTTATGCCGATCAGGCAGCATCCGCGGACCTGCTGGAAACCGGTATCAAGGTTATCGACCTGATCTGCCCGTTCGCCAAGGGTGGTAAGGTTGGCCTGTTCGGTGGTGCCGGCGTAGGCAAGACCGTTAACATGATGGAGCTGATCAACAACATCGCGAAAGAGCACTCCGGTCTCTCTGTATTCGCGGGTGTTGGTGAGCGGACTCGTGAAGGTAACGACTTCTACTACGAAATGAAGGACTCCAACGTCCTTGATAAGGTAGCGATGGTCTACGGCCAGATGAACGAGCCTCCTGGAAACCGTCTGCGTGTGGCCCTGACCGGTCTCACCATGGCTGAGAAGTTCCGTGACGAAGGTCGTGACGTACTGTTGTTCGTTGACAACATCTACCGTTACACCCTCGCGGGTACCGAGGTATCAGCACTGTTGGGCCGTATGCCGTCCGCGGTAGGTTACCAGCCGACACTGGCCGAAGAGATGGGCCAGCTCCAGGAGCGGATCACCTCCACCAAGAATGGCTCCATCACGTCCATCCAGGCGGTCTACGTTCCGGCGGATGACTTGACTGACCCGTCACCAGCGACAACGTTCTCGCACCTTGATGCGACCGTGGTACTCAGCCGGGACATCGCCTCGAAGGGTATCTACCCGGCGATCGACCCACTGGATTCCACCTCACGTCAGCTGGATCCGCTGGTTATTGGTACGGAACATTACGAAGTGGCCCGTGGCGTGCAGACCAATCTGCAGCGCTATAAGGAGCTGAAAGACATCATCGCCATCCTGGGCATGGATGAGCTGTCAGAAGATGACAAGCTGGTTGTATCCCGTGCTCGTAAGATCGAGCGTTTTCTGTCCCAGCCGTTCCACGTTGCTGAAGTATTCACCGGTTCTCCCGGTAAATACGTGTCCCTGAAGGAGACCATCAGCAGCTTTAAGGGCATTCTCAACGGTGACTATGACGATATGCCTGAGCAGGCTTTCTACATGGTTGGTACTATTGAGGAAGCGGTCGAGAAAGCGAAGGAAATGAAGAGCAAGGCCGAGAAGTAATCTGAGCCGTTGCACTTGTTTCCGGATCGATCAAAGAGGCAACTGACATGGGTATAACCGTGCATTGTGATGTGGTAAGTGCCGAAACAAAGATCTATTCCGGATTGGTTGAAATGCTGATCGCTGCGGGCTCTGAAGGTGACCTGGGTATTGCCCCGGGTCACGCCCCGCTGCTGACCGAGCTGAAGCCGGGTCCCATTCGGATTATCAAGCAGGGCGGTGAAGAAGAAATTCTTTACGTGTCCGGCGGATATCTGGAGGTCCAGGCCAATCTGGTGACTTTGCTGGCAGATACTGCGGTTCGTGCAAAGGATGTGGACGAAGCTGCAGCGCTTGAGGCTCAGAAAGAAGCCGAGAAAGCACTTGCCAACCAGACCGGTGAATTCGAGTACTCCCGAGCCGCTGCCGAGCTGGCCGAAGCTGTTGCTCAGCTTCGAACCATTCAGCAGCTGCGGAACAAAATGCGGTAAGCATTTCTGTTTCGGGTATGCCGAACACCAAAGCCGCGTCCTGAGCGGCTGGAAATCCGACGTCATGCGTTGGGAATCCGGCCCCCGGGGTTGCGGCTTTTTTTTTCATGAATGCAAAACAATAGACAATCCGGGAGTCTGACGTTTCCATGAGCCCGCTACACGTAGTGATTCTGGCCGCTGGCCAGGGATCCAGGATGAAATCTGCCCTGCCCAAGGTCCTGCACGCGGTGGCAGGCCGGCCCATGCTTCATCATGTGATTGGCACAGCGAAGCAGCTCGGAGCGGAGAAGATTCACACCGTGATCGGTCATGGCGCGGACCAGGTCCGTGCCGTCACCTCCGAAGCGTCTGTGAACTGGGTGGTCCAGAACGAACAGCTCGGTACCGGTCATGCTGTCGCCCAGGCCCTCCCGGATCTACCCGACGACGCGCGGGTGCTGGTGCTTTACGGCGATGTACCGCTCACCCGGCGGGAAACCCTGGAGGCGATGGTCGGTGAACTCAACGAGCAGACCCTCGGGCTGCTCACGGTCACACTCGATGACCCCAACGGCTATGGCAGGATCGTGCGTGATGGTGCAGGGCAGGTCACCTCGATTGTCGAGCAGAAAGACGCGAGTGCAGACCAGCGGGCGATCCAGGAGGTCAATACCGGTATTCTCGCGGTGTCCGCGAAACACCTGAAAGCGTGGCTCCCGGCTCTGTCCAATGCCAATGCCCAGGGTGAATATTATCTGACTGACATTATTGCCATGGCTGTGGAAAACGGCCTGTCGGTCTCGGTGTCACAGCCCGGTGACCCGTTTGAGGTCCAGGGCGTGAACAACCGGCTGCAGCTGTCCGAGCTCGAGCGCTGGTACCAGCGTCGTGAAGCGGAACGTCTGATGACCGAAGGGGCGACTCTGGCGGACCCGGCCCGTGTCGATGTGCGGGGCGACCTGAGCATTGGTAACGACATCCTGATTGATGTGAACGTGGTGTTCGAGGGCAAGGTCGAGATCGGCAGCAATGTCTCGATCGGCCCCGGTTGTGTGATCAAGAATGCCCGTATCGCCGAGGGCGCCAAGATCAATGCCCACAGTGTCATCGAGGGTGCCAGCGTTGGCGCCAACGCTCAGATCGGACCGTTTGCCCGTCTGCGTCCCGGTACCGAACTGGCCGCCGATACCAAAGTTGGCAACTTTGTGGAAACCAAGAAGGCGGTTGTGGGCGAGGGCAGCAAGATTAACCACCTGAGCTATGTGGGTGACGCCCAGCTGGGTCGTAATGTGAATGTTGGTGCAGGCACCATCACCTGCAACTATGATGGTGTAAACAAGTTCAGGACGGTGATTGGCGACGGTGTCTTCGTCGGATCCAATACGTCTCTGGTTGCTCCCGTTACCGTCGCCCCGGATGCAACCATCGGAGCCGGATCGACCATCACCCGGGACGTTGCCGATAGCGAACTGGCAGTGGCGCGTGGCCGCCAGCGCAACATTGCCGGCTGGGAACGGCCGAAGAAAGACTGATTGAAACGTTTAACCGATAGGTGAAAGCAGTATGTGTGGGATTGTAGGTGCGGTTTCGGAAAGGGACGTTCAGGGCATTCTCCTCGAGGGCCTGCGCCGTCTGGAATACCGGGGATATGACTCGGCCGGTATGGCGATTATTGACGGTGAAGCGTCTGCTCAGCGGGCCCGTGAGGTAGGCAAGGTTGCCGCGCTGGCCGAAGCGATTGAAGCCAACCCGCTCTCCGGTCACCTGGGTATTGCCCACACCCGTTGGGCCACCCACGGTGAGCCCTCGCAGCTGAACGCCCACCCCCACATGTCCGGTGATCGACTGGCGATTGTACACAATGGGATCATCGAGAATTATCAGGAACTGCGCGAGGAACTGAAGGCAGACGGCTTTGAATTTACCTCCCAGACCGATACCGAAGTGGTTGCCCACCTGATCGAAAAATATTTCCGGGATCTTGGCAAGCTCTACGATTCGGTCAAGGCGGCCATCACCCGGCTGCGCGGTGCTTACGCGCTGGCGGTGGTGCACTCCGACGAGCCGGATCATATGGTGGTGTGCCGTGAGGGTAGCCCGCTGGTAATCGGTGTTGGTATCGGCGAGAATTTTATCGCCTCCGACCAGCTCGCCCTGTTGCCGGTTACCGACCGGTTCATGTTCCTGGAGGAAGGTGATATTGCCGATATCCGTCGGAATGCCATCGATATCCACGATCGGGAAGGGACGCCAGTCGAGCGCACGATCGCCCGTTTCGAGCACGCTTCCGACTCTGCGGAAAAAGGCGAGTACCGCCATTTCATGCTCAAGGAAATCTACGAGCAGCCAAAAGTCATCAAGGCCACTATGGAAGGCCGAGTCACCAACAGCCGCGTTCTGGAGCAGGCGCTGGGTACCGAAGCAGCCAATTTGCTCGAGAACGTTAACCACGTCCAGATCATTGCCTGTGGTACCAGTTACCACGCCGGTATGGTGGCCCGGTACTGGATTGAGGAATTGGCCGGTGTTGCCTGTTCTGTCGAGGTCGCCTCCGAGTTCCGTTACCGCAAGCATGTGATCCAGAAGGACACCCTGTTTCTGTGCATTTCACAGTCCGGTGAGACCGCCGATACCCTGGCCGCGCTTAGACAGGCCAAGCAGGCAGGTTTCCGTGCGGCACTGGCCATCTGCAACGTTCCGGGCAGTTCCCTGGTGCGGGAATCGGATCTGGTTATTATGACCCAGGCCGGCCCTGAAATTGGTGTCGCATCCACCAAGGCGTTCACCACCCAGCTGACGGCGCTGCTGATTTTTTCCCTGGCGCTTGCCCGCCACAACGGATTGCCCGAAGAGCAGGAAGCGGACATTGTCAGTGCCATTCATGACCTGCCCGGACAAGTGGATCAGGTGCTCGCGCTTGATGGTGAAATTGCCGAGATGTCCAAGGCTTTCATAGACAAGAACCACAGTCTTTTCCTTGGCCGTGGCTCCCAGTTCCCCGTTGCCCTTGAGGGTGCCCTGAAGCTGAAGGAAATCTCCTACATCCATGCCGAGGCCTATCCGGCCGGCGAGCTCAAGCATGGCCCGCTGGCGTTGGTGGATAGTGAAATGCCGGTGGTGACGGTGGCCCCGAACAACGACCTGGTGGAAAAGCTCAAGTCCAACCTGGAAGAAGTCCGCGCCCGTGGCGGTGAGCTCTTTGTCTTTGCCGACAAGGCAGCGGATGTGAAACCGGAGGAAAACATCCACGTGATGGAGCTTCCGTCCGTGCACGCAATAACGGCTCCGATCGTCTACACCGTGCCGCTGCAGCTGCTCTCATATCACGTGGCTGTCCTGAAAGGCACAGACGTGGATCAGCCCCGAAACCTGGCGAAAAGTGTCACCGTAGAATGAATAAAACCCGGTCGCCGCAGCCGGTGCCGGTTTTGCGGAACTGAGTTATTTGCTATTCTGGGGCCCGGATTCGCATTAACTGCAGATCTGACGTGTTAGCGGGAGAGACTGTGTCACACAAGAGTGTGACCGGCGCCGAAGGAGCAACTGCCCCGGAAACTCTCAGGCAAACGGACCGCTAACACGAATACTTTCCGAAGAGCTGTCGACGACCGCGTCAGTCGGCACACCGAAGGAGCAAGCGGCCGATTTCATTGAAACGGCGCGTGAATCTCTCAGGTTCAGTGACGGAAGGGGTGCTTTCTACCGTTTTGCGTAGAAAGGGAACCCTGGACGCCCTCCTGGAGATGATATGAAGCGTATTGCAGTTATTGGCGGTGGTATCACCGGTATTACAACCGCTTACACCCTGGCCAAGCGCGGCCTCGATGTCACCGTTTACGAAAAACACCGTTATGCCGCGATGGAAACCTCGTTCGCCAACGGTGGTCAGTTGTCGGCGTCCAATGCCGAGGTCTGGAACAACTGGCAGACTGTTATGAAGGGTATGAAGTGGATGCTCCACAGCGATGCGCCACTGCTGGTTAACCCCAAGCCTTCCTGGCACAAGCTCAGCTGGTTTGCCGAGTTTATCGCCGCGATCCCCCAGTACGAGAACAACACCACCGAAACCGCCCGTCTGGCGATTGCGGCCCGTGACCATCTGTTCCAGTGGGCGCAGGACGAAGGTATCGATTTCGACCTCAAAAAGCAGGGCATCCTGCATATCTATCGTGACAAGGCCGGCTTTGACCATGCTGCGAATGTCTCGAAGCTGCTGGCTGCGGGAGGTCTCGAGCGTCGAGCGGTCACTCCTGAGGAAATGAGTGCGATTGAACCCACACTGGCCGGCACCTATTACGGAGGCTTTTACACTGAAAGCGACTCCACCGGTGATATCCACAAGTTCACCAACGGTCTGGCAGACGCGATCGAGCGCCTTGGCGTCAAGACCTGCTACGGACACACGGTGACGGAACTGAGTGCGGATGAATCCAGCGCCTGGGTAACGGCATATGATGGCGAGCAGCAACACCGTGACACCTTTGATGGTGTGGTGATCTGTGCGGGCGTTGGCAGTCGGGAACTGGCTTCCAAGCTGGGTGACCGCGTCAACATTTACCCGGTTAAAGGCTACTCCATCACGGTTGAGCTGGACGATGAGGCCTCTCAGAAAGCCGCGCCGACCGTCAGTTTGCTGGATGACGCCACCAAGCTCGTGACCAGCCGGCTGGGCGACGACCGCTTCCGCGTCGCGGGTACGGCGGAATTCAACGGTTACAACCGCAATATCCGGGATGATCGGATTAAGCCGATCACACGCTGGGTAGAGCAATGCTTTCCGGAGGTCAGTACCCGGCGTGTTGTGCCCTGGGCGGGACTGCGTCCCATGCTGCCCAACATGATGCCGCGAGTGGGACCGGGTCGTCTGCCAACGGTGTTCTACAATACCGGCCACGGTCATCTGGGCTGGACCCTGTCAGCGATTACCGCTGAGATGCTGGCCGATGCCGTTGAGAAGGCCTCGTCGGGTCTTAGTGTGAGATCCGCCGGTTAACTCCTGATCTAAGCCCGTTCATTCGGGCTCAGATATCTCTGGATCTTTGGAATCCAGAGATATCCCAGTTATATCGTGTTGTAGCTTTTTGAGCAGATGGAGCAGGCTGACTCCGTCATCAAAGCTCATACCCTGAAGTGCCTGGCGATAGAATTCGGTAATCGTGTCCTGAAGCCGGTCCCAGAATTCCCGGCCGAAGTCGGTAAGCACCACGAGTCTGGCCCGGCGGTCCTGGGGATCGGGAATCCGGACTACGTGGCCATCCCGTTCCATGCGCTTGAGAACGCCGTCCAGATTCTGCCGGCTGACATACAGGTATTCCTTGAGCTGATTGAATGAGGTGCCTTCCTCGAACCCCCTGCGTGAAAGTGCACCCAGCACTGCCCATTGCACCGCACTGATGCCCATTTCATTCTGAACCTGGCGTTGCAGGATGTTTCCAGTCTGGAACAGACGGAAAAACAGGCGGTTGGGTATGCCTCCGGATTCGTTTACGAACATCTGATCTCCTATAGTGCCGTCTTGGCTTTTTAGCGAGGCCAAGCTGTCACCGGCATTCCCAATCATGGTGGATGTGGGGCGCATCACCTGGGCAGGTACTCGCGCGCAATGATGTTCTTCATGATCTGCGCGGTACCGTCACCGATCTGGAGGCCAAGAACATCCCGTAACCGCTGGGCGAAGGGCAGGTCCTCGCCCCAGCCAGTATGGCCATGGGCCAGCAGGCACTGCTTGACCACATCGAAGGCCAGTTTGGGTCCCCACCATTTATTCATGGCAGCTTCGGCATTGTGGGGCAAATTGTTGTCCTTAAGCCAGAGCGCATGGTAGCACTGCATGCGGGCGGCATGAACGAAAGTCTGGTATTCCGCCAATGGATGGGTCAGGCCCTGAAAGGCAGAGAGGTTCTGCCCGAAGGCGGTACGCTCGGTCAGCCATTGCCAGGTTTCGTCCAGTGACTGCTGGGCGACCGCCAGACACTGCAGGCCAATCAGCGCCCGGCTGTAGTCGAAACCCTGCATCACCTGTTTGAAGCCTTTGCCCTCGTCCCCCATCATCTGGCGAGCGGGCACTTCAACATTATCGAAGAAGATGGAGCCGCGGCCGATGGCGCGCTGGCCATTGTCTTCAAAGCGGGTGGTGGTGACGCCCGGGCTGTCCATTGGAACCAGAAATGCGCTGATGCCGGAGGCCCGCTGCTCAACAGTACCGGTCCGGGCGAATACCACCGCTACGTCGGCCTGGTCGGCCATGGAGATGGAAGTCTTTTCCCCATTGAGCCGGTAAAACTCTCCCTTTTTCTCGGCCTTCAGGCGCAGGTTGGCGGCGTCAGAACCACCGTGGGGCTCTGTCAGCGCAATGCAGGCCACCTTTTGGCCAGTGGTCATGCCGTGCAGCCACTTAGTTGCCAGGTCCGGGGCAGCATGGCTGGCAATGATCTGGCCGTTTAGGGACGTGAGCAGCGGAATGTAGCCGACGTTGAAATCGCCTTTTGAGATCTCCTCGATGATCAGGCCACTGGTGATGCAGTCCATGCCGCTACCACCAAACTCCTCGGGCAACTCGCCCCCGAGCAGACCCATCTCGCCTAGCTGGCGAATGACATCCCGTTCGATGGTGCCGGCCTGATCCCTTTTGCGATAGCCCGGTGCCAGTACCTCGGCGCTGAAGCGGGCCACAACCTCGCGGATCGCGTTCTGTTCTTCGTTGAATGCGAAATTCATGGTGTTCTCCAGGCTATCGAGCCATCACTTGTAGTACTTCCGGAACTCCGGCTTGCGCTTTTCCTTGAAGGCGCTTACACCCTCTTTCGATTCATCTGTGTCGTAGTACAGGCTCAGGGCTTGCATCCCGAGGGCGCCGATACCTGCAATATTGTCGCTGTCGGCATTGAACGAGCGCTTGGCGATGGTGAGCGCTGTCGGGCTCTTCTCGAGGATCTCGTCGCACCATTTGTGTACTTCCTCATCCAGCTTTTCGGGCGGCACCACGGCATTGACCAAGCCCCACTCCAGAGCTTGCTGGGCAGAGTATTTACGGCACAGGTACCAGATCTCCCGGGCCCGCTTTTCACCCACGACCCGCGCCAGGTAGGCGGTTCCGAAACCGGGGTCCACCGAGCCGACCTTGGGTCCAACCTGGCCAAAGATTGCGGTTTCTGAGGCAATGCTCAGATCGCAGATCACGTGCAGCACATGGCCGCCTCCGATGGCAAAACCGTTGACCCGGGCGACGACCGGCTTGGGTACTTCCCGGATCAGCCGCTGCAGTTCCTCCACCGGCAGGCCGATCAGGCCGCGGCCGTCGTACTGGCCTTCGTGGGCGCCCTGGTCACCACCGGTGCAAAAGGCCTTTTCGCCGGCACCGGTAAACACAATCACCCCGATATCTTTATTCCAGCCAGCCCGGTGAAAGGCATCAATCAGCTCCATGCAGGTCTGGCCGCGGAAAGCGTTGTAACGATCCGGTCGGTTAATGGTGATGGTGGCTACGCCGTCGTTTTCGTCGTACAGGATGTCTTCATAGTTCATCGTGGATTCTCCGTGTTAGTGAAAGGGGGTGTCAGCCGGCCATGGTCAGGCCGCCGGATACACTGATGACCTGGCCGGTGATGAAGTTGGCGTCGTCACTGGCAAGCAGAGCAATCACCCCTGGGTAGTCTTCCGGCTGGGCCAGGCGCTTCATGGGCACGGCGTTGCGGAAGGCTTCCAGCAACTTTTCCGGATTCGGGGCAGTTTCCGCTACGCCCTTGAGCAGGGCGGTGTCGGTGGGGCCGGGACAGACCACGTTCAGGCACACGTTCTTGGTAGCCAGTTCCCGTGCGACAGTTTTGCTAAAGCCCACCAGACCGGCCTTGCAGGCTGCGTAGACGGATTCGCCGGAGGAGCCGACACGGGCAGCGTCGGAGGCCACGTTGATGACTTTGCCTCCGCCGGCAGCGATCATTTTTGGCAGCACCACGTGGTGCATGTTCAGGGCACCCGTCAGGTTGACTGCGATCAGCTGGTCCCAGAGTTTGGGTTCGGTTTTCAGGAACGGCATGAATCGGTCGAAACCCGCGTTGTTGACTAGGACCGTAGGTACGCCCAGGTCCTTCTCAATGGTCGTCACGGTCTCGATAATGGCGGCGTAATCGGTGATGTCGGCAGCATAGGCTTTGGCTTTTCCGCCCGCTTCGGTGATCAGATCCACCGTGGCCAGGGCCGTTTTCTCGTCACGGTCCAGAACTGCAACCAGGCTGCCTTCTTCAGCAAAGCGCAGGCACACTGCGCGGCCGATCCCACCTCCGCCGCCGGTGACGATGACGGTTTTTCCGTTTAGGCCTTTCATGATGGATTGCTCCTGTATGTGAAAATAAACGAGTTAGCCATGCTTGGCTGGTTCAAGGCGAACGTCTTTGGCCTGCTCGCGCAGTTTGAACTTCTGGATCTTGCCGGAGGCCGTGCGGGGCATGGTTTCAATAACTTCGAGGTACTCCGGCAGGTAGTTCCTGGAAAGCTGCTGTTCCGTCAGGTATCCCTTGATCTTGTCCAGGGTCAGGTCGGCGGTGCTCTCGTCCAGGGTGACGAAGGCGCACAGTCGTTCACCCAGTCGCTCGTCCGGACAGCCCACCAGTGCCACATCAACAATGCCGGGGAGCTTGTAAAGCAGGTTCTCCACGTCAACCACGGGTATGTTTTCGCCACCCCGGATAACCACATCTTTGGTGCGGCCGGTAATGCGGATATAGCCGTCCTGATCCATTCGGGCCAAATCACCTGTGCTGAACCAGCCGTCATCGTCGGTGCCATAGAGGTCAGGGCGCTTCAGGTAGCCAACGAATTGGCTTGCACCGCGTACCATCAAATTACCCTCCTGTCCTGACGGCAGCGATTTGCCCTTAAAGTTGGTGACCTTGATTTCCATGTAGGGCAACACCTTGCCATCAGACTGACTGGCTCGCTCCGCGGGATCCTCCGGGCAGGTCATGGTGACAGCGCCGTTTTCGGTCATGCCCCAGGCAGAGGCGATCTTCGCGTTGAGGACCTTACCGGCCTGTTCTACCACGGCACTGGGTATCGGAGCGCCGGCTGAGACAAAGATACGCAGGGAGTCCAGCTCGCCCTGATGGTGCGGCGCCGCCTTAACCAGGTCCGCCAGGAAGGGTGTGGCGGCCATGGTGAATGCAGGCTTCTCAGCGGCAATTACCTTGCATACGTACTCGGCGTCCCATATGTCCTGAAGAATGGCGGTAGTACCCAGGTAAACGGGCATCATGATTCCGTAGAGGAAACCGGTCTGGTGGGCGAGGGGTGAAGCCATCAGCACCTTGTCCCCTGGTGTCAGGTGCAACCGGTCGGCGTAGGGGCGCACGTTGGAAAACAGGGTGTTGGAGGTGTGCATGACCCCCTTGGGCTCACCGGTGGTGCCGGAGGTGTAGAGTATCTGGATGATGTCATCGCCAGTCGGTTTACGTTCGCTGAACAGGGCCGCTGTGTCTTGCCGTTCTTCCAGGGCGGATGCCAGAAGGCGTTGTTCGAAACTGCGGTTCCCGTCGCCCCCAATGACCAGCAGCGTTTCCAGGCTTGGCAGTTCCGGGAGAATTCCGTCGATCATGGCCTGATAATCAAAACCGCGAAATATCTTGGGGATCACCAGCAGTTTGGCCTCCCCATGCTTGAGCATGAAGCGCAGTTCGCGTTCCCGGAAGATGGGCATGAGGGGATTCAGAATGGCACCAATGCGCATGCAGGCAAGGTGCAGGGCGGTAGTTTGCCACCAGTTCGGCAGCTGGCACGCCACCACGTCGCCTTTTTCGATACCCATACCGGCGAGGCCCGCTGCCATCCGGGTGACGGTGTCGTTCAGTTCCCGATACGTTAGGGCCGTGCGCGTGTCGCCGGTGACCTGGTAGCCGATGATGGCTTC
The DNA here is from genome assembly GCF_023657445.1 of Marinobacter sediminum. Lineage (NCBI taxonomy): Bacteria > Pseudomonadati > Pseudomonadota > Gammaproteobacteria > Pseudomonadales > Marinobacteraceae > Marinobacter > Marinobacter sediminum. The sequence goes on along the minus strand of NZ_JAGTWY010000001.1, from coordinate 3,253,825 downwards.
CCGGTCCGGCTGGCGGGCTACGGCTTCGTCGAGGTAGTCGGTGATAAGTTTGTCGTTCCACGCGCCGCTGTCCACCATGGCGGCACGACGTTCCGGGTTGAGTGTGATGCCTGTTTCCATCTGACTCTCCTGTGGTGTCTGTTTTGTTATTTTGGTTCGACCTGACAGCAGGCACAGGTCCACTTGTTGGTTTTTCCAACATAGTTCCGAACCCAAAAGTATGTCAACATATTGCTACAGTTTTTAAAGTGAGAGCGTTAATGGAAAGAAGTGCCCGAAAAGAGAAAGTGGGATCGGAACATCTTGCAGGCAGCTGTCTGATATAGACTTTTTGTGCAGATATTGAACTCATTTATCCCGATTTGAGGTAGAATACGGTTGCTCCCTTCGTAACGCCTGAATTCGATTGCGAACAGTTTTGGGGGGCAGCGGATCCCTTTTCACGCCTTTCTAACCGTTATTGAGACCAAATAGGGGCTCAGCCGGTACCTTTGTGTCATTACCAACTGCACAAATATCAAGGAAGATACGGGTCCGTTGCCGCATACTTTTTCAGCTCGTTAACTCAGAAGATTTCCGTAATGCCCACCACTGTCATATCCGGTTTTACCCACAACTTCCTTGGCAAGGCTCCGGTCTGGTATAAGCAGATTATCCTGCTGTTTCTTGTCGCCAACCCGATTGTGATGTATCTGCTGGGGCCGGGCACGGCGGGATGGCTTCTGATCGCCGAGTTCATCTTTACCCTGGCCATGGCGCTCAAATGCTACCCATTGTTGCCGGGTGGCCTGCTGGCGGTGGAAGCATTGCTGATCGGGCTGACCACGCCGGATGCCGTGTATCTGGAAGTACTGACCAACTTTCCCGTTATCCTGCTACTGATGTTCATGGTGGCGGGTATCTACTTCATGAAGGAACTGCTGCTGGTCACCTTCACCCAGATCCTGGTCGGTGTGCGCTCGAAGTCCGCGCTGTCCCTGCTGTTCTGCAGCGCTGCGGCCCTGTTGTCAGCGTTTCTGGATGCCCTGACGGTAACCGCGGTCATTATCAGTGTCGCGGTCGGTTTCTACTCGGTGTATCACAAGGTCGCCTCCGGCAAGGTCTATCACCACAAAGACCACAACGCCGGCAGTGACGACGAGGTGGTCGAACTGCACCGGGAAGACCTGGAAAATTTTCGTGCTTTCCTGCGCAGCCTGTTGATGCACGGTGCCATCGGTACTGCCCTGGGTGGTGTAGCCACTATGGTGGGCGAACCCCAGAACCTGTTGATTGCCAAGGTGGTGGACTGGGATTTTGCCGGTTTCTTCCTGCACATGGCGCCGGTGAGTATGCCGGTACTGGCGGCAGGCCTGGTTACCTGCTGGGCGTTGGAAAAGCTGCGCTGGTTCGGATATGGCGGGCGGTTGCCCAAGCCAGTTCGCCAGGTACTGGAAGAATTCGCTGAAAACGAGCGTTCCAAGCGCACCAAGGCCGATCAGGCGGCCCTGTGGATCCAGGCCTTTGCTGCGGCCATTCTGGTGGTGGGCCTGGCGTTTCATTTGGCGGAAGTCGGGCTGATCGGTCTGTTGGTCATTATCCTGATCACCTCGTTCACCGGCATTACCGATGAGCATCAGATCGGCAAGGCGTTCCAGGAATCCCTTCCCTTTACGTCACTGCTGGTCGTGTTCTTTGCGGTCGTTGCGGTGATTCACGAGCAGCACCTGTTCAAGCCGATCATCGATTACGTGTTGTCCCTGCCAGAGGGTCAGCAACCGGGCATGTTCTTTATTGCCAACGGTGTGCTCTCGATGATCAGTGATAATGTTTTCGTGGCGACCGTCTACATCAGCGAAGTGAAGCAGGCACTGGATTCCGGGAGCATCAGTCAGGAACATTTCCAGGACCTTGCCGTAGCCATTAACACCGGTACCAACCTGCCAAGCGTGGCAACGCCGAACGGGCAGGCGGCCTTCCTGTTTCTGCTTACTTCGGCCATTGCGCCGCTGGTCCGGCTTTCCTATGGGCGAATGGTGATCATGGCGTTCCCCTACACACTGGTAATGGGTGGTGTAGGTCTTTACATGGTGGTCAACTATATCTGACCCATTGATTGAAATTTTGCGGCGGCTGCCAGTGCACAATTTTTCTGGTCTGTTAATCTTGTTTTAAACAGATTCAAAATAATGGAATTCATGTACAGCCGCTTGATCAAAACTCTCGACACGATACTGTACCGCCGACCCGGATTCTTGAAGTTGCTGACGGCTTTGATTGCGCTTGTTCTTTTGAGTAATTCAGTTGCCAGCGCGGAAAAGGCCGACCCGTCTAAAATTCTGCGTATTGCCTATGTAGAATTCCCGCCAATCACCTACCAGAATGATGCCGGTAAGCCGGACGGCACCTTCATCGACATGACACGCAAGGTGGCTGAGGAAGCCGGTTACGTTCCCGAATTTCTCTATTTGCCAGTCAGTCGAGCCTATCTCTATCTGAGCAACGGGCTGATAGATGTCTGGCCCGGGGTGACCAACATCCCAAGTATTAAAGACGACGTCCTTGAAAGCTGGAGCAGTCCGTCCGCGATTCATCTGAGCGCCTGGTACCGTGAGGGTGTCACGCCCGTTAATCACTTTGATCAGCTTAAAGGGAAAACCGTCATTGTGATCGGGGGCTATACCTACGCCGGCCTCCTTTCGTGGCTTGAAGCGCAGGATACAATCACGGTGACTGAGGCCCCCAACCACCGCTCCGCACTGGATATGCTGAAACGTAAGCGGGGGGACTATTTACTGGACTACCGTCAGCCAGTCGAGGAGGTGCTGGTCATGCCTTCCGACAGCATGATTCGGTACTCGAAAGTCAGGTCGCGTAATCTTGCGTGGCTGTTTTCACTGGCCAACCCCAGGGCTGCGTTGCTGAGAGATGATTTCGACGATGCCTACATTCGTCTGGTAGAACGGGGCGAAGCGCCCCCGGTTCGAGTCATGGAAGAGGGGTTTATAATTCCCGGTTTTCCGGACGCTTATCGGTAAGCGTTCTGGTCAGTCCGTGGTGTCAGGCATCACGGTGATATCGCCGTACCAGGCGGTGGCGGTTTCTCCGGTGTTATCTGAATCGGACATGATTGCGATGCCTACCACAGGCGGTGGCGCCTCACCGAAGGCGTTTTGGTAATCGGAGACGATATCGCGCTCCACCGTCACCCACTCGCCAACCTGATCGATGCCTGAGTTAACCGCGACCATCATGGTCTTGTCGGTATAGGGATTAGGCACGACATCACCCTTCGGTAGCGTGTTGGCCCAGATGTAGTTCAGGGCATTGCCGGGCAGGGTTTCGCCGAACACCATTTCCACAGCCTTGCGTTTGGCCCGTTCGAAGAAACCCGCCTTGTCGGGCTGAAACTCGAACGCCACATAAATCCGGGCAGGATAATCATCGCCGGACTTTTCCCGTGCATCCCCCTTCTCGAACACATTGGAAACCTTCCAGCTCCACCGCAGGATAAGTGAATCCGACGGTTTCAGGTTCAGTCGGGCAATGAGGCCGGAAGCACCACCGGCCGTATTCGCCCGAGTGACCTGTACACCGTCTTCGGTGACCAGTTCATAGCGGGAATGCTGATCGATCTTGGGAAATTCCAGGGGCTCCCAACCGGAGCCTTCGCCCAGGGACTGGATCTCTGAAAACGCCGGAAGTGTCGTGTCGTCCGCGAACGCGGAAAACGCCAGCCATGGGGTGCAGGCAAGCAGTAATGCGGGTAATAGTGGTCGTAGTGCTGTCAGACGCACAAATGTCTCCTCTGCAGGAATCGTTCTGTACTGCCGTGGTGACAGCCTGGACCACGAAAAGTGCCCGCTCCTAGTGGGTGGCGAGCAGCCGGATGGCGCTTGCTGCGGCTGCGGTCCGGTTTTCTACGCCCAGTTTGCGGAACACCTGTTCCAGGTGCTTGTTTACCGTGCGCGGACTCATGTCCAGAATCTGCCCGATTTCCCGGTTGGTTTTGCCATTGGCAATCCACAATAGCACGTCCGATTCCCGCAACGTCAGTTGGAATCTTTCCCTGAGCGCGGCGGCGGCGCTGTTCTGATTCTGCGGGGTTTTCAGTCGAAGCAGGTATTCCCGGCCATCCACCAGCGCCAGAAATTCCACGGAGCGTGGTGTATCCACGATTTTCAGTGGCATGCTGTGCCCCGGCTCCAGGTTATGGCCGAGCCACTCCTCCAGCTGGGATTTCACCTCCAGGAATTCCGGGTGGTTGCTGTCGGGCAGGCACCGGCAAACATGGGGAGTGCCCCAGAGCAGATTGCCTTCCCGGTCCACGGCAAACAGGTTCTGGCCTGCGGTATCGAGGGCGCTACGGGCGCTTTTGGTCATCCGGGCATTGGCCAGGTGCACGTCCATGCGGGCCAGCAGTTCGGTGGTATTGATGGGTTTGTTAACATAGTCCACGCCACCGGCGTTCAGGCCCATCACCACGTGTTCAGTGTCGCTCAGGCCGGTCATGAAAATGATGGGAATGTCGGCAAACGCCGGATTTTCCTTGAGCCGGCGACAGGTTTCAAAGCCGTCCATATGCGGCATCAGCGCGTCCATAAGCACCACGTCCGGCGTGATATTCCGGCTGATGGTAAGCGCCTGGTTGCCTTCAAGCGCTACCAGCACGGTCATGCCGGCTTCTTCCAAAGCATCGTTGATCATTCGAATGGAGTCGACGGCGTCATCCACGACCATCACAACAGTCTTCTGGTCATCATGAAGCTTCATGTTCGGCTACCTCGAGTAATTCAAGAATTTTCTCAAACTGAAAATCGCTGGTGAGCTGGGTCAGCTCGCTGGTAAAGCGTTCGTCCGCCTCACCATGGTGTTTAAGGTCGTGCAGGGCCTCCAGCAGGCCTTTGCGATGCCCGATCCGGGCTAGATCTGCCAGGGCCTGCCGGTGCTCCATGGCGGGCAGTGGCAAATCTCCGGTTTCAGGCACCGGGATGGCCGCCAGCGGCTCGGCACTTTTCTCGAACCGCCAATCCAGCTTCAGCACCTGGGCTATCGTGTCCAGCAGCAGGTTCAGGCGCACCGGCTTGATGATGTAGCCATCGTGAAGTTTGGGCGATTCGGCCGAATGGTAGCCTTCACTGGCATCGGCAGAGAGCATGACGACCGGCATGGTGTGCTGGTCCGCCCGCAACTGCTGCAGCACTTCCCAGCCGGTATGACCGGGCATGGCGACATCCAGCAGAACCAGGTCCGGACGCTCGATCTGGATGGTTTCACGAACCCTGAGGGCATTGCCGATGTCCACGATCTCGAATCCCAGGGGGGACAGCATGGCCCGGATGACCTGGCGATGGGAGATGTCGTCATCCACCAGCAGGACCTTGCGCCGGGTACCCTGATAGCCATAGATCCGACGGGCCGGTGCCGAGATGGAACGGGGGCTGGAGCTGTGCAGACTCGACAGCATCAGGCTTACCTTGAAAGTACTGCCGTGGCCGGGTTCGCTTTCCACAGAGATATCGCCGCCCATGATTTCGGTCAGCAGGCGGGTGATAGTCAGCCCCAGCCCGGTTCCGATGCGACTCTGCCCCGGCAGGCGAATACGCTCAAAGGGGCGGAAAATGCGTTCGATGTTTTCGTCGGCAATGCCCTCGCCCGAATCCCGAACGGTGAATTCCGCCACCTGGCTTCGGTAGCGCAGGGTCAGGGAAACCCCACCCCGATCGGTATACTTGATGGCGTTCGAGAGAAGGTTGATGAGAATCTGGCGCAGCCGTTTTTCATCGGTGGTCACCAGCTCTGGCAGCGGGTGCGGGCAGTGGTAATCAAAGGCCAGCCCTTTCTCTTCAGCCTGCAGTCGGAACATGGTGACCAGCTGCTCCATCAGTAATTCGATGCGCACCTGGTCCCTGTGCAGGTCCAGCCGGCCGGCTTCGATCTTGGAAATGTCCAGCAGTCCTTCGATCAGATCGGCGAGGTATTCGCCGCTGCGGCGGATGACACCCAGAGCCTCCTTGCGGTGGGTTGGTACCGATTCATCGTTTTCCATAAGCTGGGCATAACCGAGAATGGCGTTCAGTGGTGACCGGAGTTCGTGACTGATACCCGTCAGATAACGACTTTTCGCACCATTGGCGGCCTCGGCTTTCTCCTTGGCCTCCTGCAGCGCCTGATCAGTTCGCTCGTGCGCAACAATCTCCTCCATCAACAGGCGCGTCTGCCGTCCGGATTCCTCCTCGGCCACCACGCGGCTTTCATGAGCCAGGACGAACAGCCAGCAGATCACCCCGGTGACAATCACAAGGATAAAAAACACTTTCCAGAGGGTGACCGACAGCAGCAGGGCCTCGGGCGCCGAGGCGACCGGTGTTTTGTAGTGAATCAGGGACAACAGCAGGCCGGACAAACCGTTGATCAGAACCAGCAGAGACAGAAAGTGGCCCAGGCGGGAGTGAAGCCGGCTGAGCACGGACTGGGGCAGCAGTTTGCCGAGAAACTGCTGTAACTGCTCCTGATAGCCGGCGCCGGGCTTGCAGGAATCGCCGCAGCGGGCGTCCAGTGAACAACACAGGGAGCAGATAGTGCCTGCGTAGGCGGGGCAGGTGGTGACATCCTCGGGTTCGAATTTATGCTCACAGATCGTGCATTGCACCAGCTGGTGATCTGTCGCCAGCGGCACGAAGGGACGAGCGGTGTAGAACCGGCCACCGGTCTTCCAGGCAATCAGCGGCGCGGTGATCAGCGCCACGCCCATGGCAATAAAGTGGGACAGGGCCTGAGCGTATTCGCCAAGAACGCCGGTGTGGCAGGTAATGCCGACGATGGAGGCGGTGAGCATGGCACCGACACCCACCGGGTTAATGTCGTAAAGGTGAGCCCGCTTGAACTCGATGTGGGCCGGGCTCAGTCCCAGGGGCTTGTTGATCACCAGGTCTGCGACCAGCGCGCCAACCCAGGCGATGGCGATGATGCCATAGAACCCGAGAGTCTCTTCGAGCGCCCGATAGACGCCCAGCTCCATCACCAGAAGGGCGATACCCACGTTGAAAAACAGCCAGACCACCCGGCCGGGATGGCTGTGGGTCAGCCGGGAGAAGAAGTTCGACCAGGCGATGGAGCCGGCATAGGCATTGGTTACGTTGATCTTGAGCTGGCACAGAATCACGAAGATGCCCGCCATCGCCAGGGAGATCTCCGGGGAATGGGTAATGTAGTTGAATGCCACCACGTACATCTGGGTCGGATCGGCCGCCTCTGTTGCCGATACGCCCTGATTCAGGGCAAGGACGGCCAGAAAGGAGCCTGCCAGGATTTTCAGCATGCCGATCACGATCCAGCCTGGCCCGCCAGCCATAACCGCCACCCACCAACGCCGTTTCTCCCGGCGATTCCGGGGCTCCGGAATGAAGCGCAGGAAATCCACCTGTTCGCCAATCTGGGCGATCAGCGAAAACACCACGGCAGCGGCGGCACCGAACATCACCACATTGAGCCCCTGTCCGGCAGCAGGCCCAATGCCTTCGAACTGGGTCCAGTCACTGATGGAGGAGGCATCCGCGTAAATGATGAACACGAACGGCGCCAGCTGCAGCACGATAAACAGTGGTTGAGTCCAGACCTGGAACCGGCTGATCGTGGTGATGCCATGGATCACCAGGGGGATGATGACCACCGCACAGATCAGGTAGCCGATCACCAGGGGAATGTTGAACAACATCTCCAGGGCCATGGCCATGATCGCCGCCTCGATGGCGAAGAAGATGAACGTAAATGAGGCGTAGATCAGCGAGGTGATGGTGGAGCCAATGTAGCCGAAGCCGGCACCCCGGGTCAGCAGGTCGATATCCACGCCATAACGGGCGGCGTAGTAACTGATGGGGATGGCGGTGAGGAAGATCACCAGGCTGACCACCAGAATGGCTGCGACCGCGTTATCGAAACCATAGTGCAGCGTGATGGAGCCCCCGATGGCCTCCATGGCCAGGAACGAGATGGCACCCAGAGCGGTGTTACTCACACGCGCCGCCGACCAGCGCCGGGCGCTCTTGGCGGTAAAGCGCAGGGCGTAGTCTTCCAGCGTCTGGTTGGCGACCCATTGGTTGTAACTGCGCCGTACCCGGAAAATGTTCTGTCGTGCGGCCATTGCTGCCTTGCCTGTGTAACCTGGGCGATGCCCGGTTTTAGTGCGGTTGTGTGATTCTGCGCACCGGATCTGAAAGCATGATCAAGTTCCGTGCCATGGTGTGGTGCGCCAGGAAAAGCGGTCACATTTATTTCGTGTACCTGCGTTTTAGCCTGTGTGGCCGGGGACAGGAATGCGTCAAATGACGTAGTGCGCTGGGGTGATTGCCGAATGGGCACCCATGGGGGGGCCGAGCAGAATGTTTGACGTGGGCGCTGTGCTTTCGGAAGGAAGCGCGGTACCGGCTTTCAAACACTGCGAGGAATTACCATGGGTACGACAGATACAACCGCCAGCGGGCGGTCGTTTGGCAAAGGACTAGGGTTTCGAAAGAGCCTGATGACACTGGCGGCGTCCGTCATGCTGGCAACTTCCGCGCAAGCGGCTACGCCGAGCACGGCTGAGGTCAACACCACCGGGCTGGCTGTCACTGACGACACCGTCACGGTCGGCATCCTGCACTCCATTACCGGCACAATGGCGATCAGTGAGATCGGTTCCGTTCAGGCGGAAAAGCTCGCGATTAAACAGATCAACGAGTCCGGCGGTGTTCTGGGTCGCCAGATTGACTTTGTTCAGGAAGACGGTGCCAGTGACTGGCCGACCTTCGCTGAAAAATCCCGCAAGCTGCTGCGTCAGGATAATGTCGCTGCCATTTTCGGTGCCTGGACCTCGGCTTCCCGTAAAGCCGTATTGCCGGTCATGGAGCAGTACAACGGCATGCTCTACTACCCGACTTTCTACGAGGGTCTTGAGCAGTCTCCGAACGTGGTTTACACCGGCCAGGAAGCAACTCAGCAGATCCTTGCCAGTCTTAACTGGGCAGCAGAAACGAAAGGCGCGAAAAGCTTCTATCTGCTGGGATCGGACTACATCTGGCCCCGTACCTCCAACAAGATCGCCCGTAAGCACATCGAGGACAAGCTAGGCCTCAAGGTTTCCGGTGAGGAGTACTACCCGCTGGGCCACACCCAGTTCAACTCGGTCATCAACAAGATCAAGCTGAAGAAGCCTGATGTGATCTTTGCCTCGGTCGTGGGTGGCTCCAACGTGGCCTTCTACAAGCAGATGAAAGCGGCCGGTATCGATTTCACCGACGAGAAGCCATTGCTGCTGACCATCTCGGTTACCGAGGACGAAATCCGCGGTATCGGTGGTGAGAACGTGGACGGCATCTACGCCTCCATGAAGTACTTCCAGAGCCTGGACAATGCCAACAACAAAGAATTTGTTGCGGCGTTCAAAGAAGCTTACGGCGATGACATGGTCATCGGCGATGTTACCCAGGCGGCCTACCTCGGCCCATGGTTGTGGAAAGCAGCGGTTGAAAAAGCCGGCTCCTTCGATATCGACAAGATCCGCGAAGAGTTCGCAGGCATCGAGTTCAAGAAGGCACCAGAAGGCTACGTGCGCATCCACGAGAACCATCACCTGTGGTCCAAGACCCGTATCGGCCAGGCTCAGACTGACGGCCAGTACAAAGTTGTCTACGAGACCGAAGAACTGATGGAACCCGATCCTTTCCCGGAAGGTTACCAGTAAGGCCGGATAGCCGGTGCCTTCGGGCGCCGGCGTCCATTGTCGCTACAACGCGAAGCACGTTGGTTTGAACGGGAGATAGGGTCATGTTTGATGGCTACACCAGCAGTGAATTGATGTCGATATTTGCCATGCAGGGGTTTGCCGGGCTCTCCCTGTTTTCAGTGTTTGTACTGATGGCCCTGGGCCTGACGATCATCTTTGGTCAGATGGGTGTGATCAATATGGCCCATGGGGAGTTCATGATCCTCGGTGCCTACACAACCTACCTGACATCCGGTTTTTTCCAGTCTTACCTGCCGGGTCTTTTTGGCGGGTATTTCTTTGTCGCTATGATCCTGGCCTTCCTGGTCTGTGCCGCATTAGGGGCGCTCGTTGAGTGGCTCATGATACGGCACCTCTATCACCGACCTCTCGATACCTTGCTGGCGACCTGGGGTCTTAGCCTGATCATGCAGCAGGCTTACCGTTCCATCTTCGGCGCCCGGGAAGTGGGTGTCGACCTGCCGGAGTGGATGCTGGGCGCATTTAATGTGACCGATCTGGTGCAATTGCCGATTAACGGCCTGTTCGTAATGATCATTGCGCTCTCTATTGCCGTCGGGCTTTACCTGCTTATGTATCGCTCCGGCTATGGCAAGAAAGTGCGCGCTGTGGTGCAGAACCGACCCATGGCCGAAGCGGTGGGTATCAACAGTGCGGGTATCGACCGGGCAACCTTCGCCCTCGGGTGTGGCATCGCCGGTGTTGCCGGTGCTGCATTCACCATGATCGGGTCAACGGGCCCCTCATCCGGCCAGGCCTACATCGTTGATACCTTCCTGGTGGTGGTGTTTGGCGGCGCGCAAAGTCTGGTTGGCACCATTGTCTCTGCCTTCGGCATCTCCCAGGCCCAGTCCACCATGGAGTTTTTCCTCAGTGGTTCCATGGCCAAGGTACTTACCCTGCTGGTCGTCATCGGCATTCTCATGCTGCGTCCGGAAGGACTCATGGCTCTCAAGGTCCGTCGCTAGGAGATTGTGATGAAAACTTCATCCCCAATGAAATGGTTTGTCTCCCGCGAGGGACTGTATTACCTGGGACTGGCAGCGCTGCTGGTCATCATACTGCCGCTGTTACTGGATCCGTTCCGCCTGAACATGGTGGGCAAGTACCTGACCTACGCCTTCGTCGCCATTGGCCTGGTTATGTGCTGGGGTAAGGCGGGCATCCTCAGCCTGGGCCAGGGTGTGTTCTTTGGCCTGGGTGGCTACTGCATGGCGATGTTCCTGAAGCTTGAGGCCTCCTCGCCGGAGAATACAGCGATCCAGAGTACCCCCGGTATTCCGGACTTCATGGACTGGAACCAGCTCACCGCGCTGCCCTGGTTCTGGGAACCGTTCCACAGCTTCTCTTTTACCCTGCTTGCGGTCATCGGGGTGCCGGTTCTGCTGGCCTTCGTCATCGGCCTTGCCATGTTTACCCGGCGGGTAGGTGGCGTGTACTTCGCCATCATCACCCAGGCCATCGCCGCCGTCCTGACCATCCTGATTATCGGACAGCAGGGCTTCACCGGTGGTGTAAACGGCATTACCGATCTGCAGACTCTGAAGGGCTGGGACATCCGCACGGATGAAGCCAGGACCACGCTGTACTTTATCTGTGTTGGCATGTTGTTCCTCTGCCTGTTTGTGGCGCGCTTTGTTCAGAACAGCAAGCTGGGCCGCATCCTGGTGGCGATGAACGCCCAGGAGACCCGGGTACGTTTCTCCGGCTATGACGTTGCTGCGTTCAAGATCTTCGTATTCTGTCTGGCCGCGGCTTTTGCCGGTGTCGGTGGCGCCATGTTCACCCTGATCGTGGGCTTCATGTCGCCATCGTTCATTGGCATCGTCGCCTCCATCGAGATGGTCATCTTCTGTGCCCTGGGTGGCCGGTTGTCCATCCTGGGTGCTGTCTACGGCGCGCTGCTGGTCAACGCTGCCAAGAGCGGGTTTTCGGAATCCTTCCCGGAACTCTGGCCTTTCGCCATGGGCGCCCTGTTCATCGGCGTGGTACTGGCCTTCCCGAATGGCATGGCCGGTCTTTACCAGAGCTATGTCATGCCCCTGGAAGACAAGATCTTCAAGCGTAAAAAGGTTAAAGCCACAGCTGCGGCCGAACCCCAAGCCGTCAAGCCGACCGTTGAAAAGGCCGATGATTACGATCCCATGATCGATAACTACAGCCCGGAGAAATCGTGATGAGTGCAGCCAAGAGCAAAAGCGGTGATTTCCTGCTGGCGGTCGAGGGCCTGACCGTGTCATTCGACGGCTTCAAGGCGGTGGATGACCTGTCCTTCTACCTCGATCCCAAGGAAATCCGGGTCATCATCGGCCCCAACGGCGCCGGTAAAACCACGGTGCTGGACCTGATCTGCGGCAAGACCAGGGCCACCACCGGGTCCATCAAGTTTGCCGGCAAGGAGCTGACCAAACTCAAGGAGCACCAGATCGTCCACGCGGGCGTGGGCCGGAAATTCCAGACCCCGTCGGTGTTCGAGGACCTGACCGTGTTCGAAAACCTCGAAGTGTCCTACCCACAGGGTCACAGCGTGATGGGGGCACTGGCGTTCAAGCGCGACAAGGTGGTTGTTGAAGCTGTGGAGGAGGTGGCGGAAACCATCTTCCTCACGGATGCCCTGAACGAATCGGCGGCGTCACTCAGCCACGGTCAGAAACAGTGGCTGGAGATCGGCATGCTGCTGATCCAGAAGCCGGATCTGCTGATGCTGGATGAGCCGGTGGCGGGCATGTCTGTGACGGAACGGAAGAAAACCGCCGAACTGCTCAAGGTGATCACTAAAGACCACACGGTACTGGTGATCGAGCATGACATGCAGTTTGTCGGCGACATCGCCGACCGGGTCACGGTCATGCATCAGGGCAAGGTTCTATCGGAAGGGTCCATCGAGCACGTGAAGTCGGACCCGAAAGTCATCGAAGTCTACCTGGGGCACTGATCATGCTAAGCGTAAAACATCATTCGGTGGCCTATGGCCAAAGCACCATCATCGATGACCTGAACCTCGATGTGGAGAAAAACGAGATTGTGGCTGTGGTCGGTCGTAACGGCATGGGCAAGACCACGCTGATGAAATCCCTGGTGGGCATGACAGCCACCAAAGGTGGCGAAGTCAGCCTCGACGGCGCCAATATTTCCGGCATGAAGAGCTTCCAGCGGGTTCGCGCCGGTATCGGTTTTGTCCCCCAGGGGAGGATGATCTTTCCCACCCTGACGGTGCGGGAAAACATTGAGACCGGCCTGGCCGCCGTGGGCGAAAAGAAAGTGCCCGAGGATCTGTACGAGCTGTTCCCAGTGCTCAAGGAAATGCAGAACCGGCGCGGGGGCAACCTGTCCGGCGGCCAGCAGCAACAGCTGGCCATCGCCCGGGCACTGGCCACCCGGCCCAAGGTATTGCTGCTCGACGAACCCACCGAAGGCATCCAGCCCAACATTATCAAGGAGATTGCCAAGACCTTGCGGCGCATCCGCGATGAGCGCGGCCTGTCGATTGTGGTGTCGGAACAGGTACTGAGCTTTGTGATGGATGCGGCGGACCGGATTCTGGTGATCGAAAAGGGCGCCATCGTCCACGAAGAGAGTCGGGCCGAAGCGGATCAGGAGAAGATTGCCAGTTATCTGGCCGTTTAGTTTGGTGCAAGCCGCTGCGGCGGGGCACTTCTTCCGAAACACGCCGTGAATACATCCATGTAGTCTCGGATGCGGCATCCCTGCCGCATACGGTTTCGGAAGAAGTGCCCCGCCCCATCGGCCCAAAATTCTGAGTAAGATTTTCGGGAGAGTAATCTATGAGACACGGTGATATTTCCAGCAGTAACGATACCGTTGGTGTGGCGGTGGTGAACTACAAGATGCCCCGGCTGCATACCAGGGCCGAGGTGTTGGACAACGCCCGCAACATTGCGGAGATGATCAAGGGTATGAAGGTGGGCCTGCCAGGGATGGATCTGGTGGTGTTCCCGGAATACAGCACCATGGGCATCATGTACGACAACGACGAGATGATGGAAACCGCCGCCACCGTGCCCGGTGACGAAACGGCTATCTTTTCCGCCGCCTGCCGGGAGGCCAATACCTGGGGCATCTTCTCGCTGACGGGCGAACGCCACGAAGATCACCCGAACAAGGCGCCTTACAACACCCTGATCCTCATCAACAATGAGGGTGAAATCGTCCAGAAGTACCGCAAGTGTGTTCCCTGGTGCCCCATCGAAGGCTGGTATCCGGGCGATACCACCTATGTTAGCGAAGGCCCCAAGGGCATGAAGCTCAGCCTGATCATCTGTGACGACGGCAACTACCCGGAAATCTGGCGGGACTGCGCCATGAAGGGCGCCGAGTTGATCGTGCGCTGCCAGGGCTACATGTACCCGGCCAAGGAGCAACAGATAATGATGTCCAAGAGCATGGCCTGGGCCAACAACTGCTACGTGGCCGTGTCCAATGCTTCCGGTTTTGACGGTGTCTATTCCTACTTCGGCCACTCCGCCATTATCGGCTTCGATGGTCGCACTCTGGGTGAGTGTGGTGAGGAAGACATGGGTATTCAGTATGCCCAGCTTTCCGTCAGCCAGATCCGCGACGCGCGCAAGAACGACCAGTCCCAGAACCACCTGTTCAAGCTTCTGCACCGTGGCTACACCGGCGTGCATGCGTCCGGCGATGGCGACAAGGGCGTGGCGGACTGTCCGTTCGAGTTCTACCGTACCTGGGTGATGGATGCCCAGAAGGCGCAGGAAAACGTCGAGGCCATGACCCGCAAAACCATAGGCACCGCCGAATGCCCGGTGGGCGACCTGCCAGCAGACGGCAAGGAAAAATCTGCAGGGGCTTAAAGCCGGGAGGCGCCAGTGCCGTTTATCAACGAACGGCTGGAAGCCAACCGGGAATCCATTGAAAAGGACCGGGCCGCCTCAGGCCCGGTTCGTGCTTCCCGGTTCCGCTTTGAGCCAGATGCCGTCATGTCCCGCCTGCGGGACAATATTGTTGGCCAGGACGAGGCCCTGACCGCCATGGAAGCCATGCTGGTGCGGGTGAAAGCCGACATCGGCGAGGAAAACCGGCCGCTGGCGGTGCACCTGTTCCTCGGACCCACCGGGGTGGGTAAGACCGAAACCGTAAGGCTGATCGCCGAAGCCATACACGGCAACCGGGATGGCCTGTGCCGCATCGATATGAACACCCTGGCCCAGGAGCATTACGCCGCTGCGCTCACCGGTGCACCGCCGGGCTACGTCGGCAGCAAGGAAGGCCACAGCCTGTTTGATCTGGACAAGGTACAGGGCTCGTTCAGCAAGCCCGGTATTGTGCTGTTTGATGAAATCGAGAAAGCCAGCAAGGAAGTGGTTCGCACCCTTCTGAACGTGCTGGACACCGGCCGGCTGGTGTTCCCCTCCGGTAACCGGGAGATCGACTTCCGCAACACGCTCATCTTCATGACCAGCAACGCCGGGGCACTTGACGCCGAGGCATACCAACAGCGTTACCAAAAGGGCTGGCGCCGCTGGCTCGGGTTATCTCCCGACAAGGGCGACGCCATACGCGATACCGCCCTGCGCCGGCATTTTGACCCGGAATTTCTCAACCGTATCGACCAGACCCTCACCTTCAACCGCCTCACCGACAACTGGCTGGAGGCTCTGCTGGACATCGAACTGGCGGGCCTCAACCGCAGGCTGTCGAAAAAGCACGCCGAGTTGTCTTTATCGCCCGAACTGCGCGAGGAACTTTGCCGTGGCTACGACGCCCGCTATGGCGCCCGGGAAATGCTGCGGGCCTTCCGGCAGCGCCTGGAACCGGCGGTGGCACGGGCGCTGCTGGCGTATCCGGACTGCCACCGGTTTGAGGCTGGTGTGAAGGGCAGGGAGGTGAACGTGCACCAATACGTCAAATGACGTAGGTACCGGGGGTATTTCGCGAATACTCCCCCGGGGCCGGATTTCGGATAGTGAAGCTGTTACCCAAACGTGTAAGCCAATAATACCAAGGAGCCTCCGTTATGGCTGAAACCATTATCAAGATCGATCTGAACAAGTCGGCCTATGAGAACGACAAAATCCACAACCGCTGGCACCCGGATATCCCTCTGGTGGCTACCGTTAAGCCCGGCGATGATTTCATCGTGGAGTGCTACGACTGGACCGGCGGACAGATCAAGAACGACGACAATGCCGACGACGTGCGTGATGTGGATCTCAGCCAGGTGCACTTCCTGTCTGGCCCGATTGGTGTGGAAGGCGCGGAGCCCGGCGACCTGCTGGAAGTGGATATCCTCGATATCGGCACCTTCGAAGAGAGCCAGTGGGGCTTTAACGGTTTCTTCTCCAAGCAGAACGGCGGTGGCTTCCTGACCGAACACTTCCCGGAAGCCCAGAAGAGCATCTGGGACTTCAACGGCATGTTCACTAAATCCCGCCACATTCCGAACGTGGAATTTGCCGGCCTGATTCACCCGGGGCTGATCGGCTGCCTGCCGTCCAAAGAGTTGCTGGACACCTGGAACAAGCGGGAGGCCGGACTGGTCGCGACCGACCCGGAGCGGGTGCCGGAGCTGGCAACCCTGCCGGATGGTTCCACCGCCCACATGGGTAAGATGGCCGGTGATGCCGCCAAAGCCGCGGGCGCGGAAGCCGCCCGTACCGTTCCGCCCCGCGAGCACGGCGGTAACTGTGACATCAAAGACCTTTCCCGTGGTTCCAAGGTCTACTTCCCGGTCTACGTGGATGGTGCCGGCCTCTCGGTTGGTGACCTGCACTTCAGCCAGGGCGACGGTGAAATCACCTTCTGTGGCGCCATCGAAATGGCTGGCTGGATTCATCTGCGGGTGAACCTGATCAAAGACGGTGTGAAGAAATACGGCATCAAGAACCCGGTGTTCAAGCCCAGTCCGATCAAGCCGAGGTACGACGACTACGTGATCTTCGAAGGCATCTCGGTGGACGAAGACGGCGGCCAGCATTACCTGGATGTGCACGTGGCTTATCGTCAGGCCTGTCTGAACGCCATCGAATACATGACCAAGTTCGGTTACACCAAGGCTCAGGCCTACGCGATTCTGGGTTGTGCACCGGTCGAAGGCCACATCAGCGGGGTTGTCGATATTCCGAATGCTTGCGCCACGCTCTGGCTGCCGACGGGCATCTTCGACTTCGACATCAACCCGTCCGCCGACGGACCGAAGAAAATGGTCAGCGGCGGCATGGACGTACCGCTGTCGAAAGATAAGGAGTAAGCCCCATGCCTGTGTATGACTACAAGTGTCGCGAGCACGGCCTGTTCAATAGCCTGGCGACCATGGACGACGCCGCCAAGCCGTCGGAGTGCCCCACCTGCAAGGTGTTGTCGCCCCGGGTGATTGTGTTGCCGCCGGAGATCGCCGCCATGGACTCCGCCAAACGTACGGCCCAGGACAGGAACGAGCGCTCGCGCCACGAGCCGGTGTTCTCAACCGCCGACCGTCGGGCGAACGACAAAGAGCACAGCCGAAGTTGTGGCTGTGGTTCGCCGAAACCAGGCAAGTCGATGCTGTTCTACACCGCCGACGGGAAGAAGATGTTCCCCTCCATGCGGCCCTGGATGATCAGCCACTGAGGTCTGATTTCTGACATGGGTTAAAAACTGTCACGTGGTGATTGCCTCCCGGCTTATAACCGGGGGGCTTTTTTATGCCTGACATTCAGCCAAGGAGCTGTGCCGGATTGTTTCCGCCTATACTGAAATGCCAAATAGCGGAGAAAGCGTGATGGAATTCGGAGCCACAACACTGACCATGACAATATTGATGACACCGGATATGGCCAACTTTGCGGGAAATGTGCACGGTGGCAGCCTGCTGAAGTCTCTCGATGAAGTGGCTTACGCTTGCGCCAGCCGTTATGCCGGTACGTATGTGGTCACCCTGTCCGTGGACCAGGTGATGTTCCGCCAACCCATCCATGTTGGTGAGCTGGTCACCTTTCTGGCCAGTGTTAATTACACGGGGCGCACATCCATGGAGGTGGGCATTAAAGTGATCACGGAAAACATCCGGGAAAAATTGGTCAGACACACCAACAGTTGTTTCTTCACCATGGTGGCGGTTGATGAAAATGGCAAAGCTGTTGAGGTGCCGAAATTGAAACCAGAAACTGGTCAACAGATCAGGCGCTATGCCAATGGTCAGGAACGTCGTGCAATTCGCGTTGAGTTGACGGAACGTTATAAGGCGCTTCATGGATCAGAGGGCCAGTAGTGACCTCGGGACGGATGAAGGACTTTGCTTAGACAGGCGAACCTGTGGGCTCAGTTGGATATGATTTCGCTCGATTTCATGACGGCCTGAGTACGATTGGACACATCCAGCCGCTTATAGAGTTTTGCCAGGTGGTTTTTGATGGTGTGCGCTGAATTGTCGGCATAGGCTATTTGTAATGTGTGTCGCGTTGTCTTTCAGTACATTTTATGAATTGATTGAGTAGTGGAGGGGTTTGATCGAATCGGGAAATTGACCTTCAAGATCCCCGAGGATGTTGCCTTCGTTGCGCGGGAAGCCACCAAAGAGGAGTTGCCTCAAGTTCAGCGAGCAGCCCGAGTCTGGTGAAGCTACGACAAAATCCAGGTACGTCCTGATCATTGGGCCGATGAACGTTTGATTGGTTCTGTCTGTTTGAAATTGGTGTGCGATAAACAATGAAGATTGAAGTGACGAACTTGCCCGACGACGAGGTTACATGCTCGACCTGCAGGGCCAATTGTTGCCGCCTGGAAGTCATGCTTATTACGGACACGGGTGTGCCTGAGAAGTATGTTGCGGTGGATGACTGGGGCGGCATGACCATGGCTCGCCTGGACGACGGATGGTGTGCCGCCTTGGACCGCTCTACGATGCTCTGCAGTATTTACGAGAAACGCCCATTGATCTGCCGTGAATTCGAAATGGGCGGTTATGATTGTCTCGTCGAAAGAGCCTCGTTGTCATATTAGGGGAACGGCTGTTACTCAGGCAAAATCGTATTTTCCACCCTTCTCGAGGGCCTTCTGGTAGGCAGGTCTGGCGTGCACTCGCTCTACCCAGGCTGTGATGTGAGGCCGGTTCTTGCCGACGATACCCCGAGCCACGGAGGCTTCCAGCGGAAAGCTCATCTGAATATCCGCTGCGCTGAGGTTATCCCCGAGAAACCAGGTGTTCTTGGCCAGCTGGGATTCGACAAAATCCAGGTGCGTCTTGATCATCGGGCCGATGAAAGTCTGATTGGTTTTGTCTGAAATGCCTTTTGCCACTGGCTTGATAAAAAACGGCATCGGGCTGGTTTTTACCTTTTCAAACACCAGGCGCATAAGCAGTGGGGGCATCAAAGAGCCTTCGGCGTAATGCAACCAGTACGTGTAATCAAGCCACGCCTGGCCGCCGCCCTCCGGTAGCAGGGTGTCTGTGCCGTAGGTGTGGGCAAGGTATTCGATGATGGCACCAGACTCCGCCACGACCAGCTCGCCGTCGGTGATCACCGGTGATTTACCCAGCGGGTGTATTTTTTTGAGGCTTTCAGGCGCCAGCATGGTTTTGGGATCACGCTCGTAATACTGGATCTCGTAGGGCACTCCCAACTCTTCAAGCATCCAGAGAACGCGTTGTGAGCGGGAATTATTCAGGTGGTGAACTGTAATCATGCAGAAGCTCCGTTCGCATCAAAAGAATGAGCAGGTTACAGAGGTAGGCTGAAAATAGCTTTTTGGTTCACCACTATTGTGCTTTGAGTCGCCTTTCGGGAAGACAGGCCTCCCGAAAGGGGCCTGTTTCGCTTCTACCCGTTCACAGCGACAGCGGCGTTACCCGAACCTCACTGCGCAGCCGATCAACGGTTTCCTTATCGAACAACTCGGTCCCTGGCCGCATCACTGTCGCCGCACTGCAGGCAAGCCCCTCACGAAACGCATCCTGCTCCGACGCGCCCTGCGCCAATAGCCCCGCCATACCGGCCACCATCGAATCACCGGCCCCGACCGTGGAGACCACGGGTACCGAGGGCGCTTCTCCCTTCAGGACACTTGACGGCGTCACCAGCAAGGCGCCCTCAGCGCCCATGGAGACGCAGACCCAGGTCACGCCCCGCTCCTGCAACTGACGGGCTTCCCGAACGATATCCTGCTGATTGGTCAGGGGCTGTCCGACCATGGTTTCCAGTTCGAAACGGTTGGGTTTGATCAGGAACGGTTGGGCGTCGATCGCGTGCCGCAGCAGCTCATCATGAGAGTCAACAACGGCACGCGCCCCGGCCGCCTGCACCCGACGCACTGCTTGGGCGTACAGGTCCTTCGGCAAGCCTCGCTGTAACGAGCCGGTGATAACCCCCAGCCCCTCACTGCAATGGGTCACGAACTGGTCGAGCAAATGCTCCCATTGTGCGGTCGACACCATGGGACCGACACCACTGACCTCAAACTGGGCACCGGTGAGGCTCTCGAGAATGGTGCCATTGATCCGGGTTTCGCCATCCACCTCCTGATAACTGAGCTGGTCCAGCTGCGCATCGAGCTGATGGCGCAGGAAGCGACCGATTTCGCCGGCGACAACACAGAAAGTGCAGGCTTGCACCCCAAGCCGTTTAAGACCACGACCGACATTGATCCCGTTGCCGCCGGGGTCGTAACGGGAATCCAGGGCATGGACCTTCTGGTCAGCAATCAGCTGGGGGATTTCATAGGTGATATCAACAGCCGGATTCAGGCTCAAAACGGCCACGGGCAGTTGTGTGAAAGCGTCGATCATCTCAGGTGCTCCTCGGTGTCGACGGTCTGCCGACGCCAATCAGCGGGAGGATGATGTCATCATAAAACCGGTGACATCCCTTCACCAGTGAGCCTCTTGCGCTCAGAGTCTCGCTGACACTAGTTCGCTGCACTCGCTTCCGTCCGCGCCAGGAATTCCCCTATATGTTCGAACGCCTCTTCCGCCTCCGGTAACAGTGGCGTAAACAGGTGCCACACATGAACCATGTCCGGCCAGGTCTCGATTTCCACCGGTGAGCCAGCCGCCTGGGCTTTTTCTGCATACCGTCGGGCGTTTTCCAGCAGTAGCTCCGATTCACTGACGTGGATCAGGGTTGGCGGGAGGTTATGGAGGTCTCCTCGCAGGGGTGAGGCCTTCGGGCTGGTGGGTAATACCCGCATGCTTAAGACGGTTCCCCACCACAGTAGCGGCACGGGTATACGCGCCAGTTTCCGAACGGTTGGCCCCAGCATGGCATCGGACTTCAGGTTGGCCCGGCTGCCCAGCGAGGTGAGCATGAGTTCGGTAGAGGGCGACAAGGCTATCGCGGCATTTGGTGGCTGAAGCCCCTGGTCGCGTATCCAGGCACTTAGCCCCAGGGTGTGACTGCCGCCGGCAGAGTCCCCGGCGACCACCACAAAATCGGCTGGTGCGTCTCCGTCCGGGCCGTTGTCGAGTATCCAGCGGTAAGCCTGCTGGCAGTCGATAATGCCGTCCAGATAACGGTTTTCCGGCATCAGTCGGTAATCAATGGCGAATACGCAGGCGTGGGCCAACCTCGACAAGCGGTCAGTGATGGGACGATGGCTTTTGGGGCTGCCGGCGATCCAGGACCCGCCGTGAATGTAGAGAATCCGGCGGTTGGGATCTGCTCCGGGTGCAATCACCCATTCCCCCCTGGGTGCGCCGTTTGCCGGGGGACGGATTTCCGAAACGAGTTCCAGGCCGTCGCTCATGTTATCCATGCAGCGCCGCAGGGCTTTTACCCGGGCCCGGCCATGGAGGCCTTCGGTCGCGGTATGCATGCCCTTGACCTGTTCAAGAACCTTCCGGCGAGCCTCACTTTCTGGCGGCTGGGGGGCCGGTTTGCTGTCATCCCCGGCGTCGTGTTTCCGGCGCAGGAAAAACACCAACGCCACCAGCGCGACCATTATCAGGCCAAACCACATCATTGCGAACCAGGCGATACCGAACATCATGTGCAATCCTTGTGTGGTTTCAGTACAGCTCGCCGTTGAGCTGCCCTGCTGCTTTACTCATGGCTCTCACCTTGAGCCCTGCACCGCTACCCGCGTGCCATTGAACGCCGCATTGCCCGTCAGCTCATCAATGCGCTGTGAATCGGTGACGTCGTTCATGCTCACGCCCGGCTGTGATCCGGCAACCGTCATCGCGGTGTTGGTGCGGTTGTGACCCCAGCCCTGAGGAATGCTGATCACCCCTTCAAACATGTCGTCGTTGATCTCAACCGGTAGCTGGATGCTGCCGGTGGTTGAGGCGACCTGCGCGAGCTGTCCGTCTTCAAGGCCCAGCCTTTGTGCATCGGCCGTATTGATCTGCATGGTACAGGGGTTCTTGCCTTTGACCAGCCGCTGGGAATTCTGGGTCCAGGTGTTGTGACTCCGGGCCAGCCTGCGGCTTATCATGGAGAACGGGTAGTCGGGGTTATGCGCCATCAGCCCCGAGTCATCCAGGCGTTTCAGGTCATCGAGGAACAGCTGGGGCGCGATCCGGATCCGGCCGTCGTCGGTCTGAATCCGTTTCTCCAGGCACGGCTGCAACGGCCCCAGGTCCACCCCGTGAGGGTTGGCCTTCAGTTTGGAGAGGCTCATGCCCTGTTCGCCATAGGTGCCATGCTTGAGACCCGCATCCAGCATCATTTCCGGGGTGACCCCGTCGTCCTCGAGTCCGGTCAGTTGCAGGGCCAGGTCCCGCAGGATCTCCCAATCGTGCTTTTGATCGGGCGATTTCTCGAACAATGGTTCCGAGAACTTGACGGTGTTGCGAACCGCAAACGAATTGAAGAACACGTCGAAATGGGGCACTTCGAGGCCCGTGGTGGCGGGCAGAACGATGTCGGCGTGGCGGGTGGTTTCGTTCAGGTAAATATCAACGGACACCATGAAATCCAGTGCCTCGAACGCCTCATCAAACCGGGGCCCGCCGGGGGCGGAGAGCACGGGGTTACCGGCGATGGTGATCATGGCCCGGATCTGGCCGTCACCTGGCGTGAGGATCTCATCGGCCAGGGTGGCAACCGGAAATTCGTTGTTGAAGTAGGGCAGTCCTCGTACCCGGGACTCGTAGCGCCCGTAGGAGCTGGGTTTGCCTTTCTTTGGGCGCACCAGATCAAACGCTGGCTGGGGAAACATGGCCCCGCCCCGACGGTCGAAATTACCGGTGAGGATATTCAGGACATTGTTCAGCCACTGGCAAAGACCGCCGAAGGACTGCGTGGAGGCCCCCATTCGGCTGTAGCAGACGGCGCTCTTGGCGGCGGCCATCTCCCTCGCCAGCTCACGGATGAGCGTTGCCTCCATGCCGCAGGCTTCGGCCACACGCTCCGGCGAGTAGGGCTT
Organism: Marinobacter sediminum; assembly: GCF_023657445.1. NCBI lineage: Bacteria > Pseudomonadati > Pseudomonadota > Gammaproteobacteria > Pseudomonadales > Marinobacteraceae > Marinobacter > Marinobacter sediminum. The sequence continues at coordinate 3,230,760 of NZ_JAGTWY010000001.1, read as the reverse complement.
AACCGCCTCGGACAGGCGCTCCAGCCCATCAATATGTGATTCCAGGTGGCCCGGATTTACGCGTTGTTCATCGAACAGGGTGTGAGCCAGGGCGAGCATGAACAGGGCATCGGTTTCCGGCCGGATGAACAGGTGCTGGTCGGCCTTTTTGGCCGTTTCCGTGCGGCGCGGATCAACCACTACCACTTTGCCGCCCCGCTGTTGAATGGCCTTTAACCGTTTGCCTACCCCCGGCGCTGTCATCAGGCTGCCGTTGGAAACGATCGGATTGGCACCGATGATCAGCATGAAATCCGTGTGGTCGATGTCTGGAATGGGAATGAGCATGCCCGACCCGAGCATGTAATTGGAGGCCACGTGGTGGGGTAGCTGGTCGGCGGACGCCGAGCTGTAACGGTTATTGGTGCCCAGTGCCTTGAAGAAACGCTGAAGCATGATGGCATTGCCAAAGTTGTGGGCATTGGGGTTGCCAAGATATACCCCGACCGCATCCTTGCCGTGAGCCTGCTGAATGCCGCGGAAACGGGTGGCTATTTCCTCAAGCGCCTCGCTCCAACTGATCTCCTGCCAGCCATCGGCGGTTTTTCTGAGGGGGGTTTTAAGGCGCTCCTTATCGTTGTAGAAATCCTGGAGGGCCACCGCCTTGGGGCAGATGTGGCCCTGGCTGAACGGATCATCCTTGTCGGCCTTGATCGACAGGATCTCGCCATCCTGGTGCCTGATCTCAAGGCCACACATGGCTTCACAAATATTGCAGGTCCGGAAGTGGGTCTTGGCTTCGCTCATAGCAAACGGCTCGGTTACGGGTATTGTCGTTGTTGGATTTGTGAGTGTGGCATAAACCGGCAACAAATTAGATGGTTGAAATGCTCACAATATTGACCGACATGGCGAAAGATATCCGAAATGGGGCAGTACACGAGCCTGGGAGGAGGGAACCGGGTGTTATCGGCAGCGACCCTCGCGGATCACGAGGGCGCGTCGATAACAGGTCTGTCCCGGCTTTTATCCCGATTTCATAGTGATGTCGGGCGTGACTCAGTTTTGCATGGGAATTCCATCATCCCAACGAAAGCCGACGCCTCCGGCCTGCCAGACACCTTTGCCGAACGGACTCGGCCCATTAAGGTTGATGTAGACCGGCAAATCAAAGTCAGGAGCAAGATCCTGAACGCCGCGAACGGTGCTGCGGTGCATGATCCGCAAGCCCTGCTCCTCGGGAGGCAGGTGCGCCTCAGGGGCAGCTCGATGCGCCACGGCCAGATTGTCGATGAAAACGCAGTCGTTTTCCTGGTACTCGTAGGCGATGGCGTATCCGTTCTCCAGCCCGGCATTGAGAATGTCGTTGTACTCATGACACAGCTGCTTCATTTCTTCCGCATCCAACAGGCGAAAGCCATCATCATCGGGCAGCTTTTCAATCACCGCACCCGTCATTCCAAGATGCAACCAAATACTCTTTCGCCCGGAGATGGGATGCACATGCACCACCGGATGAACGGCTCCTGAAGCGGAGTTTACCGAGGAAAGGCGACCCCAGAATTCCTGCCGCTCCTCCGGGAGAGCGTCATGGGCGGCACCCTGATGGGCGAAATAAGTGCCTCCGCCTTTTTCGGCCGGTCGGATGATGTGATACCCCGAGTGCGAAAAGGTATCCGTGTTGAAGCTGCCATCATTGTGCCATTGGGGGCCCACGCCAGGAATTCCGTGACGACGATCGTTAGACAGGCGGAAAATGTGTCGGTTGCGATCAGGCGTCGCCGGATGAATTCCATGGGTGCTATGCAATTGCTTGCCACCCCACCAGCAGCTGGCTCGGAGAAAGTCGTCGGCTTCCAGTTGCTTTTCGTTTTTAAAAACGAGAAAACCACGATTGGCCATTTCGTGTTCAAGCGCCTCGACGACATCGGGCGGCGGTGTGTCCGCCGATGACAAGTCAATGCCATGCACTTCGGCACCGATGGGATCCAGCGGGATGATCTTCCCGCCGAATTTTTCAATAATGGCAACGCGTGATGGATCAAGGGGCGCAATATACGGTTGGTTAGTACTCAATGCTAACCTCCTGTCGCTGACTCTAATGCAAGAAGGATGAAAGCTGCGCCAGATGCGCAATCCTGAGAGGGTTCGTCAACAGCACGTCACCGTCATCCGAGCACAGGATGTATGTAAGGACCAGTTTGGCAAATATAAAATTATCTTCCAAACAGATACTGGCGATGGCAAACAGGTTATACAACTGCGCAGAACCCGAGATGATCGCGCCCTCACTCGCCCGTCAGTGGAGAAAGTGAGCCCGCTTTGTTAACATTACGTAACTGCTACTGAAAAGTCTGGGTGCAACGGCCCCGTAAACGGACACCCGTTTCAGCGGCTGATATCCACGGCAAGGCGCCACACCCCCTTTGGCTAAGACCTTGCCGCCTCCGATTGGGAGTGCCCTGACAGGGCCTATCACCTTTCGCGCACTTGTCAGGCAAGTGCCACTATCCTGCGCTCCTGCTTGGTAATACTTTGATTTAAAGGTTACGCAACACTCACTTTTTAAGCGAAAACTGAGAAAGGAGAACGAACGATGAAAAAAGTCATGTTGGCCAGTGTTGGCCTGGTAATGAGCAGCGCGGCGATGGCCGCCCCGAACATGGAATGCAAGACGGTTCGCTTTTCCGACGTCGGCTGGACTGACATCACCGCCACCACTGCCCTGGCGTCTACCGTACTTGAAGGTATGGGCTATGAACCGGAAGCGAAAGTTCTGTCGGTACCGGTCACGTATCGCTCGCTCAAGAACAAAGACATCGATGTATTCCTGGGCAACTGGATGCCCACCATGGAAGCGGATGTGCGTCCTTACCTCGAGAGCGGTGACGTGGAGAGCGTACTCACCAACCTTGAAGGCGCCAAGTACACCCTGGCGGTCCCCCAGTATGCCTTCGACGCCGGGGTAACCAGCTTCGCCGACATCGCCGAGCACTCTGAGCAGTTTGATGGTCGCATCTACGGCATCGAGCCAGGAAACGACGGCAACCGGCTGATCCAGGATATGATCGAAAAAGACGCCTTCGGCCTTGGCGAGTTTCGTCTGGTTGAATCCAGTGAGGCTGGCATGCTGTCCCAGGTTGGCCGCGCCGTGCGTCGTGACGAGTGGGTGGTCTTCCTGGCCTGGGAACCGCACCCGATGAACGCCAACCACGATCTGGCCTACCTCGAGGGTGGTGATGATTTCTTTGGCCCCAACTACGGTGGCGCCACCGTGCACACCAATGTTCGCAAGGGTTACCTCAACGAATGCCCGAATGTCGGCACGCTGCTGACCAACATGACGTTCTCCCTGACGATGGAAAACGAAGTGATGGGCGCCATCCTGAACGACGGCGAAGATCCACGTGATGCTGCCCACGCCTGGCTGGCGAACAACCCGGACGTGCTGAACGGCTGGTTGGATGGTGTTACCACCATCGACGGTGAGCCGGCACTGACTGCCGTGAAGGCTTCTTTGAAGTAAGGTCCGTCAGGTGTTCTGGGCCGAAGCGTCCAGAACACCGGCCGCAGGCTCTTAGTTCACATCCCCCCATTTCCGGTGCAGGCTTCGCCCGCGCCCAACAAGACTGACTACCATGAGCTGGATAACTGAGCATCAATTGCCTTTCGGCGACTTCATGGAAGATGTTGTTGATTTTTTGGTCGTCAATTTCAGTGGTTTTTTTGACACCATTTCGGACACCCTGAGCAGCATGATTCATGGCCTGACCGATGCCCTTCTATGGGTTCCGCCAGGCTTCATGGTGCTGTTCTTTACTGTGGCGGCACACGCCCGCCATCGCCGGTGGGGGCTGACCGCCTTCACTGCCTTCAGTTTTCTGTTGATCTGGAACCTGGGTTACTGGGAAGACACCATGGCGACCCTGTCGCTGGTGTTATACGCCACCCTGCTGTGTGTGGTGATCGGTATCCCGCTGGGCATCTATGCCGCCCACAGTGAATGGCTGTACAAGTTCCTGCAGCCCGTTCTGGACCTGATGCAAACCATTCCGCCCTTTGTGTATCTGATTCCCACGCTGACATTGTTTGGCCTGGGTGTGGTGCCCGGCGTGATCTCCACCGTGATCTTTGCCATTGCGGCCCCGGTTCGGCTGACCTATCTGGGTATTTCCCAGGTACCGAAAGAACTGGTGGAAGCTGGCAAATCCTTCGGCTGTACAAACCGCCAGCTGCTGTTAAGGGTTGAGCTGCCCGCGGCCATGAGCTCCATCGGCGCCGGCATCACCCAGTGCATCATGCTGTCCCTGTCAATGGTGGTCATCGCGGCCCTGGTAGGCGCCGATGGTCTGGGGGTACCCGTGGTACGGGCCCTGAACACTGTCGATATCGGCAAGGGTTTTGAGGCTGGCCTCGCCATCGTATTGCTGGCCATCTGGATGGACCGGTTTTTCCGCCAGAAAGGCGCTGAGGGGGTATCGTCATGATTGAAATTGAGAATGTAAATGTCGTATTTGGTAAGCAGCCCCAGCGCGCTCTGCCACTGATCGAGCAGGGCATGGACCGAGCGGCTATCCGCGAGCAGACCGATCTGGTGGTGGGCGTGCAGAACGCCAACCTGAGCATCAAGAAAGGCGAGATTTGCGTGTTGATGGGGCTGTCCGGCTCTGGCAAATCCAGTCTGCTGCGATGTGTGAACGGCCTGAACGAGGTCACCAGCGGGACCATCCGCATCCAGCACGATGGCGAGATGGTGGATTTCACCCAGGCCAGCGAAAAAGTCCAGCGGGATATCCGTACCCGTCGTGTTTCCATGGTGTTCCAGAGCTTTGCGCTGATGCCCTGGTTGACGGTGGAAGACAACGTCGGCTTCGGGCTCGAACTCCAGGGTCTGGGCAAAGCGGAACGCCGTGAGAAGGTGGCGCGCCAGCTGGAACTGGTCGGGCTTGACGGCTGGGCCAAGCGCCGCCCGGATGAACTGTCGGGCGGTATGCGTCAACGGGTTGGTTTGGCCCGGGCACTGGCCACCGAATCTGAAATCATGCTGATGGATGAGCCGTTCTCGGCGCTGGACCCGCTGATCCGGCATCAGCTGCAGGATGAGCTTCTGACCCTGCAGGAAGAGCTGCAAAAGACCATTGTGTTTGTCAGCCACGATCTTGATGAGGCTCTGAAGCTTGGCTCTCACATCGCCATCATGAAAGACGGTCAGATCGTTCAGCACGGCAAGCCGGAGTCCATCGTGTTGAAGCCAGAGAATGATTACGTGAAAAGTTTTGTCGCCAGCACCAACCCGCTCAATGTGCTGGCGGCCCGGTCACTGGCGCTGCCCATGGAAGAAATGGCGCAGGACGCCACGGGTAACCGCTGTCTCAGCAAGCGGTTCGACACCTGGCTGCATACGCCGGGCGTGGCGCAGGACGCCGTGGTGACCAGCGCTGGCCAGACCTTCCAGACCCAGCATTGGGAGCCGGGGCAGGCGATTGAGAGCCTGGCCAAGCAGCCGACTCGCATTGCACCCGATACGCCGTTGCGGGATGCTGTGGAGATCCGCTATTTCACCGGCCACAGCCTGCTGGTGGAGGAGGACGGGAAGTTAACTGGTGCCATTGGTGATCGGGAGCTCTACCACGCCATGCTGGGCAAGCACCTGGAGGACAGCTAGAGCGTCCTCCCGGGCGCCGGCCTGTTATCACTGATTGTCAGGCCACCCGGCGGCGGCTGGGGGAAAGGGTGTTATTTCCGCGCGACCCTGGATGAGGGCTGGTAAATGACCAGCCGGTTTCGCCCCGACTCCTTGGCCTGGTACATGGCCTTGTCCGCCATTGACACTGTCGTATCGAAGCCGCCGCCCTTCCAGGTCGCGATGCCCACGGAAACAGTCACCTGGAGTAGGTGTTCCTTGTAGGGCACCCGGCATTCGGCGACATTTTTCAGTATTTTCTCGCCCATGGCGCGTAAGTCTATCTGATCAGAGTCATAGACAAGGACCAGGAATTCTTCCCCTCCCCAGCGGCCAAAACTGTCCACCTTTCGGATAGACTGGTGGACCGCTTTGGCAAAGGCCTTGAGGATAAGATCCCCCGCCTCGTGGCCATATTGATCGTTGAGCTGCTTAAAGTGGTCGATGTCGAGCAGCATGACGGAAAAGGTGCCGCCCGAGCGGCTGCAGCGCAGTACTTCCAAATGCCCCCGGCTGATCAGGTTGCGGCGGTTGTAAACCCCGGTCAGGTCATCGGTCAGCGCCAGGCGTTCAAGCATATGGTTGGCTTGTTCCAGCTCGCTGGTGCGCTGGTGCACTTTTTCTTCCAGGGTTTCATTGGCCTCCTGAAGTTTGTTGAGCAGGTTCTCCAGCTGATGGTGCTGTTCGATTTCCCTGGAAATGTCTCTTATGATCCCGACAAAGTGGGACGTTTTTCCCCGCCAATCATGAATCGGGTTGATCACAAGGTTGTTCCAGAACAAGGTACCGTCCTTGCGGAAATTTCTCACCGTGATACGGATCGGCTCCTTGCGCAGAATCGCCTCTCTGATTTTCCTGACCTCGGGCTGATCCGGCTTATCCCGGTTCAGGAAACGGCAGTTCCGGCCCAGGATTTCCTCCTCCTTATACCCGGTCATCTCCATAAAGCTCTGGTTACAGTAGATGATCGGCTGATCGTCTCCGGCCTCGGTAATCAGCACGCCTTCACCGGTGGCTTCCACGGCACTTTTATAAAGCCGCAGGCTACCGCTTTGTCGCCGGTTCTGGCTCACAAAGGCGGCGGCGAAGAGCACGATCACGATGAAAAGCACGATGACTTCCTGGATCAGCAGAGCCGTGCTTTCCGGCGAGCCGGTCAGGAAGGGGCTCTGGCCGGTAGCCGTTGCGATCGCCGCATACAGCGCAACTGTTGCGGCGAGTGCAGAGCCGGGAAGTGGCCCCAGGCGAACCGCTGCCCAAAACGGTGCCAGCATGACCAGCAGTGGCGTCAGGGCCAGCATGTGGCCGGAAATGATGCCTACGTTGAATACCAGAAAACAGGTGAGGAGCGTGGTTGTTACCAACCCTGTCCACTCAATGCCCCCAGCCGACAGGTAGCGGGCATCAGGCCAGTAAATCCGATAATTGAAAAGCATGTGCAGGACGGGGGTCAGCGCCATCAGGCCGGTCGCGTCTCCAAACCACCAGATACGCCATATAACCATGAAGGGTGCAGGATCAAGAAGAACATAGGCATAGACAGAAGCGCCTGCCAGGGCGGCAAGTGGCGAAGCGACGAAAAACACAATAAGAATGAAGAGCGCCAGCTCACGTGGCTCACTCCAGTCCGGCCGAACACGGGCACTCGCGCTGAACCGCGTAATAACCAGCGCAGCTATCGTGCATTCAGCTATGTTAACCAGCCCAAACAGCACGGCTGCGTGAACAGGAAAGGCGGGATAGTCGGCCAGGATTTCGGCCACCAGCACGATAACAGCCAACCCCGGCCAGTAGCGTCGTGGCAGGGTCAGGAGTGCGGCCAGTAAAACAGCATTGGGAGGCCAAAGAACGGCAATACCCGAGGGCAGACTGACAACCAGCACACCGATCAACGCACAAACATAGTAAAGCAGGCCAACCCCGAGGCAGACCAATAAAGACATGGGCATGGGCATCTCCTTCGCACATGCGTGATGTCACAAGGTTGGAACAATGTCCCGCGCTTTTATCCGAGTTATACTGCCCGGCCCGTAAAGCTAAATTAAGCTGCACTGCACGATAAATGCAAGCCGCCCCGTATCAGGTCTGGGCCGGGTTGCCCTCGGGCTGGTCCGACGTGCGGCCGGTGGAGACCTGATTACGCCCCTGAACCTTGGCCTGGTAGAGCTGCTCGTCGGCCCTGGCAATGGCGTGGTTCAGGGTGATGTGTTCAGAGTGGCGGCTGGCGACACCGACGCTGATGGTGCATCGGATCAACCTGCCGCGGTCATTGACCACCAGTTGCTCGATATTCTGGCGGAAACGCTCGGCCACGGTGAGGGCTTCCGACTCGTCCGTTTCCGGCAACAACAGAGTGAATTCTTCACCACCCCAGCGCGCCAGGAGATCGCCATGGCGCCGGGATCGATCGAGCTCGCCGGCAATTTTCTTCAATACCCTGTCGCCGGTGGCATGGCCATATTGGTCATTGATGTCCTTGAAATGATCAATATCGATCATAGCCACACAGATGTTCCTGTTCTTGCGCTTGACCAGACTCCATAGTGATTCGGCGACCGGCAGAAAACCACGCCGATTGTTCAGGCCGGTCAGCAGATCAATCTGTGCCGTTCGCTCGGCGGCCATCCGGGCCTTTTTGGTTTTACGAACCAGGTCGGCCAGCGCCAACATCAAGAGTATGGCATCCACGACCATGCCGATGTCCACGGCGTAGTAGCCAATCTGGGTATAGGTAATCACGCCGGATACCGTCAGGGCTGTAATCGAGGCGCCAACAGCGGAAACCAGTGTGCCCAGCATGAAATAGCGTGCGGACTGGTTGCCACTCACCCAGCTCGATATTCCCATGTAGAGCATCAGTGCCGTGAACACCGGCACAACCAGGAATGCCAGGCGCAGCGCCAGGCCCTGCTCGCCCAGGGCGAAACAGGCCCCGAAGAGCGCGAAATAAGCCACACCGATTGTCTGGATGGTTCTGTGGAGCCGTGGTCGGTAGCGTTGGGTGTTCAGAAAATTTGTCGCAAACGCCAGGCCGGAGCTGGCGAAACACAGCATCAGCAGGGGTGGCGCCCATTGTTGCCATCCCACCGCCTCGGGCCAGAGCAGGGCCATTCCAATCCCGTTGTAGGATGCCGTCATGGCCACAAAGCTGCCGGTATAGAGCGAGTAGTACAGATAACGCCGCTTCCGAAGGCCGGCGAACAGCATCAGGTTATAGGCCGAAAGTGCAAACATGACGCCGTACACGAAGCTGTAGAACGCGGTCTCTGATTGCTCTCGACTATGGCTGGCGGCAATACTGGAAAAATAGAGTCGCACCACCATTGGATCCGCTGTCTCAATTCGCAGCAACAGCCGTGTCTTGCCGGGCGGAAACTGGTAATCGGCACTGGGTATGCGCTTGGCGATAGACCGCTCATCCAGCGGAATACGGTCACCGCCGACAAAGTGCTGTGGCGGCCGGTCTTCCGTTATGAGAAAGAAGTCGACCTGTTCCAGCCAGCCTGTTCCGACGGACACGCGCCGCAAAATGGTGTCATCGGTCGGATTGAGAACATCCGCCACCAGCCAGATCGGACTGGTATTGATGCCATTGGCTAACACACCGGTCTCAGAGTGCTTCAGGGCAGCGGGATTCTCGCGAATCAGGGACTGAACCTCGTCAACGGAAAGTGCTTCTCCCTGTTCAGCGAGAAATGCCACCCGATCAACCATTGCGTCCTGGTAGAGGGCTCGAGCGTCAACGAGCGGCACTGACCCGTCGTCGTGAGCCGATTCAGCAAGAGCGCACGTCGTCAGGTTCAGAATGGTCAGCAGGAAAAAGAAGTGCCAATGCCGTCGCACGTGACTGTGTATCCGTTAAGTTCGTTGCGCCTAGGTTATAGGCAAATCTGCGACATGTCATATCGGGCATTGCGTCTGACCGGGGGAGCATCGTCTATACTGACGGCATATTTCGCCGTTCACGAATCGGCAGCTTGAGGAAAAGTCGAACTATGAATTTGGATAAAGCAAAAAAACGCATCTCCAAACAGGTTAAAAAGGGCTTCAATGGTTACCCTCAGATTTCGCTGGAATACTTCGGCAACACGCCGGAGACTGCAACGGAAGTGGTTATTTCATTCACAATGGAAGCGAACGCCGAACCACAAAAGCAAACATTTGTGAGTAAAAGTGACATTCGGGAAGATGAAACCATTCAATCGACGCTGGTGAAGATTATTGAACGGGCTGATGCCAAAACAGTGACTGAAATCGAGGGTGTTTCTATCCGGTCATCTTCTCTCTGAGTAAACAGGCCCACGGCCTTCGAACCAATACAAACACGCGGTTCGCTCTGGCTACATATCGCTTAGTCTCAAATGCCAATCCTCTATCTTGGCCGGGTTGCTGGTATCCAGCGATCACGGTGCCTTTGAACGAAATCATGGTCACAGCAGGAAACAACGCACAGAGTGTCGTGAACAGGATGCTGAAGACGCCCGGGATGATGTCTACTTTGTTCTGGGGCAAAGAAATGTTATCCGGCCTGTGCAACAATGACCCACAAGTGATCCGTGGCTAAAGAAGTAACGGAATCAATGACAGAATTCCCGCTATAGCTGGGCTTTTATAACGGAGTGTCCCTTGCACATACTCATCACCGGTGGAGCTGGCTTCATCGGATCCAACATTGCTGAATACCATCTCAAACAGGGCGACAAGGTACATGTGGTGGATAACCTCAGTACCGGCTCACTAGCCAATGTCGCCGCGTTCAGTAAAAACCCCGAGTTCCGGTTTGACCAAGCCGACATCGTGACGTGGGATGGCCTCGACACGGCCGTTGCCTGGGCGGATCGTATATACCATATGGCGGCTGTTGTGGGCGTGTACCGAGTGCTGAGTGAGCCCGTGGGTACCATGGCCACTAATATCGCAGGTACCGAGCGCCTGTTGAGGTCTGTGAACCGGGACAGCTGGGCCCCGCAGGTAATCCTCGCCTCCAGTTCGGAGGTCTATGGCCCGCACACGGAACCGACGTTGAGTGAGGATGATTCCCTGATCATCCAGTCCGGTGCGCCCCTGCGCTGGAACTATGCCATCAGCAAGCTGGCGGATGAGGGTTTTGGCCTGGCCTATGCCCGGGAGCATGACATTCCCGTGATCATCGCCCGCTTCTTCAATACTGTCGGGCCACGCCAGACCGGCCGCTATGGGATGGTGGTGCCTCGCTTCGTTCAGAAAGCGGTGGCCAACGAACCGATTACTGTGTTCGGGGATGGTGAGCAGTCCCGTTCTTTTTGCGATGTTCGGGATACGGTAGTGGCGCTCGACCGCCTGGCCTCCATGCCGGATCTGCCAAACGGGGAGATCGTCAACGTCGGCAGCGATCGGGAAATCAGCATCAATGAGCTTGCCCGGCTGGTCATCGAGTGCGCCGGGAGTCGCTCAACCATCGACCATATTCCTTACCGGGAAGCCTATGGGGCCGAGTTTGAAGATATTCGCCATCGCCGGCCCTCACTTGACAAACTCCACCGGTTCACGGGCTTCGAGCACGCCTGGAACCTGGAGAAAACCCTCATGGACCTGATCAACCGGGCCCGTGAACAGATCAACGAAGGGGAGAAGTAGTATGGCAACCGCGCCCTGGTTCGTCATCGGTCCCAGCACGCTGGTTGCTTTCATTGGGTTTCTGCGTGGGCCGGACAAAACCCCGCCCGAAAGCTCGGAAGACTGGCGTGAGGCCACCGTGGACGTGGTTATTCCGGCGCTCAATGAGGAGCAGAATGTCCTCCTTGCTCTAAGCTCTATCGCTAACCAGACCCTGAAGCCTCGCAAAGTGGTGCTGGTGGATGACGGCAGTACCGACAGGACTGCCGAGGTCGCCCGTTCCTTCGGCGAAGATATTGGCCTGGACCTGGAAGTGATCCGGCGGGAGGAGTCGATCGGCAAGACCCCGACCCTCAAGCGCGAGGCGCGGGATCTGGACGCCGATGTGGAGGTCGTCCTTGATGGCGACACCTTCCTTGAGTCGGAGAACTACATCGAGCGGTTGGTACAGGAAATCTACAAGGCTCCCGGCGTGGCTTCGGTCTGCGGCGTGGTGCAGCCGATGCGGGAGAAGGACCGGCAGGCAGCCACTAACGAACCGCTCCTCAAGAGCTTCCTCGAGGCGCATACGGACTACGTTACGCCGCGCCCCGGAACCTGGCACCGCTTCAACCGGGCCATCACCAACTTCTATCGCGGCATTCTCTATACGTTCCTCCAGCGCTTCGTATACCGGGGCCAGATGACCGTGTTCGGCAGCATCATTAATCCCGTGGGCTGCGCCGTGGCCTATCGCCGCGAATATCTCAGGGAGCTTTTTGATTATTACGAGCCGATCCTGGGTGATGATCTGACCAACTCCGAGGACATTTTCATTGGCTTCGGCCTGCTGAATGAAGGCTACCGTAACGTACAACTGCAGGATGTCACAGTACGTTCGTTGGAGCCGGAGTTCCCTCGGCTGGCCCACCAGCTGTATTTCTGGTCTTCAAGCTTTCTCCAGAGCTGTTACTATTTTGATGGCCTGTTACGCAGCCCTTTCAAGGGTTTCCGTCGCTATCGCCAAAAGCATGAGGCGAAGCATTATGAGGAAAAGCACCCGGATACCCGAGAACACATCCATCGGCGCAGCGAACCCTACCGCCAACCCTGGGGCCAGGGTTACACCAGCAAGTTTGGCCGGCCCATGGGTTGGGCGGTGTTCCTGTCGGCGCTGGAGAAGATCGCGTTCCCCACTGCGTTGCTGATCATGCTGATCCTCCAGATGTGGGAGACCCTCCTGATCACCTTCCTTGCGGAAATGACCCTGGTCATCCTGATCCTGATGGTCAATGCGCCGGGGCAACGGTTCCGCGCGTTCTGGGAGGCGATTGCGGTAACGCCCCTTCGCTACGGCAGCCTGCTGTTTGATGCCGTCAATATCGCGCGGTTTGCCGCGGATCTGTGGATTACCCGCAACCGGAGGTGGCGCAAATGAAACGACTCCTTGCCGGACTCATGTTGTCCCTTTGCGCCGGTGTTCTGCCGGCGGCCCCTGAAGTGCCGGACGCTGGCCTGAAAGCCGAAATGGCCGGGCAGTGGCAAAGTGCGCTGACGGTCTACCGATCCATCCTGGCACAACAACCCCAACGGGTAGATCTCTGGCTGCGGATGGCCGATATCTACCATCGTCTGGAACGTCCAGACGAAGCGCTTGAAGCCCTGGAGCAGGCCGCAGAGCTTGCCCCGGACAATGCCTCACTCGCTTATCGCCTTTCCCGAGCCTACGCCATGGCAGACAGGCCCCGGGACGCCCTGAGGCAATGCCAGCATGCGGTGGAGCTGGCGCCGGCCAATGTGGACTACCTGCACGCCTGCCTGCAGCAGGCCAACTGGGCCCGTGATCGCGCGGCGGCGAAGGCCAGTATCCAGTCACTGTTGGAGCTTGCCCCCGGTGATCAGGAAGCCCTGCGGGGCCGGGCGCTCTGGCACCAGTGGACAGGGGAGTATCCTGAAGCGGCCACCGCCTACGATGAATATCTGCGGCACTTCCCTAACGACCAGGATGCTGTTGTGGCCCGGGTTCAGGTGTTGAGCTGGGCGGGTGACCAGGAGGGCGCCGCCGAAGCTCTTGCGGGCTACCGAAGCCGCTTCGGCGACACCGACGAGTATCAGCGGGCAAAGGCCCAACTGCTGCTGCAACGCGGATGGTTCTATGCCGCCTCTGACCTGCTCACACCGCTGGCAGAACGCCACCCCGAGGATTACGACATCCACTTCTCCCGGGTTCTGGCCACGCGCGCCTCCGGCCAGCCCTCGGAGGCACTGGAAAGCCTGGCCGTTATGGAAAGGCTCAAGCCAGAGGAAGCGGCGACCCTTGAGGTTGGCCGGGTAACACGTGCGCCCTTGCGTTCACTTGTGGGTATCACCGGTGATCACCAGTTTGACGAGGACGACATCCGTATCACCACCGGCACCGTTTTTGGTGAGCTGGCGCTGAGCCCGGAAACCCGAGTGTTGCTGGGGTACAGCAGCCGCAGGGTAAGCACCCGCGAGGATTCGATATTCGAAGCCGATGACGGCGATCGCAACACCATGGATTATGTCGGTTGGGTAGGAGTCCGCCACCAGTTGCATCGCCGCCTTCAGGTGGAGGCTCGGGTAGGCCGCGGCAATATCGAAGGCGGTGGCGATTACGGTTATTACCGGTTGGAGGCCAAAGGGTACCCCCATGATGACCTTTTGCTGCAGTTGACCCGGGAACGCGCGCTGTATGCCCTCTCGCCACTGTCGGTGTCACGAGAGATCGTCGAGACTGAAAGCCGCCTGCGTGCTGTGTGGCACCCGAACCCGCTCTATCAGGTGGAAGCCTGGGTCAGCGCCTCTGATTTCTCGGACGATAACAGCCGCCTCGAGTTCTACCTGGCCCCCAGTCGCAACGTCTATCAGAGCGGCCCCTGGGGCGTGAATCTGGGCCTTTCCGCTCAGCGCTTCACCTTCGACAAGGATCTCGACAACGGCTATTACGACCCGGACTACTTCAACCGGTTTGCTGGCACCGCACTCTTCTACTGGAGCCCGAATGTCGACAACTGGGTCGGCCTGCGAACCAGTCTCGGCTGGCACAAGGACGACACCTTCTCCAGCTATGAATTCGGTTCCGATGTCGAGCTCGAAGCGCTGATCGGCCGCTACCGGGACTGGCAGTTCCATGGCAGGATAGCCTACGCCGATCGATTGCAGGAAACCGGGCGCTATTACGGTACTTCTTTACACCTCGGGTTGATTCGCCGTTTCTGACGGCCATCGCCCGCATCTGATACCTGCCAGCGGGCCAGTGGCGGGGACCTGAGGCTGCTATTCAATCGACACTACCGGCTGGCGCCCGTTCTGCTAGCATGGCTGAAAGCCGCAGAATGGAAGTCTGAGCCGGGGTTTGAATGGAAAATCACCGTAACTGGCATGAGCTGCCACAGGAAAAGGTGCTCTCCGAGCTGGAAACCACGCCAGCGGGGCTGAGCGCCTACGAGGCGTCGGCGCGGCTCGACAGCTACGGCCCCAACCGGCTGCCCCAACCACCCCGGCGCAGTCCGCTGCGGCGTTTCATTTCTCATTTCAACAACATCCTGATCTACGTTCTGCTGGGTGCCGCCGTCATTACCGGCCTGCTTCAGCACTGGCTGGATATGTCCGTGATTCTCGCGGTGGTGATCGTTAATGCGGTTATCGGTCTGGTCCAGGAAGGCAAGGCAGAAAAGGCGATGGATGCCATCCGTCACATGCTGGCGCTTCGGGCGGCCGTGCTGCGGGGTGGCCAACGGCACACCGTGGAAGGCGAGCAGCTGGTGCCCGGCGACATCGTGTTGCTGGAGGCTGGCGACAAAGTTCCCGCCGATCTGAGGCTCCTCAAGGCCCACGGCTTACAGATTCAGGAAGCCATTCTGACCGGTGAGTCGGTGCCTGTGGAAAAGCAGATCAAACCGGTGATGCCGGATGCTGTGTTGGGGGACCGGTCCTGCCTGGCCTATAGCGGTACAACCGTAACCAGCGGCCAGGGCACGGGGGTGGTGGTGGCCACGGGGGCGGATACCGAGATAGGCCGTATCAGCGGTCTGCTCGCGGACGTCGAAACCCTGACCACGCCCCTGGTCGAGCAAATGGGGGTCTTCGCCAAGTGGCTTACCCTCTTTATCCTGGCCATAGCCGCGCTGATTTTCACCTTCGGGCTGTTCGTACAGCATCATAATTTCACCGAACTGTTTATGGCGGTGGTGGGCCTGTCGGTGGCTGCGATCCCGGAAGGTTTGCCAGCGGTGCTGACCATCACGCTGGCGGCCGGGGTGCAGGCCATGGCCCGGCGCAATGCGATTGTCCGCCGCCTGCCGGCTATCGAAACGCTCGGATCGGTCTCGGTAATCTGTACCGACAAGACCGGCACGCTGACCCGCAATGATATGAGTGTGGTCTCGGTGGTAGTCGACGGGCGGTTCTATACCATTGAGGGTGCGGGCTATGAGCCACGGGGCCAGGTAAAGCTGGACGGCAGCGTCATCTCGGTGCCGGATCATCCGCAACTGGCGGAACTGGGTCGGGTTGCGGCCCTGTGTAACGATGCCGAGCTGAAAAGGCACGACGACACGTGGGCCGTAGAAGGCGATCCGATGGAGGGGGCCCTGCTGGCTCTCGCCGGAAAGGCTGAGTTAGACGGTGACGGCGAGCGCAGTCAGTGGACGCGTACCGATGTTATTCCCTTCGATGCCAGGCACAAATTCATGGCCAGCCTGCATCATGACCATGAAAACCATGCGTTTATCGCCATTAAAGGCGCGCCGGAACAAATTCTGACCATGTGTAAGTCGCAGCGCACGACGGACGGCGGTACGGCTCCACTGGATGAAGCCTACTGGCACGGGCAGGCGGACAAGATTACGGTCCAGGGTCAGCGCGTGCTCGCACTGGCGGTCGTGCCGGTGCCGCCTGAACACACCGTGCTGGAACAGAGCGACGTCTCCGGCACATTGATTCTGCTCGGTCTCACCGGGTTGATCGATCCGCCGCGCCCGGAAGCGATTGAAGCTGTGGCGGAATGCCATGGGGCCGGCATCCGGGTGAAAATGATCACCGGTGACCACGCGGCAACCGCAGCGGCCATTGCGGGGCAGATCGGCCTGCAAAATCCCGCGAACCCGCTGACCGGTGCCGATATCGACAAGCTGGACGACAGGGCGCTCGGGGCGGCGGTGATGGAAACCGACGTGTTTGCCCGAACCAGCCCGGAGCACAAGCTGCGACTGGTGATGGCGATGCAGGCCCACGGCGTTACGGTCGCCATGACCGGCGATGGCGTGAATGATACGCCCGCCCTCAAGCGTGCCGATGTGGGCATTGCCATGGGCAACAAGGGCAGCGAGGCGGCCAAGGAAGCTTCGGAACTGGTGCTGGCGGATGATAACTTTGCCTCGATTGCCGCCGCCGTGCGCGAGGGCCGGACGGTTTACGACAACATCAAGAAGGTTATCAGCTGGACGCTGCCAACCAACGCTGGTGAAGCCTCCACCATTATCGTGGCGCTCATGCTCGGCATGGCGCTGCCGATCACGCCGATCCAGATTTTGTGGGTGAACATGATCACCGCTGTCTCGCTCGGCATCGCGCTCGCCTTCGAACCCACCGAAGCAAACACCATGCGCCGGCCTCCGCGCCCCCGGAACCAGCCGCTGCTGACCGGGACACTGATATGGCACATCGTGCTGGTGGCAGCGCTTTTCCTCGGCGGCGTGTTCGGGATTTATGCCTACGCACTTGATCAGGCGTATCCGGAGGATCTGGCGCGCACCATGGTGATGAACACGCTGGTGGTGATGGAAATATTCCACCTGTTCTTCATCCGCAATATGTACGGCACCTCGTTGACGTGGAGGGCCATACGCGGCACGAGAGTGGTCTGGCTGGCGGTGCTGGTAGTCACGGCCGGGCAGTTCGCCGTGACCTATCTGCCGCCCCTGCAAACGGTGTTCACCACGCAGGCGATCCCGCTTCCGGACGGACTGCTGATCCTCGGCATCGGCGTCGCGCTCTTTGCCATCATCGAAATTGAAAAGCAGGTAAGGATTCGGTTGTTTAAGGGCGTGCCCCACGTTTAACTCCGGCCCTGATTACACTTCACCTCCTGGTGCCTTCGAACTGCATGGCCACTTCCTCGTTATGGGCTGTGAACATCACTATTTGCCCCCCTGTTGTTGGGCCGAAAAAGCCGAGGCCGGAGTATTCCCCATTGTATTTTTCGTTGGTGCAATTGGACATTCTATAGGTGATGTCAAAGACGTTAACCGAAGCATCCGGCACGAGAGTTCCTCCAAGTACGCAATTTGTAGTCGGGTACTGAGCGTCCAATGAACCATCTTCGCCCACGGTTAGGACGACCTCGGATTCACCCTTTTCATAGGAACCCGAAGCTTGCACCAGAGAGATAGCAAGATCGCTGAGAGAGTTTGCCCGTTTCAGTCTGACTTCCGAATTAACTTTGCCAGCGGCGCTGGCACTGAAGGTAGCAGACCCTGGCGAGTTGATAGTCCCACTTATCGCTCCCTCCTGCCCCCTCACTGAGTAGAAGCCTTGATCGTCCGGCTGGTAATAGTCATTACTGGTGCCGCTGATATTGGAGTTATCAAATTCGAGCATTCCAAGCGAAAGTTCTTGCTGCCCGAAGACCATTGCAAACTTACTTGTCGAGCTAAGATAAGCGAACGCGTCTGATGTGCGCCCATCCACATATGTTACCTGCACCTCATATAGACCGGCTTCCAGTGTGGTGGCATTCTCGCCTGAGCTAACGGAGCTAACGGAGCTACTGGAGTCGCCTCCACCGCCACACGCACTCAAAATTAAACTAGCGCATATCGTTGTTGCTGCCAGAGCTGAATCAGAAGTCCTTTGAAACATACTGCGTCTCCTTGAAGCCTTCCGTGGAAGATTTTTTGGTCTTTAGCAGCGCCGGCCCGATATTCCCAAGCACAACAATGCAAATGTCACAGGCTCAGGGACCTACACAGGCAATAAAACTCCCACTGAAAAGGTAGGAGCAATATCTGAGCCGCTGCGACATCTTAGCTTTTAATTCCGTGCTGTGAAAATTCTATTTACAGTTTGAAAGAAGAGGTGTGTAAGATTATCTGACATCACTATTACGGATATGAAACAGTTAACCTCTTTTGGGCGCAACGGCATCGAGCACGTCCGCGCCCCAGGATAATCTTTCCCCGTTTTGCGCAAACCGTGGTTGATCTGGCGGAGTTTCGACGATTGACGTCTGGCTGAACTCCTCATTCCGTTTCGGTGCCTTGCGGATGTTGGAAAATCTTCGCCAACAGATCTAGTTTTAAGGCAGGGAGGAACGAGTGATGCTTCAGAATGATGTCCAGGAAAGGGACAGCAGCTTGCCGGAACACAGCGCAGGCTTGCGGGTAGGCAGGTCGCTGCTGGAGGCCACCAAACCTTACGTTGAAGAGTCTGCTGCCAAAAGCTGGTGGTATGTTGGCTCTACCTTTGTGTTGATGCTTGTCTCGCTGACGGCTGCCGGGTTGATTGCCTGGTGGCCCCTGCGGTTGGTGTTTTCGGTACTGGGGGCACTGCTGATGGTACGCGCCTTCATTACCTTTCATGACTATCTGCACGGTGCCATTCTCAAGAATTCCCGGGCCGCCTATTGGCTCTTTCACGCCTACGGGGCGTTCGCCCTGACGCCAACCCGTTCCTGGCTTGCCAGTCACAATTATCACCACGGTCATGTGGGCCAGATAACGGAGGCCAGTGTGGGCGCTTTTCCGCTCATAACCACTCAAATGTGGCAGTCCTCAACGCCGTGGCAGCGCTTCTCCTATCGCGCCCAGCGGCATCCGTTGGTGGTGCTGTTCAGTTACCCCATCGTCTTTGGCGTGAACATTACGCTTATACCGTTGCTGCGGGCCCCAACCAAACACGGCGACTCCCTGGTAGCGCTGATCAGTCATTTCGGGTTGATGGCACTGCTGTGGTCGCTGGGCGGGTTCAGCCTGGTCTTTTTTGTCATGCTGCTGCCCATGACTTTGGCCTCCGCGATGGGGAGTTATCTGTTTTTCGCCCAGCACAGTTTCCAGCGAATGCACATTGTTTCCCCCGAAGCCTGGACCTATTACCGGGCGGCCATGGAGTCTTCAAGTTTCATGCGGATGAATCGGGTGATGCAGTGGTTTACCGGCAATATTGGCTACCACCACATTCACCACCTTAATGTCCGGATTCCCTTCTACCGCCTGCCGGAAGCGATGGCAGCCATTCCTGAACTGCAAACACCGCGGACCACGACGCTTGCGCCCAGGGACATTATCGACTGCTTCCGGTGTGCCCTTTGGGACGAAGACAAAGAACGAATGGTGTCCTTCCGCGAGGCCCGTGCACAACAGTAGGCGCCTGATGTAACCGGGGGAGTCCCCTACGTTTTTCGACGTATGTACACCGGCGACCCCCCTGGCTGTCTGCTGCGTTTTAGTAAGCGCCCTCGCTGTAAGTCAGTTCATAACTGTGGCTGTAGATTTCCACAATGTTTCCGAACGGATCTTCCATGTAGATCATGCGATAGGGCTTCTCGCCAGGGTAGTAGTAACGCGGCTTCGCCATCCGTTTTTTACCACCGGCGGCGACAATGCGATCGGCCAGTTCCTCAAGGTTGGGATCCTGCACGCAGAAGTGGAAAACACCGGTTTTCCAGTATTCAAAGTTGTCTTCCGGATTGACCTGATCCTTGAACTGAAACAGTTCGACACCGATCCGGTCACCAGTGGACATATGGGCGATACGGAAGCTGCCCCAGCCTGCTCCGAAGACGTCGGTGCACATTTCGCCAATGGCGCTGTCGTCCTCAGCGATTTCGGTTGGCTCCATGATCAGATACCAGCCCATGACCTGAGTATAGAATTCGACGGCTTTTTCCACGTCGGGGACTGAAATGCCAATGTGTGAAAAGGTTCTCGGGTAAACGTTGCTCATTGCTTGTCCTCCTGTTTTGAAGCTGTAAACAGGTTACAAAGGCGGAGCAATTACGTAAAATTATCATTTATCATCTTTATCAGTATGGTTTGTTATGATTAACCCTGTCTGGTTACGCAGTTTCTGTACGCTGGTGGAAATCGGTCATTTCACACGCACTGCCGAGCGCCTGCACATGACGCAGTCTGGTGTGAGTCAGCATGTGCGTAAACTTGAAGATCATCTGGATCGGGCGTTACTGGTCAGGCACGGTAAGCAATTCACGCTCACGGATGCTGGCGAACGCCTCTACAACGATGCGCGGGTAATCGTCGAGTCCCTGTCGAATCTGGAGCAACGGGTTGGCGAAGACCCTGCTTATGAAGGGCTGGTCCGGGTTATGTCGCCGGGCAGTCTGGGGCTTAAGCTTTACCCCCATCTTCTGGAACTGCAGCAGCAGTATCCCGGGCTGGTGATTGATTACCGGTTTGCACCAAACTCCGATGTGGAAGCATCAATCGCGGGGTTTGGCGTTGATTTCGGGTTCATGACAAGCCCGTCCTCGCTTCCGGAGGTGAGTTGCCGGCCGGTTGCCAAAGAAGCGCTGCTCCTGGTGACACCGGCTGATGTCGTTGATCCCGACTGGAAGCAATTGCTGGCACTCGGATTCATTGATCATCCGGATGGCGCTCACCACACCAGTCTGCTGCTGGGGGCGAATTACCCCGAGTTTGAGCACAGCTATCTGTTTGAGAAGAAGGGCTTTTCCAATCAGATCAGCCTCATTCTTGAGCCCGTCAGTATGGGCCTGGGCTTTACTGTCTTGCCGGCCTATGCTGTGGAGGCGTTTGAGAAAAAACACCTTGTCAGGACCCATCGACTTTCACATCCGGTCAGTGAGACCCTGTACCTCGGCGTTCATCGTCATAAAACCCTGCCGGGACGGGTGAAGACGGTGATTGCCGAGTCCAGGAAATGGCTTTAGAGCGTTGTCCGATTTGTTATTACCCGCCGGCCCCCGGACGGGTGTTTTCCTCAGCTACCTGATCTTTTTATTACCTGGAGCAGTCATGCCCGATTTGAGTTATCTCTCGACCAACAATCGCGAACGATTCGAAATCCATCCCGAACAGCCGACGATGAAGGCAGTGGTCACGACGGGCAACGGTGGTTACGACCAACTCGACTACCGCGATGTTCCGGTTCCGGCGCCGGGGCCCGGTGAAGTTTTGCTCAGGGTTCTGGCCGCCGGGATCAATAACACAGAAATCAACACACGACTCGGCTGGTATTCATCGTCGGTTGAGGGAGGCACTGAGCAATTATCCGAAACGTCTGAGGAATCGGAGATTGAGGATGGTGGCTGGAACGAAACAACCCCTTTCCCATTGATTCAGGGCACCGATTGCTGCGGCGAGGTCGTTGCGCACGGGGAGGGCGTGACTTATCCGGCGGTTGGAGGTCGGGTGCTTGTCCGGGCCTGCATGCGTCTTAACGGTTTCGACTCCCTGGATAATATTTGGATGGCATCGGATTTTGATGGTGCGTTCGCCCAGTATGTCACCGTGCCCGCCAGTGAGGCCTTTGAAGTTGACTGCGACTGGAGCCATGAGGAGCTTGCGACCATACCCTGTGCCTACGGAACGGCGGAAAACATGTTGCACCGGGCCGGCGTTAAGGCGTCTGACCGGGTAATTGTCACCGGCGCGTCCGGAGGGGTCGGATCGGCGGTTGTGCAACTGGCCAAGCGCCGGGGTGCCCACGTTATCGCCATCGCCGGGGCCAGTAAGCTCGATGTGATCCGGAGTCTGGGGGCTGACGAACTGATCCCTCGTGGCTCGGACTTGAGCGCTGAGCTCCAGGACGCCAGTGTGGATGTTGTTATCGACAATGTTGCAGGTGAGCAATTTGGACAACTGCTGAAGCTGATGGCGCGTGGCGGCCGTTATGCTTCGTCCGGTGCCATAGCCGGGCCGATAACCACCATGGATATGCGTGATTTCTACCTCAAGGATTTAACGCTGATCGGCTGCACGGCCTGGGACGAACCGGTTTTTCCAAATCTCATCGGTTACATCGAAAAGGGTGAAATACGGCCTCTGGTGGCGAAAACATTCGAGCTGAAAGACATAGCGGTTGCACAAGAGGAGTTTCTGGCGAAGACTCATGTTGGCAACTTTGTGCTATTGCCGCCAGTATAAAAAAAGCCCCTCCTGGAGGGGCAAAAGAACACAACAACGACGCTTTTCAAAAGATAATACGGTGGGGTCAGAACTTGACGCGGGCGCCCGTCGTTACGACCGTGATGTCCTTATAGTCTGCCGAGTAGCAGGTACGACCGGAAGACGTGCACCAGTCGCCTCGCTCGAACGAGTGCACTTTGGCGCCGGCGTAAAGATCAAACATCGGGCTGGGGCTCCACACGTAGCCTGCACCGATAACAGTTCCCACGTCCTGTTTTTTGTTACGACCCTTGGTTTGTCCCCAGTGGATATCAAACGCATGCTGCCGGTTCGGTCGATAACCGAGCTTTACGTATCGGAACTTGCCCAGCTCTGAGTCGTCCCAGTCGAACGTGCTGTTCTTATCATCCGACGTAAGCTCCTCGGCGCGGTTGACGGCAGCCAGGGTCAGGTTCAGACCGGTGTCGCTATGAAAGTAGGACACCGAGCCACCATAGGTATCAATGTCAGGATCAACACTTGGGTCCGGATCGTATGGCTCGCTGGGGTCGTCACTGGTCTGTGTTGCAATGGAGTAACCAAGGCCTACAAGCATACGGCCACCGGGCACGCGCAGTCCGGACTTCATACCGAACTGGAGAATGGAGTCGTGGCCTCCAGAAGCACTGTCGTGCCCGGCACTGACGGAAAGAACCACGGGACCCAGCCGGGGGGTATCGTAACGGATTCGATCATGGCGGCCTTCGAAGTTGTAATCCCGGATGCTGCCGCTGATGGAAACTTCACTCTGGGAGGGGTTGGCAAGGTCGAAATCTTCGGTTCCTGTGAAGTTTCCGTCGCTGTCGTACTTCTTCTTGACCGAGGATGGCTCCAGGGCGAAGCGAAGGCTGCCGCCGATCAGGTTGGGATTTCGGAAACTGATCACGCCTGTGCCGGAGTAGTCGCGACGGCCGGTGTTGTAAGCTGCGCCTTCGCCGCGACCGATCGTGATTTTGCCATATGGTGTGTCGATGAACCCGTCGCTGATGCGTTGCTCGATTTCCGAGTCGGTGGTCTTGTTAGCGGGATCGACATCGTTTGATGAGTTGGAGCGCACCCCAATTTCGATCAACGCTCCGGCTGTCCAGCCTTCAAACAATCGCTGTGTACCCCCGAGACTGAAACGGGTCGGGCTGTTTCTGTTATCGACGTGGTAAAACTCGGAGTCTGATCCGACGCCGAGGTTGTTTCGGCTATAGCCGTCTTCGGCATACATGATGGCACGGTTAACCTGTCCACCAACCTCAAGTTCGGCTGCGGTTGCGGAAAGCGGTGTCAGGCCAATGATACCAACCGCAAGCAATGACTTAGTAAATCTCATGGTTCCTCCGGATTTTTTGTTCTATCGGTTCGTCGGTGGCGTTCGCATTCAAAAGCTCTGTTGTCTGGAGACTCCGCTGCTGTAATCGGTTTGGTCTCTTGGCGCTATCCACGTTTACGTTATCGGTGATTGATGATACCTATGTAAATTGAAAACATTAGATAGGTATATGCGTTTTCTGCATGTGTCCCGGAGAACATAATGAATATTAAGAAGTTGAAGTGCTTTCGTGCTGTGGTCATTCACGGTTCATTGGTGGCGGCTGCTGATGTCATGAACCTGAGCCAGCCGGCTACCAGTCGTTTGATCTCTACGCTGGAAGACGAATTGAAGCTCAAACTCTTCAAGCGGGAAAAACGCCGTTTGGTGCTCACTCCGGAAGGAAAGGAGTTCTATCGGGAGGCTGAAAAAATCCTGGCGAATCTGGAGGACTTACCCCGTATCGTTCAGGAAATAAAGTCTGGCGGAACCCGCACCTTGCGTATTGTGGCGCTGGCCCGTCTGGCCAACAGTCTGGTTTCCCCGGCGCTGGCCCGGTTTGTTAAGGAACATCCGGATCAGCGTTTCAGTGTGGATGTCAGGGGCCATCGGGATATCGAACAATGGGTCGCGGGCCGTCACTACGATATTGCTGTTGCATTGACCAGGCCCTGCAATCACCCCTCTGTGATCCAGCGACCCTTTTTCGATACCGATGCCATGGTAATGATCCCCAAAGGGCATCCGCTTGAGGCGCTTGAATCAGTCTCGCCGGAGCAGATGGCGGACTACGACATTATTGCCCTGGCACCGGGGTTGCGCCCGCGGTTTCAGATGGAGGAGATATTCCAGGCGGCCGGCGTAGAGCTTGATTGCAAGATTGAAACGACTTCAAGTGTGCTGGCTTGTCAGATGGTGGTCGAGGGGTTGGGGATCACCATCATCGACCGTTTGGCTGCACTGGCTGTAGACGAAGCCCGATATGTGTTGAGGCCGTTAGAGCCAGGTTATGGTTTAGAGTTTGTGCTGCTGTTTCCTCCGGGGTTTGAGGAAACGCCGGCAACAAAGAGTCTGGTTCGTTGCCTGGAATCTGAAGTGGCGTCGGCGTTAGGGCCCCATGCAACATTGACTGGTTGCGAAGAGGCCAGACTTTAGATGCATTAAATGCATAGAAATATGACTTATATTCAATTTTAAAATCAATTTGGCCTACCTACACTGACCCCATTCACTTGATACGCACTGTCATTTGAAACGATCGAGCACTCCAATAATTACAAAAGGAGGAGAAATGAAGACTCGGTATTCAGTGCAGATAGGCGCACGCATAGCCATTTTGCTCGCAGCGATCGGCCTGACGGTGCCGGCCACCGCCGGGCAGTCGGATGACACGCTGGTTGTCGCCCTGGCAAAGCCTCTGACCACCGTTGACCGGCTTTATTCGGTGCAACGGGAAGGGCTTATCGTTTCCCGTCTGACGGACGATGGCCTCTTCTTTGTCGACCCGGATACTCTTGAGTTTGTCCCCCTTGCTGCCGAATCCTACGAATGGGTTACGGACACTGAGCTGGATGTCACCCTGCGCGACGGTATTGCCTTTCACGATGGCAGCACCCTGACTGCAGAGGACGTGGTTTACACCTTTGAGTGGGTTTTGAATGAGGACTCGGATACCAGTCGTGGTCCGGTGATCCGAAGCTGGCTTGAAAGTGTGGAAAAGACAGGTCCCCTTGAGGTCCGGTTCAACCTGAAGCTTCCCTATCCAATGGCTCTGCGGGACATGGCGGTCAGTATCCCACTGAGAAAAAAGGGCACCTACTCGGACGGTGGCCCGGACTCCGGGGGGCAGGTACTTAACGGTATTGGTCCCTATCGGGTAACGGATTTCAGTGCCGGTCGTGACATCGTTTTGGAGCGCTTTGGTGATTATTACGAGGCGAGTCCCAAGGTCAATCCCGCAATAGCGAACATTAAATTCCGCGTTATTGCGGATCAGGGGACGCAACAGGCGGAATTGCTCAGCGGTGGTATTGACCTGATGATGGGGGTAGCGCCGGATGTCGCCGATAACGTCCAGTACCTGCCGAACGTTGCGCGCCTGGAAGGAAATGATATCCGCATTGGCTACATCACCCTCGATGCGGCCGGCTTTTCAGACCCGGATACGCCGTTTACCAATCGGAAAGTTCGCCGGGCGGTCAACCATGCCATCAATCGTGAAGAAATCACCAAATACCTGATGCGCGGCAGTGCCGAAGTTGTGGATTTCGCGTGCCACCCTCGCCAGTTCGGATGCAACGGCGAGGGTCCGCGCTACGAATTTGATCCCGAGAAGGCGAGAAAACTGCTGACCGAGGCGGGCTACCCCGATGGCTTTTCATTCAAGTTGTGGGCCTATCGGGAAAAGATTATTGCCGAAGCCATCGTCAGTGACCTGCGAGAGGTCGGACTGGATGTGGACCTGCGCTTTGTCAAATTGAACGTGTTCTCGAAGGTCCGTAACGACAAGGATATGGAGGCTTTCTTCGCATCCTACGGCAGTGGCGGCACTGCGGACGCATCGGCCAGTACCGGGGTGCATTTTGCGGCCAATTCAGCCCGCAATTACACCGGTGACGAAGCCCTGGCCAAACGGGTACTGGCCGCTGAACAGACCATCAATCCGGACAGGCGGAAAAGGCTCTATCGCGAAGCGTTGAACCGGATCGCGGATCAGGCGTACTGGGTCCCGATGTTTTCCTACAGCCAGAATTATCTTCTGTCCCCCGAACTTGAGTTCCCGGTGCCTAAAGACGGTGTTCCACGTCTTTGGCAGGCGAGCTGGAGGGAATAATTATGTTGAATTATGTTATGAGGAGAGGGTTCATGGCCCTCCTGGTCGCACTGACCGTCTCTTTTGGCACCTTTGCCCTGTTCCATTTCGCAACCGATCCGGCACAGACCATTGCCGGTGAGGATGCACCTCAGGAGATGGTGGACGATATCCGTGAGCAGTACGGTTTTGATCGTCCGCTGTCCGCCCAGTACTTCAGCTGGCTGGGTGGCGTCCTGCGTGGTGATTTTGGTGAGAGCTTCTTCTGGAAACAGCCGGTTGTAGAGCTCATCAAGGACCATGTGGGGGTTACCGTCACGCTGGCCCTGTCTTCCCTGAGCGTCACCATGCTTATCGCTTTGCCCCTCGGCATCGGGGCAGCCTTGCGCCCGAACAGCTGGATGGATCGCTTCGCACTGTCCACAGCAGTCTCGGCCCAGGCGATCCCGAATTTCTGGCTTGGTTTGATGCTGATTATCCTGTTTGCGGTGACCTTTCCCATATTTCCGGTATCCGGTGATGCCACCTGGCGGCATTTCGTAATGCCGGCTTTCGTGTTGGGTGCCAGTTCGGTTCCCGCCGTGATGCGCCTGACCCGAACCGGTTTGCTTGATGTCCTTGCGTCGGACTATATCCGGACGGCCAGGGCCAAAGGGTTTATCGGTTACCGGCTTGTCCTTCAGCAGGCGTTGCGCAATGCCATGTTACCGATCGTGAGCGTATTGGCGGTCCAACTGGGCTACAAGCTTGGTGGCTCTGTGGTGACCGAGTCGGTGTTCAGCATGAACGGTCTGGGACGGTTGGCGGTGGAGTCCATCTTCAATTCCGACATTCCCACAGTGCAGTCACTGATCCTGATCTTTGTAATGACCTTTGTGGTTCTCACGCTGGCGGCTGATCTGATCAACGCCTGGCTTGACCCTCGAATCCGGATGGGGTGAATGATGACAATGAAACAATCCGCAGACGGTCTGGTCGTAGCCCTCGAAAGTGATGACCTGACGGTTGAAAACGAGAACGCGGGCCTGAGCCCGACGAGAGCGGCGCTGAAACGGGCCCGTAAACACTACGGCCTGAAAATTGGCTTCGGCATTGTGCTGGTGATGGCAATACTCGCAATTTTTGCGCCCTGGTTGGCTCCCCATGATCCCTATATGCAGAACCTGTCGCTCAGGCTTCTGCCGCCAATATGGGGAGAAGGTGGTCAGTGGACGCATCTGCTGGGTACCGATCACCTTGGCCGGGATTATCTGAGCCGGATTATCTATGGCGCCCGGGTCTCTATGGTAATTGGTCTTGGTGCAGCGACGGTTGGCGCTGTTATTGGTGTCACTCTGGGCCTCATTGCCGGTTACTTCGGCGGCTGGCTGGATCAGGCCGTCAACTTCCTGGTGACCTGTCAGCTGGCGGTGCCGAGCCTTTTGTTGATCATGGCGCTGGTGTTTGTAATTGGTCAGTCCATTGCTGTGGTGATCTTCGTGATTGGTGCCACCCACTGGGTGTTCTATCTCGTGGTTACCCGGTCCGCCACGCTGCGACTGAGGGAGCTGGACTTTGTTGCTGCGGCTCAGGCCATGGGTTGCAGCAAGCTCCAGATTGCGGTCAGGGAAGTGCTGCCGAACATCACCAATCAGATCATGGTGATATTCACCCTTGAGGTGGCTGTGGCCATTCTGAACGAAGCCACCCTGTCGTTCCTCGGCCTCGGGATTCCCTCACCGATCCCCTCCTGGGGTCTGATGATTGCCGAGGGCAAGACAGCGATGTTTTTCCAGCCCTGGCTCGTCATCTTGCCGGGTATATCCCTGTTCATCCTGGTAATCGCTATCAATCTGCTGGGTGACGGCGTGCGCGATGTCACCGTTACTGACCGGAGGAGCTGACATGACTACTGCCTCACTTTTGGACATTCAGAAACTGTCAGTCGATATCCCGACGGAATCCAGCACACTGAGGGCTGTAAGGGGTATCAGTCTGAAACTCGAACGCGGCGAGACGCTGGGTATTGTGGGCGAATCCGGTTCAGGCAAATCCATGACGGCGCTCGCTATCATGAATTTGCTCCCGCCCGCAGCACAGTGTGGTGCCGAGCGAATCGACTTTGTGAACCATGACCTGACCCGCGCGAGCGAGCGGGAACTGGCGGAAACCATTCGGGGTCAGCGCATCGGTATGATTTTTCAGGAGCCGATGACGAGCCTGAATCCGGTTTACTCCATCGGTCGGCAGCTTACGGAAACGATGACGTTGCACCGGAATGTTTCCAAGGCCGAAGCCGAAAAACGGGCTGTGTATCTGCTGGAGAAGGTGGGCCTGCCGGACCCGCGCAGCCGACTGAAGCAGTATCCCCACGAGCTTTCAGGCGGCCAGCGCCAGCGGGTCATGATTGCCATGGCGCTGATGAATGAACCCGAACTGCTGATTGCGGATGAACCCACCACCGCCCTCGATGTGACTATTCAGGCCCAGATTCTGCATCTGCTGACCGATCTTCAGAAAGAACTGAACATGTCGATGATCCTGATCACCCACGATCTCGGTGTGGTGTCACAGGCGGCCGACAAACTGGCCGTAATGTACGCCGGCGATATTGTTGAAACCGGCACCACCAGTGACGTACTGCTCGACCCGCAACACCCTTACACACAGGGGTTGCTTGAGTGTGTTCCGGGCTTTCGCGGTGATGACCTCAAGCGTCTGGGCGCGATTCCGGGCATTGTGCCCGCGATGACCGGTACCGTTCGGGGTTGTGCCTTTGCATCTCGCTGTCCCCGTGCTGTTGAGACGTGCAAAACCGAAACACCGCCGAGAAAGCAGATCGGGGCGGGCCGCAGTTATGTGTGCCACGATCCTGCGGAAACCCGGGGCCGCGGGTTCCGGGACTCCGGCATGGAGGCCCGTGTAGCAACAGGCCCGGTGCCGGCCGACGGAAAAGAGCCGATACTTTCTGTGGAGCAGGTGAATTGCACCTTCTCCGTCCGACGGGGCCTGTTCGGTAAACGCAAGCCCTTGAAAGCACTGAATAATATCAGTCTTGATCTCAGGAAAGGTGAGGTGCTGGCGCTGGTCGGCGAGTCCGGGTGCGGTAAATCGACCTTGTCCCGAACCATCATGGGGCTGCAAGAGTCGGATTCGGGCTCAGTTATCCTAAATGGCCAGCGGATTGAAAACCTGCCACCGCTGCCACGGGCCCGAATGATCCAGCCCATCTTCCAGGATCCCTATTCGTCACTGAATCCCCGCAAAACCATTGGGGAAATCATCGCCAAGCCTCTGGCCGTTCACAGTATTGGTACCCGGCAAGAGCAGAGGGCGCAGGTCGAGCAGATGATGGAACTCGTGGGTCTGCCCCGTCGGGTGTTCAACAGTTTCCCTGACCAGCTGTCAGGTGGGCAGCGTCAGAGAGCGGCCATAGGCCGGGCACTGATCATGCGCCCTGAGGTGGTGATCTGCGATGAACCGACCTCTGCTCTCGATGTGTCTGTTCAGGCACAGATACTGAATCTGTTGCTTGATCTTCGTGATGAACTGGACCTGACCTATCTGTTCGTTACCCACAACCTGTCTGTTGTCAGGCACATGGCGGACCGGGTGGCAGTGATGTACCTCGGAGAGATCGTTGAGTGCGGTGATCGTGACAGCGTGCTCTCCAGACCCCGGCATCCTTACACGAAGGCACTTATGGACTCTGCCTTAAGCATTTCGCCAGGCCGGGAGATTCCGGACCCGGGGCTTGATGGCGAGTTTCCGAACCCGATGAACCGGCCCTCCGGCTGTTCGTTTCATCCCCGGTGTCCCATTGCCGAAGCGCAGTGCCGGGAGCAGGCGCCAAGGCCGGAAATCATTGGCAGTTCGTTGGTTAAGTGCTGGAAGGCACAACCCTCCGACAACCAATCCATCAACTGAACAAAAAACAATATAGAGGACGTGCGCCATGAAAATAAAAGCCATTCTGCTCGTCGGGCTTGTTTCGCTCTTCTCCGGCTGTGCGGCAGTGTCGCCTGACCAAGCCGGCTATACCGAAGATACCGATTCGTCTCTGGTTTCCACAGAGGTGTTTGAGAGCTACGGCTCCATCGATGTGCAAGCCGGAACCCCTGAAAAACCGGTCACCATGACCCTCTGGTATGCCCGGCCCGAGAACCTGAAACCTGATACCCCTGTGTTGCTGGTGATGCACGGTGGCCGCCGGGACGCAGATGTCTACCGCGATTACTGGGGCACCTATGCCGAGAAGTACGACGTGCTGATTGTCGCGCCGGAGGTGTCCAATGAGGACTTCCCGACAGGCTGGGGATACCAGGCCGGTAACTGGATTACGGCAGATTCCTCCTCGTTTGATGCTAGCAAGGGTGAACGCAATCCTCCGGAGCAGTCCTCGTTTGCGGCTGTGGAAAGGGCGTTTGATGAACTGCGCAAGGAGTTTGATCTTACGGCCGAGAAATATGACATTTGGGGACACGGCAGTGGTGCCCAGTTTGTGCACCGGATGCTGATGCTCTGGCCGGAGGCCCGTGTTAACACTGCCATAGCGGCCAACGCCGGCACCTATACCTTCCCGGATTACAGCCTGCCTCTGCGATATGGGCTGAAGAATACCGGGGCTACGGCAGACGATCTGAGCAACGCCTATGCCCATCACCTGGTGATCATGCTGGGTACTGATGACGATGATCCGTCACACCGGTTGCTCAACCTGTCCGACATCGCGAAGGCCCAGGGTGCCCACCGCCTGGAGAAGGGGAAAAAATTCTACCAGGTAAGCAGGGCCAAGGCTGAGGAACTGGGTGCCGAATTCAATTGGGAAGTCCAGACGGTTTACGGAGTTGGCCACAGCGGCCGAAAGATGGCGGTGGCCGGTGCTGACTTCCTGCTGGCGGGCGAAAAGGAAGAGCCCCTGTTTTCCAGTGATTCGGATACGGAAAGCGGCGATCGCGGCAAGGAAAGCAATCCTCTTTTGCAAGGAACCGAAGAAGGGGACGACCCCTTCGGTGACTACTAATCCGTGTTAACGGATATTGGCGAGTGAGTCTAACTATGAGCGAAGCAAGGCATGAGGGAAGGCAGGATTCTCGCTCCGGTGTCAGCCTGGAGCATGGATGGATCAGTTTTCTGCAGAACGGCGATGGCGTTCCAGTGCTGTTTCTGCATGGTCTGAACGGTAACGGTTCCAGCTGGATCGAACAGCTGGAGGGGCTGTCATCAAACTTCCGGATAGTGGCATGGGATGCGCCGGGATATGGAGACTCGGATCTCGCCGGCGACTCGATAACCGACCTGGCACAGGTGGCAATCCAGTTCATCGCCAAGGTGTCTTCGGGACCAATCAATATTGTTGGTCACTCAATGGGCGGGCTGGTTGCAATGAAGGTGGCCACGATGGCGCCGGAGCTGGTGAACCGGCTGGTTCTATCCTGCACTCATCCGGGCCACGGCCTGGCTCAGGATACCGGTGCAGATAATCGTTACCGCCGCCGCCTGGAGGAACTGAAAACCCTGTCTGGCGAGGAGTATGGCAGGCGTCGCGCCAAGGGCATGTTACCCGAGGGCACCAGTGAAGCGGTTTTCGAAAAAGTCGCCGGTATTGCAGCCGAATCCAGAGCGGAGGGGGTCGCCGCGGCGGCCTGGGCTATTCAGACCGCCGACCTCCGCGAGGAGCTTGACCAGATTCAGGCATCGACGCTGGTCATCACCTGTGATCAGGACCGTGTGGCGCCGTTGGAAAAAGCAAAACCGCTATTGCAGTCGATTCCGGATGTTCGCCACGTGGAGCTCAAGGGATTGGGACATGCGCCTTACCTGGAAGATGCGCGGCGATACAACGTCGCCATAACCGATTTCCTGTTGGAATCATCATAAGGTTGTGAGGGGGATTCTATGCAGGAAAGCACTCGGAGCGCCTTGAGCGCTCCCGACGCACGGGTGACGACCGACACACTGTTCAGTACGGATTCAAAAATTCAGGTGTGGCTGGAAATCGAGGTAGCGCTGGCTAAGAGTCAGGCTGAACTTGGGATGATTCCGCAGGAGGCAGCCGAGGAGATAGCCCGCAAGGGGCGGATGGAGTTTATCGATCGGGAAGCACTCTTGAAAGACATTGAAATCACCAGGGCGCCGATCGTGTCCCTTGTACGTTTCCTGGCGGAGGCCTGTGAAGGGACTGCAGGTGAGTATGTGCACTGGGGTGCAACCACTCAGAACATTATGCAGACGGCAGAAGTCCTGCTGGTTCGCAAAGCTCACGTTCAACTCCTGCAGGGCCTTGCTGGTTGTCTGGAGGCACTTGCATGTCAGTCCGAGTCCGGTGCCAACGTGGTCATGGCTGGTCGAACACAACGACGACATGCCTTGCCGATTACGTTTGGATTCAAGGCCGCTATCTGGATTGATGAATTACTCAGACACGAAGAGCGTCTCCGGACTGCAGAGCCAAGGGTTTTCACATTGGTATTCGGGGGTGCTGTCGGAGCCATGCACTCTTTTGGTGAACAGGGAGAGGCACTGAGCAGGAATCTGGCCGAACGACTGGCGCTCAACTGCTTCGATGTGCCCAGCCGCGCGGTAAACGATCATCTGGTCGAATATGTGCTTCTGCTGGCACTACTGGCCAGCACTTGCGGAAAGATTGCGCATGAACTGTTTGACCTTATGTCGGAAGAGATAGGCGAAGTTCATGAGAACCTGGGGGATGCAGTGATTGGCAGCAGTACCATGCCACAGAAGGTAAACCCCAAGCTTTCGATAAACGTCATTGCCCTGGCCTCCCAGCTTCGCTCCCAGGTTAACCTTGCACTGGAGGCCGGACACGTGAGCCATGAAGGCGATGCTGCCTCGAGCCGTATACTCTATTCTGTGATGGATTCGGCCTGCCCGTTAGCCATTGAGATGCTTGCCGAGCTTGAGGAATTGTTGGTCGGACTTCGGCTCGTGCCCGAACGGATGCGCTCGAATCTTGAGCTGACAGGCGGAATGATCAACTGTGAAAACGTGATGATGACGCTGGCTCGCAAGGGTCTTGGGCGGCAATCGGCTCATGACGTGGTGCACGAATCGGCGCTTGAGGCTGCCCGCAGTAACCGCAATGTGGGCGCGGTTCTGTCTGAAAATCCTTTGGTAAGGTCCACGGTAAGTCCAGATGAGATCAAATCGATGCTGGACCCGGCTTCCCATCTGGGAGAGAGCGTCAAACTGGCCCTGAAGCTTGCCGGTCGGGCCCGAGCTGGTGCCGAGATGGTCCGTCACCGCATATCATCTGACGAGTGATGAAACGGTATGCCTATCAAGGCAAGCTGTCACACGATACAACGATTCTCTGCCAGCCAAGCGCTTAACTCCTCAATGGGGAGCGGGTGGCAGAGCCAGTAGCCCTGAAGTTTGTCGCACCCCATGCCCTTAAGCAAGCGAGCGGTTTCCTCGTCTTCGACGCCTTCCGCCACGACGGAATAGCCCAGGCCGTGCGCCATGTTAATGGCGGTTTCGACAATAACCTTCGAGCTATCACTGGCGCCCACGTCCAGGATTAATGAACTGTCCAGCTTGATTTCGGTGGCTGGCAATTGCTTGAGGTAGGACAGGGAGGAATAGCCACTGCCGAAATCATCAATGGCGATTCGGAGGCCCGTGTCGGCCAGTGCTTCAAGAGCCTGGAGCCCTCTCTCCGGATCTTCCATGGCGGCGGTTTCGGTTAATTCTATGATCAGTCGTTCCGCACTGAGGTTATGTTGCGCTAACTGCGATTCGATCAGGCTCTTGAGCTCACGGGAGGTCAGGTCGCGGGCGGATATATTGATCGATACATCCAGTTGCGGGTGGTCGGCCAGCAATACGGTCAGGTCTGCTACGCCTCTCTCAATAGCCCATCGGGTCAACTGCGTAATCACCCCGGTTTCTTCTGCCAGGGGAACGAAGTCACTGGGGTTTACCCATCCACGTTCCGGGTGATGCCAGCGAATCAGTGCTTCCAGACCAACAATTTCGCCGCTGCTCAGACAAACCTTGGGTTGGTAGTAAAGCTGTGTCTGGTTCTGTTGCAAAGCCTCTCTGAGATCGGACATCAGGGTCAGTCGGCTTTCGCTGTAAATGTCGTAATCCTGCGAGTAAAAGCCGGTTTCGAACGGGCCCTTCGGCACTATCTCCATGCCGACATGGGCGTTGCGGATCAGCAGTGCCGCATTGTCGCCATGCAGGGGATAACTGGCCGCTCCGAATTTTGGATGCAGCTCAATTGCCAGGTTGTCCAGCAGCATGGGTTCAGAGAGCAACCTGAGGGCAGTGTTCAGTTCCGCGAAATTGTCATCCACTTTGCGTGAATCGACCAGCAGGCCAAAGCAGTCACCGGATAATTGATAGACGTACTCATCCAGCCCCTGTTCACTCCGAACACTGTGCACAACCGGCAGCTGGGCGGCCAGTTCGGTCATCTGTTCGGCAATGCGTTTCAGTAATCGTTCGCTGCGGGTCAGACCAAGGGTGCGGTTGATCTCGTCCAGGCGCGTAATTCGTGCCACGCCCACTATGTATTGGCCGTCCGGATCCCGCTTTAACTGTTGGTCCACCATCCACTCAAACCGGTTTCGGTTGGGCAGGCCCGTCACCGGATCGTGCATCATCGCTTCAGTCAGCTTGTTGTGCGCTTCGTTCCGGGCTTTTTCTTTCTGCAAACTGTCGGCTTGCGCCTTGATCTTGTTTTCCCGTTCACGGTAAAGGCGATCCGCCAGGGCCAGCGTCAGGATAAAGGCCTCCAGGCCAGAACCGATCTGCATGGCGTATTCGGTCACGAAGTTTTCCGGGAAGAAGCCCAGGGCACGGCCAGACGTGGCCAAGACGCCAATGGTGAGCGGTGTCCAGGCAACCGTGAAAAAGGCGCCGGCCCGGACGCCAGCTGCCCAGGTAATGGGGCCGGCGACGAAAAGAAGCGAGAAAAAGAATAGGGCAGAGATCGATGAGAGCGTGACGGCGGCGTTGTAATCCAGCGCCAGGGCGGCGATGAAGTTGAAGGTTTCGAAATACAGCATCCCCCGAATGGCAATGTCCAGTCTTGGACTGTGGGACTTGATCTTCAGGAATTCCCGGCAGAAGAGAATGGAGAACAAAGCCAGAACCGGCATCGAAGCCAATAGAACACGGGCGTGGAGTTCGGGAAATTGAGGATAAAAGTGCTGGAAGCTGTAGCCCATGATGGAGGTGAAGAACAGCAGGTAGCCGGTAATCGCCAGCGCGTAATACAGGTACAGCTTCTCCCGCAGGGTCAGAAACACTGCAAGGTTGATCAGAATGATGACGGTCAGACTGCCGTAATAAAAGAAGTGAAACTTTTGCTCGTTGGCCGCGGCTTCAAAGAATTGATGCTCGCGCCAGATTCGAAGCGGCAGGATCATCGAGCCTGCGGTTTGGGCCCGAACATAAACTGTCTTTAGCTGATCGGGCTCTAACTGGAAGCGCAGCAGCATGTTGGGATGATCGACTTCCCTCGGATAAAAGGGTCGGGCGTCACCGGTTTTGAATTCGTGGGCCAGGGTGTTGCCGGCGAACTCATAGAAAACCACATCGTCCAGCTGGGCGTAGGCGAGTTCAGCGATCAGGTTGAGACGCTGTGCGGTCTGGTTGTCGATGGAAAAACGCAGCCAGTAGGCGGACGGTGTTATGCCAAAAGTGGCTTTGTCAGTGGTCGTTGACTGCCATTGATCGTCCGGCAGCTCAGCAACTTGCTCAATGTCGGCCTGACTTTCAGGGTCCTGCCAGTATTGAAACTGAGTCTGGATCGGTGAGGAGGCTTGCTCGATGGTGATGGCTGTTGTTCCGGCCTGAGCCGGATGCCAGGTGCACAAAAGCAACATAGCCAGGATGGAACGTAGGGCTTGGGATAGAAACACGAACAGCGAACCCCTGTAGGTCTGTCATTGAGTCTTCCCTTTATTGTTTTTCGTCCTGGTCAGATTTTCTGATCCTATCGCTTATCGGGCGTCAGGGCGAAAAGTTTAATGTAGAAAAATATGTACAGAATTTTAACGGGTTGTAAGCCGGCCAGGCGGCCGGCCTCAAGCTCTGGTCACTTCCGGGACATGGTTTCCAGCATCCGGTTCACAGCTTCCAGGTGTTCCGGCTCGTTGTGACTCATCCCCTGGAAGCAGGCGCACAGGTCGAGGAAGTCCTTCAGCTCCATACGTTGGGCGATCTTCATCAGGCGCTTGGTCAAACGGGTGGCCTTTGGCGGCTGACTGGCCATTCGCTTTGCCATATCGAGCGCTGCTGGCAGAAGTTCCTCGGGACCCACCACGTCCAGGACGATGCCCAGCTCCTGAGCTTCTCTGGCATCCACGATCCGGCCGGTGAGGGTCAGTTCGAAGGCGCGCTGATACCCGATCAGGCGCTGCATAAACCAGGCCCCGCCGTCGCCAGGGATGATCCCCAGGTTGAGAAACGTTTCGCCAAACCTGGCCTTTTCAGAAGCGATACGGACATCCGCCATGTTGGCGAGATCGAAGCCTGCGCCGATGGCCGGTCCGTTCACGGCTGCGATAACGGGTACCTCAACCGCCTGCATGGCAAGGGGGATTCGCTGGATACCCTTGCGATAGCGATCGGCACATTCAGCCACGTCACCGGCGAAATCGCCGCTGCGATTGGCCATGTCACGAATGTTCCCGCCAGCACTGAATGAGGAGCCGGCGCCGGTAATCACCAACACCGAG
This sequence comes from Marinobacter sediminum, assembly GCF_023657445.1. NCBI lineage: Bacteria > Pseudomonadati > Pseudomonadota > Gammaproteobacteria > Pseudomonadales > Marinobacteraceae > Marinobacter > Marinobacter sediminum. The sequence continues at coordinate 3,193,556 of NZ_JAGTWY010000001.1, read as the reverse complement.
ACCTCGTCGCAATGATTGACCCACTCGGTGGTGGCGACAATATCGTCAATCAGGTTGGAACCTGTCAGTGCGTTGCGCAGATCGTGCCGGTTCAGGGTGAGGACGGCGACCCGGTCTTCCAGGGTGAGCAAGGCGTCGGTTAATTGCGGCGGGTTGTTCATAGTCGGGGCTCCGTGTTCAAGGTGACGGGATCAGGCTCACTTCCACTCATCCTCTGCTTTTTCCTCAGCTTCAAGTTCCGCTTTGCGCTTTTTGATCTTCTCCATTTTTTCCGGCGAGATCTTCATGCTGTTGGCGGAATCGCGCAGTATGATAAGGCTGCCCAGGACAAGTACCACGGCAAGAATGAGAAAAATCCATCCGATAAGAGGCATGCAGGTTGCTCCCTGATTCATAGGTTTTTCTTATAGTGGACTCGCCCATGAGTGCCTGACAAGTTGTTTACCGGAAGCAGGCGCTAAAACAGGGTGCCTAAATACCGGCGCCCGCATCAGACCCCGGCTATGCTGAGATAAGAGAAGGCTGAATCGGGCTGAGTCACGGGAGGCGCATCATGCGTATCGAGAGTATCGCGGTGTATACCGCAGACTTGCCCTACGTTGGCAAGGCGTATGCCTTTGCCGGCGGGCGATCGCATCAGGTGTTTACCAGCACAGTGGTCGTGCTGACCACGGATACGGGACTGGCGGGCTACGGTGAAGTCTGCCCCTGCGGACCCAACTATATGGCGGCCTTTTCTGAGGGACTGCCTTCCTGCCTGTCGCTGCTGGCGCCGAGTGTGCTCGGCGAGGATCCAAGGCATACCACGCTTATTCACGAGCGCATGGATCAGGCGCTGACCGGGCACGCTGTAGCCAAGGCTGCCATTGATATTGCCTGTTGGGACCTGTTGGGCAAGGATGCCGGGCTGCCCGTCTATACCCTGCTGGGCGGGCTGCTCTCGCCGTCCATGCCCTTACACCGGATTGTGCCTCTGGCGGACCCGGATGAAATGGAAGAGTCCTTGCGCCGCTACCGGGAAGAAGGTTTTCGTCACATCCAGATCAAGCTGGGCCACAGCGTTGAGGAAGATATCGAGCTGGTCCGGACCCTGATCAAGGTTAAACAGCCAGATGAACTCTGGATCGGGGATATTAACGCGGCCTGGCGGCGGGATGAGGCCTTGCGCTTTTCGAGGGCGGTTGAAGATCTGGATCTGTATCTTGAGCAGCCCTGCAGGAACTATGAGGAATGCCTGTCGGTCCGGCGTCGAACCCGCCACCCGGTCAAGCTGGACGAGAGCCTGAATTCCCTGGCTGATCTGCAACGGGCCGTACGCGACGATGCCATGGACGCGATTGCCCTGAAGGTCAGCAAGTTTGGTGGTCTGACGCCATCACGGATCATTCGGGACGTGTGCGTGGATGCCGGCATTGCCATGACCATTGAAGATGCCTGGGGCAGTGGCATCGCCACGGCAGCCTACGCCCACCTTGCGGCCAGCACTCCTGCCAGGGCCTTGCTGAATACCACCGATCTCCACAATTACAATACCGTCCAGCTCGCCACCGGGGCACCTGAAGTATCGGCCGGCCGGATGATGCTCAGTGATCGCCCGGGCCTGGGTGTGGTTCCGGATTTCAAGATGCTGACGCTGCATGAGGTCTACGAATAGGCTGGTCAGGTATCGGAGCGGGTGGGTTTCCATCTCAGGATGTGTCTGAATCGGTGGGGTAAACGCCGGTAACGGACTAAGCTGGGTTTTTTGCCGGAGACTTTTGCGTTATGGAAACCGCTAATCTGATTTGGGGGCTGATTTTCAGCTCCATCGGCATTGGTTATTTTATCTATGGGAGAAGGCAGTCGAACCTGGTCGCCCGTTATTGTGGAATCGCCCTGATCCTGTACCCGTATCTTGTAACAAATACGCTTGCGATGGTGGCTGTGGGCGTTCTGCTGATGCTTACTCCCAGGTTCCTTGAACTCTGATTGCTTTTTATCGGCCAAGCGCGGATCGTGCCGCTTCGCTTTTCCGGGGTTGAGGAGACCGCCCAATGACCGCTTACTTCATTCAGGCTTTTATCTACCTGCTGGCTGCTGTTATCGCGGTGCCACTGGCCAAACGGTTGGGGCTGGGTTCGGTTCTGGGCTACCTGGTTGCCGGCGTGGTGATCGGACCGGTTACCGGCTTGGTGGGGCAGGAAGCCAGTACGATTCAGCATTTTGCGGAATTTGGCGTCGTCATGATGTTGTTCCTGGTCGGCATGGAGCTCGATCCCAAGGCGCTCTGGGCCATGAGGGTTCGCCTTGTGGGGCTTGGCGGTCTCCAGGTGACGTTGACGGCAGCGGCCGGAATGGCCGTGGCCTGGTGGCTTGGGCTTCAGTGGCAGACCGCGTTGACCGTTGGGCTTATTTTCGCGCTTTCGTCCACCGCGATCGTGCTGCAAACCCTGAACGAGAAAGGCCTGTCAAAGACGGAAGGTGGACGCAGTACCTTTTCCGTGTTGCTGTTTCAGGACATTGCCGTTATCCCCATGCTTGCCCTGATTCCGCTGTTGGCCTTGCCGGAGCTGATGGGGGAATCGGACTCTGTTACCAGTCATGACACGGGGCTGAGCCTGGTTGCCAGCCTGCCGGGCTGGGCCCATGCTCTGGTTGTTGTGGCTGCAGTCGCTGCGGTTATTGTTGGCGGCTATTACCTGAGCCGTCCGATGTTCCGTTATGTCGTGCGATCCGGGTTAAGGGAGGTTTTCACGGCCACGGCGCTCATGCTGGTGATTGGTATTGCAGCACTGATGAGTCTGGTTAATCTCTCGCCGGCCCTGGGGGCCTTTCTGGCCGGTGTGGTGTTGGCCAACAGTGAGTTCCGCCACGAGCTGGAGGCCAACATAGAGCCGTTCAAGGGCCTGTTGCTGGGTCTGTTCTTCATCACCGTGGGTGCCGGAATCAACTTCGAGGTATTGGTGGCAGAGTGGGGCACTATTGTGTCTCTGGGTGCTGCTGTAATTGTGGTCAAGGCGCTGATTCTGCTGGTTCTTGCACTGATCTTCGGGATTCATGGCAGCAATGGCTGGTTGTTTACCCTGGGCCTCGCGCAGGCGGGTGAATTCGGCTTCGTGTTGCTGACCTACAGCGTTCAGAACCATGTGATTGCCACGGATACCTCCCAGATCCTCTCGTTGGTTGTCGCACTGTCCATGTTCCTCACTCCTCTTTTGTTTATCGTCTATGACCGCATTGTGCTGCCACGTTACCGGCGCTCCAAGAACAATGACCGGGAAGCGGACACCATTGACGAGCAGGCTCCGGTCATTGTGGCCGGTGTGGGGCGATTCGGACAGATTGTTTGCCGTCTGCTGCGGGCCAACAACATTCCGATCGTGGTGCTCGACCACGAGATAGAGCAGATAGAGAATGTCCGCCAGATCAACATCAAGAGCTTCTTTGGTGATGCCAGTCGATCCGATTTGCTGGAAACGGCGGGTATTGGACAGGCCCGTTTGCTGGTGGTCGCGATTGATGACCGGGATCGCGCCGTAAAGCTTGTCGCGCATGTAAAAAAGTTCTTTCCGGGGGTCTGGGTACTGGCGCGGGCATTTGACCGTGGCCATGGTTACCAGCTCCGGGAGGCGGGTGCCGACGATGTCGTGAGCGAAACCTATCACTCTGCCCTGGAGCTTGGTGGCCATGCGCTCACGGCGATGGGCGTTCACCCTATGCGGGCAAAACAGATGACGTGGGCGTTTGTTGAGAATGAGGAGGCCCATGAAGACCAGTTATTCGATGCCTGGAAGGAAATTGAAGAAGGCATCAGTTTCAGCCCCCGCTATGGCGAGCTGTTCATGAAACTGGAAGAGGCGTTGAGCAGTGCTATGCAGCGGGACTGGGATGAGCCAAAGCGGGCGGATGTGCCGGTCTGGACACCACCCGGTGAGCATTGACGCCAGAGGGCAGAGTAACGTCACTCTGTGGCGATATAGCGGGCGGTATATTCCGAAACCAGATCAGCCACCCTGCCTCCGGTGACCAGGCTGTAGAGCCTGTCGGCGACCTGTTCCCGGAAGTCGAAGGTATTGCATCGGGATTGTTTGCTAAAGGTGAAAAACAGGCCTTCGGTACTGATGGGTTTGTCCAGCGGCACAAATGCCCGGGCCAGGCCCTCACGGGCCAGTTTTACCTGGCCTTGCAGTAACTCATAGAGCACATAATCCACGCGGCCCGCACCGGCCATCAGGAAAGACTGGTCAATTGAGCGCACGGGCTCGATCGACAGTTGCTCATCGGCATACCGGTCGAAGTTTTCTCCGAAACTGTTGCCAATCAGGGTGCTGCCTACCCGTCCTTTCAGGTCCGGCCAGTGTCGATAGAGGAATTCCTGCCCTTTTGGTACCCAGATCGCGGTTGGCAGATGGGTGATGGGTGGCAGGATGTAGTCCATGTACTGGAACCGTTCCCGGGTCATGAACGCACCCGCGACCATGTCGATTTCCCCGCTTTGTGCAAAGTGCTGTACACGGGCCCAGGACCCCAGGTGTCTGATGTCTGCCGTGACGCCCAGAGGCTCGAGGATTTCTTTCAGCAGCGCAGGGACAACGCCAATCAGCTCATCGGGATTTTCCGGATTCTTCCAGAGTAACGGTGGGTATTCGGAGTTACCGCTGATCAGCAGAGCTTTACAGGGCGGCTCGGCGGCCTGGGCTGTGCTCCAGAAAATTGAAAGGATGCCGACAATAGTCAGCGGTAAGACGACGGTGGAATACCATGTTATACGCGCCTGCACAGGAAACAATGGCATCAATAGTTCCGGAAGCTAAGTAGTAGGGGCTGCTAGGAAATGTACCATTAATCCGAAGAACTTGATAACGCACGACGGTCTTTGTGACTGGCCTTCATTTTTTTTGGAATAAAAGCGGATCTGACTCGTTACCCGGGTGAAGACAACAGAAAACCAGGAGGAATAACGATGATGAAACGTACTCTGACACTTGCGATCTGTTCCATCATGGCGGTTTCCGCCTCTGCAGCGGAAAATGCGGTTTCCGGGAGCGCCAGTGCCGAAGCAGACGTCCGTATGAGCGCCCAGGCGAATGGCGGTACTGATGGAGGAAATCAGTCGCAGGCCAGTGCCGGTGCCAAAGGTGAGGCCCGTGCTGACGCAGACGTTTCTGCTCGTGGCAGCCAGAACTCGGCAGCTCAGGCCCGGACAACCGGTGATGCCGCTGAGCAGGCTGCATTTGACGTGAAAGAGCAGGCGCAGCAAACCGGGCGTCAGACCGTTGAAGCCGGTGTGTCTGTCGGTCAGCAGGTCCAGGGCACCGCCCGCGCCGAGGCTGGCTCTGCCCGTGATGAAGCTTCCGGTACCGGCGAGCAGGCCCGGAACCGGATCCGGGCAACCCGCGAAACCGAAGTCCAGGCCCAGACGCGTCAGCAAGTGGGCACGTCGGTTTCCGACAGTGTGAGAGCTGAGGTTCGCAACAGCGTGAAAGGGACCGTCCGGAATTCCACCGGTGGTGGTCTGCTCTAACGTGCTGAACGGGTTTAAACCGGGCTGTTGATCAGTCCGGTTTTTTTTGTGATTGGGAGTATCGAACCATGCAGTCCATTCAACGTTTGTTCATTGCATTCCCGCTGACACTGGGCGCTGCTGCGCCTGTTTGCGCCGTAGATATGAGCGCTTATGTTGAGGCGGGTGCGGAGTATGACAGCAACCTGAATGTCGAGGCGTTGGAGACCGCGTCTGGCAAGAGTGACCAGGCATTGTTGATTGGCACCGGTGTGGAGGCCAGTGGCCAGCCCGCCGACCATCTGACACTCACCGGGACCTATGATTTTACGTCCAGGAACTATAAGACCTACAGCGATTTTGATCAGGACCTTCATCTGGCATCGGCGGATCTGAGCTACGACATCGCATCGGTTACCCTTGGCGCCAGTCATCATTTTTCATACGCCACACTGGATTCTGATCCTTTCCTGAAATACGGCAGAACCAGTGCGTACCTTGGCAAACTCATTGGCGACGATGTTTATCTGCTGGCAAGTATTGTGGATAAACGGAAGTCTTTCGAGGAGGACGATGAGCGGGATGCCCGGGCCCGGGGGCTGAGCCTGGAGAGTTTCTTCTTCTTCAATGACAGTCAGACGCTTTTCGTCCTGGGGTTTGAAGGTGACGAGGAAGACGCGAATTCTGATGCCTACGATTACGCCATGTTGGCTGCCCGTCTCCGGCTGAAACACCACTTCCGGATATCCGGTCAGAAGAACACCCTGCGGTTCGGGTGGCGTTATGAGAGCCGGGAATACGATGAGCCGGTCTCGACTGAGGAGAGCCCCGGGTTCCCATTACCGGGCCCGGGATCGGTCTCATCCGAGACCCGGAGTGACCGGATTTCCATTGCCGATGTGAGCTGGACCATTGGCCTCACCCGTTTGCTGTCTGCGGAAGCCCGGGTTGAGACGACGGACGCCAGCTCGACATTAGATTCTGCGGACTACGATAAAACCGTCGCCTCGGTCACGCTGCGGGCAGAGTTCTGACAGCTGTGGTCCATCTCACGGCGCAACCAGGACTCCGTACCCAAAGACCGGGTCCCGCCCGGCCTTGCCCAGGTCCTGAACCTGATCTGCCAGGCGCCGAACCAGATCCGGGAGCGGGTCGGCCGAGCGGGCTGCTTCACAGGCAAGCCGGGTGGTAATGAGGGGAGTGGCCATGGAGGTGCCGCTCTTTCGCTCGTAACCACCCCCGCTGGCGGCGACGCGGACATCCACGCCCCGAGCCGCAAAATCGACCTGCTCACCGTGGTTGGCCCACCGATACACCCGGTTGTTCGGGCCAACGGCGGTAACACCTACCACACCCGGATAGGCCGCCGGATACAGAGGTGGTGCGGCGGGACCCTGATTCCCGACAGCGGCGACCATGGCTATACCGGCCTCCGACACCTGTCGTATGGCGGTGGCCAGGAGCCGGTTATCGGGCCCCGCCATGCTGATGTTAATCAGCCTGACCTGTTGGGAAACCAGCCAGTTCAGGCCTCTCACCAGGTGCATCAGCGTCGCCCCGGAGGAGAGGTCCTCACGACCGAAGAAAACCGATGCGTTCAGGAGGGTCGCGTTAGGGAGCCCGGCATCACCCTGGCCCGAAAGCTTGCCAACGAGCAGGCTGGCCACGGCGGTTCCGTGGCTGTCCGGTTTCTGAAAGCCTTCCTTCAGATTCAGATCGTCAAGGAAATGGTTCTGGACGATACTGGCTCCGGAAAAGTCCGGGTGTTTGCTGTTGATGGCGGTATCGACCATGCCCATCTTAATGGGTATCTGACAGCCGGAACGGCCAGCGACAGGGTCGGGGTGACCGTCGGCGGCTGCTGAAGCCTGTGGACTGTAGATGTGGTTGCGGTCGAGCCTTTCGATCAGGTGTTCTGGCAGGATCTCTGTCAGTGCCTTGCGTGAGTCGACAGCTTCGCTCACTCGAAAGCGCAGCACTGTGAGGCCGAGGCCTGACAGCCGCGTTTGTTCAAGTATGGTAATGGCGTTTTGCCGGAAGTATTGCAGCTCACCGGGATCGACCGTCACCAGCCATTGCCGCTCCACGGCGCGCCACCCGTCTTCCACCCGAACGTCTGCGAAGGCTTCTGAGCCATCGGCGGCAGGAATGGACACCCGTTCTGGCAGTTCGGCAAGGGTGGCCTGAAGGTTTTCCTCTGTGGTCTCGAGTCGTTGTGAGGCGCGGCGTTCCATGGCACGGTCCACTGCGCGCTCGGCAGCACTCTCCACATGGCGGTTAATGGAATTCAGTGACGGCTGAACCAGGCTTCCTGTCCCCAGAGCCTGGAGTGGCGAAGCGCTGGCCATAAAGACCATGAAGATCCCGGTACGATAACCTTTGATAATATGTGCTCTCATACTGTCAAAACGTGCCATCGACAAAAAAATTCCCGATTCGATGGAATAAATTTTCTCCCCGTTCGTCTTCAGACTATGACGACGAGACATGGCGCTATGAATCACGAACTGACCAGGCTCATCCCCGGGCTTAGACGCTTTGCCTATTCCCTGACCGGATCCATGCCGGAAGCGGACGATCTGTTGCAGGGTACCTTTGAACGCCTTTTACGGCGAGAGGTGCCGGATGGCGTGGAACTGGATCGCTGGGCTTTTCGGGTTTGCCGTAACCTCTGGATAGACGAATGCCGGGCCCGGAAGGTTCGCCAGAATGCGGCAGAACAACCGGAGCTCAGTGAAGGGCAGATTGTCGATGGTGAACGGGCGACCACCAGTCAGATCGAGCTGGGGCAGGTGGATGATGCCATGGCCAAATTGCCTGAAGACCAGCGCCACATCATCTCGCTGGTCGCGATTCAGGGCATGTCCTATCAGGACGTATCGGACACGCTGGATATTCCCAAGGGTACGGTAATGAGTCGTCTGGCCCGGGCTCGGGCAGCCCTGAGCACATCGTTGAACATTGCATCTGCGAGGACACCCTCATGAACATCACCGACCAAACTCTGTCCGCTTTTCTGGATTCAGAGCTGCCGGAACACGAGATGCAGGCCGTCCGGGAGCGCCTGATGGCAGACCCTGGTCTGAGTGACCGGCTGGCCGAACTGGCGGCTGTTGATGAACAACTGATGACCCACTATTCGGCCATTGATGACAGGCCCTTGCCGGACGCCCTGACGGCCATGCTGGAAAAAGAAAACCAGTCATCCACTCAGGTGGTTCGGTTTCCCTGGTGGCGCCGAATGCAGCAGGGGCTTCAGGCCCATACCGGTATGGCTGTGGCAGCGGCCCTCGTTCTGGGTTTTGGTGTCGCCCAGCTAATGACGTTCGCACCGCCGGCCGGTGATGCAGGCTGGCACGCCGTGGCGAAGGGACTGGAAACCACTCCGAGCGGTAAAAGCCATACGCTGGACACGGGCGAGCAGCTAATACCCAGGCTTACGTTTACCAACCAAGAGGGGCAATACTGCCGGCAGTTTCGTTTGCAGGGGCCGGATAACACCTCGGAAAACATCGCCTGCCGGACGGACGAGAGCGATGATGGATGGACCCGGGTTGCGGCAGTTGAAACCGGTCGACCTGACCAGCCGGAGGGTTACCAAACCGCCAGTGGTGGCTCGGTACTGGACAGTGCCCTGGACCGCATGATTGCAGGAGAGGTCCTTGAACCTGACTCCGAGAAGCAACTGATTACCCACGGCTGGACGAGTTCGCAATAGGCAGAGCAAGAGCCCACGACGGGGTTGTGTTCGTGAAGGGTCGCAGGATCACCAAAGCCAACCTGGCAATCGGATTGGGTGTCGGGTATCGGGTTCTTTGACTATGCTTCTGACAGTGGCATGGCGTCCGCTCAGTGGCCGCTGTGCCCTCCACGATGGAATGATGGAGCGAACTGTGGCAGAGCGCAGAGATGTCAGCGTGTTTTACGATGAACGGGTTCTCAATCACGCCCCCGATGCCAATTCGGCCTTTCTTCCCGGCCGCCTGGATAAACGCATTCGGGGGATTCTGGCCGGCCTGAATGTGCAGTGGAAATACCCGGAGCATCCAGGCCGAATTCACGCGATCATGGATCTTTTGACGCGTGAGCCGGTCCCGGGTGTCCGGTTTGAGCCCGGCAAGGCCGCCACGCGGGAGCAGCTTGGCCGGGTCCATACCCAGTCTTACCTGGATGACATCTTTTCCTTACGTGACAAAAACGCCTGGCTGGATGTGGATACCACAGCGGTTTCACCCGGCAGTATCGAGGCGGCTGAAGTTGCCGCAGGCACTGCTATCGCCGCCGTTGAGGCAGTGGTTGCGGGCAGTACCGGAAGTGCCTTTGCGCTGGTTCGGCCCCCTGGTCACCATGCGGAACCGGTGCGCGCAAGAGGGTTTTGCCTGTTGAATAATGTCGCCGTTGCCGCGGCTCACGCTCAGGCCGAGCTTGGCTGCAAGAGGGTGCTGATCGTCGATTGGGATGCACATCACGGCAATGGTACCCAGGACATATTCTGGGCGGACCCGCATGTCATGTTTTTCGATATTCACCGGGCCTCGCCTTTTTATCCGGGCAGTGGCAACCTGGAGGATGTTGGCGCAGGAATGGGAGAGGGCACCACGATAAACGTTCCCATGCCGGGCGGCGCCGGCGATGAGGCCTACCTGAAGGCTTTAAACGAGATACTGGTGCCGGCAGCAGAGTACTTTAAACCGGACTTGATTCTGGTTTCGGCGGGTTTTGACGCACACTGGTATGACCTTGCCCTGAACGTCTCTTTCGAGGGCTTTGCCGCCATGACGAGCATTGTGCAGTCTTTGGCAGACCGGCTTTGTGACGGTCGAATCGCCTTTGTTCTGGAAGGTGGCTACAACACGGAGTCGCTTGCCCAGGGTGTGCGTTCTGTTCTGGATGTCCTCGCCGGCGGGTCGGCTCCTGAACCCAGGTCATATGGGATGGATGCGGTGGATGAGGCCATTGCCTTCCACCTCAGCGCGTTTTCCGACGAACCCTCTGACCAGTGACTGGTCTTCCTGAAATGATTGGAACAGGAGCGCGATATGTTTGTGGCAGAGAAATCCACCGGGCACCTGATTGAGGTGCTGGATACCCGTTTGCTGTTCGACCCCCATGAAACCCGGGTCAAAGGCAGTCTGCATTACGGTGAGGAAGCCCAGGATGCAGAGTTTTACCTGAAGGCGGAACTGAGTTTCCCGTCTGGTGAATCCTTGCCGATATGCTGGACGGATCCGGATTATCGAAGAAAGTAAGAGTAAAAGCTGAAAACTCCCCCAAACTCCCGGTAAAACTCAGGTTTTTCCGAAGCACTCCCTATTTTTACCTGTTCGTTTTCTGACCAACGTTGAAAGCCTGTAATCTTTTCTGTAGCCTTATCGTTAATTGAACGTTCAATTAATAAAAAATTGAACCAAGCGGACCGGAGGGTACAGCGAAGTCGCCATGCCAAAAGTTGGAGTGAAAGACACACGGAAGCAGCAGCTGATCGACGCCACCATCGAGTCCATCGCCGAGGTGGGAATGCTGAATACCACCATCGTCAGCATCAGCAAACGGGCCGGGATGTCCTCGGGCATCATCAGCCACTATTTCGGTGGCAAGCAGGGCCTGATCGAAGCGGCGTCGCGGTATTTGCTGGATCTACTCGGCAAGGAGTTGCGGGAACGCATGGCGAAGACAGACGGTTCGCCAGAGCAGCGCCTGGGCTGCATCATCGAGTCCAATTTTTCCGAGTTTCAGCGCTCGTCGCTGGCGGCGAAAACCTGGCTCAGTTTCTGGGCGCGTTCCATGCATGAGCCGGGGCTGCAACGGTTACAACAGATCAACAACGCGCGGCTCTTCAGCAACCTGCGCTATTCCTTTGCCCAGGTTCTGGCGCCAGAGGCGGCCACTGCGGCGTCTCGGCAAACGGCGGCACTGATCGACGGCTTCTGGTTGCGAAGTGCGTTGAGCATTGATCCGCAGGAGAGCTTCCAGGCCGCGGAAACACTGTGTAAGCGCTTTGTGCATGAGACCTTGGCGCAGGCACAGAAACAACAGCTACATCCGCTACGTAAAAAGACAGCCAATTCATAATCTTGAGGTTTCACTGTTTATGTCCAATTCGATACCCCGTTTCCAGAACTTTGTCCACGGTCGTTTTCTTGCCAACAGCACGGGTGAGGTGTTCCCCGTCGTTAATCCGGCCACCGGGGAGGTGATCTACGAGGTGGAAGTGGCTGACGAATCCGTGCAGCAGGCGGCCATTGAGAGCGCCCGGGCCGGCTTTGCCGAGTGGTCGGCGAAGCCTGCGATTGAGCGCAGCCGCATTCTGCTCAAGGCGGTGGCCCTGCTGCGTGAGCGCAACGACGAATTGGCGGCCTGCGAAGTCCGCGATACCGGCAAACCCTGGCAGGAAGCGGAAGCCGTGGACGTGGTCACGGGCACCGATGCCGTTGAGTTCTTTGCCGGTCTGGCCCCATCCATCGAAGGCAACCAGCAGGATCTGGGCGGTGACTTCTATTACACCCGTCGCGAGCCGCTTGGTATTTGTGCCGGAATTGGTGCCTGGAACTACCCGATCCAGATCGCCTGCTGGAAATCCGCACCGGCACTGGCCTGCGGTAATGCCATGATTTTCAAGCCGTCAGAAGAAACCCCCATGGGTGCGATCAAGCTGGCGGAAATCTATGCTGAAGCTGGTGTTCCGGCCGGCGTATTCAACGTGCTGCAGGGTGCCGCCGAGGTGGGCGAATGGCTCACCCACGAGCCGGCCATCGCCAAGGTATCGTTCACCGGCGAGGTCGCGACCGGCAAGAAAGTCATGTCGGCGGCGTCTTCCACTCTCAAGGACGTCACCATGGAACTGGGCGGCAAGTCGCCGCTGATTATCTTCGACGATGCCGATCTGGAAAATGCCATCTCGGCCGCCATGGTGGGCAACTTCTACACCCAGGGCGAGATCTGCACCAATGGCACCCGGGTGTTTGTCCACGAAGATATCTACGAGCGGTTTATGGACCGTCTGCTGGAGCGTACCCGCAAGAACATCAAGCCGGGTGATCCGATGGACCCGGACACCAACTTTGGCGCCCTGATTTCCAGGAAGCATCAGGAGCTGGTGCTGGACTACATCGCCAAAGGACTCTCTGAAGGGGCGACACTCACCCACGGTGGCCGAGCTTTCGAGCCGGAAGATTCCAAAGGTGGCTATTTCGTGGAGCCCACCATTTTCACCGACTGCACCGATGACATGAGCATCGTGCGGGAAGAAATCTTCGGGCCGGTGATGTCCGTGCTCACCTTTTCCGATGAGGACGAGGTCATTGCCCGGGCCAACGGAACCGATACAGGTCTGGCAGCGGGCCTGTTCACCAGCGATATCCGCCGTGCGCACCGGGTGATTCACCAGATTCAGGCCGGTATCTGCTGGATCAACAGTTACGGCGCTTCCCCGGCGGAAATGCCGGTGGGTGGTTACAAACTTTCCGGCATTGGCCGCGAAAACGGCAGGATCACGCTCGACTACTACACCCAGATCAAGTCGGTGTATGTAGGCATGGAAGACCTGGATGCGCCGTTTTAAGCCAGTGACTCAACCCGGAGCAATTGCATGAAAGAAAATCGCTACGACTACATCATCGTGGGCGCGGGTTCTGCCGGTTGCGTACTGGCCAACCGCCTCACCGAGGACGCCCGTCACAAGGTGCTGCTGCTGGAAACCGGCGGCAGTGACAAGAGTATCTTTATCCAGATGCCCACGGCGCTGTCCATTCCCATGAACACCAAAAAGTACGCCTGGCAGTTCGAGACCGAGCCGGAGCCGTATCTGGACAACCGTCGCATGCACTGCCCCCGGGGCAAGGTGCTCGGTGGTTCTTCCTCGATCAATGGCATGGTCTATGTGCGTGGCCATGCCCGGGATTTCGACGAGTGGGACTCGGAAGGCGCGACCGGCTGGGATTACCAGCATGTGCTGCCGTATTTCAAAAAGGCGGAAACCTGGGCGTTTGGTGGTGACCACTACCGGGGTGAGTCTGGCCCGCTGGGTGTTAACAACGGTAATAACATGCAGAACCCGCTTTACAAGGCGTTCGTCGACGCGGGTGTGGATGCCGGTTATTTCCCCACCAACGATTATAACGGTGCCCAGCAGGAAGGCTTCGGTGCCATGCACATGACGGTGAAGAACGGTCGCCGCTGGTCCACGGCCAATGCCTACCTTCGCCCGGCCATGCAGCGTCCGAACCTGACGGTGGTGACCCATGCCCTGGTGCACGAAGTGCTGCTGGACGGTAAAACCGCGACCGGTGTGCGTTACGAGCAGGGTGGCAAGGTACACGAAGCCAAAGCCGCCGAAGAAGTGATCCTCTCAGCCGGCTCCATTGGTTCACCGCACCTGTTGCAGCTTTCAGGGATTGGTCAGCGCGAAGTCCTGGATAAAGCCGGCATTGAGGTAAAGCATGAACTGCCGGGCGTGGGCGAGAATTTGCAGGATCACCTGGAGTTCTATTTCCAGTTCCGCTGCAACAAGCCTGTATCCCTCAACAGCAAGCTCGACTGGTGGAACAAGCTGAAAATCGGTGTCCGCTGGATCCTGAGAAAGGATGGCCTGGGCGCCACCAACCATTTCGAGTCCTGTGGTTTCATCCGTTCCAAAGCAGGCGTTGAGTGGCCGGACCTGCAATACCATTTCCTGCCCGCCGCCATGCGTTATGACGGTAAAGAAGCGTTTGCTGGTGATGGCTTCCAGTTGCATATTGGTCACAACAAGCCGAGAAGCCGGGGCGTTGTGCATGTGGAGTCATCCGACCCGAAACAGGCGCCGCGTATCCAGTTCAACTATCTGCAGCACGAAGCGGATCGGGAAGGCTTTCGCGATTGTGTCCGTCTGACCCGTGAAATCATCAACCAGCCGGCCATGGATGAGTATCGGGGCCCCGAAATCCAGCCGGGCGAGGAAGTCCAGACCGACGAACAGATCGACGCCTTCGTGCGGCAGGCGGTGGAGAGCGCCTATCACGCGTCCTGCACCTGCAAGATGGGCACCGACGAGCTGGCCGTGGTTGATCCACAGACCCGTGTCCGTGGCATCAAAAACCTCCGGGTAGTGGACTCGTCCATCTTCCCGACCATACCCAACGGCAACCTGAACGCCCCCACCATTATGGTGGCCGAGCGGGCAGCCGACCTGATTCGGGGCAAGGAGCCCCTGAAACCTTCTGACGCGCCTGTGGCCATGGATGACCACTGGCAGGCGCGGCAGCGACAGGGACAGGCGAAGCGGTCGCTTAACTAGCACCGCATCACCCTTCCCGCCCGGAGGTGCAATGCCTCCGGGCTTCTCCGCAAACCATCAGGATTTCCCTATCAGCGCGCTGGCCCTGCCGGCTGTTTCCTGCGCGCCAGATAGGCAAGTCCTGGCCCGCCATCAAACACTGCGGGGGTTTGTGTCCGATTCGAAAGAGCAACAGCTTCAAAGTAGAGGAGGAACACCCATGCTGTTCACTGTAATGAAAGAAAGCAACCGGAGGACCTCATGACACTCTGGTTATCTACAGGCCTGATCTTTACCTTCGCCGCCATTGTTATGATCCTTTATAAATGGTGGGACGTGCAGTGTATCGGTGTGACACCGGTCCGCACCCTGACTTTTATTGCCATCCTGTTCACCTCCGGTCTGGATGTGGGGCTGATCATGTTCCCGCTGACCGAGTTCGGTGGCTATAGCGACCTGTCTTCAAGCCCGGAATACGGCTTTGCCAACCCGCTGGCCATTGAATTTGGCTTCTGGGCCTTCCTGATCTGGGGCTTCTATTTCCTGACCTGTTTCTACTTCGCGATCATTGAACCGCGGGTGAAGTTCTTTGAAATCCCGCTGGTGAAAGTGGTCAACAACGTGGTCATCATCGGTACCTGCGCCTTTACCGCCTACCTGCTGCTGGTTAACCTGCCGTGGTATCTGCCGCAGGTGGGTGACGGTGAATCGGTGGTGCCGACCTTCTATGCCATTGTGTTTGCTTCCATCGCGCTGGCGGTCTATTCCAGTTCCAAGATCAAATACGTTCGTATCCTGAGCCTGAGCTCCAGTGTGCTGTTCATTGCGCTGATTGCCGGTATGTGGGTGCGCGCCTTTGCGATGGATGGCGGATCCCCGGATGATTTCTTCGGGACAGTCGGCATGCTGGGCGAGTATTTCACCAACATTCACCAGTTTGCCCTTCCGATCAATGACTACCACGAGTTCTATCTGTTCTGGTGGTTTTCCTGGAGCATCATGATTGGTCAGTTCACCGCCCGTTTCGTCAGTGGCATCCGGACCTGGCAGTTGCTGATCGCCATGCTGGCGATTCCGTCCATCGCCATCGGCGTGTGGTTCTCGGTCCTGTTCCACTATCACGACGCAGGCCTGAAGGTTGCGGCCTTCACCAACATCGCGATGATTACGGTCGGGGTGCTGATGGTGGTGAACTCACTGGATTCCCTGATCCGGCTCTATACCGACAACCTGAACCTGACAGCTGAGCGCCTGGGCCGGGCCAACTATGTGGTGTTCAACTTCCTGGCCATGATCGGCCTGACCATGTTGTTCCAGCTCGACTTCCTGCGGATTCAGTGGGTCGGTGCCCTGGTGATCGCCCTGTACTTTGGCTGTTTTGCATACATCCTGACGAAGAAACGGTCGGAAGTGGCCGCCATAAAGGCGTCACCGGAAGAAAATATTCTTGATTTTCATAAGGTTGAACTGGCAGGTTGAGCCCCCATCAATAGCCTTCAGCCGTCGCTTCACGGACTGGGAGCGACCGCTGTGAGGCCTTGCGGAACGGGTTTGGATGGCTTGAAGGGCAGGAATAGGCTTAGCCTATGCCTTGGTTGGGAATTATCAATTTTATCCGAGCTGACAAAATCCGTACCGTGGCTCCTGTAAATTCATCGAATCGTAAATTCATCATCAAGGAGTTAGCTTTAATGGGCATCATTAACAGCGAGATCAAACCGTTTAACGCAACCGCTTTCAAACAGGGCGAGTTCGTTGACATCAGCGAAGCGGACGTTCAGGGCAAGTGGGCTGTATTTTTCTTCTATCCGGCCGACTTTACCTTCGTATGCCCGACCGAGCTGGGCGATGTAGCAGACAAGTACGAAGAACTGCAAAAGCTGGGCGTTGAAGTGTTCTCTGTGTCCACCGACACTCACTTCACCCACAAAGCATGGCACGACAGCTCCGAGACCATCGGCAAGATCAACTACTACATGGTTGGCGACCAGACTGGCACCATCACCAACAATTTCGGTGTAATGCGTGAAGGCCAGGGCCTGGCAGACCGTGCCACCTTCCTGATCGATCCGGATGGTGTCATCCAGGCGATGGAAATCACTGCGGAAGGCATTGGCCGTGATGCAGACGATCTGATGCGCAAGGTGAAAGCGGCTCAGTACGTTCGCAATCATCCTGGCGAAGTATGCCCGGCCAAGTGGAAAGAAGGCGAAGAGACGCTTGCTCCGTCTCTGGACCTGGTTGGCAAGATCTAAGCTTTCCTCTTCAGGCTAAGCGATAAGTAAGGGCCTGCACAGCAGGCCCGATACTGCTGACAAACCCCGGTTTTCCGGGGTTTGTTGCGTTTGGGGCACGTCATTTTTTCGACGCACGGCCCTGGTTAAAGACGGGCGAGAATGGCCTCCGAACTGGTTTTCTCGAGGCCCTGCTCATCGATATCGAGGGACTGTACGGTGCCGTCGTTCACGATCATGGCGTAACGCTGGCTCCGGATGCCCATCTGGCTGGCGGTGCGATCCTGGGTCAGGCCAATAGCCTCGGCGAATTCGCCCAGCCCGTCTGCAAGCATGATGATTTCTTCGGCATTGTGGGCCTTGCCCCAGGCATCCATGACGAAGGTATCGTTAACCGAGGTGCAGATGATGCTGTCCACACCCTTGGCCTTGATCTTGTCTGCATCGACCACAAAACCTGGCAGGTGTGCCCTGGAGCAGGTCGGTGTGAAGGCACCAGGCACGGCAAAGATCACCACTTTCTTGCCGGCGAACAGGTCGCCAGTGTTCACTTTTTCCGGGCCTTTTTCGCCCATCACCTGCAGTTCAATATTCGGTAACGTGTCGCCGGTCTGGATCGCCATTGTTGTCATCTCCACTGGGTGTGTTGGCAAAGTATTCTGCTGTCCTGTTTATACGCTGTTTTCTGCGGGCGGACCAAGCGGTGGGTTTCTGAATCGGGTGATGAGTTTGCTTATTTCCCGGAGCCATAACACCGAGCTGGCAACCGCGGCACAAAAGAGCCAGTCGTGAAGGCTGAGGCTAACGGTGGAGAATGCTTTCTGCAGAACGGGCAGGTAGACCACCGCCACTTGCAGTGCCAGGGACAGGCCAACGGCACCCCAGAGCCAGGCGTTGGAGAATAGCCCTGTGAAGGCGCTCTGTTCGTCGGACCTTGAAATGAACACGGTAAACAGAGAGAACAGAACCAGGGTTGTGAACGCCATGGTCTGGGCATAGTCGAGGCTGCCTTCACCCGCCACGAGGCCGCCGGGAAGGGAGGCGTCCAGCACAAACAGGGTGCCTGTCGCCGTTATGGAGCCGACAAAAACGATGCCGGCCCACATTCTGCGTGTTATCACGCCTTCGTCCCGCGGTCTTGGTGGTCGCGTCATGGCCTCTGCATCCCCGGGGTCAAGGCCGAGAGCGAGGGCGGGTGCGCCGTCGGTAACCATATTGACCCACAGGATTTGCGTGGCCAGCAGTGGCAAGGCAAGGCCGTCGACGCTTTCAGCCAGCCCGATCATATCGGCCAGCAATACGCCAAAAAACATCGTCATCACCTCGCCAATGTTCGACGACAGCAGGTAACGCAGAAATTTACGAATGTTGGCGAAGATGGTGCGGCCTTCTTCTACCGCAGCCACGATTGAGGCGAAGTTGTCATCCGCAAGAATGATATCGGATGCTTCACGGGAGACGTCGGTTCCGCTAATGCCCATGGCAATCCCGATATCGGCCGTTTTCAGGGCGGGGGCATCGTTCACGCCATCCCCGGTCATGGCCACGATCGCCCTGTCTTTCTGTAGCGCCTTGACGATGCGAAGTTTGTGCTCTGGATTCACTCGGGCATAGACCGATACTTCACGCACCGTATGGTTCAGCGCCTCGTCCGGCATTCGGTCGATATCCGCACCGGAAACCGCACGGCCATCGCTGCAGATGCCGAGTTCTTCGGCAATGACCGCTGCGGTGACCGGATGATCGCCGGTGATCATCACGGGTCGGATACCGGCTGCCCTGGCATGGGCAACGGCTTGCCTGGCTTCCTCCCTGGGTGGGTCAATCATGCCAATCAGCCCGACAAAGACCAAGTCTTTCTCCAGTTCCTCATCGACATCTTCCGGTTCGAAGTCGTCAGCCGGCAGCACCTTGGCGGCGACCCCGAGGGTGCGCAGGGCCTCCCGGGCCAGCTGTTCGTTGAGGTCGAGGATTTCAATGCGGCGTTCAGGGGTAAGTGAGCGGGTGCTGTCGCCGACCCGCTCACGGGTGCAGCGTCCCAATAACACATCGGGCGCGCCTTTGGTGAACACCTGGATGTGTTCCCGCTGCTGGCGGTCGGTGTTGAGGGTAGACATCAGTTTCCGTTCCGACGAGAACGGCACCTCGCCCACCCGCTGGTACCTGTGGTCCAGCATTTCGTCCGCCAGTCCGATCTTGCGGGCGGCGACAATCAGTGCGCCCTCGGTGGGATCACCCTGGATGGTCCATTGGCCGTCTTCCTCCTGCAGTTCCGCATTGGTGGCGCGGTCACCGACGGTCAGGGCGCGTTCCAGTTCCAGCCGCAGAGCCCGGTCCATAGTGTCGGCGCCATCGCCATAGGGGGGAGGGTCTGCCGTAACGTCGCCAACCGGCTCATAGCCCGTACCCGAGAGGGTGACCCGGCCACTGGCAGTGACCACGGTTCGCACGGTCATCTCATTGCGGGTGAGGGTGCCGGTTTTGTCAGAGGCGATTATGTTGGCAGAGCCCAGGGTCTCAACGGCCGCAAGGTGGCGAACAATGGCGTTACGGCGCGCCATGCGTTGAACCCCGAGGGCAAGAACCGCGGTAACTACCGCCGGCAATCCTTCCGGCACTGCCGCGACCGCAAGTGCGACGCCGAGGATAAGGACATCGAAAATGGCGGAAAAGCCGCTGACATGCTCGAGCAGGATGATGGTGACGATCATCACCACGGCGATGGCGATAACCACCAACCCCAGCAGCCTCCCGACCCGGGCAAGATCCTCCTGCAGCGGTGTGGTTTCCGGTGGGGCCTCGTCCAGCATGCCGGCTATCTGCCCCATCTGGGTCTGCATGCCAGTGGCGGTCACCACGGCAGTGCCGCGGCCATAGGTGACGGCAGTGCCGCTGAAAACCATATTCTGGCGGTCGCCGATAGCCGCCTCTCCGGTTATGGTTTCCGGCTCCTTGGCTTCGGGCAGGCTCTCGCCGGTGAGCGCGGCTTCGGAGGTTTGCAGGGCGACGGAATGGATCAGACGGGCGTCGGCGGGGATGGTATCGCCTTCTTCCATCAGGATGATGTCGCCGGTAACAACGTCGCTGGCTGGTATGCTCCGTTGTTCACCATCGCGAATCACCCGGGCCTTTGCGGCCGCCATCCGGCGCAGGGCGGCAACGGCCTGCTCTGCCCGCGCCTGCTGGACATAACCCATGCCGGCGTTGAGCAACACAATGGCCAGGATCGCAATGGCCTCGTAAGGCAGCTCCGAATGCCGCTCGAACAGCCAGAGTGCCAGTGATACGCCAGCCGCGATCAGCAGCAGGATGACCAGGGTATCGGTGAACTGGGCGAGCAGTTTTCGCCAGCCGGGAACCGGCTTGGCGGAGGTTAGTTCATTCGGGCCTTCACGTTCCAGGCGGGCTCTGGCCTCATTGCCGCTAAGGCCCTGATGTTCCTGACTTCCCAGTGCGGCAATGACAGCAGCCGGAGAAAGCCGATAGGCGGCCATCTGTTCTCTTGGCGTTCGTTCAACCATCTCCGTTCATCCTTGTGAGGCGTAAGGTCACAAGGATCATTGTAGACGGAAGTAAAGGCCGGAAAACCGATCTGTATCAGGAGCCGGAGGTTTCGTTGCCAACTTGCGAGCCGCGGGCCTTGAGCCGATAGAATTCCTCGATCACGTTCGCCATGGCATCCGGGCAATAGGGCCGCAGACTACCAAGGATCAGGCGCTTGGCGACTTCGCCAACTGGTTTCCCGTCGGTGATCAGCTGGTATTCAAGGGTGACGTTGCCGCGCTTGCCAGCCGGTTCGAGGTCGGCGTTGTGCAGCTCCAGTTCAGACGAGGTGGTGTCCAGGCTGTCCAGCGCAAGGCTCATGCTTTCGTACATCACCATGGGACGGTCCGGGTTGAACATGACGCCCCGGGATTCCATGAGTGGCTTCAGGGTATGGGGGAAGTTCTTGCCGGACGCGGCCACGTAGCTGCGGGTAAAGTCCTCGATGACCTTTTCATCATCGGTATTTTCACCGCTCCGGTTCACTTCAAGGTAGACCTTTCCGCCCTGGTCACAGACCTCGATGGTTCCTTCTCCGTTTTCCCGGAATTCCAGGGGAACAGCGTCGCCGAGCAGGCTTCGGAACTGGAACGTCATGTTCTTCGACAGCCCGAAACGGGACAGGACAACCGCAAACAGCAGATCCCCCGGCACACAAAAGCGGCGCGCGTCAGGGTCGTGGATCGGGTTGAAGTCACCCGCGACCTCCTTGGCGAACTGGCTGGCCTGACGCGCGGTAATGTATACGCGTCCGTCCTGGATGGAGTAAAAACGGTCTAGAAACATGCTTTGCCTATTCTGAGTGCAAGGGGTGGGTCGTGACGCCCTTTACCATGGTACTTGGCTGCAGCGTGAATGGATATGCGCTATTGGTCCAGACATTGTCCGGGTTAATGGTGGCTATATAGTAATGGGCTATCAAACAGTTTGTGCCAATTAATTTGAGCATTTTATTGCCAGCCCGTATCGTCGACGCATCTTCTGATCACAGTTCGTTTGAACTCAGACATTCAGTATTAAGACATCTCAAGGGGAAACGCGATATGTTGGATGCCAACATCAAGGAACAGCTGAAAGCCTACATGGAAAAGCTGCAACAGCCGATTGAGCTGGTAGCGGCCTATGACGACGGTGACAAATCTCAGGAGCTGAAGCAGCTGCTGGAAGAAATTGAGTCGATGTCTGACAAGATCAGCCTGCGTACTGAAGAGGCTCAGGACGTTCGTCGCCCTTCTTTTGCCATCAACCGTGTTGGCGCCGATGCTGGCGTCCGTTTCGCCGGCATTCCCATGGGCCATGAATTCACCTCTCTGGTACTGGCTCTGCTGCAGGTGGGTGGGCATCCGTCCAAGGCGTCCCAGGACGTTATTGAGCAGATCAAGTCCCTGGACGGCGAATTCGAGTTCGAAACCTACTTTTCCCTGTCCTGCCAGAACTGCCCCGATGTGGTTCAGGCTTTGAACCTGATGAGCGTGCTGAACCCGAACGTCAAGCACACTGCTATCGATGGCGCCCTGTTCCAGGATGAAGTGGAAAAGCGGGAAGTGATGGCCGTGCCCAATGTTTACCTGAACGGTGAGCCGTGGGGCCAGGGCCGCATGACCATGGAAGAGATTGTTGCCAGGCTCGACACCAGGTCCGACGAGAAAGAGGCGGAGAAGATCAGCCAGAAGGATGACTTCGATGTCCTGGTGGTAGGTGGTGGCCCGGCGGGTTCCTCTGCTGCCATCTATGCCGCTCGTAAGGGGATTGCGACGGGTATTGCTGCCGAGCGCTTCGGTGGCCAGGTGGCCGATACCATGGGGATCGAGAACCTGATCTCTGTGCCTTATACCGAAGGGCCCAAGCTGGTGGCTGCGATGGAGCAGCATGTAACAGAGTACGAAGTGGATATCATGAACATGCAGCGTGCCGAGAAGCTGATTCCGGCCACCAAACGCGGTGGGTTGCATGAAGTTCGCCTGGCCAATGGTGCGTCTTTGAAGTCTCGCACGCTTGTGCTTTCCACCGGTGCACGCTGGCGTCAGATGGGTGTTCCGGGCGAAGAGGAATACCGGAACAAGGGTGTAGCCTATTGCCCGCATTGTGACGGCCCGTTGTTCAAGGGCAAGCGTGTGTCTGTTATCGGCGGCGGTAACTCGGGTGTAGAAGCGGCCATCGACCTGGCCGGTATCGTCGGGCATGTAACGCTGATTGAGTTTGGCGCCGAGATGCGGGCCGACGAGGTTTTGCAGAAGAAGCTGCGTAGCCTCAAAAACGTGGAAATCATCACGTCCGGCCAGACGACCGAGATCACCGGTGAAAATGGCAGGGTCAGCGGCCTTAATTACAAGGATCGCAACACCGGTGAAGAGCACCACCTTGCCCTGGAAGGTGTGTTCGTCCAGATTGGCCTGGTGCCAAACACCGAATGGCTGAAAGGTGATATCGAGCTGAGCCAGCACGGTGAGATTGTCGTTAACGAGCGCAACGAAACCTCCATTCCGGGGATCTTCGCGGCAGGCGATGCGACTACCGTGCCCTACAAGCAAATCGTCATCTCCATGGGTGAAGGTTCCAAGGCTGCACTGAGCGCCTTTGACTTCCTGATCCGTAACTCTGTAGAAGAGGACGAAGAGCAGGCGGCTTAAGACCGTGAAGGTCGTTTTCCGGTGATGAGAGCGAAAAGGGGCATCGGTGTGATCCGGTGCCCCTTTTTTTGCTCTTGTGCAGCGGTCATGGCCGTGACCTGTTACACGGTTTTACTGGCTACTCTTTCATGGCCTTGTCATACTTATGGCCTGTACATAAAGTAGTCACTTCGCGCGTCACGGACGCACTTCTCTGTATGAAACGTTCTGTTCTCTCCCTGTTTTCAGCTGTGCTTTGCTCGCTCATGTTATCCAGCTACGTTCACCCGGCAGAGCCCATTCGTGTAGCTGTCCCCAATATCTCCAATCTGCTGACCAAGAATCAGGATGGTGTTTATCAGAGAATCATGAGGCGTGCCCTGGAAGCTCTGGATTTCGATATTCAGGAGAGGTTCTACCCCTATAAACGCACCATGCTGGTCTTTAACAATGACGAGGCAGATTGTATTTATTCCTTTACGGAAGTGCTTGAGGGTCGCCTGGGTGAAGAGGCGGTCATTGCGAGTTTTCCATTGGGAAAGTTCAGTTATTACCTCTTTGTCCTGAAGGATAAGGTGCCTCCTTCAAGCCTTACGGCACTTGAGGGACACGAGGTGGGGGCGGTGATAGGCCATGAGACATATCTGGACCCCGTTCTTGAGGGTCGAAATATCTACGTGAACTGGTCCAGAACCGATGCCCTGAATGTTGCAATGCTGGAGTATGGTCGCTTCGACACCATGATTGCGGCCATTCCCGATGTCCGGCCTTATCTGGACAAACTTTCCTACGCCCCGGAGCATCCGTTACTGGAGAGTTATGACCGGCTTACCTGTCATAATACTGAGCGCAACCGGGCGTTTTTGCGGGTGTTGTCTGCGGAGTTGAGACGGCTCAAGATGGCCGGCGGCTATCAGGAAATCGCTGGCCCGCTGTATGTGGACTTTGATAGCAACAAGGTGACACCGGCTGAGGGATACCATTGAACATGCACGCAGTGGATGAATGGCCGGGCTTTTCCGGATAGGCCGGCGCCGGGTTTACTTGAGGTCCTCCTCCAGACTGCCTTCAAAACGCTCCTCTTCATTGTCCGGAAACAGATGACCGTAGGCTGCGCGGACACCGGCGACGATGAAATCATGAGGTACGTCGTCGAACAGGCCGTGGTCATTTACGTATTCCATGTGCGCCTGTCCTGATGCGGTGTATTCCTGGAAAACGGAATCGTGGACACCGTCGAATTCCAGTGGTTCCACCTTCATCATTTCGCACAACTGTTTGTTGAAGGCGGGAGTCGCTTTCACCCACTGTCCGTTCAGGTAAAGTTCGATAAAACCGTGCATTCGGAAAATATCTGACTGGAGCCATTCGATCAGTTTCGGGCTGGACAGATGATTGCGGACATCAGCCAGACCGAGACGGCTGGGAATGCCTGCCGACCGGGCGGCGGCGCCGAGCAGAACAGCCTTGGGGATGCAGTAGGTTTCGCCGCTGGTCAGTGCGTAGCTGGCACTGAAGGTTTTGGCGTCGGTCCGGAACACATAAGGGTTGTAACTTACACTGTCTCGCACCGCCAGATAGAGGGCTTTCGCCTGCTCAACAGGATCGTCGGATACACCAGTGAGTTGATTGGCAATCCACGCCTTTAGCTCGGGCTGCTCGTAGTCAAAGAATGTGGTGGGCTGGAGGTAGCGTTCCATAGTGACGAATCAGAGTCGTGGCATGAGGCTATGATGGTCGCCAATGAGCAAGCTACAGGCAATGACGATATCCGCCACAATCACTGTCGAAACTGCTCACATCAGGCTCTGTTCACTGGCTCCGCATCAATTCATAGGTACACATATTGACCGCAGAGGCCAGATTCAGGGACTCTATTTCACCTCGTCCCTGAATGGTGTAAGGCCTTGCTCCCAGCTGCTTAAGGGCCTCCTTCGGAACGCCTCGTGCCTCATTACCGAACAGGAAGCAGTCGTGGTCTCCGAAACCTTCCGCCGTCAGCGGGTTTCCGTCCAGGTCCAGGCAGGCAATGCGGGTGTAGCGGTTGCCCAGGCTATCCAGTGGGACGTCGGTTTCCATGGGCACGTGGAAGATAGCGCCCATGCTGGCACGTACCACTTTCGGGTTGTAGGGATCGACACTGCCGGGGCTGAGCAGGCAGCGAAAACCGCCAAACCACGCCAGGGTGCGTAAAATCGTCCCGAGGTTGCCGGGGTCCTGGACTTCGTGCAGGTAAACGGCTTTTTCGCCCGGGACAGTCGCCGATTCAGAGTTGTTCTCCTGCTTGGGCATGGGAACCACAGCCAGAATACCCTGGGGGCTTTGGGTGTCGGCCAGTTGTGCCATCTGGCGATCACTGACCAGGTGGGTGGTGAAGGCGCTCTGCCAATGCTCGTAGGCGGCGGTTACATACAACTCTGCATTCATCAGCGCTGGCTGGCGGGTAGCGGCCTTCTGCAGTTCCAGTACCAGGTGTTCGCCCTCGACCAGATAGTGCCCCAGGGCCTGGCGATATTTTTTCTGGTGCAGTTTCCGGATGTCATTCAGTTTCACGGTGCTCGCCCGATAATGCTCTTGAGACCTTCCAGCGGCTGGTCAGGTCGGATGCAAAGTGAGCTGATTGTACGTGCGCCGGGGCCGGTTGTCAGGATTTTGCCGGGCGAGTGCGCGGCACGTACAATAGCGCACTGGTTCTTTCCGTAATGATGATTCCCTATGGCCCGATCGAAAAGCAGTAACCGCTGGCTCGAAGAGCATGTAAACGACCCCTTCGTGAAACAGGCACAGTTGGACGGCTATCGTTCACGAGCCAGCTACAAGCTCCTTGAAATCAACAAGAAGGACCGGCTGATTCACCCCAATATGGTGGTTATGGATCTGGGGTCAGCGCCGGGCGGCTGGTCACAGGTTGCGGCAAAACTCGTTGGGCACAGGGGCCGGGTCATTGCCTCTGACATCCTGAACATGGATCCGATAGCCGGGGTGGAATTCCTTCAGGGTGATTTCACCGA
The DNA here is from genome assembly GCF_023657445.1 of Marinobacter sediminum. Taxonomy (NCBI): domain Bacteria; kingdom Pseudomonadati; phylum Pseudomonadota; class Gammaproteobacteria; order Pseudomonadales; family Marinobacteraceae; genus Marinobacter; species Marinobacter sediminum. The sequence goes on along the minus strand of NZ_JAGTWY010000001.1, from coordinate 3,167,424 downwards.
GAACGAGGTGTTCGATGAGATCATGGCCACCCTGGGTGATTCACCGGTGGATGTGGTGATTTCCGACATGGCTCCAAACATCAGCGGGGTGATGGTGGCTGATCAGGCGTCGTCCATGTATCTGGTGGAACTGGCGCTGGATATGGCGTGCCAGGTGCTCAAACCCAAAGGAAACTTTCTGGCCAAGGTTTTTCAGGGCGAAGGCTACGACGAGTACCTGAAAGCGGTGCGGGCAGTATTCGACAAAGTGGTGGTGCGCAAGCCGGATTCATCCCGCGCACGCTCCCGGGAGGTCTACATCCTGGGCAAGGGCTTCAAGGGCTAGTGCCTCGTCGGGTTGTTCTTACCGCGCACTCCCGAATCCCTGCAGGACATTCACCGCATTGACGCCAATGGCATCTACATCGTAACCGCCTTCCATCGTGAACACTGTGGGCAGTCCCAACTCCTCAATGCGTTTGCCGAGCGTCAGGTAGTCCCCGGATTTCAGCTTGAAGAAGGAGATCGGGTCTTCCTCGAAGGTGTCTACGCCCAGCGCAATAATCAACGCCTCCGGTCTGAACGCTTCGATGCGCTTGCAGGCGGTTTCCAGGCCCCGGCTCCAGATGCTGTAGGGTGTGCCGGGCGGATAGACGATGTTGAGGTTGTAGCCCTCGCCGTTACCCTCGCCGGTTTCATCCTCGAAACCCAGGAAGTGTGGAAACGCCAGATCCGGATCACCGTGCAGACTGATGGTCAGCACATCGCTGCGGTTGTAGAAAATGGCCTGGGTGCCGTTGCCATGGTGGAAGTCCACGTCCAGAATCGCAACACGTTCATAGCCCTGGTCTCTAAAGGCTTGGGCGGCAATAGCCGCGTTGTTGAAAAAGCAGTAGCCACCGAACAGATCAGCATGGGCATGATGGCCCGGCGGGCGGCATAGGGCGAAGGCGGCGCGCTCGCCACCGGCAACAAGTTTCTGGGCGGTCAGGGCCACGTTGGCCGATGCGCAAGCCGCCTCCCACGTGCCGTCAGAGATGGAGGTGTCAGCGCCCATGCTGAAATAACCCACGCGGCCATCTATGTCCGTTGGGAGGCGATGGCGCATACCGCGGCCAATCCAGAACGTGGGAATCACCTCACCGCGTTTTCCCGCTGCAACCCATTCCTCCCAGCAGGTTTCCAGAAACGCTATATAGTCTTCGGTATGAACCCGCTTCACCGGTCCCAGACCGAATTCATCGGGCTCCAGTATCTCTCCCAGTGCCTGATCTTTCACGCGGGCCAGAATGGTTTCGGCACGGGACGGTTTTTCATGGGGCTCGATGAGAAGGCCGCCGTCCAGTTCGGTTTTGACTGCGCGTCGCCTGTGGAGTGGAGAAAAAACGGTCTTCATAGGGCGTAGGTCCAGAACGAGAGAATCGGATGACTTTGGTACACGGCGTACCTTACTTAATAAGATCATTGTGGCAGGCCGACGGCCATTCAATGAAGAGTTCGCATTCTCGCATCTTTTTTATCTGGGGTTTTTCGACTAAGGTCAGAACGTTGCGAGATGTTGATAATCGTTTCAGTCACTCTTTGAATAAGGATCGAATCATGGCAAGCGATAGTTATCACGAGCCGGTTGGCGAGCTGTCTGATGACACCCGCGACATGCACCGCGCTGTCAGCTCCCTGATGGAAGAGTTTGAAGCCGTTGACTGGTATAACCAGCGGGTCGATGCTTGCAAGGACGCTGAGTTGAAGGCGATCCTTGCTCATAACCGGGATGAAGAAAAAGAACACGCGGCCATGGTGCTGGAGTGGATCCGTCGCAAGGATCCCACTATGGACAAATACCTGCGGGAATTCCTGTTTAAAGACGGCCCTATCGGTCATCACGACTGATACTCCTTTCCTGCGATAACCGCTCTCGAAGGCCCCCCGCGGTGATTCTGATCAGGCAGGGGTGTCCCGGCATACCGGGGAACTGGCCCAAACGCCAGTACCCGGTGACCTGGCTGGCCAATTTCCTCACACGCCGGCCTGCGCTATCTTGATTTCAGACGCTTCATTACAATAACAATTGCGGAAGCAAGAGGCCGGTTATGAGCCAAACTCATCGGGATGTCCTGATTATTGGTGCGGGTGTATCCGGTATCGGTATGGCCTGCCATCTGAAACGCGAATGTCCCGGAAAGTCGTTCGCCATTCTGGAACGTCGCCAGTCGCTGGGAGGTACCTGGGACCTGTTCCGGTATCCGGGGATCCGGTCCGATTCCGATATGTTTACGTTCGGCTACAACTTCCGGCCCTGGGTTGGTGACAAGGTGTTGGCGGACGGTGCTTCCATCAAGAGTTACGTGCAGGAAACGGCTAAAGAGAACGATGTGGCGCGCCATATCCGTTTTGGTCTGGCCGTCAAAACAGCAGACTGGTCTGGTATCGATAAATGCTGGACGCTGACGGCGGAGAATGAGTCGAGCGGAGAAACGGAAACGTTCACTGCGAGTTTTCTGATCGGTTGTACCGGCTACTACAACTATGATCAGGGCTATAAACCGGATTTTCCGGGCGAAAGCGATTTCAGCGGGCAGATCGTGCAGCCGCAGCACTGGCCGGAAGACCTGGATTACACTGGCAAGAAAGTGGTGGTTATAGGCAGTGGCGCCACCGCGATCACGCTGGTGCCGACCATGGCGGAAAAAGCGGCCCATGTCACTATGCTGCAGCGCTCACCAACTTACCTGATGCCTTTGCCGTCGACGGACAAAATCACACTGTTTTTGCGGAAAATCTTGCCGGCCAGGGTCGCCTACAAACTGGCCCGGGCTCGCAACATCGCCATCTCGCGGTTTTTGTTCACACGTTCCCGAAAGTACCCGGACCTAATGCGCCGGTTGTTTCTTGGCATCATCAAACGTCAGGTAGATGGCAAGGCCGACATGCGTCACTTCACCCCTGACTACAATCCCTGGGATCAGCGCCTGTGCGTTGTGAAGGATGGCGATCTTTTCCGGGCGCTCAGAGCGGGCAGGGTGTCCATCGCAACCGATCATATTGAGCGATTCACGGAATCCGGTATCCGCCTGAAGTCGGGCGAGGAGCTGGCGGCGGATATCATCATTCCGGCGACCGGTCTGGAGATCCAGATGTTGGGCGGGATCAAGCCCACGGTTGATGGTGAGGAAGTGGTTCTGAGGGACAGGGTTATCTACAAGAATGTGATGGTGGAGGGCGTGCCCAGTGCCGGGATGATCTTCGGCTATACCAACATTTCCTGGACCCTGAAGGTGGATATTGCGGCCGAGTACCTGTGCCGGCTGATGAACCTGATGGATCAGCGCGGATTCCGGGTTGCGGTGGCGAAGGATACCGAGAACAGCCGTGGCGAGGACACCATTCTTGGTGCCCTTAACGCGGGTTACATCCGGCGCGCCGATGACCGCCTGCCACGGCAGGGCACAAAGGGCCCCTGGAAATCCTCACAAAACTACCTGAAGGACGTAAAGACTCTGCGTTTTGAGCCGATTGAGGATGGTTATCTGGAGCTTGACGGCATACGGTCCCATGCCAGAGATCAGCAGCAAGCGGGCTTCCTGAGACCGCTGCGCTCAGCCCTGTTCGGCTCCTGAATTCATCCCCGCAAACGCGGCTTTGTGCGCCCTAGTCCTGGCCAAGATAGGATGACTGGATACGCGCCCAGTCGCCCGATTCGGTGGCACTCAGGATCTGTTGGGAGATCGGCCCTCGCAGCGCACTGCCTGCCGGCATGGCCAGGGCATACAGCTGCTGGGCAAAGATACCCGGCAAAATGGATAAACGCTGAGGGCCCAGTTGCTGGTTGCGGTACTGCATCAGAGCCCGGTCGTAAACAACCGCATCGGTTTCTCCCTCCGATACGGAGATCATGGCAGACGTGAGATCCGGGTAGAGCTGGTAGCGAATGCGCTGCTCCTCCAGATAGCGCCGGCTGGCGGTGTTGGCGATGGTTGCTACTACCTTGCCCGGCAGGTCATCCACACCCTGAATGCCGGTACGCAGGTTGCTCACGGTCAGTGAGGAGGTGATTGCTGCCGTGAAGCTTGCCACCATAATCAAACCGGCAAACATCCATACCAGGGCGATCAACCGGCCGGTAAATGAAATCGGTGCTTTATCACCATAGCCCACCGTGGTCATGGTGACCGCAGCCCACCAGAAACTGGAACCGATGCCCTCGGCCGCAGAACCCCCGAACTGTTCAGGGTTGCGGTGTCGCTCAACCAGCCACAGCAAGAAGCCGACTGCCAGCAGCAGGGCTCCCAGAGCCAGTACCACGCTGACGAACTGCCAGCTCACCAGCGCTTTCAGACTGGCCAGCAAACCCTGTTTCGGCACGGGTGGAACCGCGATGGCAAGCCCGGTCTGGTAGAACGGATGACTGAAATCAAAGCGCGCCTCCCGGTCGGCAGTCATTGTCAGTGCACCCACGGCAACATCAATTTCGCCGCTTTCGGTGGCGGTGAGCAGGCTATTAAAGGACATCGGCACCCACTCGAATCTGCGATCCATGCCTGAGGCGACTGCGCGCCAAAGATCAATGCTGATGCCCTCCCAGCGGCCGTCTTCAGCCTGCATGACGAAGGGAGGCACATTGGTAATGCCGACTCTCAGAGGTGCTTGTTCTGCCTGGGCGTGAACCTGGCTGAGACCGGGGGAAAGCAATAAAACACAAAACAGAATCCGTATAAACATGGCTGTCTGCGGCTAAAGACTGCCGCGTTCCTTTTGGTTTATTGGTGCTGTTACTCGAAGGCGGATCGAATCACATCCCTGTAATTCCGGATGCGCTGCACATAGTGCACCGGCTCATAACCTCGGGCGTATCCGTAACGGGTGCTCGGGTAGTATCTCTTGTCCGCCTTGAGAGGTAACACCTCGGACATGTCCTGCCAGGAGTCCGGGTTCTTTTTCAGCGTACGTGCAAGCTCCCTGGCATCCAGCAAATGGCCGCGACCAATGTTGTAGCTGGCGAGTGCAAGAAACGTTCGATCAGGTTCCGGAATGGTCTCTGGCAGCCGCCGGTGGCGATCGGCCAGATAGCGGGCGCCGCCATCAATAGCGGATTCGGGATCAAGACGGTTGGTTACACCCAGGGATTCTGCCGTGCGCCGGGTCAGCATCATGATGCCGCGCACACCAGTGGGTGATCTGGCGGCAGGATCCCAGTGTGACTCCTGATACGACAGGGCCGCCAGCAGGTCCGCAGGCATGCCTGTCTTTGTCTCGGCTTCCCGGAACTCATCGATATACTTGGGCAGTCGATTCTCAATCCGGCGGCTCAGGGCGCGGAGATCGACAAAGTCGAAGTCGCCGATGTAGGCATAGTAGCGGTTTTCCATCTGGCCGATGGCTGCGTCGCCCTCGACACTGTTCATCCATTCGTGGGCGTCGTTGGCCAGGGTGTCTGAACCTGCTGGCATATACCAACCGAGGTTCCGGCCACCGGTGAGGTTCATGGCGACCTCCAGATGCGGGAAGTGTCGGCGCATGACCTGGACAATGTTCGAGTCGGCCACGGTACAGCCGATGTCCTTTTCTGCCACGGCTGACAGAATGACTTCGGTTGTGTGGTCCGGATCTTCAACAAACTGGATGTCCGGGTGTTTCTCCTTCAGACCATTGAGCGTTTCGATGTAGCTGGAGCCTGCGGTTACGGCAATGTCGATTCCGGCAAGGTCCTCCGGTTTTCGGGGCAGGGGGCGGGCTTCCCTGTGGCAGACCAGCTGTTCGGTGATTTCAGTGTGGGCAGGGCCACGGACAAAAAGTTCATCCCGTGACGACAGATGGGTCAGCCCTGATGCTGCCAGGTGAGCAGTGCCGGCCTCGAGTGCACTCAGCACGTCACTGGTTGAGTCCAGCATGCTCCACTCGACTTGCCAGCCCCGGGCTTCTGCGTATTCGCTAATCAGCGCGAATTCCGGCCCGGCCGGGTTTTCATGACGGTCCAGGTAGTAGGTGGTTGAACCGTTCCGGGTGGCGACCTTCAGCGTGCCGGTTTCCGAGGGCGGCTTGAGTCCCTCGGTTGCTGGCTGGCTGATAGTCTCGCTTTCTCCGCAGCCTGCCAAGATGAAATTCAGGATCAGAACAGCGAATGTCCTCTTGCACTGGGACATGACAATGACTCCCTTACTCGTTATTACTTCTACGTATTAACACGTACTGTACTGAAAGCCTACTCTCTAATCAGCCATTTGGATCCTTTCGTCTGGCGTTGGTGGTCTAGTATTGGTCTTGCTCTCAACAAAAAGGACACGTGTTATGAACGTCTTCAGGCTTATTGCCTTGCCCCTTATTTTCCTGCTGGTTTCCGGCGTGGCCCAGGCTGCGGATGGCCTCATCATGGTAAAAAGCAGCCATAGCGTGGCGGCCACGGCCGACAAGCTCGAAGCCGTGTTGAGCGAGAAGGGCATGAAAATCATGAACCGGATTGATCATGCTACCGGGGCCAAATCGGCCGGTATGACTCTGCGTCCAACGCAGTTGGTGATTTTTGGAAACCCGAAGGTGGGCACCCCGTTAATGCAATGTGCCCGGAGCGTTGCCATTGATTTGCCGCAGAAGGCCCTGATCTGGGAAGACGAGAATGGCCAGGTCTGGCTGGGTTATAATGACCCTGCCTACCTGAAAGGACGACATGCTATTGATGGCTGCGATGAAGTGCTGGCGAAGGTGAGTGGGGCGTTGGCCAACTTTGCCGACGCTGCGACACACTGATCTGCCGGGTCAACGACTACCTTCAGTGGCAGGCGTTGCGGCAAGATGCAGGTACCAAACCGGGAGAGGGTATGTCAGGCTGACGGCCCGCTGTTCCGGTTTGTTCTTGTTGTTCTGACGGGCCGGTCATTATCACTGCACAGGTATTTGTTGTATGGCCTCCCGTCGCAAGACTGCAAAACGCCCCCTTTGGCATCCGGCTTTCTGGGGTTCCTGGATTCTGGTATTCATTCTCTGGCTATTAGCGTTCCTGCCGATGGGCGCCAAGCAGCGCCTCGGTGGCTCGCTGGGCCGGCTGCTCGCACGCAAACTGAAATCCCGTGCCCGGGTGGCGGATGCCAATTTGCAGGCCTGCATGCCGGAACTGGATGAGGCTGCCCGAAAACAGCTGGTTGAGGACACCTTTGTAGCTTCCGCCCGCGGGTTTCTGGAAAGCACCCATGCCTGGTGGCGCGATATGGCACCCTACTGTGAAAGCGCCTCAATACACGGGCTCGAACACCTTGAGGAAGCAAAAAAACGTGGCAAGGGGGTGCTGCTGATTGGCGGTCACTACAGCATTTTTGATTTCGCATTGCCGCTGATCGCCTGCCAGCTTGATAAGCCAGGCTATATGTACCGCCCGAATAACAACCCTGTTATTGACCGGATGATTGAGCGTGGTCGTCGTCGTCATTTCAATATCCGGCCTTTTACCAAACGTGAGCTGAGACCGATGCTGTCCTTCCTGAAACAGGGAGGACAGGTCTGGTTTGCCTGTGATCAGGATTTTGGCAAAAAGTCCGAAGTGTTTGTGCCCTTTTTCGGCGTCAAGGCCGGCTGTATTACCTCTCCCAGCTATATCGCCAGAGAGTCCGGGGCGGCGGTTATTTGTGTCAGCCATCTGCGCATGCCGGATGGCAGTTACCGGGTGGTGTTTTCGCCAATCCAGGAAGATTTTGGTGACGACCTGGAAAAAGATGCTGAAGTCTGGAACCGCTTTATCGAAACCACCATTCGTGAGCAGCCGGATCAGTATCTGTGGTTGCACAAGCGCTTCAAGAGTCGCCCGGAAGGCGCCCCCAGTGTTTATTGAACTGCCATCACCAATAATGCTGATAGCAGGCGCTATGTAGCTTCCTTACAATGTGCGTATCCCATGCCCAGGAAGCGCCATGCCCGCCATAATTCGCAACTTTCTAGCTTATGCCGCTTTGCTGGCAGCCGTACTGGCGTTTCTGCCGGGTTCGGCATACCTGGGTGCGGTTGCGGTCAGTCTCACGGTTATCCTGGGCTGGCGGGACATGCGGCAGGTGCCGCGGGCGGTGTTTTCGGTGGCGGTGCTGGCTCTGGTTTTCGCGCTGGGGCGTGATCCGGCCCTGATTGTCGGCGCTGCCAGTAACATGAGCCGTCTCGCGGGGCTGGTGCTGGCGGTCATGCTATTGTCCTCTGTCCTTGGGCGGTCACGGGATCTTCAGCGTATTTCGGCCAGTCTTTTTGGTGGCAAGCCCCTTACAAGGTATCTGAGCCTGTCCTTTGGTACGTCGCTTGTCTCGGTTCCGCTGAATTTCGGCTCTGTGGCCGTCGTGGGTAGCCTGGTGGGTGAGCGAATTCGCCGCAGTGGCGATTCGGAGGCCACTCGAAATGCCACGCGTGCAGTGTTGCGAGGCTTCGGCGTATCGCCGACCTTTTCGCCGCTGTCTATTTCCGTGGTGCTCACTCTTACCCTGCTGCCGGGCCTCAGCAGTGTTCAGTTACTCTCGCTCTCGGTTCCGTTCTCGATTGTTCTGGTGCTTGCCGGCCTGTTCTGGCGAGAGCCGGAATCCGGACAGGAAACGGTTGCGCCGGAGGATCAGGCAGGGTTAGCGACCTGGCTTCGATTCAGCGCCCTGATCCTTGTCATTTGTGCGGGTGTGTTCCTGCTCGGCCACCAGTTCCAGCTCAGCTATGCCCACGCCGTAACACTTAGCTGTCTGGGGGCGGTGCTTGGGTGGCGCTTCCTGGTCTGGAGCCGGAAACAGAATCCTCCGTTAACCAACATGTCGAATGTCAGCAATGAACTCGCCATCGTTGGAGGTTCTGCCTTCATCGGTGCCGTGATCAGTGGCGTTGTGCTCGGGCAGATAGACGGCGATGCCGCCTTTCCGGTCTGGTTATGGCCAGTGCTGGCGGCCTCCATTCCCTGGGTCTTTTTCGTGGCCGGGCTTGGAGGTGTGAACCCGATTGTGATCGGCACCCTCGCCGGTGGCATTCTTGGTTCCATCTGGCCGGAGAATGCTCTCATTGGTCTGGGCATTGGCATGGTCACTGGCTGGGGCATCACGGCATTCGGCACGCCGTTCGCGGCGAATGCCCTGATCATGGAGCGGTTGACCGGTTATAAGGCGGCGGATGCCTCCTTTCGGTGGAGCCTCGGTCTGTCTCTGTCGAGCCTGACGACAGCCAGTCTGCTGGCGGCCGGACTTACTGCGGCCCTGGTCTGATCTTATTCAGACCCCTGGCGAGCGTCGCCTGTGATAACTCCCCCATATGCGTGTCCACCAGTTGGCCATTGGCGTTGTAAAACAGGGTGGTTGGCAGACCCTGACTCCCTACTGCACGGGCCAGATCGGCCTGGCGATCCCGGTAAAGGTTGTTGAGCTCAAGATTCTGTTTGTCCAGAAACGCGCGGATGGTCTCGGTCTGCTCACGCTGGTTGGCAAAGACGAAGGTGACGTCCGGATAACGATTTTGGGCGGCATCCAGAACAGGCATTTCACGGATACAGGGTGGGCACCAGGTCGCCCAGAGGTTGATAACCATGGGCTGGCCTGGCGCTATCTGGCTTACGGCGGTGGTGCCGCCATTCAGTGTCGTTAGCGTAACCGGCGGAATGCCTCTGGCCTGTTGTTCAATAAGCGCTATGGTGCCGGCTGTCCCGGCCCAGAACAACAACCCGGTGAGTGAGGCTATCGCCAGCGGGCGTCGCACCGATTCCCGCCGCCAGAGCAGAAAAGTGGTAAAGCCAACCGCGCCCGCCAATCCCCAGATCACATCAAACCCGCCATCACGGATATCGAGAATACCGAACAGGTCATTCCGGTAGTGTTCGAAATAGCCGATGACAAAACCCAGCCGGGCACAGATCATGGCCACCACAAAAATATCGGCCACAGAGCCGGCGACCGGCACCCGGTAACGTCGCCCCAGAAAGCCGCCAACCAGTAACGCCAATGCAAACGCAGTGATAATGAGCAGGTGACCGATGGAAAGGCTTAGTGGGCCCAGGCTGACGCTCAGCATGATGTCTCCGATGGCGGCTTAGGGGATTGAAAGGTGAGAAAAACGGGTAGGACGGCCAAATACGGCTCAGGTTCCATCGGATGCTTATTATAATCACCTATGGCTAATTCTCCGGGCCTCTGTTAGTGTTGCCGCATCCTGCCTCTAGGGATTCCGCAGTTTCAGGCTCAAAGCCCTCATGCGAACCATCCATACGACCTGTCAGAGGACGTCACCCCGTTAACGGCGTGTGACCGTAGTCGTCTTTTATTCCATGAATCTTCATGGCATCTGCCCGCATTCGCCGAGAACGGTGTTCGTGGAGGCAGAACAATCAAGAGTTGATCTTATATGAGTTTTTCTTCACTCGGTTTGTCCGAGCAGCTGGTCCGTGCAACGAACGATCAGGGTTATGAAACACCGTCTCCCATTCAGGCTCAGGCCATTCCCGCGGTACTGTCCGGCAGGGATGTCATGGCGGCAGCCCAGACCGGTACCGGCAAGACCGCCGGCTTTACCCTGCCATTACTGCAGCGACTGGCCGAAAATCCCCGTACCGGCAAGGGCCCCCGCGCTCTGATTCTGACGCCGACCCGGGAACTGGCGGCACAGGTTCACGACAGTGTGAACCTTTACAGCAAATATGTTCCTACCAAGGCCGCTGTGGTCTTTGGTGGTGTGAAAATCAATCCGCAGATGATCAAGCTGCGCAAGGGTGTGGATGTTCTGGTGGCAACGCCTGGACGCCTGATGGACCTGTATCAGCAGAATGCGGTGCGTTTCAACGAGGTCGAAACCCTCGTACTTGATGAAGCCGACCGTATGCTGGACATGGGCTTCATACGCGACATTCGCAAGATCCTCGCGTTGCTGCCGGCCAAAAGACAGAACCTGCTGTTCTCCGCGACCTTCTCCAGTGAGATTCGTACGTTGGCCGAAGGCCTTCTGGACAATCCCGTTCAGGTCGAAGTCGCCGCGCGTAACACCGCAGCGGAGAGCATCAAGCAATCGGTTTACCCGGTGGATCAGAGCCAGAAGACGGCCCTGCTGAGCAAGCTGGTCCGTGATAATTCCTGGGAACAAGTGCTGGTCTTTACCCGTACCAAGCATGGTGCCAACCGACTGACCCAGAAACTGGAACGCGATGGCATCACTGCCGCAGCGATTCACGGCAATAAGTCACAGGGTGCCCGCACCCGCGCACTGGCCGAGTTCAAGAAGGGTGATGTACGCGTCCTGGTGGCGACAGATATCGCTGCCCGGGGACTGGATATCAAGCAGTTACCGCAGGTCGTGAACTTCGAGCTGCCTAATGTTCCCGAGGATTACGTGCACCGGATTGGTCGTACCGGTCGCGCCGGTGAGAGCGGACACGCCTTGTCGCTGGTTAGTGCGGATGAAGGCAAGATGCTGGCGGGTATTGAGAGGCTGATCAAAAAGCAGCTGCCACGCAAAGAGGTGGAAGGCTTCGAACCGCAGAACAACCTGCCGCTCAAACCCAAAGCCAAGGCGGATCCGAGCAAGGCTCGTGGTCGCAATGGTGGCGGTAACGGCCGGCCCGGTGGCAAGCCCCGTAGTTTCGGTGATAAGCCCGGCGGGCGCAGTGGTGGTCGCAGCCAGAACGGCAATGGCCAGCGCGGACGTTCAGGCCAGCGCCAGAGTGCCTGAAGCCTCATAGGCTTCCGGGTAACCTGTTAAACAATGCGGAGCTTCGGCTCCGCATTGTTGTTTGTGGTGCCTGACTTTCTGATTGAAGATGCACTAGTATTCAGAGTTTCACTCTCTGCCGTACAGGGTTTTCCCGCCAATGCATGAAAGCGCTTCTCTAAAGGACCAGCTGGGATTAACACTCCCGAAGCAGCTGTTCGCGGATCGGCAGTTTGTCATGGTGTTAATGACAGGCTGCTGCCTGAGTGTGGCTGTAGGCGCGCTGGCAGGGGAGAATGCCGGATTTGATACCGGCTGGGTGCCGCTGGTTGCTCTGATTCTCTGGGCCCCGGTGATCGAGGAAATTGCCTTCCGTGGTGTGGTGCAGGGTTACCTGGGTGACACCGCATTTGGCAAGCGGAATCTCGTGGGCCTATCTTGCGCCAATCTGGTTGCGGCGCTTCTGTTTACGGCCTGGCATCTGGTTTACCGAACCGATCTGCTGGCCTGGCTGGTGTTTATTCCGGCCCTGGCTTTTGGCTACTTCCGCGATCGCCACGGGTCGCTCATACCCTGTGTAATACTTCATGCAGCCTGGAACGCGTTCCTGTTGCCAGGCTGGTACCTGTTTTCATAAACCAACACGAAAAAACCCCGGCCTGAAACCCGTGCCGGGGTTTTCGCGATCGCCGATCGGTTTTATGACCGGGGTTTTACTCGCCGCACTGTCAGGCCACCGATTGCGAGTGCAGTCAGCAGGAACAGCGTGGGATCAAACGGAGCTCCCGGATTGTAACTGCAACCGAAGATCGGGCCACCGCCGTTACTGTCAGTGGTCGAGCTATCGCCGTCATCACCGCCATCGTCTGGAATCTCGATAGTCACCGCTTCGCGATATAATGCGCGGGTGCCAGTGGCATCACTCTCGTTCCAGACCACGAACATCTTGGTGCCTGCTGGTGTCATCCGGATTTGAGATTCGAAATCCTCGACATCAATCGCTTCACCCGCAAAACGAACCACCGGAGTGTAGTAGCCGCCCTTGTTTTCAGCGCGGGCCGCATAGAGGTCCAGATCAGTGGCCTCGTCCTGACTCGATTCCGAAACGTTGGTCTGGGTGCCCCAGGCAACGTAATAACGCGTCTTGTCCTGGCACTGGTCCGGATTGGTGATCGGATCGCAGTTGGGAGCGCTGCCCGGCGTACCGACCAGTCGCGGTTCACGCACATTGATAGTGGTATCGCTAATGTTGCTCAGATTTTCCGGAGCAGACCAGGTGCCGGCTGCCGCATCATAGTGGCGAACGTAAAAGTTGTAGTTCTCGGTATTGGTGATCAGCAACTCGGAAAGCACTGGCGTATAGATGTAACCAAGGTAAAGATCATCGCCTCGGAGCAGGCCCCGGTGGGCAATGGCGTTTTCCTCGGCGTTTTGACTCGTGTCATCAGATAGGGTCGAGGAGGCAATGTCGGTGTCGCTGGTGGCCCTGGCGTCTTTGGTACGGCTACTGATATTAATGGCAGGCGCGTTATCGAGCTGGCTGGCGAGGTTGTAATCCGAAACGGCACAATTGGCTGCGTCCACCGCCGGAACCATCTCGGCCGGGGTAAAGCCGTTGTCGCCACTGACGATACCCATGCGCAGCATGGTGTCTGCAGGGCCACCCTGATTGAATTCACCCTCTCGCCAGAGAAGGGCGAGACGCAGGCCGCTTTCGGCACCGGCTTCCTTTTGTGGAACAAAGCGGGCACGGCGGGCATTAGACGAAGGATTACTGATAATACAGCCGGCCTCTTGTGCTGGTGTATTCCAGTCGAAGGTGTTGTAACGGATGAACTTGCCTGTGTCATTGCCGCTGGAGCCCTTGGTTTCCTCATAGGCGCTTATCACCTGGGGCACGCCACCGTCCAGACTTCCAAGCTGGAGTGCCAGGTTGGCCCGTGATGCGCCGGTTTTGCCACTTTCAATCTGGACATCAGCAACAATGGCACCTGCACCGTCCTTGATCACATTGAATTCGCCGGGCTCGCCGGATGCAGTCGTCTGACTATCATAATTGTCGGTAATTCTGACGGGCGTAGACCAGATGCCCTGATCCTGAGCTCCCCAGCCGGCAACGGCATAGCTGTACCAGATATCAGTGCCCAGACTTACTTTTGCGCCGGAAGCGCCGTCACCGGGCCCCTCAGCTTCACCCAGTTGCAGGCCACGGGGATCTTCCTGCCAGGTAATGACCCACTGGCCACTGCCAATGCCGCGATGAACGTCCTGTTTGGCATCGCGCTCACCGGAAGACAGCCGGACCGGAGTCGACCAGGTGGTACCGTTATCAGAACTGGTCACGGTATAGGTACAGCTAAAGGGAATTTCACGGTTTTCAAGCGTCTGGTAACTCACCGTCCGCTGGGATTCGCCGTCGCAGTATTTATCCACCCAGGACACGACAATGCGGGAACCGCTGCTGAAAATATTGGGCTTGTCCGAATCACCGTAGAAATCGGTTCGGGTACTTTCATTGTCGCTGTCGCCAGTCCAGTCGGTTTGGATGGACGACTGACTGGCGGTGCCAGAGATATTCACGGGTCCCGACCAGTTGGCGACCTGATCACAATCTGTATCACAGGAACGAGCGAATATGTCCCTCGCCGGTCGTTCAGCCTGTGCCTTTACATCGTAAACGGTGTTGCCTTCGGGGTTCAGGTAATCCCCGTAAACCGCAACCAGCCTTTCATTGGTCATGCGCACCAGTTTGGTCTTGCTTGCGCCGCCATTGGCACTGAGCTGAACGCTATCACCAAAGCTCAAGCCTGTTGCAGCCGTAGCCGCTGCCGGCCATAAAATGGCTGCTACCGCAGCAGTGGCTAGTATTTTCTTTGCCATGACAAGGACCCCATTCCATGTGTCGTTTTCGATATTCAGGTGCCGCCGACTGCCAATAAGTTGTGATCTTTACTCATAACTGGCAATTCAACACCTATAGCCAAGAATGCATTATTCCTCTACTGGTCTGATCGCCGGTTGGGCAAACATTGATCAAGATCAAACCAGGGCTTTTGATCTTGCCTCAGATTGAAAACCATCATCATAGTGGGAGAAGGGATCGTGATAGTTAATTCGGATAGCAGGGTCTGGTTTCGGCTTTTCGTCACTACCTGCCTGTTATCTCTGTCAGCCTGCAGCGATAGCAATAGCGGAGGAGCGGTAGAGGGAGGTATGGACTCCGATGATGCTCTCGTGCTGCCTTCATTGACCACACAGATAGAGCATTGGTCCAGGACCGGAGTATTCCTGGCGGCCGCTGATTGTGGCCAGTGCCACACAGCCAGTGCGCCCGGGGACAGTCCGGCAGTAATGCGTATGCCCGACCCCCTGGTGTCGGAGAACCAGCCGTCGCCCGATGGCGTGGACATCAGTCCATTCTATGACTGGAAAAGCAGTGTCATGGCGAATGCGTTCACGGATCCCTATTTCCGGGCGACCATGATGCATGAAACGGAAACCTTTCCCCATCTGGCGGGCTTGATCGAAGACACCTGCCTGACCTGTCACAGCCCCATGGCGAGAACCCATGCTCATCAAACTGGCGTGAGCCTTAAGCAGGACGACAGCTGCCCTCTGGAAGATGGCTGTTACCGTGCTGAACAGGCTCTGGAAGATCCCCATGCGCGGGAGGGTATAAGCTGCACCGCCTGTCATCAGATAACGGATTCGGTTCTGTCCGGAGACATAAACTCCGGCAATTATGACATTGTCGATGCGGGACACCCGGACGCGTTTACGATCTTCGGGCCATACCAGAACCCCGTTGGGCAGGCGATGCAAAACCGTGTTGGCTATACCCCGCAGTTTAGTCAGCACATGTCCGACTCCAGGCACTGCGCAAGTTGTCATGAGCTCTTTACGCCGACGATTGATATGGAGACGGATCAGCCCAACGGGGAAGTTTTCCCGGAACAGGCACCCTATACCGAATGGGTTAACAGTGATTTCGGGCCTGATGGGGGTGCGACGACGTCATGCCAGCAATGCCATATGGCACGCCCGGAAATCAGTGACAGCTATCTGACCCGGATTGCCGTTACCCCGAATGGTACGGTGAATTCCAGTTGGCCAGAGCGCCAGCCCTACTTTCCCCATGTGATGGTGGGTGGCAATACCTGGCTACTGGAGACTCTGGAACTGTTCCGGGAAGAGCTTGGTCGGGAAGCCATCAATGCAGAAGGGGAGTTTGCAAACACAGCAGAACTGACCCGGGATCTGCTGGAAACGGCTGCTGACCTTGTTCCGTCTGCCCAGAGTCTTTCAGCGAACGAACTTGCATTCGATCTGACCATTCAGAACAACACGGGCCACAAGCTGCCCACCAGTTTCCCTTCGCGTCGGGTCTGGTTGGCAACGCAAGTGACTGACAGCAATGGCACTGTGATCTTCAGTAGCGGCTTTCCCGATGAGCATTACCATCTGGCATCGGATACCCGATACACCAGCCCCGAGTGCCTGGCGGCGAAAAAGCCGGAAGGCTTTAATTCTTCAGGCTGTTACCAGGGCCATGTCACGCAGGTCAGCTCCCCTGACGATATACCGGTCTATGAGCTTGTGCTTGGTTCAACCACAGACGCGATCACCCACATACTGCTTTATGCGTCGGAGCCATTGAAAGATAACCGGATTCCGCCCCGTGGATTCGACAGTGTGGAGGCCCCGGAATGGGGCAGACCGGTGGGTGTTGATGGCGACCCGGATTTCAATCTGAATAACAGTGGCCAGGATACTATTGCTTATCGCCTGACTGTTCCGGATTCAGCGGTACCGCCACTGATGGTTGAAACCACGCTGTATTATCAGACCATCCGCCCGACCTTCATTGAGGGCCTGCATGGGGACCATTCTTGGATTGATGAGTTTCACGGCGTGGTGACGATGAATCCACCACCGGCTGAAGTCCTGGGGTCGGCAACCTTTCAGGTCCAGTAGGGCGGTCAGGAGTATCGAGCACGGCAGGGAGGTTCAAGGACGAACTTTCTGAGGGACAAAAAAAGGCGGGGCCGAAGCCCCGCACAGGAGAACGCACCTTCCGGCAGCCCACAGACCATGGGGACTGCCAGGGGCACGGGGATCAGAATTTGTAGCTGAAGCCGACCATGTAAACCATCGGGTCGATTTCGACTTCGAATTCATCCGTTGCGGCCAGGAAATTGCCGGAGCCATCATAGGCTTTGATTTGGGCATCAGTGTTAATGTCCGCCCACCAGATAGCCGCGTTCAGGCCGAAGTTCTCGCTCAGCATATAGTCCATGCCAAGCTCCAGGGCGACACCAACACTGTCGTCCAGTTCGAGCTCGCTGGATTCAACGCCAGGAAGGGCAGCGTTTAGGTTAGCGCTGGTCTTTTCCTCGAAGAAGGTTGTGTAGTTGACGCCCACACCCGCGTATGGCTGGAAGGCAGAGCTGCTGGCCATCGGGTAGTACTGGAGTGTCAGGGTCGGTGGCAGATGCTTGGTTTCACCGAGCTTGAGATCGCTCGGCAGATCGCCGCCACCTTTGATGTTATGTTTGAACGGTGTGGATCCCAGGACGCCGAGGCCCAGGTTAGATGTGAACATGTAGGTAGCGCGCAGACCGATTTGAGAGTTGGGCTCAACGGTGACTTGTGAGTCTACCCCTGGGCCAAGCAGCGGCGCGCCCCCAACGGTAATAGAGTCACTGGAAGAATCTGGCGCCACATGTGCAACACCTGCGCGCAGAATGAAATCACCACCCTCAAAAGCCTGAGCCGCAGGGGCGGCTGCCATCACAGCCGCAGCCAGAATACCAAGTTTAAATGTACGGGACATATCCATCTCCTTAACCTGAAAGTTTGATGACTTCAGGTTAATGATCGTGGAGATTGGAAACTTGATTTGGCGCAAGATTCCCGGGTCAGAGTGATTCGTTCGAGAGGGGGATTGATTCAGCTCAAAAAAACGAACCTCTGTAGGGGTTCCCCCGATTGTCAGGCGGTATTTTTTTTGCTCTGGGGCAGGGCTTCGTCCGGGACAAATACATCGCGGATGGTCAACGGGTTACCGTCGGCATCCTGGACTTCAACCGGGTTTATGGCACGCCCGGTAGCGAGGTCTCGGAGATCAAGCGTTGTTTCATCCGGAGAGGGATTCCACTTGTCACCCCACTGGCGCAGAGCAGTCACCACCGGGAAGAGGTCGCGGCCCTTTTCTGTGAGGCGATACTCGAACCGGGAACCATGTTCGCCTACGTCGACTTTTCGCAGGACTTCGTTGTCCACGAGTCGTGCCAGACGGTCGCACAGGATGTTCTTGGCGATTCCGAGTTGTTGCTGAAAATCGACAAACCGGCGCGTGCCGTACATGGCGTGCAGCACAATCAGAAGTGACCACCAGTCCCCCACTTCATTGAGGGCACGGGCGACGGAGCAATTGGAATCATCAAAACGTTTTCTGGCCATGTAGGGAGTGTACCGAATAGGGTTGCATGTTAAAACCAAATTGAATAGGGTTGCTTTACGAAACCAAATTGATGAGGTTGCTATGTTGAAATGTGCAATTTCATCGCCAGTCAGCTTTTCCGCTGAGGAGTGTTACCACATGACTATGAATCTTGGCCCCCTGTTCGAGCCGTTCGAGCTCCACAACCTCAAGTTGCGCAACCGTGTTGCCATGGCACCGATGACTCGTAATTTTTCGCCAGGCAATGTGCCGGGTGACGATGTCATCAGTTACTACCGTCGCCGTGCAGAAAACGGCGTGGGCCTGCTGATTACCGAGGGCACCACCGTGAACCATGCGGCTGCCAATGGCTACCCCAACGTGCCTGCGTTTCATGGTGACGAGGCGCTGGCTGGCTGGAAGCAAGTTGTGGATGCCGTACATGAGGCCGGCGGTGCCATTTTCCCGCAGTTGTGGCACGTAGGCGCTGTTCGCAAGGAAGGCATAGAGCCGGATCCTTCTGTTCCGGGATACAGCCCGTCCGGTCTGTTTGCACCCGGGAAACCGAATGGCAAGGCCATGAGCAAGGAAGATATTGATGATGTGATCACGGCATTCGCCGATGCCGCGCAGGATGCCAAGGCGCTGGGCTTCGACGGTGTCGAGATCCACGGCGCACACGGCTACCTGCTGGACCAGTTCCTGTGGGAAGGCACCAACCAGCGGGACGACGAGTACGGCGGCAGCATGGAAAACCGTCTGCGTTTCGTGGTTGAGATCGTTGAAGCCGTGCGTCAGCGCGTGGGGCCGGACTTCCCGATCATGCTGCGTTTCTCCCAGTGGAAGCAGCAGGACTACGAGGCCAAACTGGTGCATAGCCCGGAAGAACTGGAACGTTTCCTGAAGCCGCTGGTGGAAGCCGGTGTGGATATCTTCCACGCATCCACCCGCCGGTTCTGGGAGCCGGAATTTGAAGGCTCCAGCCTGAACCTGGCTGGCTGGACCCAGAAGCTGTCCGGCAAGCCCACCATGTCTGTGGGCAGTGTCGGACTGACCGAAGACTTCATCAGTGGCACCTTCGCCAGCAAGAAGGAAGCCGTGGAAAAAGCGGGCATCGATGAGCTGGTGGAGCGCATGAACAACCACGAGTTTGAGCTGATTGCCGTTGGCCGCGCCTTGCTGCAGGACCCTGAATGGCTGACGAAGGTGAAGGAAGGACGCCTTGAGGAGGTAGAATCCTTCGCCAAGAAGTCCCTCGCCAAGCTCTACTGAGTTGCTATACCCCTTCAGCCCCGGTTATCCGGGGCTTTTTTGTGCCTGCCCGGTGGTCACCTGTCTGATTGGTAATCGCGTTCACCGGCAGATCCACTATGATGTGGCGTATCGTTCACTGGATGGGAGTTAAGCATGTTCAATTCAGCCGTACTGAAAATAACTGCTCTGGTCGCGGTGCTGACCCTGGCCGGGTGTGCCACGGTGGGCCGGGATTTTGCGACCCACAACGTCGATGAAATCACCATCGGTGAAACTACCCGCTCCGATATACAGACGCTGTTTGGCGAACCCTGGCGCACTGGCGTCGAGGACGGCAAGCGTACCTGGACCTATGGCAAATACCGCTGGTCCGCGATTGGCGATGCGGAAACCACCGATCTGGTGGTTCGGTTCAATGACGACGGTACCGTCTCGTCCTACGTCTACAACACCACAGAGTAGTCGTCCTGATGTTGTCCTGCCGGTGTGGTGCCGGGAATACCCGGCACCACACCGGCTAATATTCAGGCACGCAATCCACTCACCAGTTTGTCGATGCTGTCCTTGGCGTCCCCGAACAGCATGCGGGCGTTATCCTTGAAGAATAGCGGGTTCTCCACACCTGAATAACCCGTCGCCATACCCCGTTTCAGGACCACCACCTGGTGAGCCTTCCAGACTTCCAGCACCGGCATGCCGGCGATCGGGCTGCCCGGGTCTTCGGCCGCTGCCGGGTTGACCGTGTCATTGGCACCAATCACCAGCACCACATCGGTATCCGGGAAATCGTCGTTGATCTCGTCCATCTCCAGCACGATGTCATAGGGCACGTGGGCTTCGGCGAGCAGTACGTTCATATGGCCGGGCAGGCGCCCCGCCACCGGGTGAATGCCAAAGCGGACATTCACGCCCCGTTCCCGAAGCAGTTTGGTCATGTCACTGACGCCACTCTGGGCCTGGGCTACAGCCATACCGTAACCGGGAACGATAATCACGGATTCAGCATTGCGAAGTTCTTCACAAACCTCATCAATACTGGTTTCGTGAACCGACTGATCCGAGTCGGCCACGGCAGAGCTGCTGCTGGTCTGGCCGAATCCGCCGAGGATTACACTGACGAAAGACCGGTTCATTGCCTTGCACATGATGTAGCTGAGGATGGCACCGCTACTTCCGACCAGGGCCCCGGTGACAATCAACAGGTCGTTACCGAGCATGAAGCCGATGGAGGCTGCGGCCCAGCCGGAGTAGCTGTTCAGCATGGAGACCACCACCGGCATGTCGGCACCGCCAATGGCCATAATCAGATGGATGCCGAGGACCGATGCGATCACGGTCATCAGCACCAGGGCAATCAGCCCCAGGGCCAGGCTGTCGGTGCCCAGAAACCAGGCACCCAGCAGCACCGAGACAATGATTGCGGCCAGGTTCATCATATGCCGGCCAGGCAGGGTCAGTGCCTTGCTGTCGATCCGTCCATCCAGTTTGCCGCAGGCCACCAGTGAGCCGGTGAAGGTGACGGCACCGATAAAGATACCGATAAAGACCTCCACGAGCTTGATGGTGTGCTCGGTGCCGGTGGTCTCGGTGAGCGGCTCAATGTACCCGGCAAAGCCCACCAATACCGCTGCCAGGCCGACAAAGCTGTGCAGCAGTGCGACCAGCTGGGGCATTTGCGTCATTTCGACCTTGTTGGCGATGGCGATGCCGACGCTGGCGCCAAGGAGGACCGCAATGACGATGGCAATGACACCGTCGCTACTGACACTTGCCAGGGTCGCGACCAGGGCGATGATGATGCCGGCGACCCCGTAAAGATTGCCGCGCCGTGCTGACTCCTGATGGCTTAGGCCACCGAGGCTGAGGATAAACAAAACACTGGCCACCACATAGGCCACACTGACGAGTCCCGTACTCATGGTGGGCGCCTCCTACTTGCGGAACATTTTGAGCATGCGATGGGTGACCCGGAAGCCGCCCCCTACGTTGATGCTGGCAATCAGCACCGCGACGAAAGCCATAATTCCGACCGCAACATTCTCTGCCTGGGCCAGATGCAGTATGGCGCCAATCACAATGATGCCGCTGATGGCGTTGGTCACGCTCATCAGGGGGGTGTGCAGGGAGGCAGTGACATTCCAGATGACTTGCCAGCCAATAAAGCAGGCCAGTACAAACACTGTGAAGTGGCTCAGGAAGCTTTCAGGCGCATGGGCGCCAACGCCATAGAGTGCGGCCACCGTGACAAGCAACAGCGCACCCTTGCCAATCAGGCTGCGACGTTCGGACTCCTTCCGCGCGGCCTCCTTCTGCTCGGCAGAGGGCTCTTCTGTACCCGGCGCCGGCTTGGGACTGACGGGCGCTTCCGGTTGTGGCGGTGGCCAGGTCACATCCTGGTCCAGCACCACAGTCAGGCCACGAATGACGTCATCCTCCATGTTCACCTTTGGCTGGCCGTCTTTTTCCGGCGTCAGCTCAGTCAGCAAATGGAACAGGTTGGTGGCGTACAGATCACTGGCGACCTTGGCCATTCGACTTGGCAGATCGGTATAGCCGATCAGGGTGACCTCGTGTTTCTGCACAATCTTGCCCGGCTCGGTCAGCTCGCAGTTGCCACCGCGCTCGGAGGCGAGATCGACAATCACGCTGCCAGGCTTCATGGATTTCACCATATCCGCCGTGATGAGCTTGGGTGCCGGTTTGCCCGGAATCAGGGCGGTGGTGATGATGATGTCCACCTCTTTGGCCTGCTCTGCAAACAGCGCCATTTCCGCCTTGATAAACTCGTCGCTCATCTGTTTGGCATAGCCACCGGTGCCGCTGCCTTCCTCTTCTCCGAAGTCCAGCTGAAGGAATTCGGCACCCATGCTTTCAATCTGTTCCTTCACCTCAAGCCGGGTGTCGAAGGCACGCACCACGGCACCGAGACTATTGGCAGCGCCGACAGCCGCGAGACCGGCCACACCGGCACCAATCACCATCACCTTGGCCGGCGGTACCTTGCCGGCCGCGGTAACCTGACCGGTAAAGAATCGCCCGAAATGATTGGCCGCCTCGATCACCGACCGGTAGCCGGCAATGTTGGCCATGGCACTGAGAGCGTCCATTTTCTGGGCGCGGCTGATCCGGGGCAGGCTGTCGATGGCAAAGGTAGTGATTTTCTTTGCAGACAGCTTTTCGAGCAGCTCGGGACTCTGGGCCGGCCAGATGTAGCTGACGAGAAAGGCGCCTTCCTTCATCAGGTCCACTTCGTGGGCGCCCAGCGAAGGGTTTTCCATCGGTGCGCGGACCTTCAGAATGAAATCCGCCTCACGCCAGAGCGAGCGGGTATCGACGGCGATGCTGACTCCTACCGCCTCGTAGGCTTCGTCGCGGTAGTGCGCGGCTTCGCCAGCCCCGGCTTCGATAATGACCTCGTAACCCAGGTCGATCAATTTGTGAGCGGATGGCGGGGTGACCGCTACCCGTCTCTCGTCAGTGAAAATCTCTTTCGGGATGCCCAGCTTCATAGTGCGCACGTCCTCCGGCTAAACCGATGAACCAAGTATCTGATATACAGACTAGTTCAACCTGAGGAAACTGCTCGTTTCTGAACTGCCGTTTGCCTGAAATGGTTCCAGTGGTTTGAACCAGGTGAGTCGGTTTAAGTTTGCTTTAAGGTGCAGGGCCCATACTGCACCCATCTTGAATCAGGTTTTACCGGGAAAACCTATGGCCCTGTCCTATAAACGCGCTTTCCATGCACAGGCTGTCGCGCATGGTGGAACCGCTCGGTTTCAACGGCCTGAGATCAAACCCTACTGGATGGTGTTGATCAGTGCCGTTGCCCTGACCGCCTTTTATAACTTTCCTTTCTATTCCGCCATTGAGCAATACGTTGGTTTTGAACAGCCGATGCTAATGGGCAAGCTTGTCTTGCTGTTGCTGCTGGTTAACCATTTGCTGATCAGCCTGTTTTCGGTTCGATTTGTCTTGAAACCGGTACTGGTGTTTCTGTTTTTCAGTGCTGCGCTCAGTGGTTATTTCATGAATGCCTACGGTGTGCTGATCGACAAGCACATGCTTCAGAACGTGCTGGAAACCGATGTAAACGAGGCCCGTGGCTTGCTCAGCACCGGATTACTGGTTCATGTAGTGCTCTTTTTTGTGGTGCCGGTTGTCCTGCTGAACCTGATCCGGGTGAAGTGGCCGGTCGGGTTTAAAAAGATCACCCACTGGCTGGCACCGGTGGCCATCAATGTGGTGCTGATTCTGGTGCTGGCGTTGACCAGCTATGAAGAGATGGCCTCAACGTTCCGCAATCATCGGGATATCAAAGATCTTGTGGTGCCGGTGAACAGTGTTGCTGCCATGGTGTCGTTGGCCAACAAGGCAGCGGCTGCGCAGTTTCCCCAGGAGTATCAGCAAGTGGGGCTGGATGCGACGGTTTCTCTACCGGTTGCGGATCGTTCCAAACCCAACCTGGTGGTTTTTGTCCTGGGCGAAACTGCGCGCGCAGACCATTTCGGGCTCAATGGCTATGAGCGGGATACCACGCCCGAGCTCAGCCAGCTCGCCCGGACATCCGGTGGCAACCTCATAAACTTCCCCCGGGTGTCGTCCTGCGGAACAGCAACTGCGTTGTCAGTGCCCTGCATGTTTTCCTGGCTCGGAAGGCCGGATTATGACGAAGCGGTGGCAAAAAACAGCGATAACTTTCTGGATGTGATGACCCGGGCGGGCATTGTCAGTACGTGGCTGGACAATAATTCCGGCTGTAAGGGCATGTGTGATCGCATTCCCACGATCCGCCCCGAGGATACTGAGCTGTGCCAGGGGGAATACTGTGATGATCTGGTTTTGTTGAAGGGAGCCCATGAACAGCTTGATGCAGCAGACAATAAAGATCATTTCATGGTGCTGCACCAGTTAGGCAGTCATGGCCCCGAGTACTTCAAGCGCAGTAAACCTGACCAGAAAAGGTTCCTGCCGGAGTGTGAAAGCAATGAACTGCAGACCTGTGACCAAGAGACCATTATCAACGCCTACGATGACAGCATTCTGGTGACGGACCAGTTGCTGGCTGAAACCGTGCGCATGCTGAAATCCATGCAATCGGACTATAACACCGCCCTTGTTTATGTTTCCGACCACGGCGAGTCACTGGGTGAGGGTGGCATCTACCTGCACGGAATCCCCTACATGCTGGCGCCAGAGGCCCAGACTCATGTACCCATGGTGATGTGGCTGTCAGACGGTTTCCGGATCGACAACCGGATTGATGCCGAATGCCTGAAACAGGTCGCCTCGCAACTGCTCAGCCACGATAACCTGTTTTCTTCAATGCTGGGTCTGATGAACGTAGAGAGCGAGGCGGTAAAGCCCTCGCTCAATATTTTCGAGAGTTGCAGAACTCACTGAATCCTTTGTCAGTCCTCCGGTCGTTGTTCTGCGGAGGATCAGGCCACCGCAGAGCCCCAACTGAAGGCCTAGCTCACCAGGGTTCCGCCGTCCACCGCCAGGCATTGCCCGGTGATGTGGCGCCCCGCCTCGGAGGCCATCAGCACCGCTGCGCCCTTCAGGTCTTCCTCGCCGCCAAAGCGGTTCAGCGGGATGCGCTCCAGCATGGTGTCACCCTGGGCATCCAGCAGGCCCTGGGACATCTTCGAGGGGAAGAAGCCGGGGCACAGGGCATTCACGTTGATGTTGTATCGGCCCCACTCCGCAGCCAGGGCACGGGTGAAGTTCACCATGGCACCCTTGCTGGTGTTGTAGGCGATGGTCTGCATGCCTTCGGGGTTGCCGGACAGGCCGGCAATGGAGGCGATGTTGATGACCTTGCCGGTCTTGCGGGGAATCATGCAGCGCTTGCCGACGGTCTGGGTCAGGAAGAAGCTGGCGTTGACGTTCAGGTTCATCACCTTCATCCAGCCTTCGGCCGGATAGTCTTCGGCTGGTGCGCCCCAAGTGGCGCCGGCGTTATTGACCAGAATGTCGATATCGCCCAACTGCTCCACAACCTGATCGACAACGCCGGGAATGCCCTCGAGATTGCCCAGGTCGGCGGCGATGGTGACTACCTTGATGTCCAGACCTTCCAGGTGCTGTTTAGCGGCATCCAGCTCATGCTGTTTGCGAGCACTGATGGCGATGCTTGCGCCCAGCTCGCCCAGAGCCTCGGCCATTTGTAGGCCCAATCCCCGGGAGCCGCCGGTAATAAAGGCGACCTTGCCGCTCAGATCCAGTAACTGTTTTACACTCATAATCGGTTCCTTGGTCGGTGCTGTCGGAATCAGGCACTGGCGGCCAGCAAGCCGTCGCTGACCTGGGCCAGGTGGTGCTCGGCATCACCGAACAGCAGGTTGATCAGGGTCAGGCGCTTGAACAGATGCGCGGCGAACATTTCGTCGGTGACGCCCATGCCACCATGCAGTTGCACGCCTTTCTGGCCAACATAGCGGGCAGCCTGGCCCACCAGGGTCTTGGCCATGGACACGGCTTCCCGGCGCTGTTCACGGTCCTCCGAGTCGGCTTCGGCCGCAGCAAGAATGGCCATGGACCTGGCCTGCTCGGTCTGGATAAACATATCCGCCATGCGATGCTGCAGCACCTGGAACTTGCCGATGGCGACGCCAAACTGCTTGCGGGTCTTGATGTAATCCAGGGTGGCGCTGTTCATGGCTTCCATGGCGCCCACGGCCTCCGCACACAGTGCGGCGATGCCCAGGTCCACGGCCTTTTCGATGGCCGGGAAGGCGCTGTCGGGCGTGCCGATCAGATTATCGGCACTGACGACGACATTGCGAAACTGAATGTCAGCCGTGCGATGCCCGTCATGAGTGGCGAAATCGTTGATCTGAACACCGTCGGTGGAGGCATCCACCAGGAACAGGGACAGTCCCTGTTCGTCACCCGCAGCGCCGCTGGTGCGGGCCGAGACAATCAGCTGCCGGGCCTGCCCGCCATGGAGAACCGCCGTCTTTTGGCCGCTGACCAGGTAGTTGTCGCCGTCCTTTTGCGCGGTGGCTTGCACGTAGCTCAGGTTGTAGCGGGCGCCCGGTTCACTGTGGGCAAGGGCCATCAGTCGTTCGCCACTGGCGATGGCGGGCAGGATGTCGGCTTTCTGGGCGTCGCTGCCATGGTCGCGGATCAGGCCACCGGCCAACACTACTGTCGCCAGATAGGGTTCAACCACCAGGCTGCGGCCGAAGTTCTCCATAACCACCATGGTGTCGACGGCGTTGCCGCCCAGACCGTCATAGTCTTCCGGGAAGGTGAACCCCAGCAGGCCCATCTCGGCCAGCGCGGCCCAGGTCGCCGGATCAGTACCTTTGCCCGAATCAATTACTTCCCCGCGTTTTTCAAAACCGTATTCGTTGGTCACGAAGCGGCGCAGGGAGTCGTTCAGCATTTGCTGTTCTTCGGTCAGTTCAAAATTCATAACGCCTCCTTACAGACCAAGCACGAGTTGGGCGATGATGTTGCGCTGGATCTCATTGGATCCGCCAAAGATAGAGAGCTTGCGCATATTGAAGTACTCGCCGGCTGCCGGCGTGGCCTCAATGGAACCGGTCCGGGGACCGTCATAGTCCAGCTCCAGGGCTTCCGGAATGTGGGCAATGGCATTGTGGCCGGCGGCTTCCATCAGCATTTCAAACAGCTGCTGGCCGATTTCGGTGCCGCGAATCTTGAGTATGGAGGCTTGCGGCCCGGGCCCGCGCTTGTCGGTCAGTACCCGCAGCACGGTCAGGTCCAGGGCACGTAGTTCCATGTCCAGTTGTGCCAGACGGTCACGGAAGCGGGTATTCTCAATCAGCGGGCGCTGGCCGTCCCGCTCTTCCCGGGCAACGTTTTTCAGCCGTTTCATCACAGCCTTCCACTGGCCTACATTGGCCAGCCCGGTGCGCTCATGGCCCAGCAGGAACTTGGCGTAGGTCCAACCCTGATTCTCTTCGCCGATGAGGTTCTCGGCTGGCACCTTCACGTTGTCGAAATAGACTTCGTTAATTTCGTGCTCGCCGTCCAGCATGATGATGGGGCGAACCTCGATACCGGGATCGTTCATGTCGATCAGCAGGAAGGATATGCCCTGTTGCTGCTTGCCTTCGTTGCTGGTGCGCACCAGGCAGAAAATCCAGTCGGCGTGCTGGCCGAGGGTGGTCCAGGTTTTCTGGCCATTGACGATGTAGTGGTTGCCTTCGCGCTTGGCGGCAGTTCGCAGGGAGGCAAGGTCAGAGCCGGAACCGGGCTCCGAATAGCCCTGGCACCACCAGTCTTCGCCGCTCAGGATGCCCGGCAAGAAGCGCTGTTTCTGCTCGTCGTTGCCGAAGGTCATGATGACCGGTGCCACCATGCGCAGGCCAAAATCGAGCTGGCGCGGCGCGCCGGCGAGGGCACATTCTTCCTCGAAGATCAGCTGTTCGACCGGGCTCCAGCCCGGACCACCAAATTCTTCCGGCCAGGTGGATGCGCCCCAGCCTTTGTCGAAGAGGATTTTCTGCCAGCGCTGGGTCATGGCCTTGTCCGGGCGCAGGCTTTTCTGGACCCGTTCGCGGATGTCGTCTGGCAGGTTATCTTGCAGGAACTGGCGCACCTCGCTGCGGAAGGCTTCCTGTTCCGGGGTGTAATTGAGATCCATGGACCACCTCTGTTGTATTCGTGAGGTAAAAAGGCTCCGGCGACAAGGGAGTCAATCGCCGGAGCTACAAGGAGAACTCGGTGCTGCCCGGTGGTTTAGGCCACTTCAAACAGGCCAGCAGCACCCATGCCGGTACCTACGCACATGGTGACCACGACATATTTAACGCCCCGGCGCTTACCCTCGATCAGGGCGTGGCCGACCAGCCGGGAACCGGTGGTGCCGTAAGGGTGGCCGACAGCGATGGCGCCGCCGTTGACGTTCAGGCGATCCATCGGGATGCCGAGTTTGCGCTGGCAGTAAAGCACTTGCACGGCAAAGGCTTCGTTCAGTTCCCACAGGCCGATGTCGTCGACGGTGAGGCCGGCGCGTTTGAGCAGTTTGGGCACCGCGAACACCGGGCCGATGCCCATTTCGTCCGGCTCACAGCCAGCGACTGCGAAACCACGGAAGATGCCCAGCGGTGTCGCGCCGCGTTGCTCGGCGACCTTGCTGTCCATCAGCACGCACGCGGAGGCGCCGTCGGAGAACTGGCTGGCGTTGCCGGCCGTGACGGCACCGCCTTCCATCGCGGAGCGGATCTTGCTCACGCCTTCCAGGTTCGTACCCGGACGAATACCTTCGTCCTGGCTGACGGTTACTTCCTGGCTGCTGAGCTGGCCGGTGGCTTTGTCAGCAACGCCCATGGTGGTGGTGATGGGCACGATTTCGTCGTCGAACTTGCCGTCTTCGCGGGCCTGGGTGGCCAGCTGCTGACTGCGAACGCCGTACTCGTCCATGTCTTCTTTCTTGATGTCGTAACGCTTGGCCACGGTCTCGGCGGTATCGAGCATGGACCAGTAGAGCTCCGGCTTATTCTTCGCCAGCCAGGGCTCCATGAAGTAGTTCTGGTTGACGTTGGCCTGAACGGTGGAAATGGATTCCACACCGCCGGCAACCATCACCGGCACCTTGTCCACGGCGATGTGCTGAGCGGCCATGGCGATCGCCTGCAGGCCGGAGGAGCAGAAACGGTTGATGGTCGCGCCACCAACGGTGACCGGCAGGCCGGCGCGAATTGCACCCATGCGGGCAACGTCATTGCCGGTGGACCCTTCTGGCAGGGCACAGCCCATCAGCACGTCTTCGATTTCGTTGGGGTCCACTTTCGATCGCTCGACCGCGTGCTGGATGGCGTGGCCCGCGAGAGTGGCGCCGTGGGTCATGTTCAGGCCGCCACGCCAGGATTTGGCCAGCGGCGTGCGGGCTGTGGATACGATGACTACATCATTGGACATAACAATTCTCCTCAGGTCGGAGCTGCTTTTCGAAGGCAGCCCCGGATCAATTCGTGGACCGGTTATTTGCTATCGAAACCCTTGCCTTCCTCGGCACATTTGGCCAACAGGGAGGCCGGCTCCCAGAAGCCTGGCTGGGTGTGCCGGTCTTCGGTAAAGGCCTGCATGGCACGAATGACGTTGGGCAGTCCGACTTCTTCGGCGTAATGCATGGGGCCACCGCGGAACACGGGGAAGCCGTAACCGGTCAGGTACACCATGTCGATGTCGGAGGCGCGCTGGGCGATGCCTTCGTCCAGAATCTGGGCGCCTTCGTTCACCAGGGCGTAGACGCAGCGCTCCACGATTTCCTGATTGCTGATCTTGCGCGGGGTAATGCCCAGTTCGGCGCGAACCTCGTCCACCACCTTGTCGACTTCCGGATCGGGCAGGGCGTTGCGGTTGCCTGGCTCGTAACGGTAGAAACCGGCACCGGTCTTCTGGCCATAGCGACCCATCTCACAAAGACGGTCGGCCACGACCATCTTCACCATGTCCGGGTTTTCCTCATACTGGCGTTTGCGGATGGCCCAGCCGATATCGCCACCGGCCAGGTCCGCCATGCGCAGTGGGCCCATGGCAAAGCCGAATTTCTCGATGGCCTTGTCAATCTGCTGCACGCTGGCACCTTCTTCCAGCATCAGCAACGCTTCGCGCTGGTATTGGTTGATCATGCGGTTGCCGATAAAGCCGTCGCACACTCCGGAGACTACGGCGGTCTTCTTGATGGCTTTGGCCAGTTTCATGGCGGTGGCCAGAACGTCTTTGGCGGTCTTCTCACCGCGCACCACTTCCAGCAGCTTCATGATGTTGGCCGGGCTGAAGAAGTGCAGGCCGATGACGTCTTCCGGACGCTTGGTGAAGCTGGCGATCTTGTCCAGATCCAGGGTTGAGGTATTGGAAGCGAGAATCGCGCCTTGCTTGCAGACCTCGTCCAGCTTCTCGAACACCGACTGCTTTACGCCCATTTCTTCGAACACGGCTTCGATCACCAGATCGACGTCGCTCAGGTCGTCATAGGTCAGTGACGGTGTCAGCAAAGCCATCTTGGCCTTGGCGTCGTCTTCGCTCATCCGGCCTTTCTTGACCCGGCCCTCGTAGACTTTCTGGATGGCGGCAACGCCACGGTCCAGGCCTTCCTGCTTCATTTCCACCAGCGTCACCGGGATGCCGGCGTTCAGGAAGTTGATGCTGATGCCGGTACCCATGGTGCCACCACCGATCACGCCGACGGATTTCACGTCACGAACCTGGGTGTCGGAGGGGACATCCGAGATCTTGCTGGTCAGACGCTCAGAGAAAAACGCGTGGCGCAGGGCGCGGGATTCCGGGGTCTGCATCAGGTGTACGAAGGCTTCGCGCTCGACTTCCATGCCCTTGTCGAACGGCATGGTCACAGCCGCTTTCACCGCTTCCACACACTTCAACGGCGCCGGGTAGTTTTTAGCCATGGCACCCACGGTGTTGCGGGTGAACATGAAAAAGCCTTCCGGGTTAGCGTGTTTGGCTTTCAGGTCACGCACACGCTTGAGCGGCAAATTTTCGCTGACCACCTTGGTGGCATAGGCAATGGCGACGTCGAACAGTTCGTTATCAACGATTTCGTCAAACAGCGCACTGCCCTTGAACTGTTTGGCCGGCACGGCGCTGCCAGACACAATCATGTTGAGTGCATGCTCGGCGCCTATCACCCGTGGCAGACGTTGGGTGCCGCCGGCACCGGGCAGAAGCCCAAGCTTCACTTCCGGCAGGGCAATCTGGGCGTCCGGTTTGGCGATCCGGTAATGGCAGCCCAAAGCCAGCTCCAGACCACCACCCATGCAGGCACCGCTGATGGCGGCGATGACCGGCTTGCGGCTGCTTTCCACGTAGTTGATCACGGTGGGCAGCATGGGTTCGGTCATGGCTTTGGCCGTGCCAAATTCGCTGATGTCAGCACCGCCCGAAAAAGCGCGGTCAGAGCCGATGAGCACAACGGCTTTCACCGCATCGTCGGATTCTGCCTGGCGTATGCCATTCACAATGCCCTGGCGTAATGCCAGGCCCAGGCCGTTAACCGGCGGGTTGTCCAGTCGAATGACGGCGATTTTGCCGTGTACATCGTAGTGGGCGGTACTCATTTGGCAGCTCCCTGATACTGACATCGTTGTGATCGAAGGTATATGAAGTGATGTCTTGATATCTCCATACACTGGTGTATTGTTTGTCCATACACTAATGTATGTTTTGGGCGTGGTCAACGGTTTCAAAGTTGTGGTTGCCGTTGATGTAGAATGCTTATGCAACGCCGACCAGACTTACCAGAGCAGGATCCAATTGCGGAATGAATGAAGCCCAGACCCCCAAACGCCGTGGCCGAAACGCGGTGGAGAAAACCCAACTCACCCGTGACGACTGGCTTGATGCGGCGGCAGGGGAAGTCGCCGCAGGCGGTTTCAGCCAGTTGCGGGTAATGACACTGGCCAAGAAGCTAGGGGTAACACGCGGCAGTTTCTACTGGCACTTCCGGGACCATGAGGATCTGGTGGTCAGTTTTCTCGACCGCTGGCGGGATCGGCGACTGCACGAACTGCAGTACTGGGAGCCGAAGGGCGGTGACGTGGAAACGGAGCTTCGGCAGATCCTGGAATTGCTTCTGACCGACGCCTCCCGAAACATTCGCCGCTTGCAGGTCGAACTTGCCGTCAGGGATTATGCCCGCCGCAACGACTATGCCGCGGAGTTGGTAACAGAGGTGGATGCGGCGCGTATTCGCCAGAACTGCACCCTGTTCGAGCGCCTGAGCCGGGACCCTCAGCGTATCGAGGATTTGTCACTTCTGTTGTATGTCTCGACCATTGGCTCCCAGGTGGTACTGACCGGTCGTAAAGGAGAAGAAGATACCATTCGCCGCATTGAGGATCTGATGGCGCGGATCGTCCTGGGGGAGGTGGCGGCGGAATGATCGAAACGTTTTTCAGTACCTTCACCAGTCGCACCGTGTGTTTTCTGTTTCTGGCATTGCCCAGAGGAATGCGATGGCCGCCGAAATCGTGTTGACGGGTATTGCCGGCTTCATCGCGACGACATAGAGTTAATCGGGATTTCATTGCTCACGGGGATGTATGTCTGCCGATACCATTGCACACAATCGCAAACGCTTTGACTTTTCCGGCGTGGATTCCATCTGGCTTTTTGGCTATGGCTCGTTGATTTACAAGGTGGATTTTCCTTTTCTGGAGAAACGTCCGGCAACGATCCATGGCTGGCAGCGCCGGTTCTGGCAGGGTTCCCATGACCACCGGGGAACACCGGAAGCCCCCGGGCGGGTCGTGACTCTCATCGAAAACCCGGATGCCCGCTGCAAAGGTATGGCTTATCGGGTGTCTCCCAAAGTGTTTGAGCACCTCGATGTGCGGGAGAAAAACGGCTATCTGCGCTTCACTACCAAAATGACCTTTGATGATGGCAGCCACGCCGAGGGGTTGGTTTACATAGCGACCGAGGATAATGAAGCGTTTCTTGGCCATGCGCCGGAGGCCGATATTGCCCGCCAGATTGCCGGTGCCAATGGCCCGAGTGGGCCCAATTCTGAATACCTGCTGCGTCTGGCAGAGTCTCTCCGCACGCTGGGTGATGCCTGCCCGCACACATTCGCCATCGAAACCCATCTGCGTTCTGCCACTGAAAGCGACACCTGACCCGCCCGAAACGTCAAGCCGGCGGCGGCTTCCGTAAAGTTCGTGCAAAGCTGGCGTTGAGTGGCTGACTTTTTCTCTTGGTTCGATAGTCTGAAATCAGGCCGCGTTCAGGGTGTTCCTGCGCGCCTACTCAGTCTCTGGAAGGACAGGAGAACCACCATGAAACGATTGCTGATTGGAAGCTGCATCGCGGCTCTGCTGGTGAGTGCCTCGACAGTCATGGCAGATGACCACAGGGGGTTTGGCCATCCGCCGGGCATCCAGAAACAGCTGGACCGGGGTAAGGCGATGCCGCCCGGCCACCAGAAGAAGGGAATTCTGCAAGCCCACTATCGGCGCGATCACCATGACCGTGATCGCCGGTATAAGCACAAACACAAGCGTAAGCACCACAAGCGGGAGCGCGACCATTACAGTCGTTACGACCGTAATCATCATCACCGGGACAAGCACCGGCACTCATATCGGCACCGTGATCACAGGGACCGGTACCACCGGCATTCCCATCATCGTGAATACCGGATGAATATCGGGTTCGATGATCACGTGCCGCCGGAGTACCGTATGGCACGGATCATTCACAATACTCGTGAGCTAATCGAGCATTCCCGCCGTTAAAGCCCCTGGCCGGCTCTTTGCGACGGTGCTGCAGTCCGATCAGGATCAGCGGCACCACAATCATCAGGCTGCCGGCCAGGAACCACAGATCCGGAACTTCACCAAAGCCGACCCAGCCAATACCCACAGCCCAGATCAGGCCAGTATATTCGGCACTGGTCACCTGGTTGGCATCAACCTGCTGGTAGGCCAACAAAACGGTGATGTTGTAACCCAATATGAACAGGGATGATCCCAGGGCGCTGATCAGTATCCCGGAATCCCAGGCGGCGCCTTCCCACCAGGCAAGGGCGCCGGCTGCAGGCAGGATCAGCAGGTAGTTCAGGAACAGCTTGTGCACCGTGGACTGCGCTTTCGGCAGCCGGCGAACCATGACTGCATTGATCGCCAGGGCAAACGCGGAGCCCAGCGCCGCGACAGCGGCCCAGTTGAATTCCATTGGCCGCAGGATAACCACAATGCCGGCGAATCCGCTGAAAACCGCAATCACACTCAGCGGAGTCAGGCGTTCCCTGAACAGAATGACGGATAAAACCATGACGAGGATGGGGGCGGCATAGAACACTGCGTTGGCGGTGGCCAGAGGCAGATTGCCCAGGGCGATGACCATGCACAGGATGCCGGCGAGATGAATATGTGCCCGGAAGGCGTGAATCCTGAAGCCCGCAAACAGGCGCTTACGGTCCAGTTGACCGGCCAGGGGTATCAGGAAAGCGAGTGTGATCAGACAGCGCAGGAACGCAAACTGGAAGACCGGCGCGCCGGGTTCCAGCAGTTTGATAAAGACATCCGAGAGCAACGCCATGGCGTTGCCGATCACCAGCAGAAGAATCGCACTGTTGACGGTTTTGCCTGACATCTTCCTTCACCTCGCTGTCTTGTATGCATGCTTTACTGAAAAAGCTGGCAGGCGATTCGCCTACCAGCTCCCCGACTCTGTGTCAGTCCAAGGCTGGGGTGAGATTCTGGGTGTTGAGGAATCAGGAGGTTAGAGAGGGGTCGCCATCATGGCGATTAGAGATGTCAGACTTAACGTGAGATTTGTTGTCGCTTTCCCACGGAATCATGAGATTTTTCTGGAAAAGGTCAACTAAAACATTGACCTATATTCAATGGCAGTAATTAATAGCATTGAAATTAGGGAAGGTAAAGTGAATTCGCTTTAGCAACGAATTTGGAATCTGGCGGGTGTGTTCAATAAGCGGGAAGTGATTGAGGCAGAGCGGCAGCGTAAAAAGGTTTTGATCGGATTGTGAATTAAATGGCGATTTCAGTCATACCTCTCAAAAGGCAGACTTAGCGGAAAAGCTGAATCCGCGAATCAAAGTAGTCTTTCCGAACGCATGACATATTCGCAGAACGATTGATTGTCTACCCTGGGTTCAAACCGATGTTCTCCTACCCATTCGAGTAAATTAGCAGCTACAAGCTTGCGAATGTGCTGCCGACTGCAATTTAGCGCTTTGGTGGCACGCTTCATTGACAATCCTTGAGCGTCGGTACGAATGAGCTGATCAGTCAGCCACTTTTTGAGTATTTTGGGATGGAGAAATAGACTTTTTACTCCGCGGGTATCTGAGAAACCACCATCGACCCGATTCAGTATTACGTCATTCGCGAGTTGCCCAAACGTTACCGGGAATCTTGAGAAAATTGTGTTGTCAGGAAATATTTCTATCGACTCGTTTGGGCGTGGTCGCTTTTGGATGATTTCCCCGAAATCACGCAGGTCGAATCTGCGACTTGTTGAATACTTGACGTTTTTGTGAGATTTCAGCACATCCCATCTGAAATAGTCTTGGGCAGATTCTTCGCTCAACCCCAGTATTTTTGCGAAGGAAATCACATTTGTCTGAAATCGATAGTTCGACTGTTCGTCCGACTCCAGTGCTTTGTCACGCCTAGATTGAGATATGTAAGCAGTGGTTTCTGAAAAAGCGTTTTCGGCGAAAGGTAACTCCTTGGTTGGCAGGGCTTGCTCGCTGGGACCCCACCACTCTTTGACTAAGAGAGAGCGGAAATTGTTGCAGGGGGCTTCAACAAAATCCTGACCCAAGAAATTCAGCTGGCCTCTCTTCTCTTGGCACTGTTTGCGCCAGGCTGCATTTATTGATGGGCTTTCAAGCAGCGAATAGGCGCGGGCAACGTACCTGGAGTGTTCCATTATCTTTGGACAGTTTCTTACAGACTCGCAGACTAAGTCGAAAGGACGCATCGCAACCACTATCGCGAGACAGATGTCCTGCAATAGTGATTCGTCCACGTCGCTGGATGCAGTCGCCATGTCATCCCAAAGCTGACGCTCTGTTGTAGAGATCTCAGACGGTTGGCAGGAATCGAGTTCGTTCCAGCTTTTTCCGCAGTGCGGACAGCCGATGAGCAGACTGCTTGTCCACTTAAGTTCTTTATCACATTTCGGACAGTGCGACGTCAGTAGACACTCATGCT